>CP099650.1:5610954-6234393 GCA_024123915.1 Oxalobacteraceae bacterium OTU3CAMAD1 | reverse complement strand
GCACGGCCGGTTTGCTGGCGATGGCGCAACAAGCGGTGCGCGCGCCGGCCAAGCGCAGCCAGATGTTCCTGTGGGTCGCCGCCGAAGAGCAGGGCCTGCTGGGCAGCGCGGCCTACGCGACGGCGCCGTTGTGGCCGCTGGCGAAGACCGCCGCCAACCTGAATCTGGATAGCTTGAACTTTGTCGGCGCCACGCGCGACATCGGCACCCAGGGCAGCGAGCGCACCGAACTGGGCAAGATGGCCGAAGCCGCCGCCAAGGCCATGGGCATGCATATCGCCAAGGCGGAACCGGATCTGGCCGGCGGCTACTTCCGGAGCGACCACTTTAGTTTCGCCAAGCAGGGTGTGCCGGCGTTTTCGATCGACGGCGGCCGGGAATACATCAAGGACCCGGCCGGCTCCAAGGTGAAGGCGGATGCGTATGGTAAGCGCTACCACCAGGTCAGCGACGAGTACGACGCCAGCTGGGACCTGTCGGGCATGGTGCAGATGGCGCAATACACGCTGAACCTGGGCCGCATGATCGCCGACAGCCCGAAGCTGCCTGAATGGAAGGCCGGCGACGCGTTCGCCAAGCCGCGCAACGTCAAGTAACGTCAAGTAAGGTCGGCTTGTTTTGCTGGAAAGCGGCCTTAGGGCCGCTTTTTTTATGGCAGAACTCAATAAAGTTATATCTCTGCGGTCATTATCAGTTTTACCATCGTCTCAATAAAAATATTGGAGACTTCATGAAAACTATCCTGGCCACCGTGCTGCTGGCAGCGAGCGCCTGCGCAAGCGCGCAAACTTTGCTGACGAAAAATTTCGCAGCCGATCCCTCGCCGCACTTTTTCGCCGGACAGTACGTCGTCTACGCGACCGACGATCAGAACAACTCGGGCAAGTACTGGGACTCGACTTCATGGCGCGTGCTGACGTCGCCCGATTTGAAGAACTGGAAGGATCACGGCCCGACTTTGCCCGCCAGTATTTTCAAGTGGGCCAGTGCGGATGCCAAGGCGTGGGCGCCGGAGGCGGTCGAGCACGGCGGAAAATACTATTTCTTCGCGCCGGTTGGTGGCAAGCAAATCGGTGTGGCCGTCAGCGATAGCCCGATGGGGCCGTTTGTCGATTTGATCGGCAAGCCCCTGGTCGAGACGCCGCGCGACGCCAATGCCGGCGACGAGCCGATCGATCCCGCTGTGTTTATCGACAAGGACAAGCGTATCTATTTGTACTTCGGCACGCGCGTGCCGAAGGTGGTCGAGCTGTCCGCCGACCTCAAGAGCGCGGTGGGCGGCATCAAGAATGTGGTGGTGGACAAGTTCCCGGCCAAGACCGCGTACGGCGAAGCGCCGTTCCTGCATCAGCACAAGGGCGTCTATTACTTCTCGTTCTCGACCGGCTGGCCGGGGCAGATCGTCTACGCGACCGGCAAGTCGCCGCTGGGACCGTTCGAATATCGCGGCGTGCTGATCGACTTCCTGAAGATATCTACCAATCACCAGGCAATCCTGGAACATGACGGCAAGACGCTGCTGTTCTACCACGACAGCGTGCTGCCCGGCGGCGGCGACCATCGCCGCTCGATCCTGGTACAGGAAATCGAATACAGCGCCGACGGAAAAATGCACCGTAAATAATAGCCTACGTGTTTTCCCGACGTATCAACCTGACCCCGGGTTCGGTGGCGAAAACGCACAACGCCACCAGCGGGAACACCAATCCCGCCCACAACACGCCGCGCCATCCGTGCGCGGCGAACATCCAGCCGCCCAGCGACGAGCCGATCGCGCCGCCCATGAAGAACAACGCTATGTAGAGCCCGTTCAGGCGCGCGCGGACCTCCGCCGGCAGCGCGAAAATCGCCCGTTGTCCCGTCACCAGATTGGCCGAGACGCCCATGTCCAGCAAGATCGAAGTGAGCACGAGCACGCCCAGATCGACGATGCGGTTGGCGTGTATCGCCAGCGGCAGCAGGAACGCCACAGCGGCCAGCGAGAACGCGATAAACGTGGTCGACAGGCTTTTGCCCTGGTCGGCACGCTTGCCCGCGATCGGCGACGCGACCGCGCCGGCGACGCCGACCAGCGCGAAAATGGCGACGCCGGTTTGGCTGAGGTGGAAGTACGGCCCCGTCAACTCGAGCGATACGCTGGTCCAGAACAGGCTGAAGGCGCCGAACATGCAGGCTTGGTAGGCGGCGCGCCGGCACAGGATCGGGGTGCTGTTTAGCAGGTGCCACATCGAACCCAGCAGCTCAAAGTAGCGCAGGCCGGAATTCGGATGGCGCTGGGGTAGCCGGGCGCGCAGCAGGAAGGCGAGGGCGGTGGTGGTGACGGCGGAGATGACGAACACGGCATGCCAGTTCAACGCGTCGGCGATCAGGCTGGCGACGGGACGGGCGAGCATGATTCCCATCATCAGGCCGCTCATGACCTTGCCGACCGTTTGCCCGCGCGTTTCGGGCCGCGACATGTGGGCGGCGAACGGGACGACGATTTGCGCGGCGACGGTGCCGAGGCCGATGCAGAAGGCGGCCAGCAGGAACAGGTTGGGGTTGCTGGTGGCGGAGGCGGCCAGCAGGGCGACCGCGCTGGTCAGCAGCGCGATGAAGATCAGGCGGCGGTTTTCGACCAGGTCGCCGAGCGGGGCGATGAACAGCAGCCCGACGCAGTAGCCCACTTGCGTGAGGGTGACGATCAGGCCGGCGGCGCTCGGGGTGAGGCCGGTGGCGCGGCTGATCGGGCCGATCAGGGTTTGCGCGTAGTACAGGTTGGCGACGATCAGACCGGTTGCGACGGCGAACAGCCAGACCATGCCGGGGGAGAGATCTTGCTGGGCGTGGGACTGGCTCACGGGTGCTCCTTCATTTTGCAGGCGGCAATTTTACCGGCGATCGCAAAATGCTGCTGAGCGTGAGGGATTTGTCGGACTGAGCTATGCCCCGGAGACACGTAGGGCCGATTACGCGCTACGCGCTAATCCGCCCTACGTGGTTCATTAAAGCCCCGCTTCCGCGCGCTTCAGTGACTGATGCACCTCGGCCGTGATTTCATACGAGCGCAGCCGATGCTCGTGCTCGAAGATCTGCGAGGTGATCATCAATTCATCGGCGCCGGTGCGGTTGATGAACTCCTGTAACTGGCGGCCGACCGTTTCCGGCGCGCCGATCGCGCTGCACGACAGGACGGAATCGAGCATCGCGCGTTCCGGCAGTCCCAGCGATTCCAGATAGCCCGGTCGCGGAGGCTGCAGCCGTGATGGCTTCCCGGTACGCAGGTTGACGAAGGCTTGCTGCATCGAGGTGGCGCGCAGGCGTGCCTCCTCGTCCGTGTCGGCGGCAAAGACGTTAAAGCCCAGCATGACATAAGGTTTGGCCAGTTGCGCCGAGGGCTGGAAGTTGGCGCGGTACAAGGTCAACGCCTGCATCATCATCTGCGGCGCAAAGTGCGAGGCGAAGGCGAACGGCAACCCCATGTGCGCGGCCAGCTGCGCGCCGAAGGTGCTGGAGCCCAGTATCCACAGCGGCACCTTGGCGCCTTTGCCGGGTACGGCCAGCACGCGCTGGCGCGGCGTGTCGGACATGTAATCTTGTAACTCCAGCACGTCCTGAGGGAAGGCGTCGGCGTCCGTTTCCAGGGTGCGGCGCAGTGCGCGGGCCGTGGTCTGGTCGGAGCCGGGCGCGCGGCCCAGTCCGAGGTCGATGCGGCCTGGATACAGCGCCTCCAGGGTGCCGAACTGCTCGGCGATCACCAGCGGCGCGTGGTTGGGCAACATGATGCCGCCGGCGCCGACGCGGATGGTCGATGTGCCACCGGCCACATGCGCGATGACCACGGCGGTCGCGGCGCTGGCGATGCCCGGCATGCCGTGGTGTTCGGCCAGCCAGTAGCGCTGATAACCCCAGCGCTCGCCGTGTTGGGCGAGGTCGAGTGTGTTGCGGAACGATGCGGAAGCGTTGCTGCCTTCGGCGATCGGGGCGAGGTCGAGTATGGAAAATGGGATCATGAATAACATATCGGGCCAACCGCACAGCTTTCAATGAAGCCCTTGGAGCGGATGTGGTTTTACTGAACCAATGTTAAACCGACAAACTGTTTATATTTGCACAGCTCTTTTATTATTTCCCTGCTATTTAAGTGTGTTTAATTTGCCGACAGTCGCGCCAAATTTCACAAAAAGTTTTTCTCCAGCGCCTTCCTGATTTACTATTGGAAACAGTAAAGCGCCACGCCGAGCTGCTCCCACTCCTCTTAAATAATGTTATTTCGATGGCATCTCCTGCTATCGTCGGGAATTCGCATGCCTAAGAAACTTGTCATCTTGTTTGCATTGTTACTCAGTTTTGTCAGCGAAGCTGTGTTCGCTGCGGGCGTGAGCGAGACAAGTTCGCAGCGTCGTGGCCAGCTGTACCGGATTAGTCATGAAGGTAAAGTAAGTTATTTGTTTGGCACTATCCATGTCGGCAAGGATGGTTTTTACCCGCTCGATGCACAAACGTCGCGGGCGCTGCTTGATTCGAATACTTTAGTGATCGAACTGGATATTCGCCAGGATTTGCCATTCCAGAAGGCGTTGGCCCGCCATGGCCGCTATCCGGACGGCGATGTGGTGCAGAACCATTTGAGCCCGGCCACTTTGAACAAAATGGTCGCGGCGCTGGCCAAGGCGGGTTTGTCGCTGCAATCGGTGCAGCACTACAAGCCATGGCTGATCGCCAATCTGCTGGTCGGGACGGAGTTGGACCTGCACGGATATCAACGCAGCCAGGCGGTGGAATACGCGCTGCTGGCGGCCGCCCAGAAGCAGGAGAAGACCGTGCAGGAACTGGAAAGCGCGGAATATCAGCTGGGTTTGTTCGACACGCTGGACGCGCGCCAGCAAGAGCAATATTTGGTGGAAAGCCTGGCCGACCTGGCCAGCGGTTCGTCGTTGAAGAAGTCGCAGGCGTTGATCGACGCGTGGAGTTCGGCCGACGCGCCAGGCATCAAGGCGGCGTGGCACTCGGCCACCACCGGCGATTCCATTTCGGCCGGCTTCATGCAGCGGGTGCTGCTGGGTAAGCGGAATCCCGAGATGGCCGCCAATATCGAACGCATCATGCAGCAGGACAAAGTAGCCTTTGTCGGCGTTGGCCTGCTGCATCTGGTGGGTGACGATGGCCTGCCGCAGTTGCTCAAGCGGCGCGGCTATCAGGTCGAACAGTTGTATTAATAGGGCGTCAGGGTGCCGTTGTTGTAGCGGACCCGGTCACCTATTTTGTAGCCAGGCATGGAATCGACCACCACCAACTGGCTGCTGCCGTCGTCCATCCGCACGGTGACGCGATACACGCGGTCGGTCGGCGAACCGGCCATGGTGCCGCCCGCCGCCGCGGCGCCCACTGCGCCCGCGCCCACATCCTGACGCTGCATCTGGTCGATGGCCTGCACCGTTCCGTAAGAGGTTTGCGCGGAACTGGTGTCGCCCGCGCTGGCGGTGCTACCCATCGTGCCCGTGCTACCCATCGTGCCAGTGCTGCCACTGCTACCCGTGCCGCCCAGGGTGCCGGTGCTCCCGGTGCTTCCCGTGCTGCCGCCAGTGCTTCCCAAATTCCCCGTGCCACCACTGCTACCGCTGCTGCCCATGCTGCCGGTACTTCCCATGCTGCCCGTGCCCGTGCCAGCGGTGCTGCTGCCGGTTTCGCCGGTCCCCGTGCTACTTGGACTGCCGGTTCCGGCGGTGCTTGACGTTGCCGTGGTGCCCGGCGCGGTATAGCCGGTGTTGGCACTGGACGAGCTGTCGGACATCCGGTCCGAAGCGCATCCGGCCAACGCCGCCATGCATACAACTGCAACCCATTTATTTTGCTTAGTGATGTACATTTTTTGCCTCCCCGTTGGTTAATCAAAGTGGGCCAGCCACTTGGGTGAGAGAGGCGCAATGCTTTTTTGTTCCGGACTATCCCGCCACAATTGATGTACATCAATTGAAACATGCTACCTACAGACAATAATTGTTCGGTATCACTTTAAAGGACATCGATATGTTGACACGCGTGACAGATACTATTATCGAAGAGTTAATCACTCTAGCCTGTGGGGAAAAGCAGGATCCCCGCTGCAGGCATTTGCTCACTCATGCATTGCACGGATTGGTACGCGTGGCCCAAGCCGAGCAATTGCAGCAAATGCGTTTGGATGTGGAGTCGGCCACCGGCGGCGGGAGAAGCTTTCCCGCTGACGTCAGTCCCGATATTAAGTTTGCGGCTGGATACGGAAACGCGTCCACAAGGCCCACATGACCAGCGAAGTCAGAATGGCGGCGTTGCAGTCGACCAGCCAATCGGAAACGGCGCCGTGGCGGTAGGGCAGGAAGCTTTGCACCAGCTCGTCCACGGCACCCATGGCCGCGATCGTGAGAACGGCCTTGCCGGCGCGTTGTGCCGGGCTGCCCGTGCCGCCGGTAAAGATCAGGAAGGCCAGGCCGGCGTACGCCAGTGAATGCAGTATGACGCCGGACGCGACCTCGCCGATATCCTGGCGGGCGCCCGGAATCGAGCCAAAAATCAGAATCAGCAGATAAAGGCAGATGGCAGTTCGGTAGCGCAGTTTGGCGTGGGATGAAGTCAGAAGTAATTGCTTGATCATAAGCCAGACAATACCACGCACTGCGCGAAATGGGGAGTGGTGCACCGGGTTCCCGGTGCACCTTTCTTCAGTCATGCCTATCGGTTGCATGTACTTAAGATGTAATGAGTATAGGGCGGCAATATGACGCGGCCATGACAAAAAACAATACCAGCGAAAAAAGGGCAAAAAAAAGCCCGCTGGTTAAAGCGGGCTTAAAACTATTTTCTTGGAGGAGAATAGTGGAGACAGGTGTAATTATGGGACTCCATCAGATATGTGTCTAATTGTTGTTTCAGATACCAGACATCAGGCAGGCGCATAACTCAATATTTGAGACGGTTTATTTGACGGGGACGGTGTAATTCAAGGCCAGCCGGCCGCCGTCGACATACAGGGTTTGCCCGGTCATATAGCTGGCGTCGTCGCTGGCGAGGAAGGCGGCGATCGACGCCACTTCCTCCGGCTCGCCGCAACGACCCATAGGCGTGCGCGACAAAATGGTGTTGCGCGCTTCCGGGCTGGACATCACCGCTTTCTTTGCCAGTTCCGTCAGGATGGTGCCGGGACCGATGCCGTTGACGCGGATGCCGTGCGGGATCAGGTTCAGCGACATCACCTTGGTCAACTGGTTGATCGCGCCCTTGGATACGACATAGGGCACCTGGTTAGGGATCGCCAGCTCGGCGTTGACGCTGGACATATTGATGATGCAGCCGCTTTGCTGCTTGACCATCTCGCGCGCGACCGCTTGGCCGCACAGGAACATCGATTTCAGGTTGATGCGCATGACGCGGTCGAAATCGTCCTCGGTGACGTCGAGGAAATCGGCGGCGTGGGTGACGCCGGCGTTGTTGATCAGGATGTCGATACGGCCGAACGCCGCCATGGTGGCGGCGACCAGCGCGTCCACATCGGCCTTCTGGCTGACGTCGGCGGCGAAGAAGCGGGCCTGTTCGCCCAACGCGGCGGCGGCTTGCTCGCCCTCCGGTTTGATATCGACCAGCATGACTTTCGCGCCTTCGGTGATCAGGCGTTGGGCGCACGCCAAGCCTATGCCTTGGGTGGCGCCGGTCACGATAGCGACTTTTTGGGATAATTTCATAGGAGTGCTTTCTGAGCGTTCTGGGATGGAGGGCAAATTTTAACAGCCCGCTGGCGGCGCGTTACAATAGAGGGTTTGCAACAGATTAAAAGGTGCGTCGTGAATTTCATCAACAAATTGTCTGCCGCGTGGACGGCCAACGACTCCCTGCTGTGCGTGGGCCTGGACCCGGACATGGCCAAGCTGCCGGCCCAGTTCCAGAACGACCCGCAAGGTATTTATCATTTCTGCCGCGAGATCATCGATGCGACGGCCGACCTGGCCTGCTCGTTCAAGCCGCAGATCGCCTATTTTGCCGCCCTGAGCGCGGAAGACCAGCTGGAAAAAATCTGCGCCTATGCGCGTGAGAACTATCCGCATATTCCGGTGATCCTGGACGCCAAGCGCGGCGACATCGGCGCCACCGCGCGCCAGTACGCGCGCGAGGCCTACGACCGCTATGGCGCCGACGCGGTCACCGTCAGCCCGTATATGGGTTCGGATTCGGTGGAACCGTATATGGAGTGGGCGGATCGCGGCATCATCGTGCTGTGCCGTACCTCGAATGCGGGCGGTTCGGATCTGCAGTTCCTGAACGTCGACGGCAAGCCGCTGTATCAGCACGTCGCGCGTCTGGTGGCGGAGAAGTGGAACGCCAATGGTCAATGCGCCCTGGTGGTCGGCGCTACCTTCCCCGAGGAACTGGCGCAGGTGAGGGCGATTGTTGGCGATATGCCATTGCTGGTGCCGGGCATCGGCGCGCAAGGCGGGGATATCGCGGCCACCGTTAAATCGGGCAAGACGGCGGCTGGCGCTGGCATGATGATTAACTCGTCGCGAGAGATTTTGTATGCGGCGCCGCAGGCGGGCGAGGATTTCGCGTCCGCAGCGCGCCGTGTGGCGCTGGAAACGCGTGACGCGATCAATTTGCATCGCGATTAATTTGGCCGCAGAGCGTGCAGCTCACGGAGATACGTAGGGCGGATTAGCGCAGCGTAATCCGCCATTGCATGCGCCGCCGATGACGCATGCAATGGCGGATTACGGCGTTCCGCCTAATCCGCCCTACGGTTTTTCTGTTTCCGCCGGCTTCGCCAGGCGCGAGGCGATGAAATCCTCAAACCCCTTCTGCACCAGTTCGTAGGTCTTGTCGATATTGCTGGCGACCTCGCCACCCAACACTTTCAATCCCTCCAGCACGTCGCGCGCCTCGCCGAAGCCTTGGTCGACGCCCTTTTTCAAGGTATCGACGAACTTGTTAAGCAGCGTCTCTTCATCCACACCTGGGTTCTGCTGCTTGAACGCGTCGTAAAATGCGGTCGACAGCGATACAATGCGGCTCGCGGTGCCTTCCGGCGTATTGTCCTGCGACACGGCGTTCTGGATGGCGTTGTCGCCGAAGTCGTCCTTGAGCGCCTCGTTAATGCCGGTCAGCGCCGTTTTCAGCACGACCGACATCGGTTCGTTGGAAGATTTCAATGATACCGTCAAAGAAGCTTGTACGATGGAAGCGTTGAGTTGCGCCTTGGCCTTGGCGCCGACCGACATCGTGCTCTCGTCCTTGGCCTGGACGTCCTTCGCCTGGAGTGGTGCGGCCTTGGCGGCCGTGCTGCCTGATGTAACTGAGACGGGAGTAGCCATGATGTTGCTCCGGTTGGAATACCATTGAATTATCGGCAGTTTTTAGAATAACTGTAGCACCCCTGAATGCGCTTCTATGACCACACAGACTTTTCTTTGGCACGACTACGAAACCTTTGGCGCGCAGACGCGTCGCGATCGCCCGGCGCAATTCGCCGCGATCCGCACCGACGCCGACCTCAACGAGATCGGCGACCCGATCATGTTGTATTGCAAGCCGGCCAATGACTTCTTGCCTGATCCGCAATCTTGCCTGATCACCGGCATCACGCCGCAGCAGTGCCTGGAATGGGGCGTGCCGGAGCATAAGTTCGCCGCCACCATCGAGCAGGCGTTTGCCAAGCCGGGCACCGTCGGCGTCGGCTACAACACGATTCGCTTCGACGATGAGATCACCCGCTTCATGTTCTGGCGTAACCTGATCGATCCGTACGCGCGCGAATGGCAGAACCAGTGCGGCCGCTGGGACCTGCTGGACGTGGTGCGGATGACGTATGCGCTGCGTCCGGAAGGCATCGAATGGCCGAAGAAGGCCGACGGCAAGCCCAGCTTCCGGCTGGAAGACCTGGCCAAGGCCAACGGGCTGCTGCACGAGGCCGCGCACGACGCGCTGTCCGACGTGCGCGCCACCATCGCGCTGGCGCGGCTGATCAAGCAGAAGCAGCCGAAACTGTTCGACTTCTGCTTCGCGCTGCACAAGAAGGACCGCGTAGCCGACGAGATCGGCATGCACCTGGCGCCGCAGCTGCGCGCGCCGTTCCTGCACGTGTCGGGCATGTTCCCGGCCGAGCGCGGCTGCATCGCGCTGGTGTGGCCGCTGGCGACGCATCCGACCAACAAGAACGAAGTCATTGTCTGGGATTGCACCTACGATCCGACCGAGTTGTTCACCCTGGATGCGGACACGATTCGCACGCGCATCTTCACGCGCACCGACGCGCTGCCGGAAGGCATGACGCGGCTGCCGGTCAAGAGCATTCATCTGAACAAATCGCCGATGCTGGTGTCGAACCTGAAGACGCTGTCGCCGGCCATGGCGGCCCAGTGGGGTATCGATCTGGAGCAGGGCAAGGCGTTTGCCGCGCTGGCCGCCGCCGGGCGCAATATGGATATCGAGTGGGAGCAGGTGTTTTATCGTCCGCCGGGCGCCGAGCTCGATGTCGATGAGGATTTGTATAACGGCTTTATCGGCAAGGAGGATCGCCGTTTGCTGGAGTCCTTGCGCAAGGAGGCGCCGGCGAAACTGGCGGTGGCGTCGCCGTCGTTCGATGATCCGCGCCTGGTGGAATTGCTGTTCCGATATCGCGCGCGTAACTTCCCGGAGACCTTGTCCGAGCCGGAGATGGAGCATTGGGAGCAGCATCGGGCGGCGCGGTTTTACGATGGGGCCGGCGGTGCGCGCAGCATCGATCAGTTCTTTGGCGAGATCGATCATCTGCAGCAGGATGCGGATGAGCGGGCCGAGCAGATTTTGGCGGAGTTGTATGAGTACGTGGAGCTGATCGCTCCGGCGCAGTAAGGACTACGCCAGTTCTTCCTGCACCACCTGATTGCGGCCTAGTTCCTTGGCGCGGTAGAGCGCGGCGTCGGCGGCGGCGATCAGGTCTTGTTCGTTCTGTTGAGGCTGCAATATCGCGACGCCGAACGAGGCGGTGATGTGCGGCAGCGGCGCGCGCATGTCGCTGAACACCACCGCTTGCTGCATCCGCTCGCACAAGCGCTCGGCCACCGCCAGCGCCACCTTGCGCTGCGTGTCCGGCAGCAGCACCATCATTTCCTCGCCGCCGTAACGCACGGCGAAATCGGTCGGGCGCAACGCGCCGCTCAGCACCTGCGCGGCCGAGCGCAAGGCCTGGTCGCCGGCCAGGTGGCCGTGGCTGTCATTGAAACGTTTAAAGTGATCCAGATCGATCATGATCAGCGCCAGCGGCGAATTCGAGCCGTGCGCGGTGGTGATCATTGTCGGCAGCAGGTCGTTGAGCCAGGCGCGGTTGTACAGGCCCGTAAGGCCGTCGATCATCGACAACTGACGATAGAACTCGCCCAGTTTCTGGCGCCGGCGCAACTGCGCGTTGGCGGCGCGTATGCGGAACGACAACAGGCGCAGCAGATTGCGCGCCAGCACGTTCGATTCGTCGATCAATTGCCAGACGATCTCCGCCTCGATCACCAGCACGTCGCTTTCCTCCAGCGCGGTGATGCTCGACAGATTGGCTTCCTCGTCGAGCACCGATTGCTCGCCGACGCTTTCGCCGGGCAGGATCTTGCTGACGGTGCCGTCGGCCATGCCGGTGCGGGTGTCGGTGGCCACCGACAGCGCGCCGCGCAGCACGATATACAGCCGCGCCTTGCTCGAGTCTGTGACCGCTTCGTCCGCGTCCAGCCGCATGATGGGGCAGTGCGCCAGCAGTTTGGCGATGGCGGCGTCATCATTCGCATTGCGCAGCAGCTGCAAGTCGCCGATCTGGTGGGTGGAGGTGCCGAAGGTGCTGATCTGTTTCAAGATAATCTTTCAATAGCGCAGCGATTTATGCTGGCAGGCATTCTTATGATACTCAAACATCATACCCAAACGAGGGGGCCGGGTCACGTAGTTGTTGCGTGTTGTGGTGTGGAGTGCTTCAATATTGCCATTGCTATCAAGACGGAAAACCTCATGACCTATATCGATGCGCTTGGCACTGAGCACCCGGCGGACCCGAACGCGCGCATCGTCTCGCTGGTGCCGTCGATTACAGAGTTGTTGTGCGATCTCGGGCTGGCCGGGCAACTGGTGGGACGTACCGGTTTTTGCATCCATCCCGCCGACGTCGTGCAGACCATTCCCAAGGTGGGCGGCACCAAGGATGTCAACGTTGAAAAGATTCGCAAGCTGGCGCCGACGCATCTTGTGGTCAATATCGACGAGAACGAAAAGCCGACCGTCGAGGAACTGGCCGAGTTCATTCCCAATATCGTCGTCACGCATCCGGTGCGGCCGCGCGACAACCTGGCGCTGGCGCGCTTGATGGGCGGGGTGTTCGGCAGGGAGGAGGTTGCGGAGCGCTGGTGCGCGGCGTTCGAGGCGGAGTATGCGTTGTTGCAGGCGGCGCCGAAAGGGCCGGCGCAGACGATGTTGTACTGTATCTGGCAGGACCCTTGGATGACGATTTCGCGCGATACGTATATCGCGCGCATGCTGGAAGAGATCGGCTGGAGCGTGCCGGACCTGGGCGAGGTGCGGTATCCGCAATTCGCATGGTCTCCGGAGTTGGTGGCCGGCATCGACGGTGTGCTGCTGTCGAGCGAACCGTATCGATTCACTGAAGCTCATGCGTTTGCGCTGGAAAAGCAGCTGGGCAAGCCGGTGCTGCTGGTCGATGGAGAGATGATGTCGTGGTATGGCAGCCGGTCGGTGCAGGGGCTGCGGTATTTGCGCGCGCTCGCTAGCGGCTCGTGAGATAGTCTTAAACACGTAGGGCGGATTAGCGTAGCGTAATCGGCCATGTATGCGCCGCATGCGGCATATGCATGGCCGATTACGGCGTTCCGCCTAATCCGCCCTACGTGTTTCCGTGGTTATTGCTCGTCTTCGTCCGTATCGGCCGTGGCGACCACAGGATCGGCCGCGTGGCGCTTGTCCTTGTCGTGCAGGCGGCCCAGGGCGCTGTCGAGCGCGCGTTTGAGCTTGTCGGCGGCGCCGCCGATCGATTGGTGCAAGGTGGCTGCGTGATCGCTCACGGCGATCGGCTTGTATCCGGTAACCCGTGCTTCCATCAGGACGCGGTTGTCGCCATCCACTGATTTTTGACCCACGTTGTCGCTCAGGTGCACTTCCACACTGGTGATCTGCTCACCAAAGCGATGAAGCGCGTTGTTCACGACTGATTGCACATGCTCGTCCAGACCCGCGTTGCGATCGATGGTTTTGTCGGAATTAATATTGATCTGCATATGCTTGCTCCTGTGTTGTTGAACTGCGAATCAATATTACTCCTTTTTGCCTTAGGTTCTCGTTAAGTAGCTAACCGTTGATGAGAGACGCTGCAATATTGATGGAAAGACCGAGAATCGCCAGGTTGTAGAAGAAGCACAGCACCGACTGGCCCAGCACCACCTTGCGCATGCGCCGGCAGCGCACGGTCACGTCCGAGGTCTGCACCGCCACCGAGATCGTGAACGAGAAGTATAGGAAATCCCAATAGTTCGGTTTCAGGTGGCGGTCCGGGAAGCCCAGCGCCGGCTCGCCGCCGGGATGGGTGTAATACAGGTGCGCATAGTGCGAGCAGAACATCACGCCCACCATGAACCAGGAGCCCGTCAAGGTCAGCACCACGAAGCCGTAGTGCATCGCCAGGTCGGCATGCGGCGCGTCCTTGAGCGTGGTCAGCTGCGAGACGATGGCGGCCAGGCTGATCATCACGGCAATCGACAAGGTCGCCAGGATCACCGGTCCCTTCTCATCCTGGCGGCAGGCGGCGCGTTTGATGTCGTGCTGGTCGGCGCGCAGCATCATCCATCCCATCGTCGTGAGGTAGACCCAGACGACCACGTCCCACGCCGTCAGCACGCGGCTGAGCCAGCGCCAATGGCCTGGCAGCAAGGGCAGCACCACGGCCCCGATCACGATGGCTAGGGTCAGGTGGGGGCGGCTGTGCGCTATCTTGGGCAGGAATTTCGACAGGAGCGTCATTTTTTATCCTCGTGCGGGAAGCGGTCCATGCGCGACAGGACCGGGAATAGCCAGGCCCATAGTCCCGTCACGGCCAGGGTGGCGGCGCCGCCGAACAGGATGGCGCGCGTCAGGCCCATCCAGCCGGCGGTGACGCCCGATTCGAACTCGCCCAATTCGTTCGATGCGCCGATGAACACCGAGTTGACGGCGCTGACCCTGCCGCGTATCGCGTCCGGCGTTTCGTATTGCACCAGCAGGTGGCGCACATAGACGCTGATCATGTCGCCGGCGCCCATCAGGAACAGCGCCACCAGCGCGACGATGAAGGTGGAGGTGGCGCCGAGCACCAGCGTTCCCATGCCGAACACGGCCACGCCGCCGAACATCCACTGGCCAACCCGGCGCGTGATCGGGAAGAAGGCCAGCGCGATCGAGCACAGCGCGGCGCCGGCGCCGGGCGCGGTGCGCAGCATGCCCAGGCCGGTCGGGCCGACGTGCAGGACGTCGTGCGCCAGCGCCGGCAGCAGCGCGGTGGCGCCACCGAACAGCACGGCGAACAGGTCGAGCGAGATCGCGCCCAGCACCACCGGCCGCGAGCGCACGAAACGCAGGCCCTCAAGTACCGTGTGCCATGTCGCCGGTTCGCGGTTGCTCGGCTGTTTGACCGATTTGACCATGCACATCATGACCACGGCGGCGACCAGCAGCGCCGAGGAAATGATATATACGGTTTTGGGGCCGGCCAGGTAGAACAGGCCGCCCAGGGTCGGCCCGAGGATCACGGCCACGTGGAAGCTCGACGAGCTCAGCGCGACGGCCTTGCTGAAGCTTTCCGGCGGCACCAGGTTGACCAGGATGGCCTGCGTGGCCGGCCCCATGAAGGCGCGCGCGCTGCCGAACAGCACCAGCACGGCGAACACGGGCCACACGGTACTCAGGCCGGCCATGGTGAAGGCGAGCAGGGTGAGCCCGCACAGCAGTTGCGCGGCGAGCGCGATGGCGATCAGGTTGCGGCGGTCGTAGCGGTCGGCGGCGTGGCCGGCGATCAGGATCAGCAGCAGGAAGGGCGCGAACTGCGCCAGGCCGATCAGGCCAAGGTCGAACAGATTGTGCGTCATCGAATACACCTGCCAGCCGATGGCGACGTTTTGCATCTGGACTGCGAGGGTGGCGAGGGTGCGCGCGCTGAGGTATAGGGTGAAGTTGCGGTGACGCAGAACGCTGAAACCGTTGCCAGCGTTTGAAGAGGCGGAACTGTCGGACATTGGGGCTTTCTGGGATGCGGGTCCTGGGACTCCGCATCCCAGTCCGCTCCCGGTTGGATGCTGTTACGGTTTGTTGATGTCGGCTTCTGTTGTAAAGGCGTCGGCGTAGAATTCCTCCTCCGGCAAACGGCACTGCGCGACAAAGTCCTGCTTGGCCGAGTCGACCATCACCGGCGCGCCGCAGGCGTAGACCTGGTGGCCGGACAGGTCGGGCAGGTCGGCCATGACGGCCGCGTGCACGTAGCCGGTGCGGCCGTTCCAGTTGTCTTCGGGCAGCGCGGCCGAGATCACCGGCACGTATTTGAAGTTGGGCAGGATCGCTTCCCACTGGCGGCACAGCGCGTCCATGTACAGGTCTTGCGGGCGGCGGCCGCCCCAGTACAAGGTCATCGAACGCTGCGAGTCCTGCGCCCGCAGGTGCTCGACGATCGCCTTGATCGGCGCGAAACCGGTGCCGGAGGCCAGCAGCACCATCGGCTTGTCGGTATCCTCGCGCACGAAGAAGGTCCCCATCGGGCCCTCGAAGCGCAGGATGTCGCGCTCCTTCATCGTCGTGAACACCTGGTCGGTGAACAGGCCGCCCGGCATGTGGCGGATGTGCAGGGCCAGCGGCTGGCCCTGGTCCGGCGGCGAAGCGATACTGTAGCTGCGGCGTTTGCCGTCGCGCAGCATGAATTCGATATACTGGCCGGCGCGGAATTTCAGCGTCTCGTTGGCCGGCAATTGCAGGGTCATCACGACCACGTCCGGCGCCACTTTTTCCAGGGTCGCGACGCGCGATGGCATCTTGCGGATAGGATAGTCGTCGCTGCCGGCCACTTCGCGCGCTTCGATGACCAGGTCTGCGTGCGCGGTGGCGCAGCAGAACAGCGAGTAGCCGGCTGCTTCGTCTTCCTTGCTCAGCGCGCGTTCCTGGTGGGCCTTGTGCGTCACCGAGCCGGACAAAACCTTGCCCCGGCAGGAACTGCAGGCGCCGTTCTTGCAGCCGTAAGGCAAGCCGACACCGGCGCGGATGGCGGCCGCCAGGACGGTTTCGTCTTCCTCGCAGCTGAATTGGTGGCCGCTAGGCTGTACAGTAATTTGAAACGTCATACAATCCTTCAGATGAAAAACATCAAGCTAATCAATCACGAACTACATTCCCACGCATTCAACCGGCCGCGTCTGCTGATCGTCGGCTGCGGCGACGTCGGCATGCGCCTGGTGCCGCTGCTGCGGCGCCATTTCCGCGTGTTCGCCACCACCAGCCAGCCCGAGCGTCGCGCCGAATTGCGCGCGCTGGGCGCCGTGCCGCTGGTGGCCGATCTCGACCATCCCGCCAGCTTGCGGCGCCTGGCCGGGCTGGCCCAATACGTGGTGCACCTGGCGCCGCCGCCGGCCGAGGGCGCGCTGGACCGACGCACGCGTAACCTGACCGCCATTTTACCTGAGCAAGGCCGCATGGTTTATGTCAGCACCACCGGGGTGTACGGCGATTGCGGCGGAGCGTTGTTTGACGAGAGCCGTCCGGTGGCGCCGCGCAACCCCCGGGCCACGCGCCGGGTCGACGCCGAGGCCGTGCTGCGGCGCTGGGCCGTGCGTGCCGGTTCGGACCTGTCCATACTGCGCGTGCCGGGGATTTATGGGGCCGAGCGGCTGCCGATCAAGCGCTTGCAGCAGGGCACGCCGGCCTTGCTGGCCGCCGAGGACGTATATACCAACCATATCCATGCCGACGACCTGGCGACGATCATCGTCAGCGCGCTGTTTGGCGGCTTGCCAAACCGTATCTACCACGCGGTCGATGACAGCGATATGAAGATGGCGGAGTATTTCGACGCGGTGGCGGACGCTTTCGGCATGCAACGTCCGCCGCGTTTGCCGCGTGCTGAATTGCAACAGGTGATCACGCCGGCGCTGCTGTCGTTCATGTCCGAGTCGCGCAGGCTGAGCAACGGACGCATCAAGCGGGAATTAGGCGTGCGGTTGCGTTATCCGACGGTGGCGGGGATGCTGGCGGGGATGTGAGGTCGGCGGGCGGCAAGGTGGACAAGGCATGGCCGCCCGGTTTTTGCGTACTTTTGCTTACTTCTTCTGCTGCACTTTGCGCAACTGCTGCTTGCGCTGGGTCTGATTGCGGTTTTGCTTCGCTTCGTAGAGCGCGGTGGCGTCTTTCTTCGCCTGTTCAACCGTGCGCATCTCTTCCTTGTCGTCGTGCGCGACAAAATAATCGGCGTCCTGGGCGTCGACCACCAGCTTGATCGCGGCCGCGTCGTCGAGGTCGTAGAGCTCGTGCAGCAGGGTGGTTACCTCATCGAGGAATTCTTCGTAGGTCATGGGCGCCTTAGTGTTGTTGGATTGCGGTTGTTGGTCCGGCCAGAGGCGGGAAAAACGTCATTTTAAACGACCAGATCATGTCGAGCGTTGGTACTCGCACATAGTAGCGGGGCGGCGCTTGTAGTTGCCCAGCAAAAAGGTGTAAAAAGAGACTGAGACTTATACCAGTGCAAGCCCGATGTCAGCTTTCTGTGTCAAACTATTAAGATGACTTGCTTGACGCGCATCAAAAAAAGCGGCGCTTGATGCGATATTGTTGTTATCTCTAAGAGGAGCTCGCGTATGCCAGCCACTTTGCATCCGACCAAAGAGCAGGTCCGTGCCTACATGCAGTTGCGTGAGTGCGACCGCCGTCCGCCACCGACGCCGGAAGAAATCCGTCGTCAGTTGGGCTGGCGCTGCGCGTCCAGCAGTGCGGGCTTCGGCTCGACCTCGACGATCTTCCTCCCAAGCACCATTGCGCAACTGGCTACTTTGATGGCCGTCGAATGGTGTTTCCTCGCCTCCGGCCTCAGCCGTTCCAACTGAGTTGCTACAAATCTTTACAATGTTTTATACCTTTTCTTGCAACAAATTTCTTACTAGCATAAGAAATAGGTGTAAAATCTATCAAAATCTCACACAAAAACAGCTCGGGTTAGCCGTTCGTTAACAAAAACGTGTATTATCGCGGCTAGGCACTAAAAACCGGCATAAACGTTCGCGTTTTGTAGTGCTTCACTGGTAATTGAGCTAAAAATTTTATTTACCCATGTGTCGTTTTTTTGCGAAAGCGGCCACGAACCTACTTAAACATTATGTCTATCAAAGAAATCACCGCATCCCCAACCTACAATCCGAACCGCGTCCTCGACGCCATCATCGAAAAGCTGCAACTGAAAAACGATGCTGCGTTGTCGCGCGCCCTGGAAGTAGCACCTCCAGTCATCAGCAAAATTCGCCACAATACCCTCCCGATTGGTGCAACCATCCTGATCCGTATGCACGAGATCAGCGATTTCAGCATCCGCGAGCTGCGCGAACTGATGGCGGCCTGATAGGCGACCAACAAAAAAGACAACGGCGCGCACCTCTCGGTAACGCGCCGTTTTCTTTGGTGGGTCCGGTTTTGGTCGGCCCGCTTGGTTTTGCTTACGCTGTCGTGTTGATCGTCGTGCCGATGCGCTGGCCGTTGCTGTTCACGGTTGGAGCGGGTGCCGCTTGCTGTGGCGGCGGTGCCGGTGGCGCCGCTTGCTCGGCAGGCTTTGGCGCGGCCTGCACCGGCTCCGCTTGACGCGGCGGTGGCGTTGATTGGACTGCGGCGCTGTTTGAGGCGACTGAATTGACGGCCATGATGAGCTCCCAGGACGGTGGAGTTCAGAGTATGCCACTTATTTAATCATGCCGCCTGCTGGTGTTGCTTGTTTTTGGTGACCGCGCGCGTCATCGGGGGGCCACAGATGGCGGATTACGCTTCGCTAATCCGCCCTACGTGGTTTAGATGACGCTTGGCTTTGTGGTCGCAGGTTGTCTTAGCTCAGGGTTGGACGGCCGCTGAACAGGCCGGACTGGTTCGGGACTTTGGCGGCTACTGCCTTCTCTGGGCTGCCGCAAAAAGCGACTTTCTCTTCGGGAGAGCCGCAAAACGCGTTGGCTTGCTTCTCAGGCGAACCGCAAAATGCGTTGGCTTGCTTCTCAGGAGAGCCGCAAAACGCATTGGCTTGCTTCTCTGGGCTTCCACAAAACGCGTTGGCCTGCTTTTCTGGCGAGCCACAAAATGCGTTGGCTTGTTTTTCTGGGCTGCCACAAAACGCGTTCGCTTGTTTCTCTGGCGAGCCGCAGAAGGCGTTTGCCTGCTTTTCTGGCGAGCCACAAAACGCGTTGGCCTGCTTTTCAGGCGAGCCGCAGAAGGCGTTGGCCTGTTTCTCAGGGGAGCCGCAGAAGGCGTTGGCCTGCTTTTCAGGGGAGCCGCAGAAGGCGTTGGCCTGTTTCTCAGGGGAGCCGCAGAAGGCGTTGGCCTGCTTTTCAGGCGAACCGCAGAAGGCGTTGGCCTGCTTTTCAGGCGAGCCGCAGAAGGCGTTGGCTTGGGTGGCGCCTTCGAAGGCACGCTTGGCCGGACGCACATAGGCCTCGCCGAATTCCGCTTCGTACAGTTCCTTCATCCGCTGCCCGATGCGCGCCAGCGCCGCTTCGTCTTCCTCGCCGCGCATGCCGACGTACGGGAAGTGGTGCAGGAAGTAGCCGAACACGGCCTCGCAATCGGCGGCGTACTTCATCGTATCGAGGATGTGGTAGTGCCAGAACGTGTCCACGTCGACCAGCGGCGAGGTCTGTTCGTGGGGGTATTTTTTCATCAGCGTCAGGAACCGGCGATATTCCAACTCGATAGCGTTAACATGTTCCAGCGACCAGCCTTCGCCGGATTCTTTATGCATCAGCTTGACCTTGATGGGGTCCAGATCCAGGGCGTTGATGACGTTCATGGACATCTCCTCTAATTGATACGGGTTAAGAAACATTGCGAGCAAATTGATTTTTGCCTAACTTTGCTTCTTCACATTTGATATTTATCAATGTTGCTGAGGAAATTCCTACAAGTCGCTGACTTGTCCTAGCCAGCCACGGGGTAAACCGGAGGGGGATCAGGCGATGACGTTGGCGGTCAGGTGACCGGCGTCGTTGATGTCGTTGATATCGTCGTTGGAAGGCGGGGGAACGTGGTCGATCGGCACCGAGATGGCGACCGTGGTGCCGGCGTTCGGGCTGCCGATGATGGAGCAGACGCCTCCGAGCAAGCTGATGCGTTCCTCGATGCCGACCAGGCCGAACGAACCCACCTTGTTGCGATTGCTCGCCCGCATGCCGACGCCGTTGTCGGTAATGGTCATGCTCAGCATGCCGCCGGCCTGCCGCAATTCCACCCGCACCAGGCTGGCGTGCGCGTGCTGGACGATGTTGCTCAGCGATTCCTGCAGCACGCGGAAGAAGGCGGTGGCGCAATGGTCGTCGATGCGGATGTCGCGCTGGTGCTCGATCAGCTCGCACACCATGCCGGAGCGCTGGCGGAACTGGGCGATTTGCCATTCGACGGCGGCGTTCAGGCCCAGGTCCAGCACGTTCGGACGCAGGTCGTTGATGATGTGGCGCACGCTTTTGATGGTGCTGTCGATCTGGCTGAGCGTGCTTTTCGCGCGGGCGTGCAGGCGCGGATGGCGGTGGCGGGTACGGGTGGCCAGCATGTCCGCCTCGATGCGCAGCACCAGCAGGTTCTGGCCCAGGTCGTCATGGATTTCACGGGCGATGCGCTTGCGTTCCTGCTCCTTGATCTGGTCGGCGTGCGCGGCCAGCCGGCGCAGCTTGTGGTGCGACTGCTGCAGCTTGGCCTGGCTGTCGCGCAATTCCTTGGTCATGACCTTGGCCATCTTGATCGCCCGCATGCGCGACGACGACAGCGTGTGGATCAGCAGGTAGAACAGCAGCGAGCCGATAAAACCGCTCAACATGGCCAGCCACGGCAGGAACAGGTCGAAGCGGCTCGACCAGGCCGCCTTGGGCGCGCTGAAGTGGGCATGCCACTGGCGGCCGTTGAACATCAGCGGCAGCACGATGCCGAACTGGTCGGCCGCACGCACGTTCTCGCCGCCGTTGACCTTGTTGTCGAATAATAAAGTGGGCGCCGACGAGGCCGAGGAACGGTCGCTGCTCTCGCCGCCGTCGTACAGGCGCAGGCGCACGTCGCGCACCTGCATCTGGTCCATCGCCAATTGCACCAGGCGCGGCACGCTGAAACCGATGCCGACCGAACCCCGGTAGGCGGCGCGGCGCTCCTGGACATTGGTCAGCGGCATATCCTTGCGGTATAGCGGCAGGCGGATCGCCATGCCGCCGCCCTGGCCGAAGCTGTCCATGTCGATCTGCTTGCCGGAGGTGCTGATCTCGCCGGTGTCGCGCGCGTTGGCCAGGGCCTGCGCCACCGGCGGCTTGTGCGTGATGTCCAGGCCGACCCGCCAGCGGAACGCCGCGATCGGCTCGATCATCGTGATGACGGAATAGTCGGCGCGGCGGCCGGTCGGCTGGATGACATAGTCGGGATAGCCGTTGGGGGTGCCGTCGCCGCTGTGCCGCGATACCTTTTCGAAATTCTCGCGCTGCGCTTCGGTGATGTACTCCGCGAAGTTGATGCTGACGAGCGCGGGAAACTGGGTCGACAGTTTCAGTCCGCGCACAAAGCGGTGGAAGTCTTCGCGTTCGACCTTGTCGCTGGCGTCGAAATAGCTGGCCGTGGCGCGCAGCACGTCGGCATAGGTGTCGATGCGGGAGCTGATGTGGTACTGCGCGTTGCGCGCCTGGTGCATGAAGCGTTCGCCGGCGTCGTACTCGACCATTTTATAGGCGGCCACATAGCACAGCGCACCCACGCCCAGGGACAGCATGATGCCCGCCCACCAGACGGATTTGGGCGGGGAAAACATTTGTCGCTGTGCCAGCAGTACCTCCATTGCGTTTGCCTTTCAAGCAACTTCTGTCATATTTCGCCCTGCCTGAATATAGAAAATATTACTCATGCGAGTCAAGTAATTTTATTAAAAACGCCATTTGTCCAGGACGTTGTTCACGCGTGGGGATGAAAAAAACCGGTGCCTCCTCGCGGGGTGCACCGGTTTCATGGAGGCTAAACGCCTTATTTGGCGACGAAGCTGTCTTTTAGCGTCACGATGCGGTTGAACACCGGTTTGCCGGCGCTCGAGTCGACGCGGTCGGCGACGAAGTAGCCGTGCCGCTCAAACTGGAAGCGCTGGTCCGCCTGGGCGGCGCTCATGCCCGGCTCCAGATAGGCGGTGACCACTTCCTTGGCGTTCGGATTGAGCAGCGACAGGAATTCCTTGCCGCCGGCGTCCGGCTGGGCGTCGGTGAACAGGCGGTCGAACAGGCGCACCTCGGCCTGCAGCGCGGTGGCGGCGGACACCCAGTGGATGTTGCCCTTGACCTTGTAGTTGTCCGAACCAGGGGTGCCCGATTTGGAGTCCGGGAAGTAATTGACGTGGACGGCGACGACTTTGCCGTTTTCATCCTTGTCGAACCCGGTGCACTCGGTCACGTAACCGTGGCGCAGGCGCACGCGGCTGCCCGGCTTGTCGTCGATCGGCGGGTAGTAGCGGAAATAGCCCTTGCTCGGCACTTCCATGAAGTCCTCTTCCTCGATCCACAGCTCGCGCGTGATCGGGAAGGTGCGCACGCCCATTTCCGGGTGGTGCGGGTGGACCGGCGACGTGCATTCCTCGCTCTGGCCTTCGGGATAGTTGTCGATGATCAGCTTGAGCGGACGCAGCACGGCGGTGGCGCGCGGCGCCTTCGGATCGAGATCCTCGCGCAGGCAGCCTTCCAGGGTGCTCATGTCGATCCAACCGTCGGACTTGGTCACGCCGATGCGCTCGCAGAACAGCTGGATCGCCTCCGGCGTGTAGCCGCGCCGGCGCAGGCCGACGATGGTCGGCATGCGCGGATCGTCCCAGCCGCTGACGATGCCGTCCTCGACCAGCTGGCGCAGCTTGCGCTTGCTGGTGACCACGTACGTCAGGTTCAGGCGCGAGAACTCGTACTGGCGCGGCAGCGGCAAGGTGAAGAAGCCGCCCTCGGCCAGGGTTTCCAGCAGCCAGTCGTAGAACGGGCGGTGATCCTGGAATTCCAGCGTGCACAGCGAATGGGTGATGTTTTCCAGCGCGTCCGAGATCGGATGCGTGTAGTCGTACATCGGGTAGATGCACCAGGCGTCGCCGGTGCGCACGTGGTGCGCGTGGCGGATGCGGTAGATGGCCGGGTCGCGCATGTTCATGTTCGGCGAGGACATCGCGTCCTCGCTGATCTTGGCGCGCAGGATGTGCTCGCCGTCGGCGTATTTGCCGGCTTTCATGTCGCGGAAGATCTTCAGCGATTCCTCGCGCGGACGGTCGCGGAACGGCGAATTCTTGCCCGGCGTGTTGAAATTGCCGCGATTGGCCGCCATATCCTCGGCCGACTGGCTGTCCACGTAGGCGTAGCCCTTGCCGATCAGGTACTCGGCCATCGCGTACAGCTGGTCGAAGTAGTCGCTGGCGTAGTGCAGGTGGTGCTCGACGCCGCCGTCCGGTGTCGGGTAGTCGTAGTTGAACCCCAGCCACTTGACGCTGTCGATAATGGTGTCGACGTATTCCTGCTCTTCCTTGGCCGGGTTGGTGTCGTCGAAGCGCAGGTTGCAGCGGCCCTGGTAGTCGCGCGCCAGGCCGAAGTTGACGCAAATCGACTTGGCGTGGCCGATGTGCAGGTAGCCGTTCGGCTCCGGCGGGAAGCGGGTGATGACGCTGGGCATGCCTTCGCGCACATGGGCGCCGGCGGCCAGATCGTGTTCCACGATCGCGCGCAGGAAATTCGAAGGCAGGGCGGGTGCGGGGCTGTTTTTTTCGTTGCTCATCTGAAAAGTGGGCTTTGCAAGAGTTCGTGTAAAGGGCATTTTACCGTATCCCCTCCGTGGGCTGAGGGGAAATGCTGCGACGCGGCGGCCCGGCCGGGATAGCTGCTGGTGCGACGGGTATAATTCGCCTTTAATTGTTTCGGCACATGGCCGCGGAGTTTCCAAAATGGAAAATCACTACAACACGCTGGGGATCGCGCCCAACGCCACCGAAGACGAGATCAAAAAGATATACCGTTCGCTGGCGATGCGCTTCCACCCGGACCGCAACCAGGCGCCCGGCGCCGAGGCGCGCTTCAAAAGCATCACCAAAGCCTACGAGATCCTGTCGGACCCGGTCAAGCGCGAGGAATACAACCAAAGCGTCAACCACCGCATCATCATCGATTCGGAAGCCGAAGCGTACCAGTTATGGCGCTCGGTGTTCAATCTGCACGGCACCGTCCTGCCGCCAGCGTGACCACGGAAACACGTAGGGCGGATTAGGCGGCACGCCGTAATCCGCCAAGCGCCGCCAGCGGCTCAAATATATAGACAGCAAGAAAAACGAAAGCAAGCAATGAGAAAAGTACACCCCGAATTCGCCTATCAATCGCGCGAACTGGAAGGCCAGATCGAAGGCATTCTGGGCGATCCGCCCGACCGCAAGAACTACCAGCGCATGATCGACGCGCTGGTGTCCGAGTACGCCAGCGGCGGCGGCATCGAGGATGTCAACATGCTGGCCTTCGCCCTGGTCGACCACATCGAGTTCAGCGACCCCAAAGGCCTGCTGGCCGAAGCCCAGGACTACGAGTTCGGCGACCCGGCCCGCGTCTTCGCGATGGCCTCGTGCAAAGGCGAGGCGGCGCAACAGATGTACGCGGCGCTGCAAGAAAACCTGCCGGAACTGGCGCGCCAGGCCATCATCACCGCCTTCCTGTTCAAGCATCCGCGCAAGTGGGACGACGACGACCAATCGCTGGAACAACTGTCGGCCAACGACGACGGCGACGATATCGAGGATGAAGACAACGCGACCGACGACTTCGCCCAAATGTTCGACAAGGAGGATTAAACCATGTCCGACGAAAACAAAAGCAATCTGCCCGCGCTGAGCAAGCAAGTGACCGAACTGGTGCTGGCCGGCTCGCTGGGCCACGCCGAACTAGCCTTCGCCGAAGCGGCCGACCAGTTCGGCGACCTGGCGGTGGTGGAAGTATTGAGCAACATCCCGCCGCAAGTGACGGCGCTGCACATGGCCGGTTTCGACGGCGGCAAGATGTCGCTGGCGACCCTGCTGGTGCCGCCCAAGGCCTGGGCCGACAGCCTGGCCTTCTTCGCCGCGACCTGGCAGGACGACCTGATCGAGGACGACCCGGAGCGCATCGCCGAATCGCTGTTCGCGCACGTGCACGGCGTGGTGTTCTCGACCGACGACGAGGAGCGCCGCAGCGAGCTGCTGCAGGCCGCGTCGGCGACCGACCACGGCGCCACCATCTTCGCCATCCTGTTCTCGATGGCGCCGAAGGAAATCCTGGAGGTGGCCGGCGAGATCATCGCCAAGGGGCCATATCTGACCGGCCAGACCTCGTCCGACAACGACGTCGTGCCGCTGGCGATCGCCTTGGCGCAAGCGTCGGAGGACGGCTGGGACCGCTCGCTGTTCGAGCTGTTCCCCGAGTTCCGCCACAGCGCCGACCTGGCCGACGCCGAGTTCAGCGACGACCCGGACGACGAACCGACCTTCCTGCAGCGTTCGACCAAGGAATTGCTGTACCGCTTGCGCAAGCAGGTACCGTCGACGCGCAGCGCCAAGGCGGGGTCGCGCCGCAGCGTCGGCACCGGCATCTTCTCTTGATGGAATCTTCGAAGGATACCGAAGCGATGCTGCCAGCACTAGTAGTAGAGAATTTGCCGCGCCTGACGCGGGCGATCCAGCAACTGGCGACCCATCCCGATGACGAGGCCGCCTATGCGCTGGCCGACGAGTTGACCGGCATCACGGCGATGGTGGCCGAGAAGTTCACCAACGACCGCACCGCCGAGGGCATCCAGAAGGCGCTGCAGCTGACGGTGGGCGGCGTGTCGCTGGGGCTCGACCACGTGATCCCGAACGACACGGATCTGGCGGCGCTCGACTACCTGATCGAGCACGGTGCCGAGCACGCGTTCCAGATCGGCTTCCGCATGATCAAGGAATTGTCGGCCTTGCCGGAGGATACCCTGGTCGGCGAGTACGATACCGATCCGGTGTATTCGGCGCGGCGCTTGCGCGATCTGTTCATCGAGCTGTGCCAGACCGACCCGAACCAGAACTGGAACGGCGGGGATCGGTATTCGGTCATGCTGAAGCAGCGCAAGGAAGTGCAGGCGATCGTGCGCCTGGCGGGTTGGCTGCGCCGCCACAACACCGAGGGCCCGGTCAGCGATACGGATTTGAATGCCGAGGGCGTGATCGCGCTGGCGATCATCTTCGCGATCGAGGGCGGGGGCAGGGTGGTGGCGCGCACCGGGCAGAAAGAGTTCGAGCGGTTCGTCAAATCGGTGCGCAAGAACAAGCCCGATTACGAGGAAGGTTGGGCGGCGCTGGTGGCCAAGGTGCCGGTGCAGCATCATCCGGTGTTGTTGGACCGGATCGAGAGTTATCGCCAGACCTGTACCGTGATTCAGCATATCAAGGGCCGCACCGCGATGAAGACCTTGTTCGCCGAGTTGGAGAACTATGCCGGCTCCGAATTGGACGCCGACTACTCATGATTTTTACCGGCCCGGCTTGACCTGGCAAAGGCTGGCGCGCGCCAGGCTTGAGCGCGCGTCCGCCACCGCGCGCAGGCGTTCTTCGAGATAGGCGCTCACGCGGGGATGCTGGCTGAAGGCGACGTTGAAGCGGATATGCTGGTCGGGCGTGTCGTTGGCCGAGAACGCCGCGCCGCGCATCAGCAGGATCTTGTTGCGGTAGGCATCCTGCACCAGCAAGTCCACGTCCACCCCCTCGGGGATGGAGCCCCACAGGAAAATGCCGGCGTCGCCGGGCTGCTCGAACACTACGCCTGCCGCGTTCAGTTGCAGCGCGCTGGCGTTGCGCGCCACCATGATCTTGCGTTGCAGCCGCTCCAGGTGCTTGCGCAGGTTGCCGGCCTTGAGCACTTCCAGCAGAATGTATTCGTTCAGCGCGGGCAAGGTCATGATGGCGTGGATCTTGGTGCGCATCAGTGGCTTGAGCAGGGCGGGCGCGGCGGCCAGGTAGCCCATGCGCAAGGCCGGGCTGAGCGCCTTGCACAGGCTGGAGTAGTAGATCACGCCGTCCAGTTCGGCCAGCGAAGCCAGCCGCGTGCTGTGACCCTGCTGGAAATGGCCGTGCACGTCGTCCTCGGCGATCAGAAAGCCATACTGCTGCGCCATGATCAGCACCTTGTGCAGGTTGGCGGCGCTGCTGCTCCACCCGGTGGGATTGTGCAAAGCCGTCTGCACGAACAGCAGGCGCGGACGGTGCGCGCGACAGGCGGCTTCCAGTTCGTCCAGGTCGAGGCCGTCGGGGCGGCGCTTGATGGGCACCAGGCGCGCGCCGTCCTGGCGCAGCCTGCCGAACATCAGGAAATATCCGGGATCTTCCACCAGCACCGTATCGCCGGGCTGTAGAAACGTGCGGCAGATCAGATCGATTGCATGGGTGGCCCCGAACGTGGTGAGGATGTGGCTGGCGTCCGCAGCGATGCCGATGCCGCGCAACAGCAGGGCGATCTGCTCGCGCAGCTCGGCCAGCCCTTGGGGCGGACAACGCGAGGCCATGCCAGCCGCGCTCCGCGCCAGGCCGCGTTGCACGGCGGCGGCCGGCAGCGCATCCTGCAGCCAGGTGGGGGGCAGGGCGCCGCTGCTGGCCAGCAGCACGCCCGGCCGCTGGTCGTTCACTTGCTGGATCAGCCAGACCGGCTCCTGCTCCTGGCCCGCTTCCAGCGCCACCTCGTCGGGAACGGCGCGGCTGGCGTCGGTTGGTGCGCAGACGAAGAAGCCCGCCGTGCCGTGCGTATCGATGACGCCCGCTGCCACCAGTCTGTCGTAAGCCACCACCACGGTGTTCGTGCTGACCGCCAGCTGCATGGCGAGCTGGCGGATCGACGGCAGCCTGGTCCCGCCAGGCAGGACGCGTTGCGCGATCTGCTGGCGCAATGCGGCCTCGATCTGCCTGGACAGGGCGATGGGCGAGGAGCGGTCGATGGCGAACATGGGTGGAAGTCTAGCGTAAAAACGTCACGGCGAGGACCAGCAGGATGGCGCCCATCGCCAGATTGAATAGGCGCTGGTTGCGTGGCGGTTTCAACACGCTGCGGATCGAGACGCCAAACAGCGCCCACATGGCGTTGCACGGCGTGCCCACCACGGTGCCGACCACGGACACGAGCAGCGCGCCGGCCAGCATATTGCTCTGCGAAGGCATGAAGACCGACGCCATGGTGATCGCCTTGAGCCAGCTCTTGGGGTTCAGCGCCTGGAACAGCGCCGCCTGCGCAAACGATACGGCCTTCGGTGCGCCGGCTCCCGCCACCGAGGCGCCGGCAAGCTTCCACGCCAAAAACATCAGGTATAGCGCGCCCGCGATCCGCAACACCTGCTGCGCCATCGGGTAGGCGATGAACACGCTGCCCAGCCCCACGCACATGAGCATGGTCTGCACAAAGATGCCGACCTGGATGCCGAGGATCACCGGCAGCGCGCCCCGATAGCCGAAGTTGGCGCCGGTGGTGGCCAGCATGACGTTGTTCGGCCCGGGCGTGGCGGACATCACAAAGCAATAGCTCATCAGGGGCAGGAGTTCGGTCATGGTGTGGAGTCGCAACGTGGAGAAGGCTCCCAGTCTAGAAGCGCGGCGCGGGCGGGACAAGGCACAAGCGGTCAGGTACAAGCACATGCTGTATCAGTCGAACGACTGCTACAGCGGCTAGTCATGCTTTCGCCGCCTCCAGCGCGATCGCCCTGAACGCCGCCACCAGCGGCGATATCTCATCTTTTCGCTGCGCCAGCAGCAGGGCGGTGGTGGCGTCCTTGTCGGCCAGCGGCCGGTACAGCACCCCGCTCAAGCGGATGATGTCGAACGAACTCGGCAGCACCGCGATCCCGAACCCCGCCGCCACCAGCCCCGCCATCGTCGACGCCTCGCCGGCCTCCATCGCGATGGTCGGCTCGAACCCGGCCGCACGGCACAGCCGGAAAATCTGCGGGTGGATGCCGGTGCCGGCCGTCTTCGGATACATCACCAGCGGCTGCCCCTCCAGATCGCTGATCCGCAAGGTTTCCCTGGCCGCCAACGGATGCTCCTCCGGCAGCACCATCACCAGCGGATCGCGCCGCAACTCCGTTGTCATCACCGCTTCGGGCAGCGTCGACTCCGGCGGCCGCACCAGCCCCAGATCGAGCTCGCGGCTGGCCAGCGCGTTGATCTGCGCCAAGGTCGATCGCTCATGCAAGGTCAAGGTGACGCCCGGATAGCGCTGGCGGTAACGGTTGATGACGGTTGCGAACAGCGGCGTCAGCGGCGTCGAAAACGTGAAGCCGACCCGCAATTCGCCAGCCTCGCCACGCTCGGCCCGGCGCGCCGTCTGCACCGCCTGCTCCGACAGCGACAGCACGCGGCGCGCATCGTCCAGGAACAGTTTTCCCGCTTCCGTCAGGCGCACCCAGCGCTTGCTGCGTTCCAGTAACTGAGCGCCCACTTCGGCTTCCAGCATCTGGATCTGGTGGCTCAGCGGCGGCTGGCCGATGTGCAGGCGCTCGGCGGCGCGGGTAAAGCTCAGCTCCTCGGCGACGGCGACGAAGTAGCGCAAATGACGTAATTCCAAAGCCGAGGCTCCTTTTTTGTTATCTTTTTAAAGTATGACTAACGCCTTAAATATATATTGGACAGTCGTACAGTGCAATCCTAAGATGACCTCATCGAGTTTTGCATCGGAACACCAACATGTCTTCAAGCACAGCTTCGGCATCCTCTCTACCCATCCCACCGGTACCGTACGCCCCAACGGCACGTATCGCCGCCGGCAGCGCGGAATTCAAGCGCAGCAACCGCGCCATGTTCTTCGGCGGCTTTTCCTGTTTCGCGCTGCTGTACTGCGTGCAGCCGCTGATGCCCTTGCTGTCGCACGAATTCGCCCTGAGCGCCGCGCAGAGCAGCATGGTGTTGTCGGTCTCGACCGCCGCGCTGGCCCTGTCGCTGGTGGCGTCGAGCGCGATGTCCGAACGCCTCGGCCGCAAGCCGCTGATGGTGGCGGCGATGGCGATCGCCGCGCTGATGACGATACTGAGCGCCTTCGCCCACAGCTATCCGCAACTGCTGGCGATGCGCGCGTTGCTGGGCGTCGCGCTGGGCGGCATGCCGGCCATCGCCATGGCGTATCTCGGCGAGGAGATCGAGCCGACCTCGCTGGGGCTGTCGATGGGCCTATACATCAGCGGCAGCGCCTTCGGCGGCATGGCCGGGCGGGTCATCACGTCGGTGCTGAGCGACCATTTTTCGTGGCGGCTGGCGATAGGCGCGGTCGGGGTGGCCGGCGTGCTGGCGGCGTGGGAATTCTGGCGCAGCCTGCCGGCCTCGCGTCATTTCGTGCCCTCCGGCGGCGGCGTGCGCTCGATGGCCTCCGGTTTCAAACTTCATTTGTCCGATCCGGGCATGCCGTGGCTGTTCGCGCTGGCCTTCCTGCTGATGGGCGCGTTCGTCAGCCTGTACAACTACATCGGCTATCGCCTGCTGGGCGCGCCGTTCGGCTTGAACCATAGCCTGGTCGGCGCCGTGTCGTTCCTGTATCTGCTGGGGATCTACAGCTCGGTCTGGGCCGGGCGCCTGGCCGACCGCTTCGGCCGCCGCCATGTGCTGTGGGCGGTGATGGCCATCATGATCGTCGGCTTGTTGCTGACCTTGTCCAACTGGCTGCCGTTGATCGTGGCCGGCGTGGCCCTGTTCACCTACGGTTTCTTCGCCACGCACTCGGTCGCCAGCAGCTGGGTCGGACGGCGCGCGACCACCGGCAAGGCGCTGGCGTCGGCGCTGTACCTGTTCTTCTATTACCTTGGTTCGAGCGTGATCGGTTCGGCCACCGGCGTCATGTGGGGCCGCGACGGCTGGCCCGGCGTGGTGGTGGTGTTGGGCCTGGCGCTGTTGCTGGCGATGGCGGTGGCGCTACGCCTGCGGCGTCTGGCGCCGCTGGGCGCGGCGGAAAAATAATCAACGCGGACACTCGGTGTAGCTCTTCCTGCCGTCCGGATAGATGTTAATGCAGTAGGTCAGCAGGGCGGTGATGATCTTGTAGGTACGGGTCTTGTTTTCGCCGTCCGGCGTGCTGAGTTCCACCATTCTGGCACCCTGATACCACTTCGGCGGCACCGCCTCGCGGGCGGCGTCGAACCCGCGTTGCAGCCTGGCCTGTTTGCTGTCGGGCGGCGGCAGCGGTTCGGCGATGGGGAAGGTCTTGCGCAACTCCTTGTCGATCTTGCCGGCGTCGCGCTTGGCCTGCGCCAGCATGCTGTCGGTGTTGGGCGGCTGTGGCCCGGCCGGTGTTGGTGCGAAGGGATCGTAGGGAGCTGGCGCTGGTGCGCCCGCGCTCACCGCCATTGGCGCTGCCGGCTCGGGTTCGGCACTTGGCGAAATTCGTCGGTGCGCGGCGGGTTGCCTTTTGACGCGGGGCGCCTGCGGTGGCGCCACACTCTGAGCTTCCACTTTCGGCCAAGGCAGCAGCCATTGAATCGCGTCGCGCGGCGCGCGAGGCGTATCCGTCATAAGCTGGCTTTGCAAGAGGAAATAAAGGGCCGCGACGTGCGCCACGCCGGTCATCAGCAAGCCAGGCCAACGGTCTTGGCGGTGTAATGTCATGGTCGGCATTGTAGCCGTGCCGTAGACTGCGATTTATCTTAATTGCAACTCAATCGCAAGTATCGCCGCGCGATCCCGATGGTCTAATCCCGCGCTTCGCGCACGGCGATGCAGCGTTTACTGGCCCGCTTCTTTCTGATGACGTACCGCCAAGATTACGACGGTATCGGTATCGGGTTCGACTCGGTAGCGCGCTACATAGCCACTGTCGCCAAAATCAATTGACCATTCCCTGAACGCTTCCTCCATGTCCTCAACCGGCCGCCCAATTTCTGGACGATGCCCAAGCATCGTGACGCCGTGTCTGATGGCGTGCACGGCGCGCGTCGCGGCGCCCGGATTGTTACCCGCCAGAAAACGATAACGTCGCTGGACGTCACGCAACGCGCGCGGCGACCAGATCAGTCGTGACATTCAGGCGGATCGATGTCGTTTCCATCGGCCAGCTGCGCCAGCCAGGCGTCGGCCTGGTCGGCGGTGACATGCAACCCGGCGGTTTGATACTCCTCCCACGCCTTTAACGTATCTTGTTTGAATGTTTCGCGCTTTTCCTCACGCTCGACATACTGTGCGATGGCCTCGCGCAACATCCAGTGCGGAGTCCTGCGGCGCGATTGCGCCAGGTGTTCAAGACGGGCGCGGGTATCCGGGTCAAGCTTGACCGACATTGGGCGGGCAATAGCAGCGGCCATAAGAGCGCTCCCTGTGCGTTAGTGATAAGTAATACCTTATCATACCTTTCCCAAATCGGCATGCAGCAGCCGGTGGTATTCGAAGGCTTCCTGTATGTTGTCGCGCAAGGTCTGGTCGTCCCACGGCTTGGTGTAGAAGCGGTAGATCTCGCCCCGGTTGATGGCGTTGAGCACCGATTCCAGATCGGCGTAGCCGGACAGGATGATGCGTATCGTGCCCGGGTACATGTTCTTGACCCGGCTGAGGAACTCGGTGCCGTTCATGCCCGGCATGCGCTGGTCGCTGATGACCACCTGCACCTCGTTCATGGCCAGCATGTCGAATGCCTGCTCGGCCGTCTCGGCGCTGAGGATATGGTAGCCGTCGACGCGGAACAGCCTTTTCAGCGACGAGCGGATCGACGATTCGTCGTCCAGCAGCAGCAAGGTTTGTTGTTGGCGCTGCACCGCGCTCAGCTGCGGCGCCAGGGCGCGCTCCTGCCGCAGCAGCTCGGCGAAGTCGCCCGGCAGCAGCGGCCGGCTGAAGAAGTAACCCTGCATCTCGTCGCAGCCATGGCGCCGCAGGTAGGCCAGTTGCGCCTCGGTTTCGACGCCCTCGGCAATCACCTTGAACCCAAGGCTATGGCCGAGCGCCAGCACCGAGCGCACGATCGCGGCCACCTTCGGCTCGGTCAGCATCTCGCGCGTGAACGACTGGTCGATCTTCAGGTAGTCGACCGGGAATTGCTTCAGGTAGGCCAGGCTCGAATAGCCGGTGCCGAAGTCGTCGATCGACAGCGCAATGCCGAGCCGCTTGAGCTGCTCGACCACCGCCACCGCCTCGCCGACGTTGTGCATCATCAGGCTCTCGGTCAGCTCCAGCTCCAGGTATTGCGCCTCCAGGCCGCTGTCCGACAGGGCCGCCAGGATCTCGCCGGTCAGCGCCGGATCGCGGAACTGGCGCGCCGACAGGTTGACGGCCACCCGCAACGGCGTTAGCCCGGCCGCTTGCCAGGCCTTGTTCTGCGCGCAGGCGGCGCGCAGCACCCAGCGGCCGATCGCCACGATCATGCCGGTCTCCTCGGCCACGCCGATGAAGCGCGCCGGCGACACCATGCCCATCGTCGGATGGCGCCAGCGCAGCAGCGCCTCCATGCCCACCACGGCGCCGCTGCGCAAATCGACCTTGGGCTGGTACTGCAAACTGAGCTCGTTGCGCGGCAGCGCGTGGCGCAGCTCGGCCTCGATCATCGTGCGCTCGGCGATGCGGGTGTGCATGGCCGCCTCGTAGAACTGGATCTGGTTGCGGCCGGCCTCCTTGGCGCGGTACATGGCGATGTCGGCGTGCTTGAGCAGTTGCTGCGGCTCGGCGCCATCGTTGGGGTAGACGCTGACGCCGATGCTGCAGGTGACCGTGAACAATTGCTTGCCCAGCGCGACCGGCGCGCTGACGGCGTCGAGCACGCGCTCGAGCAGGATGGACATGGCGCGGCCGTCGGCGTCCGGCATCAGCAGCAGGAATTCGTCGCCGCCGAGCCGGGCGACGGTGTCGCTCGTGTCGAGGCAGGCGCTCAGGCGCGCGCCGATGGTGCACAGCAGCTCGTCGCCGGCCTGGTGGCCTTCGCTGTCGTTGACCAGCTTGAAGTTGTCGAGGTCGATGAACGCGACCCACACGCCGTGGCCGTAGCGTTGGGCGTAGCTGATGGCCTGCGCCATGCGGTCGCCGAACAGGGCGCGGTTGGGCAGGCCGGTCAGCGCGTCGTGGCTGGCCTGGTGCTCCAGCTGTTCCTGGTAGTTGATGGTTTCGGTCAGGTCGGTGAGCACGCAGACGTGGTGGGTGATCTCCGCGCCGGTGTGCACCGGCGCCAGGTGCAGCTGGGTCCACAGCGGCATGCCGTCGCGATGCTGCGCGCCCATCAGCAACGTCACCTCCTGGCGCGATTGCAGTGCCGCGCGCAGCGCCTCGCCGTCGTCGCTGTGCTGGTCGTGGCCGAGCATCAGTTCCAGGCGCCGGCCGTTGGCGTCCGCGTCGCTGTGGCCGAACAGGCGGGCGAAGGCCGGGTTGGCGTACTCGATCAGGTCGCCGTCCGGGCCGTGGGCGGTGATGACGATGGCGTTGACGCTGGCGTCGAGCGCGCGGCCGCGCAATTGCAGCATCATCTCGTTCTGTTTGCGCTCGGTGATGTCCTCGATCATGCCCAGCACGCCGATGATGTTGCCGTACTGGTCGTGGAACGGCAGCTTGCTGATCAGGAACCAGTGCACCGAGCCATCGGCCAAGGTCATGTGGTCCTGGTAGTCCAGCTGCGGCCGGCCGCTGGCGACGATGGCGGCATCCTCGGCACGGATGGCCTCGGCGTTGTGCGCCCACGGCATTTGCTCGTCGCGCTTGCCGGACACTTGCGTCGTACTAGCGAGTCCGGCGGCGCGCGCGAACACTTCGTTGCCGCCGAGATAGTTGCCGTCGAGTCCCTTCCAGAAAATCTGGTGCGGGATCTGGTTGATGACCAGGTTTTTCAGCTCGCGCGAGGCGTGCAGTTCCGCCGCCATCTGCAATTGTTCGGTGACGTCGTGGACGACGACGAAGCGCGATGGATGGCCGGCGATGGTCACCGAATGCGACGAGATCTCCACTTCGATATGGCTGCCGTCGCGCTTGATGTGGGTCCAGCTGCCGGCGCGCTCGGCCCCTTTGCCGGGCGCGGCGGCCAGGTTGCGCGCGAGACGTTCGAGCTGTTCGGGCGGGCGGATGTCCTTGATCGTCATCTGCAGGAATTCGGCCTCCGTGTAGCCGTAGTGGGCCACGGCGGCGGCGTTGACGACCAGGAACTGTAGCGTTTGCAAGTCATACACCCACATCGGTTGCGGATGGGCTTCGAACAGGTGCTTGAAGCGCAGCCGCGACTCGAACACGTCGTAGTCGTCGAGCGGGTACGACAGGCACAGGTAGTGGCCCGGTTGCTGCGGCGTGGCGCGGCGCCATTCCACCGTCTGCGTGACCATGTGCGGCACGCCGCCGGCGCCGACCAGCTCCAGTTCGCCGCGCCAGTAGCCGCGCGCGCGCGCCGTCGGCAGCGCCTCGTCCTTGAGCATGGGCACCGACCAGGTCGCGTATAGCGAAGCGGCCGGCGCCTCGTCGGCGATGGGGCCTAGCGCCGAGCGGGTGTGGTCGTTGAACCACAGCAGGTCGCCAGCCTCGTCGATCGAAAAAGCGAAGTAGGGACTGTCGGCGAAAAAATGCTCCAACGGCTGGGGTTCGGTGTCGCGGAGGTGTGCGGAATACTGGTGACTGTCCATGTCCGTTCTGGAGGGGCGGGCTTTGTTAATTAATACTAACAGATGCGGCCGGGCGTGCGTAGCACAGCTGGCTCATCCGGCTAGGGTGGTGATTTCGATGGCGCTCTGACCTGCGTCAATGAGCGGTCGCGGGGCCTGCAACTGGCGGTATGCCCGAGGGTCGAATCTGCACTGGCACGCCTGTGCCTGATCCTACAGGGGAGGAGTTACCATGCTGCAAACGAACGACATCGGGTACCGGTTTCATTTACTAGAGCAAGCGATAGGGCAGGCGGCGCAGGCGAGTTCCGCCGAGCCCAATCTTCCGAGCGAGCTGCGCGACAGTATCCAGCGCGTGGACCGGCTGTCGGACACGGCGCGCGAAGTCTTGCTGTCGCAGGACGCCCAGCGCATCCACAAATTGATCCGCGATATGGAGTTGATGGCCGAGCGCGCCAAGCGGGTGTGCGTCAACATTCCGCAGTTGTCCGCGCAGATGAAGGGCTCGGTCACGTACATGCACAGCCAGATCATGGAGTTGAAGCGGGATGCGTTGATGTGAAGAGGCCCGGGGCGCACGAACCGCCGTGTTCCACGTAGGGCGGATTAGCCGAAGGCGTAATCGGCCATGCATGTGCCGTCGGCGGCGCAGGAATGGCCGATTACGCTGCGCTAATCCGCCCTACGTGTCTACACGGTTTTTTCAGGCTACCCGTATCACCGCGATCATCTCGCCGATCTCGTCGAGGCCGGTTTCCTCGAAGCCGAAGCTTTGGTAGAACGTGCGCGCGGCGACGTTGCCAGGCTTGTAGCAGATCGTGATCAGCTTGACGTCCGGCTTGGCCTTGAGCTCGTCGAGCAGCAGTGCCATCGCGCGTCGGCCGATGCCTTTGCCCTGGCGGGGGAAATCCACCATGAAGCGGTAGATGCCATACTCGCCCGGATTGTCGTTCGACTGGCGGTCGTACAGCAGGAAGCCGGCCGGCTCGCCGTCGCAGTAGATGCCGCGCGGGATGTAATCGGCGTAGAACTTGGCCTGCGCGATCGAGAAGGCATTGCTGGCGATGAAATCGCGCTGGTGGTCGGGCAGCTCCATCTCCATGAAGGCTTCGAAGTTGTGACCGGTAATTTCTTCCAAAGTGACGTTACTGCTCATGCTTAAAGAACTCCTTTGTTGCGCAAGGTGGTGATGTCAGCGTCGCTGTGGCCGAGCAAATCGCGCAGCACCTCGTCGGTGTGCTGGCCCAGCAGCGGCGGTGGCAGGGTCGACGCGTCGTCGGCCGGCGCGCCGGACATGCGCATCGGGCTGCGCACCAGCTTGACCCTACCGGCGGTCGGGTGCGGCACTTCCATCACCAGTTCGCGCGCCAGCACCTGCGGATTTTTATAGACATCGTCGAGGTTGTTGATCGGGCCGCAGGGCACGCCGACCGCTTCCAGTTTATCGATCCAGAAATCGCGGCTGTGCGCCAGCACCATGGCGGCCAGCAGCGGCACCAGCTCGTCGCGGTTTTTCACGCGCAGCGGATTGGTGGCGTAGCGCTCGTGGAAGGCCAGGTCGCCGCGCCCGCCCACTTCGACAAACTTTTGATACTGGCCGTCGTTGCCGGTGGCGACGATGATGTAGCCGTCCGAGCAGGCGAAGGTTTGATACGGCACGATGTTCGGATGCGCGTTGCCCCAGCGCTTGGGCGGCTTGCCGCTGTTCAGGTAGTTGCTGCCCATGTTGGCCAGCATCGCCACCTGCACGTCGAGCAGCGCCATGTCGATGTACTGGCCGCCGCCGTCGCGGTCGCGCTGGGTCAGCGCGGCGAGGATGGCGATGGTGGCGTACATGCCGGTCATCAGGTCGGTCAGCGCAACGCCGGCTTTTTGCGGGCCGCCGCCGGGCAGGTCGTCGCGCTCGCCGGTCACCGACATCAGCCCGCCCATGCCCTGGATCAGGAAGTCGTAGCCGGCGCGGTGCGCGTACGGGCCGTCCTGGCCGAAACCGGTCACCGAGCAATAGACCAGGTCCGGCTTGATCGCCTGGAGCGAGTCGTAATCGAGGCCGTAGCGTTTGAGCTGGCCGACCTTGTAGTTCTCCAGCACCACGTCGCAATGCTTGACCAGCTCGCGCAGCAGCGCCTGGCCCTCGGCGCTGGCGATGTCCATCGTCACCGAGCGCTTGCCGCGGTTGGCGGCCAGGTAGTAGGCGGCCTCGGTGGTGTCGTTGCCGTCGGCGTCCCTGGCGTAGGGCGGACCCCAGGCGCGCGTGTCGTCGCCGGCGCCGGGACGTTCGATCTTGATGACGTCGGCGCCCAGGTCGGCCAGATTCTGCGAGCACCACGGTCCGGCCAATACCCGGCTCAGATCGAGCACGCGGATGTGGCTTAACGCTTTTTGAGCTGTCATGATATGTCTAACCTTTTGAGTAATCCTATCAGGCCGCCAGTGTAGTGTCTGCGCAGCATTCGTGATAGGGTGGGAGTTGGTTTTATAACAAATATTTTCCGCTGGAGGCAGAGCTATGTGGCCGTATCCTAAAATTGTTGCACATCGCGGCGGCGGGACGCTGGCGCCGGAAAACACCGTCGCCGGCCTGCGCGCCGGCCTGGCCTACGGCTTCCATGCCGTCGAGTTCGACGTGATGCTGTCGCGCGACGGCATCGGCATGGTGATGCACGACGCCGACTTCGGCCGCACGGTGGCCGGGCGGGGCAGCGTGCCGGAGACGGACGCCGTCGACCTGGCCTCGATGGACGCGGGCGCCTGGTTCGGCCAGCAGTTCAAGGACGAACCGGTGCCGTACTACACGCAGTTCATCGACTACTGCCAGGCCCAGCGCATCTGGATGAACGTGGAAATCAAGCCGGCCGACGGTTTTGAAGTGGAAACGGGCCGCTGGGTGGCCAGGGTGACCCGCGACAGCTACGCCGACGAGATCGCCGCAGGCGACCCGGCCGCCGTCCCCTTGTTGTCGTCGTTCAGCTTCGACGCCTTGGCGGCCGCCCGCGACGCCGCCCCGGACTTGCCGCGCGGCTACCTGCTGGACCGGATTCCCGACGACTGGCAGGCGCAGGCGCGGGAATTGGGCGCGGTCGCCATCCACACCAACCACAAGCATTTGACCGCCGAGCTGGCGCGGGCGATCAAGGCCGCCGGTTATGGCTTGTTTTGCTACACCGTCAACGACCCCGAGCGGGGCAGGGAGATCCTGTCCTGGGGCGTGGACGGCTTTTGCACCGACCGCATCGATTTGATCGGGCCAACGTTTGCCTGACAGCCAGCCTGGCAACCCTTCCCCTGGCGGGGTCATATATAATCAACCCTTTGCATTTGCCAGCTACCCTGCTCACGACATGAAATCAACTGAAATCCGCGAGAAATTCCTCAAGTTTTTTGAATCCAAGGGTCATTCGATTGTCCGTTCCAGCTCCCTGGTACCTGGCAACGACCCGACCTTGCTGCTGACCAACAGCGGCATGGTGCAATTCAAGGACGTGTTCACCGGCACCGATAGCCGTCCGTACACCCGCGCCACCTCCGTGCAGCGCTGCGTGCGCGCCGGCGGCAAGCACAACGATCTGGAAAACGTCGGCTACACGGCCCGTCACCACACCTTCTTCGAAATGCTGGGCAACTTCAGCTTCGGCGACTATTTCAAGCGCGACGCCATCAACTTCGCCTGGGAATTGCTGACCAAGGTCTATGGCCTGCCGGCGGACAAGTTGACCGTCACCGTCTACATGGAAGACGACGAGGCCTACGATATCTGGGCCAACGAAGTGGGCGTGCCGAAAGAGCGCATCATCCGCATCGGCGACAACAAGGGTTCGCGTTACGCTTCGGATAACTTCTGGCAGATGGCTGACACCGGCCCATGCGGCCCGTGCACCGAGATCTTCTACGACCACGGCGCCGATATTCCGGGCGGCCCGCCAGGCTCGCCGGACGAGGACGGCGACCGCTTCATCGAAATCTGGAACCTGGTGTTCATGCAGTTCAACCGCGACGAAGCGGGCGTGATGCACAAACTGCCGAAGCCGTGCGTCGATACCGGCATGGGCATGGAGCGCCTGGCCGCCGTGCTGCAGCACGTGCATTCGAACTACGAGATCGACCTGTTCCAGGCGCTGATCAAGGCCGCCGCGCGCGAAACCGGCGCCACCGACCTGGAAAACAAGTCGCTGCGCGTGATCGCCGACCACATCCGCGCTTCGGCGTTCATGATCGTCGACGGCGTGATTCCGGGCAGCGAAGGCCGCGCCTACGTTCTGCGCCGCATCATCCGCCGCGCGCTGCGCCACGGCCACAAGCTGGGCCAGACCAAGCCGTTCTTCTACAAGCTGGTGGCCGACCTGGCGATCGAGATGGGCGGCGCTTATCCGGAGCTGGAAGAAGCCAAGGACCGCGTCGCGCAAATGTTGAAGGCCGAGGAAGAACGCTTCGGCGAAACGCTGGAAACCGGCATGAAAGTGCTGGAAGCCCAGCTGGCCAAGGACAGCACCGGCATCGACGGCGCCACCGCCTTCACCCTGTACGAAACCTACGGCTTCCCACCGGACCTGACGGCCGACATCTGCCGCGAACGCAACATCAGCTTCGACCAGGAAGGCTATGACGCCGCCCTGAAGGAAAGCCAGGAACTGTCGCGCAAAGGCGGCAAGTCCATCAAGGACAGCAAGGTCGAATACTCGGGCGAGAAAAACAAGTTCGTCGGTTACGACAACCTGAGCCACGCCACCGCCAAGATCGTCGCGCTGTACGCGGGCGGCACCTCGGTGCAGGAACTGACGGCCGGCCAGTCGGGCATCGTGGTGCTGGACACCACGCCGTTCTACGCCGAATCGGGCGGCCAGGTCGGTGACCAAGGTGTCATCAGCGCCGGCACCGCAGCGTTCAACGTCGACGACACGCTCAAAATCCAGGCCGACGTGTTCGGTCACCACGGCACCCTGGCCGCCGGTTCGCTCAAAGTGGGCGACGCGGCCAGCGCCGACGTCGACCAGGGCAAGCGCGCGCGCACCATCCGCAACCACTCGGCGACCCACCTGATGCACAAAGCCCTGCGCGAAGTGCTGGGCGGCCACGTGGCGCAAAAGGGCTCGCTGGTCGACGCGGACAAGACCCGTTTCGACTTCAGCCACAACGCGCCGCTGACGGCCGAGCAGATCGCCGAAGTGGAAGCCAAGGTCAATAAAGAGATCCTGGAAAACCACGCGACCAAGGCGCAGCACATGTCGTTCGACGACGCCGTCAAGCATGGCGCGATGGCGCTGTTCGGCGAGAAGTACGGCGACGAAGTGCGCGTGCTCGACATCGGCACCTCGAAAGAGCTGTGCGGCGGCGTCCACGTGCAGCGCACCGGCGATATCGGCCTGTTCAAGATCATCTCGGAAAGCGGCGTCGCCGCCGGTATCCGCCGCGTCGAAGCGGTGACCGGCGAGGGCGCGCTGGCGCTGGTGCAGTCGATGAACCGCCGCCTGCTGGAAGCGGCGGCCGCGCTGAAATCGAATCCTGAAGAACTGACCGCGCGTATCGGCCAGGTGCAGGACCACGTCAAGGCGCTGGAGAAGGAACTGGCCGCGCTGAAGTCGAAACTGGCTTCGGGGCAGGGCGACGAGCTGGTCACGCAAGCGGTGGACGTCAACGGCATCAAGGTGCTGGCGGCAACGCTGGACGGCGCCGACGTGGCCCGCCTGCGCGAGACCATGGATAAGCTCAAGGACAAGCTGAAGACGGCCGCCATCGTGCTGGCGAGCGTCGCCGACGGCAAGGTCAGCCTGATCGCCGGCGTGACGGCGGACGCCACCTCCAAGGTCAAGGCCGGCGAGCTGGTGAACTTCGTTGCACAACAAGTGGGCGGAAAAGGCGGCGGTCGCCCCGATATGGCGCAGGCCGGCGGTACCGATCCGAGCGGCTTGCCGGCGGCGCTGGCCGGTGTGGCGGCGTGGGTGGGCGAGCGCGCTTCGAAATAAGCGCGGTAGCTATCAGCCTGCAACCACGGCGCTAATGCACCACCTGAGCGGCCCGCGTGTCAAGCGCGGGCCGCTGTTGTTTAAGCAGACTTATTGTAAAATCGCAAGTTCCCGTTGCGAACTTGCAACGCGCAATGAACTATTTTGGTGCAGCGCGTCAAGCTTCCCAAATTGGAGTAGTATTGCGAAAGTGCTTAACAAACCAGCGGGTTCTTGATGACCGACACGATACTTGAAAACGAAATCATGGAATTCCATAAAGAACTCGACGCGCGCGGCTTAAATTGCCCGCTGCCGATTCTTAAGGCTAAAAAAGCCTTGTCCGAGCTGCAAAGCGGCGAAGTGCTGCGTATTATGGCAACCGACCCCGGTTCTGTGCGCGACTTCCAGGCGTTCGCCAAACAAACCGGCAACGCGCTGCTGTCCCATGTTCAAACCGGACGCGAGTTCGTCTTTTTGATGCAGCGCAAATAAGCGCCAACCATCCCCGTTGCATTCTTCCCTGTAGAGCCACCGTCTAGGAAAACTGATTTTTAGACGGTTCCTACTAGCGAAAAATCGCACGATCGTGCTTTAATTTCTTGTGCGCGGTGGATTTCTCATATAATCTAGCCCACATTTAGTCCCGAACATTTATACATTTTCCCAAAGGCACAGCTATGAAAGTCTTGGTACCCGTCAAACGCGTGGTCGACTATAACGTCAAGGTTCGCGTCAAGTCCGACGGCACTGGCGTCGATATCGCCAACGTCAAAATGTCGATGAACCCTTTCGATGAAATCGCGCTGGAAGAGGCGATGCGCCTGAAGGAAGCCGGCAAGGTCACCGAAGTGGTGGCGGTGTCGTGCGGCGTGACCCAGTGCCAGGAAACCCTGCGTACCGGCATGGCGATCGGTGCTGATCGCGGCATCCTGGTCGAGACTTCGGTCGAGCTCGAGCCGCTGGCCGTCGCCAAGCTGCTCAAAGCGCTGGCCGACAAGGAACAGCCGCAGCTGATCATCCTGGGCAAGCAGGCGATCGACGACGACTCCAACCAGACCGGCCAGATGCTGGCGGCCCTGCTGGGTTGGCCGCAAGCGACGTTCGCGTCGAAAGTGGTGCTGGAAGACGGCAAAGTGACCGTCACCCGCGAAGTGGACGGCGGCCTGGAAACCCTGGCGCTGACCCTGCCGGCGATCGTCACCACCGACCTGCGCCTGAACGAGCCGCGCTATGTGACCCTGCCGAACATCATGAAGGCGAAGAAAAAGCCGCTGGACGTGACCAAGCCGGAAGACCTGGGCGTCGATGTGACCCCGCGCCTGAAAACCCTGAAAGTCGTCGAGCCTGCCAAGCGCTCGGCCGGCATCAAGGTCCCGGACGTCGCCACCCTGGTCGCAAAACTGCGCACCGAAGCCAAAGTCATCTAAAAACATTTTCAACCCCAGGCCAAACCTGGGGTCGTACCCCTCGGGGTACGACCCCGCCTTACCGGGGTTAAACAAAGGAACAATCATGGTCGCATTAGTCATCGCAGAACACGACAACGCCAGCCTGAAGGGCAGCACCCTCCACACCGTGACCGCAGCCGCCCAGTGCGGCGGCGACGTGCACGTGCTGGTCGCAGGTTCCAACGCCGGCGCCGCAGCCGCAGCAGCCGCGCAAATCGCCGGCGTGTCGAAAGTCATCGTGGCCGACGCCGCACACTTCGCCGACGGCCTGGCCGAGAACGTCGCCGAGCAGGTGCTGGCGCTGGCCGGCTCGTACAGCCACATCCTGGCTCCGGCCACCGCCTACGGCAAGAACATCCTGCCGCGCGTGGCCGCCAAGCTGGACGTGGCGCAGATTTCGGAAATCACCAAAGTCGATTCGCCCGACACCTTCGAACGTCCGATCTACGCCGGTAACGCCATCGCCTACGTGCAATCGTCGGACAAGATCAAGGTCATCACCGTGCGCTCGACCGGCTTCGACGCCGCCGCCGCCACCGGTGGTTCGGCCGCGACCGAGACCGTCACCGCCGTCGGCGATTCGGGCAAGTCGAGCTTTGTCGGCCGCGAGCTGGCCAAGTCGGACCGTCCGGAACTGACCGCCGCCAAAGTCATCGTTTCCGGTGGCCGCGGCATGGGTTCGGGCGACGCCTTCAAGATCCTGGAGCCGTTGGCCGACAAGCTGAACGCCGCCATGGGCGCCTCGCGCGCAGCGGTCGACGCCGGCTATGTGCCGAACGACTGGCAAGTGGGCCAGACCGGCAAGATCGTCGCGCCGACCCTGTACATCGCCGTCGGTATTTCCGGCGCGATCCAGCACTTGGCCGGCATGAAGGATTCGAAGACCATCGTCGCGATCAATAAAGATCCGGAAGCACCGATCTTCTCCGTGGCCGACTACGGCATCGTTGGCGATCTGTTCGAAATCGTGCCGCAACTGGTCGCAGAACTGGGCTAATACAGCCTGAGCGCACCCGAGCCACGCTGATCCGGCACCGCCGGATTGCCGTGGCTTTTTTCTTGGAGACATAAGATGCCCTATCAAGCACCCCTGAAAGACATGCTGTTCGTCATGAACGAACTGGCGGACCTGGCCGGCGTCAACGCGCTGCCGGGCAACGAAGACGCGACCCCGGACACGGCCGAAGCCATCCTGGAGGAAAACGCGAAATTCGTCAGCAACGTCATCGCGCCGTTGAACCATCCGAGCGACAAGGAGCCGAGCTATTGGCACGATGGCCAGGTGACCACGTCCAAGGGCTTCAAGGAGGCCTTCAAGGCGTTCGGCGAGGCCGGCTGGCAGGGTGTGCAGCATCCGGTGGAGTTCGGCGGCCAGGGCTTGCCCAAGCTGTTGGCGACGCCGTGCATCGAAATGCTCAACGCGGGCAGCATCTCGTTCGCGCTGTGCCCATTGCTGTCGGATGGCGCGATCGAAGCGCTGCTGACGGCCGGCAGCGACGAACAGAAAGCCATCTATCTGGAAAACCTGGTGTCGGGCAAATGGACCGGCACCATGAACCTGACCGAACCGCAAGCCGGCTCCGACCTGGCCGCCGTGCGCACCCGCGCCGTGCCGCAGGGCGACGGCACCTACAAGGTGTTCGGCACCAAGATCTTCATCACCTACGGCGAGCACGATTTTTCCGAGAACATCGTCCACCTGGTGCTGGCGCGCACGCCGGATGCGCCGGCTGGCGTCAAGGGTATCTCGCTGTTCATCGTGCCGAAGTTTATGGTCAACGCGGACGGCTCGATCGGTGCGCGCAACGACGCCCATTGCGTCTCGCTCGAACACAAGCTGGGCATCAAGGCCAGCCCGACCGCCGTGCTGCAATTCGGCGACCACGGCGGCGCAATCGGTACCCTGGTCGGCGAGGAGAATCGCGGCCTGGAATACATGTTCATCATGATGAACGCGGCGCGTTTCGGTGTCGGCCTGCAGGGAATCGGCCTGGCCGAGCGCGCGTATCAAAAGGCGGTGGCGTTCGCCAAGGACCGCGTTCAGTCGCGCGACCTGGCCGGCTCGGCCGGTCCGGTGGCGATCATCCATCATCCGGACGTGCGCCGCATGTTGATGAACATGCGTTCGCAGACCGAGGCGGCGCGCGCGCTGGCCTACGTCGGCGCGGGCATCAGCGATGTCGCCCACAGCCATGCCGACGCGGAAACGCGCAAGGCCAATCTGGCGGTGTACGAGTATCTGGTGCCGATCATCAAGGGCTGGTCGACCGAGATGTCGCAGGACGTCGCGCGCGATGGCGTGCAGGTTCATGGCGGCATGGGCTTCATCGAAGAAACCGGCGCGGCGCAGCACTATCGCGATGCGAAGATCTTGACGATCTACGAGGGCACGACGGCGATCCAGGCCAACGATCTGGTCGGCCGCAAGACCGTGCGCGACGGCGGCGCTGTCGCCAAGGGCATCATCGCCCAGGTGCGCGCGACGGAAGCGGAGCTGGCCGCAGGTGGTTCGGCCGACTTCAAGGCGATCCTGGCGCAGCTGTCGGCTGGCAGCAAGGATCTGGAGGCGGTGGTGGAGTATGTCGTCGCCAACATGAAGAGCGACATCAAGGGCGTGTTCTCGGGCAGCGTGCTGTACCTGAAGCTGGCCGGCATCGTGCTGGGTGGTTGGCAGATGGCGCGTGCAGCGGTGATCGCGCAGCAGAAGCTGGACGCCAACGACGGCGACGCCGGCTTCTACAAAGCCAAGATCGCCACCGCGCGCTTCTTCGCCGACCACATCCTGTCGCAATCGTCGGGCTTGCGCACCGCGATCATCGACGGCAGCGCCGGCGTGCTGGCGTTGAGCGAGGACCAGTTCTAAGCTCGCATCATTCGTTGACGTCAAATTTGACGTTGAGACACGTAGGGCGGATTAGCGCAGCGTAATCGGCCATGGATGCGCCGCTAACGACTCATCCATGGCCGATTACGGCGTTCCGCCTAATCCGCCCTACGTGGAACCGTGGCAACGGTCTCTTCACTGGAATTGAATCCATTTTCGTGCGCGTTGCGTAAAACGAGGATGTTCACAGTGAGGTTTGCCATGAAATCCATCGTTATCGCCCCCATCAAAAATACCCGCAAAGCCTATGCCGTGCAACGCATGAACGAGGCTGCCCTTCGCATGCTGCAAGCAAAAACCGCGGCCGAGGAAATCACGGCCGGCCACTGGGTCCTGGCCTGGGCCGTGGCCGCCGGCGCGCGTCCATCAGCCCGCTCGGTACGCGAGGCCGAAGCGGCCATTTCACCACTGGTCGAATTCCGCCTTCATTGATGGACTAGAGTTCCTGCCATGATGCGATGGCCGTCCCACGCGTCGAATCAGGCCGGCGTTCCCATCACATCTACAATCGCCTGATACACCCGCACCGGTTCTTCGGCGATGCGGTTGAGCACGTAGAGGAAATGCTCTTCGCCGAAGACCACGTATTCGCGGGTGGGGAAGCCGCGCGCCTTGAGTTCGGCGATGTTGTCGGCGCCCAGGCCGATCAACGATTCGAATTCGTACCAGCGCGGATCGACGCGCTCTTTCAGAATCAGTTCGCCAAGGTCCGCCTGGATCGCGCGGTCGTGCGTGGCGATGGAGCACTTGTGGCCGCTTAGCAGCAGCTCGCCCGCGTATTTGCGATACGCGGCCGCGAGCTCGGGGCTGTTGCGGTCGTAGGAAATCTCCGCCGATTCCAGGAACGCGCCTTTGACCAGCCGGATGCGGCCGGGAATCTTCATCAATTCCGGCAAGTCGCGCGCGGTGCGGTGGCGCTTGGCCGGCACCGTGATGCCGACGTTGTGCAAGCCGTCCTCCTTGTGCAGCCGCGCGTAGATGGCGTAGATGTCGTCGGCGCGGTCGGCGCCCTCCATCGAGATCATCACTTCGCGGTTGATTTCGGCCGCCGCCAGCGCCACGCGGCGCAGGTTCCTGTAGCCCAGCTCCAGATCCACCATCGAACCCACATGCGAAAGGTCCAGCGAGATCGAGCAGTTCAGGTTGCGCTGGCCGACCGCGCGCGTCAGCTCCATGAACACTTCCGTCTCCGCCATCGCGAAGGCTTCGTCGCGCACGCTCTCGCCCATGTATTCGACCGAGGCCGCGTGGCCTTGCGCGATGATGCTTTCGACGCGCGCCAGCGCCTCCGCGATCGTCTGTCCCGCCACGTAGCGATGCGAGACCTTTTGCATGTAAGCGCGCAGCAGCGGGTCGTTGCAGAATTTTTCCTTGGCCGATTCGTCGAGCGCCAACGCGCGCAGCGCCGTGGCGGCCTGATCGACGAGGGCTTGCCATTGGGCGGGGAAGGTTGGTGCGGACACGGCGTCTCCTGAGGTGATGGAATAAACAACACATTGTGTCACAGCGACGCCGGCTCGTCCAAACCGCGGCGTAGTTCCGTCTGCGCCCGGCCGAGATGATTGCGCAATCGCAGGCGCGCGAATATACGCCGAAAAACACCCCGATTACTGTATTTTTTTGGCAACTTAATCCAAATTAAACGATTGACGACGTTGTCATAAAAGCAGAATATCCAAAAATGATTGCGTATAACATTTTTCGTGTTAGGAGGTGACGAGACTATTAAAGTAATAGGGATTGGTAGAGGAAAAACAAAAAATAATGCGCCCAAGGCGCGGAGCCCACAGGCAGCAATGCCGAGTAGAGGAGACAGTATGGACAGTAAGTTGATCGGCGCGCCACGGCGCGGACCAGGTATGGGCGGGCGCATTGCCGCCACCTTCGTCGCAGGCATCATTTCAAGCGCGCATGCGCAGACCACTCCGGCACCGGCCACCGCGCCGGCCTCCTCATCGGCTCCGACTCCGGCCCCCGCCGAGGCGGCCGATGACAAAGACCCGCAGCAACCGGTCCGGCCCACCGTGGTCGTCAACGGTTACCGCAGCTCGCTGGCGCTGTCCGCCAACGAAAAACGCGAGAATATCGGCCTGAGCGATACCGTCTTCTCCGAAGACATCGGCAAATTCCCCGACCCCAACATCGCCGACGCGCTGGCCCGCGTGCCGGGCGTCACCGTGCGCCGCGCCGAGATCGACGGCGAGGGTCTGAACATTTCCATCCGCGGCATGGGCTCGGCCTTCACCCGCGTGCTGCTCAACGGCGCGCCGATGGCGTCGGCGTCGGCCGGCAGCTGGGGCGGCTCGATCAGCGCCAACCGCGAAGTCGACATGGACTTCCTGCCGTCCGAGTTGTTCCGCAGCGCCAGCGTCTACAAAAGCCAGCAGGCCAGCCTGATCGAGGGCGGCATCGCCGGCACCGTCAACATGCGCAGCGTGCGGCCGTTCGACAAGAGCGGCTTCCGCTCGGCGTTCACGCTTAGCGGCAATTACCGCGAGCAGAACGGCAAGATGGGCGCGACCGGCTCCGGCCTGATCAGCAACACCTGGACCAGCAACGCCTGGGGCAAGTTCGGCCTGCTGGGCGGCGTGGCCTTCGGCGACACCAAGTACAAGACCGACGGCTTCCAGTCGGTCGACATGCGCAATTTCCAGCTGAAGTCGTTCCAGGCCAATGCCGCCGACAATCCCAACAGCACCGGCGGCGGTTCGCAATCGACGCCGGACACGGTGCCGTCGGGCCTGGCGCTGAACGACTTGCCCGAGTATGCCCGTTCCATCCTGGTGCCGGGCAAGCAGATCGACCGCGCCATGCTGCTCGCGCTCAATCCCGGCGCCACCATCCAGCAGATCGACAACGCGCTGATGGCCCGGCTGGGCCGCCATCTGGTGTACGAGGGCGAGCGCAAGCGCATCGGCGAAGTGCTGAGCATGCAGTGGCAGCCGAACGACAAGTGGGACGTCTACCTGGACCTGGTCGCCGCCCAGAAGCGCAACAAGATGACCTACCAGGCGATGAACGCCGGCACCCGCGCCAACACGGTGATTCCGATCGGCATGGAGTTCGACCGCAGCGATTGCACCGTCGGTTGCGTGCTCAACAAGGCGATCTTCGCCAACACCTTCTGGTCGCTGGAATACCGGCCTATGGAGGAGAAGACCAAGTTCCACAGCGTCAATCCCGGTTTCGAGTTCCGGCCGACCGACAAGCTGACCATCGACGCCCACTTCAACGCCACCAACAGCACCTTCTACCGCGACATGCCGACGGTGCTGTTCGCCACGCGCTCGCCCAACTCGGTGATCAACTACGACAACACCCGGCCCGGCCTGCCGCCCAGCTATAGCGCCAATCTGGACATCAACGACCCGGCCAACTTCGGCTGGTACCAGGGCGGCCAGGGCTTGTCTGGCCTGCGCATGGACTTGTACGAGCGCAACAACACCACGCGCGGCACGCGCCTGAACCTGAGCTGGGGCGACAACGACTTCAACATCAAAGTCGGCGCCGCCTACGACGACATCAAGCGCCGCTACCGCAGTTTCTCGGTGGCCGACGCCTGGATGAACGTGGCCTGTGGTAACAACGTCAGCGTGCGCTACGTTGCGCCCAACACGCAGCTGCGCACTCCCGGCTGCGATGGCCGCAGCACGCCCGGCCCGATCGCCGACGCGGCCACGGCTTATCCCGGCTATGGCACCGGCTCGACCAGCGGCATGACCGCGCCGCTGACCTATCTGGGCTCGGTGGTGCCGAACGCCGCCGTGAGGAATTACGCCAATCCGTCCGCCAACGGCTTCATCACCGTCGACTGGCCGAAGTTCGCGCAGGCAACCGAGTATCAATACTTCCGCGACAATATCTACAAAGGTTTCGGGACGGGCAGCGGCGGCTACATCCGCGAGGCGGTCAGCGGGCTTTACACCGAAGTCAACGGGCGCAACCAGATCTTCGGTCGCACCTTGCGCTACAACGCCGGTTTGCGCTACGCGCGCACCAAGCAAACCATCGGCGCGGTGAGCGTGGGCGCCGATCCCCGCAACGCGAACCTCCGCAACGGTGGCTTTTATGAGAATATCAGCGTATGGGCATACGAATCGACAACTTACAGCAATACGCTGCCGTCCGCGACCATGGCCTATAACCTCACGCCGTCGGTCATCGCGCGCCTGTCGGGCTCGAAATCGCTGACGCGCGCCAACCCCGCCGAGCTGCGCCAGACCCAGCTGACGGTCGGCGACCAGGGTATGCGCCAGGGCAACCTCACCAATCCCAATCTGAAGCCGTTCGAGGCCAACAACCTCGATCTGGGACTGGAGTACTACATCACCCGCGAGGCGTACGTTTCAGTCAGCGGCTTTGCCAAGGACATCATCAGCCGGCCGGGGACGCGCGTCACCACGTACACGCTGGCGCAACTCGATGCGCGCTTCGGCACGCTCGGTCTGACCGACGCGCAACAGCAGTCGGTCAACGCCAGCGGCGGGCGCGACAAGCATCTGATCGAGATTTCCGAACCCTACAACATCGACACCAAGCTCAAGGTGCGTGGAGTGGAACTGACCTGGCAGCAACCGCTGGACATGTTGCCGGTCAAGGGCTTCGGTCTTGCCGCAAACTTCACCTACGCCAAGCAGAAGGACGAGGCCAGGAACGCGCCGCCGGTGGCTGGCGTGCCGCCGCGCACCAACAACCTGACTTTGTACTACGAGCGCAACGGCCTGAACGTGCGTGTCGCGCGCCAGTACACGGCGGCCCACGTGGTCAACACCGGCACCGGCCTGACTGTCCCCGGCGGCGCTTATGCGTACACGACGGAGCGTTCGCAGGTCGATCTGTCGGTCGGCGCGAATCTGAAGCAGCTGTTCAATTTCCGCTACAACACCGATCTGACGTTGAGCGTGTGGAACGCGAACAAGGCGATCAGCCGCACCTACACGCAGTTCAGCAACGCGGTGGCCGACGAGTACAAGCCCGGCGCGGCATACACCTTGTCGTTGCGGACGACGTTCTGATGACGGCCCGGCTCACGCACCATCGACTCATCGCGCGGATCGTTTGCGCGGCGTTGCTGGCGGCCGCGCCGGGCCTGTCTCCGGCGCAGGCCGGAAAGCAGGCCAAGTCGCAGGCCAGGGCGCAGGCCAAGGCGCCGGTCCAATCCCAGCCCAGGACCTGGACCGCCGACAACGGCAATGGCAGCTTCACCAATCCCTTGTTCTACGACGAGTTCTCCGACCCGGATATGATACGTGTCGGCGACTGGTTCTATATGACCGGCACCACCATGCACGCGATGCCCGGTTTGCCGGTGATGCGGTCCAAGGATCTGGTCAACTGGGAATTCTTGAGCTACGCCGCGCCGAAGCTGGATTTCGGCCCGGAGTACCGGCTGGAGGAGGGCAAGCGCATCTACGGGCAAGGCATCTGGGCGCCCAGCCTGCGTTTCCATGACGGTACGTTCTACATCTTCACCAATGTCAACGGGCGCGGTACCCAGATCTATTCCGCGACCGATCCGCGCGGGCCGTGGAAGCACCGCGAAATGCGGCGCAGCCTGCATGACCTGTCGGTGCTGTTCGATGACGACGGCAAAGTCTATGTGGTCTGGGGACACCAGACCCTGCAGGTCGCCCGGCTCAACGAGGACTTGACCGACATCGTGCCCGGCTCGGACAAGGTGTTGTTCGAAAAGGGCCAGGGCATGGGGGAGGGCGCGCATTTCTACAAAATTGACGGCAAGTATTTCATCCTCAGCGCCAACTATGCGGGCGGATTCCGCATGCCGGCCGCCCGCGCCGACGGTGTTTACGGTCCTTACGAAGTCAACCAGGCGATCAGCAAGGACGAAGGCTTCGGCATGGTGCGCGGCCATCGTTTGAAGGACAACAAGCCGCCGTATGTCATCGATCCACCCAATCCAGCCTCGAAGGATGCCACGTCGCTGCACCAGGGCGGCATCGTGCTGACGCCGGCGGGCGAGTGGTGGGGCTTCTCGATGATGGACTACAACTCTGTCGGACGGCTGCTGAGTCTGTCGCCGGTGACGTGGAGCGATGGCTGGCCGTACTTCGGCCTGCCGGGCAATCTGGGACGCAACCCGCGCACGTGGGTGAAGCCGAAGACCGCCGTTCCGCAGCCGATCCGCGTGCCGTACGAGCGCAGCGACGACTTTTCCGGCGGGAAGTTGAAGCCGGTCTGGCAATGGAATCACGTGCCGGTGGAAAGCAAATGGTCGCTGACCCAGCGGCCGGGTTTCTTGCGTCTGCACGCCCTGCCGGCGACATCGTTTTGGGACGCGCGCAATAGTCTCACCCAGCGCGCCATCGGGCCGGTATCGTCACCGACGGTCGCGCTGGACCTGGCGGGAATGAAGGAGGGCGACGTCGCCGGTCTTGGACTGCTCAACCTGCCATACGCCACGCTCGGCGTCGAAAAAACCGCCGAAGGCGTGAACCTTGCGCTATTTGACCAGAGCAGCGGGCAGACAACCCGGCTTCCGTTGGACGCCAAGCGTATCTGGCTGCGCGCCGACTGCGACTTCCTGAGCGAGCAGGCGAGCTTCAGTTATTCACTCGACGGCAAGCAGTTCTTCGATATCGGCGGCCTGTGGACGATGGTGTTCCAGCTCACGACGTTCCAAGGGGTGCGCTACGCCCTATTTAATTACAACGTCAATGGCGCGGATGGGGGATACGTGGATTTCGACAGCGTCGATATCGCGCAGCCGAAGCCGCGCGGCTTGATGCGTGCGATTCCGTTCGGCAAAGCCATCAGCTTGGTGTCCTATAACGCTGAAACCGGCCTCGCCGTCACGGGAGAAAAGCTGGCCGCTTCCGCGCCGACCGCGTTCAAGGTGAAGGATATGGGACTGGGCCGCGTAGCGCTGGCATCCGGCGCGCGTTATCTGGTGGTCGACAAGGAGGGCGGTGTCAGCCTGCAGGCCGGCAAACCCGGCGCGGCGCAAAGTTTCCAGTGGATGGAAACGCCGACGGGAGAATTGGTGTTGATGTCGATCGCGAACAATCGCTATCTGCGCATCGATCCAAAGACAGGGGAGGTGGTCGCAAACAGCCCGGGACCGCTGCCGGACGGCAGCGATGGCGTGCGATTCATCTGGTCGCACACCAAGCCAACTAACTAAAACCCTCGGGGGTCAGGTCCGACATTCGGACACGGACTGAACTACGCGCTGGTTGTGTTCGTGTCCGAATGTCGGACCTGAGGTGTTCCGGGTTTCGCGGACAGTTAATGAAGCACACGAAACTGCGCTTCAAAGGATGCAGGCGTTTGATAGCCCAAGGTCTGATGCAAGCGCATCCGATTGTAGTACACCTCGATGTAATCGCGAACCACGCCCAGGGCCTCGGCTCTCGTTGAAAAGAGTTGCCTATGCATGGTTTCGTTTTTCAGGTTTGAAAAGAAGCTTTCCGCCACGGCATTGTCCCAACAATTGCCTTTGCGACTCATGCTCGGCAGCGCCCCGTGTTTGGCTAGCAGGTTGCGGTAGTCGGCGCAGCCGTACACGGAGCCTTGGTCGCTGTGGAAGATGATCCCGGGCGCAGGTCGCCGGTGTTCCATCGCCATGGACAACGCCGCCATCGGTAACGTGGCCGCCTGCCTGGTGTCCGTCGACCAGCCCACCACCCGGCGTGCGAACAAGTCCAGTACCACGGCCAGATGCAAGAATCCCTCTTTAGTGCGCAGCACTGTCATATCGCCGACCCACACCTGGTTCGGAGCGCCGACCTGAAAGGCGCGCTTGACCAAGTCCGGCGCTGGTGGCAGCACCCGTTCTTTCGCCTTGCTGGCGCGAAAACGCTTGGCGCGGGTAGTTTGTATGCCCTCCAGCTTTCTCAGCCTGGCCACGCGGTGTTTTCCACAACAGATGCCTGCGCTATTGAGCAGGCGCCACGTTTTCAATATCCCGGGTGCCGAGCGGTGGCGCATATGGATCTTGACGATCTCTTGGCGCATGGCCAGATCTTCCCGGCTTCGCAGGCTCGGCGGTGCCGTCTTGAAGGCGTAGTAGCCGCTGCGGCCCACGTCGAGCGCCAGACACAGCGCTTTGACTGAAAACTCGCTTCGATGCTCGTCGATGACGGCGTACTTCACTTCTTGAGGCGAGTTAAGTACGCATCTAACTTTTTTAGGATGGCCAGCTCCTGTTCGGCCTTGGCCAGTTGGCGACGCAGTTGCTCGACCTCGCTCAATTCACTGACCGCAGGACGACCTGGCGAGCGCAATTGGCCGCCAGATGGCTGCTCTTCGAGCTGCTTGGCCCATTTGTAGAGCTGATTACGACGCAAACCAAGCTCCAACGCCAAGGCCGTCGCGCTCTGCTTGTCATCATGTAGCCGGGAGATCGCAGCGCGCTTGAATTCATCCGTAAACACGGCCCGCTGCTTCGGCACCGGCTCCGCCGATGTCGGAATGATCTCTCGTTTGGAAGGTGACTGTTTCTTTTCCATGAATATCCTCTCAGGACGTATTGTCCTCTATTTGGATGTCCATGAAACCCGGGCTATCTCAACCTGACCCCGCTGGGGTTAGCGGCGGACGATGCTGCCGTTCGAACGCTTGACCTGGTCGCCCTTCATCATGCCCGGGTCTTCTTCGAAGACGTAGCTGTCGTGCTTGCCGTCTTCGTATTCGACGTTGACGGTCCATTGCTTGCTCGACCGCGCGTGTTCCTCGACCTTTTTGCCGGCGTAGGCGCCACCGGCGGCGCCCGCCACGGTGGCGAGCTTGCGGCCGCTGCCGCTGCCGACCTGGTTGCCCAGCAGGGCGCCCGCGACGCCACCGGCGATCAGGCCGACGGCGCTGCCTTCACCCTTCTTTTCGCCCAGCACGACCGAGGTGACCCGGCCGCAGTCGACGCAGTTGGCGGCCGGCTTGGACGTGCCGGCGCTCTTGTAGTCGGCCTTTGCCCGCGTGTTGGACTTGTTGAATTCGGACTTGGCGTCGCGCAGACATTGCATGCGGGCGCTCGATTCGGTTTCCTCGGCGCACAGCTTCTTGTCTTCCGCATAGCGGGTGGCGATGCGCTTGGTTTCGGCGTTGTAGTGTTGCTTTGGAGTCTGGGCTTGCGCGGCGGACGTCAGGGCGGCGAGCGTGATCGCCAGCACAATTGAACGTTTATTCATCAGTAAGTCTCCTATTGTTGGCTTAGCCATAAGCGCCCCCAGTGTACAGTAAGTCAAATAATCGTGAGATTGTGGCAATCAAGCCGGCGGCCCCGAGCATCATCGAGGCCACCAGGATGATGGCCAGCGGCCAGCGCGACGCCGATTGCTTGCCCGACGCCGGGTTGAAGCGCGCATCCCACTTCTCGTCGTCCATCAAGCCCAGCACCAACGCCTCCAGGAAGCCGACCAGTCCGGAGATCATAATTGGCAGTACTTTATAGAAGCCGTCCGCGTCCGGTATCCCCTTGGCGATGATCCAGGCCAGCGGCAGGGAAGCCAGATGCGCCCACAGCCACGGATCGCGCGGGCCGCGCAGGTACAAACGGTGCAGGCCGAGCCCGCCGAACAGGAAGGCCAGCAAGGCGGCGACGGTCTTGTTCTTGTGGCGTGCGGAAGAGGTGGCCAGCGGCGCGGTGTGGTGCGGATTCGTCATGGTTATCGATTAAATAGCCGGAAAGCATGCAGTATCGGTCATAATACCGGCCCGGCCCACCTTTTTATCGCTGTGGCTATTGCCCCGTGCGCCGGAACGGGGGATAATCTTCGATTACCCCAATTCGCCCGATTATTTCATTAACGCTTGCTGCTTCGCGGCAAAGCGCGCTATAATTTGCGGCTTTTTCCGTCCTAGCACACTTTTTGGAAATATTATGGTCGTTATTCGTTTAGCTCGTGGAGGCGCCAAGAAGCGTCCGTTCTTCAACATCGTTGCAACCGACTCGCGCAATCGTCGCGATGGCCGTTTCATCGAACGCATCGGTTTCTACAACCCGATGGCGCAAGGCGGCGAAGTGCCACTGCGCATCACCGCTGACCGTCTGGCTCACTGGCAATCGGTTGGCGCACAACTGTCGCCTACCGTCGCTCGCCTGGTAGCGTCGAACAAAGCCGTTTAAGTCTGGCTGCTGGTTTGACCGATAAGAATGCATCCGGGGTGCAAGTCCCCGACGATCTGGCACAGGTAGGCTTTGTCTTCGGTGCTTACGGCGTCGCTGGCTGGGTGAGGATACGTCCTTTCTCGGAAGATGCGGATGCGCTCCTCTCGGTGAAAACCTGGTGGATCGACAAGCCAAGCTTGCACAATGTCGAAGTCAAGCAGTCCAAACTGCATGGCGGCGACGTGGTCGCACAGCTGGTGGGAGTGACCGATCGGGACGTCGCAGAAGCGCTCAAGGGCGCAGCTGTTTCGGTTCCGCGCAGTTCGTTCCCGGCCTTGTCCGATGATGAGTTTTACTGGACCGAGTTGATTGGTCTGGATGTAGAGAATTTGCAAGGTGAGCACCTCGGTACGGTGACTGACATGATGAGCAACGGTCCGCAGTCGATCTTGCGCATCACGGCAGCGACGACCGCAGAGGCTGATCCCGAGGTTGCGGCGCAAGAGCGCCTGATCCCATTTGTCGAAGCGTTCATCATCAAGGTGGACAAGGCGACGAAAAAGATCACTGTCGACTGGGGCCTTGATTACTAAAGAACATAAGGGCGGCCCGCCATGCAATTCGATGTCGTGACCCTGTTCCCCGAAATGTTCGCCGCACTGACGCAGTCGGGGGTCACCCGGCGCGCGTTCGAACAGAATAAATGTGGCTTGTCGTTGTGGAATCCGCGTGATTTCACCACCGACAATCACCGCACCGTGGATGACCGCCCTTATGGCGGCGGCCCCGGCATGGTGATGCTGGCCAAACCCCTGGAAGCGACGCTCAACGCGGCGAAGCAGCGCCAGACCGATGCCGGTCTGCCCGCGCCCCGCGTACTGTTCATGTCGCCCCAGGGCAAGCAGTTGACGCACGAACGTGTCATGGCGCTCAAGCAGGAACCCGGTCTGGTGATCCTGTGCGGCCGCTACGAGGCGGTGGACCAGCGTTTGCTGGACCGTTGCATCGACGAGGAAATCAGCCTCGGCGATTTCGTGCTGTCCGGCGGCGAGCTGCCGGCGATGGCCTTGATGGATGCCGTGATCCGCCAGATTCCCGGCGTGCTGAACACGGATGCGTCGGCGATCGAAGACAGTTTCGTCAACGGCCTGCTCGATTCGCCGCACTACACGCGGCCGGAAACGTATGAAGGAGTTTGTGTGCCGCCGGTACTGATGGGCGGCAACCACGCCGAGATCGAAAAATGGCGCCGCCAGCGCATGCTGGAGGCGACCGCGCGCAAGCGCCCCGATCTGCTGGTCAAGGCGCGCGACAGCGGCCTGCTGACCAAGCATGACGAGAAATTTTTGGCAGGTTTATAAAAACCTGTTGTTGTAGAAGCTTGCGGATATGTTGTCCGCCTGTTTAACCCCATCCTCTACTGGGCGAGTGTTTGAACAGCACTCATTGCGCGCCAGCACGATGGTTTTTGGAGTCTTAAAATGAATCTGATTCAACAACTCGAGCAAGAAGAAATCGCTCGTCTGGGTAAGAAGATCCCTGATTTCGCCCCTGGCGATACCGTGATCGTCAACGTCAACGTCGTCGAAGGCACCCGCAAGCGCGCCCAGGCATACGAAGGCGTCGTCATCTCCCGTCGTAACCGTGGCCTGAACTCGAACTTCATCGTTCGTAAGATCTCGTCCGGCGAAGGCGTCGAGCGTACGTTCCAGCTGTACTCCCCGCTGATCGCTTCGATCGAAGTGAAACGCCGCGGTGACGTACGTCGCGCTAAACTGTACTACCTGCGTGATCGTTCCGGTAAATCGGCACGTATCAAGGAAAAACTGCCAAACCGTCGCCCAGCGGCGAAAGCAACCGCAGCTTAATAGCCGCGCTTGTGTTTGGAAGAAAGGGCACCACATCAAGGGGTGCCCTTTTTTTATATGGAGGTCCGTTTGGCCAAACCGCTCTTTGATCCGAAACTGCTGCCGATCGACGCCATCGCCGGCGAGCCGGCCATCGCCCGCGAGCGCCTGGTGCCGCAATGGCTGCGCAGCCGCTTCGCCGAGCAGCCGGACTGGACGCCGGAGAGCACCGACGAGCGCAACCTGCAGCGCGCCGACGGCACGCCGGCCACGGCCGCCTCCGTACTGATCCCGCTGGTGTTGCGCGAGACCGGCCTGACCATCCTGCTGACCCAACGCAATCCCGACCTGACCGACCATCCCGGCCAGGTCAGCTTTCCCGGCGGCCGCGCCGAATCCTACGACACCGGCCCGGTCGACACCGCTCTGCGCGAGTGCGAGGAGGAGATCGGCCTGGACCGCGCCCATGTCGACGTCATCGGCACCATGCCCGACTATTACACCGGCACCGGCTACCGCGTCACGCCCGTCGTCGGCCTGATCGCGCCGCCGTTCGAGCTGCGCGCCGACCCGTCCGAGGTGGCCGAGATCTTCGAAGTGCCCTTGGCCTTCCTGATGGACGGTCTGAACCACCAGCGCCTGTCGGCACAAATTGCCGGCGGCATGCGCAGTTTCTACGCCATGCCCTACGGCGAATACTATATCTGGGGCGCCACCGCCGGCATGCTGCGCAACCTGTTCCACTTCCTGCGCGCTTGATGTCCGAACTAATAAGTTTGATTCTCCCACCACGGTGGGTTATCGTAGCGGGCATCAAGGCGTCGCCGACCTAAAAAGGACCATTAATGACATTTCTTTCCATTTTGTGCGCGCTGCTGCTCGAGCAAATGAAGCCGCTGCGCGCGGACAACCCGATTTACGCCGAGATCAAAAGTCTGGCGTTGCGGATGGAGACTTGGTTCAACGCCGGCCATTCGAGCCACGGCCGCCTCGGCTGGTTCCTGATGATGGCCATCCTGATGGTGCCGACCGCGCTGATTTACTGGGTACTGAAGTATTACGACTGGTTCCTGGCCGCCTTCGCCTGGAACGTGCTGGTGGTCTACCTGACCCTCGGCTTCCGCCATTACAGCCACTATTTCACCTCGATCCAGCTGCATCTGAGCGCCGGCGACGACGCCGCCGCGCGCGCCTTGCTGGCCGAGTGGACCAAGCAGGACACCGTCGGCATGGATGTCAGCGAAATTTCCCGCGTCGCCGTCGAAAAAGCGCTGATCACCACGCACCGCAGCGTGTTCGGCGTGTTCTTCTGGTTCCTGATGCCGCTCGGCCCGGCCGCCGCCGTCATGTACCGCGTGTCGGAATACCTGGCACGCGCCTGGAATGAACCTGAACACATGCGCAACGAGGCGTTCGGCCAGTTCGCGGCCCGCGCGTTCTACTGGATCGACTGGATACCTGTGCGCTTGACCGCCGTGGCCTTTGCCATCGTCGGCAACTTTGAGGACGCCATCTACGCCTGGCGCAATTTCGCCCACCGCTGGAATGACAAGGCGATCGGCATCATCCTGTCGGCCGGTGGGGGCGCGATGGGCGTGCGCCTGGGCACGCCGGCAGAGAACGCGGCCAAGGTGGTGCTGGTCGACGCCTCGACCGTCGACGTCAGCGACATGGAGCCGGACATGCTGCCGGGCGAGGAGCCGGGCATCCGCGCGCTGCAAAGCACGGTGGGCCTGGTGTGGCGCGCTTTGTTGCTGTGGATGATGTTGTTATTGCTGTGCTCCGGCGCCGCCTGGCTCGGCGGGACGCCTTAAAACGGCCGAGAGCAGGGTACAATAGCGGCATTGCCTTGGTGCGGAATGATGAGTTTTCTGCACCAATTTGGTTATCCGTGAGGAAAGGTCGATTGAAATCAACGACTTACGTATTTAGGTCTTCTATAAGATATAATACGTAAGATTCTTCTAGAATGATATCCGCCCGGCGCACCTCGCCGGGACTTTCCACGCATTCTTGTTACCAACAAGTATCTACGCACAAGCCCCCGCCCATGGCAGAGTCAGTTCAAAAACCGGCAGAACAGCAGGAATCGTTCTTCATCCTTGGCCTCACCAGCAATGGCAGGCAGTTCCGTCCCAGCGACTGGGCCGAGCGCCTGTGCGGCGTGATGTCCTGCTTCAAGCCGGAAGGCTACGGCGGCGGACGCGACTCGCATTTGCAGTTTTCGCCGTACGTCACGCCGACCGTCGTCAATGGCGTCAAGTCGGTGGTCGTCAACGGCAAGCTGCGCGACCTGGAGCCGCTGGCGTATCACTTCGTGATCTCGTTCGCCAAGGATAACGACCTGCAAATGGTCGACGCTTGTCTGGTACCAGAGAAGTAACGCTCACCACGGGATCTCCGGTTCCTGGCCGCGGACTTGGCACACCACGGAGACACGTAGGGCGGATTAGCGCAGCGTAATCGGCCATGTGTGAGCCATCGGCGGCGCATGCATGGCCGATTACGGCGTTCCGCCTAATCCGCCCTACGTGATTCAGACGTAGTCAAACGCCGTGAGCCCCCGCTGCCGTTTAAGTCCTCCCTCAGAAAAATTTCGTTTTTGCCACTACCCACGTCGGCGGGGTGGGGCTATGCTGCCTGTTCATCCGTTTTTTGCGAGACACCATGAACAACAGCCGTTTGAAACAAGCCGTCGTCGCCAGCATGATGCTGTGCGGCCTGTCCTTCGCCGCCACCGGCACCGCCTGGGCCGCGCCCGTCGCCGCCGGCGCCGCCAGGACGCCGGCCACCGCCGCCGCCTCCGTCAAGCTGCCGGCCGGCGTCGTCAAGGGACCATCGGTGGAGGGCATCACCGAATACCGGCTGCCCAACGGCTTGAAAGTGCTGCTGTTCCCCGACGCCTCCAAGCCGACGGTCACCGTCAACGTCACCTACCTGGTCGGTTCGCGCCACGAGAACTACGGCGAGACCGGCATGGCCCACCTGCTCGAACACATGCTGTTCAAAGGCTCGCCGAAGAACCGCAGCATCCCGCAGGAATTCGCCAACCGTGGCATGGACTTCAACGGCACCACCTCCTTCGACCGCACCAACTACTACGAAGTGTTCCAGTCCAGTCCCGAGAACCTGAAATGGACGCTCGACATGGAAGCCGACCGCATGGTCAACTCCTTCGTCGCCCGCAAGGACCTGGACACCGAAATGACGGTGGTGCGCAACGAGTATGAGAGCGGCGAAAACAGCCCGTTCGGCGTGCTGCTCAAGCGCATGGAGAGCGTCGCCTACGACTGGCACAGCTACGGCCGCGACACCATCGGCAACCGCAGCGACATCGAAAACGTCAAGATCGAAAACCTGCAAGCCTTCTACCGCACCTACTACCAGCCGGACAACGCGGTGCTGCTGGTGGCCGGTAAATTCGACCCGGCGCAAACGCTGGCGTGGATCAGCAAATCGTTCGGCGCGATCCCTAAACCCAAGCGCGTGCTGCCGCCATTCTGGACGGTCGAACCGACCCAGGACGGCGAGCGTAGTTTCGTCGTGCGCCGCAAGGGCGACATGCAGCTGGTGGTCCTCGGCTACAAGATCCCGTCGGCGCTGCAGGAGGATAGCGACGCGCTCAGTTTCATGTCCGAGATCCTCGGCGACACGCCGACCGGCCGCCTGCACAAGGCGCTGGTGGAAACCGGCAAGGCCGCGCAGGTGTTCAGCTTCGCCCAGAGCGGCTACGCGCCCGGCCTGCAATTGATCGGCGCCGTGGTCAAGGCGGGCGAGCCGCTGGAGCCGGTGCGCGACGCGCTGATCACGGCGGTCGAAAGCTTCGCCAAGACGCCGCCGACGGCCGAGGAAATGGAACGGGTGCGCCGCAACGTCGCCAACGGCATCGAGAAGTCGCTCAACGATCCACAAAAGGTCGGCGTGACCTTGTCGGAGGAGATCGCGCTGGGCGACTGGCGCCTGCTGTTCCTGGACCGCGACAAGCTGCCGACGATCACGCCGGAGCAGGTCAGCGCCGCCGCCGCGCGCTACCTGAAGCGCGACAACCGCACCGTCGGCACCTTCATCCCCGAGGACAATCCGCAGCGCGCCGAGATCCCCGCCGCGCCGACCGTGGCCGAGGTGATGAAAGACTTCAAGGGCAAGGACAGCGTGCTGACATCGGAGGTATTCGATCCGAGCCAGGACAACATCAACGCCCGCACCGAGATCAAGACCATCGGCGGCCTGCGGGTGGCGCTGCTGCCGAAGAAAAATCGCGGCGAGGCGGTGTCGGTCAACATGTCGCTGCACTGGGGCGACGAGAAAAATCTGTTCAACACCTCCATCGTCTCCGGCGCCGCCAGCGCGATGCTGATGCGCGGCACCGACAAGTTTACGCGCGAGCAGTTGTCCGACGCCTTCGCCAAGCTGAAAATCTCTGGCGACCTGTATCACTTCGATACCACCGGCCCGAATCTGGACGGGGCGCTGCGGCTGGTCGCGCATGTGCTGAAGGACGCCAGCTTCCCGGCGGCGGAATTCGAGCAGCTGCGCCAGCAATGGCTGGTCGGGATCGAGGCGTCGCGCAACGAGCCGCAATCCCTGGCCCGCACGGAAATGGATCTGTACTTCAACCACTACCCGAAAGGCGACGTGCGCGCGCCGATGTCGGTGGACGAGCAACTGGCGGCGGTCAAGGCGCTCAAGCTCGAAGACGTGGTGGCCTTCCACCGCAAGTACTACGGCGCCAACCATGGCGAGATCGCCGTCGTCGGCGATTTCGACAAGGCCCTGATCAGCAAGACCATCGAGGACAGTTTCTCGGGCTGGGACAGCAAAGTCTCGTACGCCCCGGTCACCAGCGTCAACGTGGACAAGGCGCCGATCGTCAAAATGATCAACGCGCCGGAAAAGGAAAACGGCTTCTACACCGCGCGCCTGAACCTCGATTTGAACGTCAACGATCCTGACTATCCGCTGCTGGACCTGGCCAACTACATCTTCGGCGACGGCGGGTTGAAGTCGAGGCTGATGGACCGCATCCGCCAGAAGGACGGCTTGTCGTACGGCGGCGGCACGGGCTTGCAGGCGGGCGAGATCGACCGCGCCGGCAGCTTCGACGTCAACGCCATCGCCGCGCCGCAGAACCTGAAAAAACTGCAGGCGGCGATCAGGGAAGAGCTGGACCGGGCGGTGAAAGAGGGCTTCACGGCCGCCGAGCTGGCCGGCGCCAAATCCGGCCTGCTGCAGCAGCGTATCCAGAACCGCTCCAAGGACGAGGTATTGGCCGCCGGCTGGACACGCAACCTGTACCTGAACCGCACCTACAGCTGGAGCAAGGAATACGAGGACAAGCTGCGCGCCGCGACTCTGGCGCAAGTCAACGCCGCCTTCCGCAAAGCCGTCGACCCGGCCAAGCTGACGGTGGTGGTGGCCGGCGACGAGTCCAAAGCCAAAAAATAAGGGTAGTCCTGCACGATCCCGAATTATGTACTATCATTAGTTACATGAGACGAGACAGCAAACTATCTTCCATCCTGCACGTGCTGCTGCACATGGCGCACGCCGGCCGGCCGTTCACCTCGGACGAACTGGCCGGCTTCCTCGGCACCAACCCGGTGCTGGTGCGCCGCGTGCTGGCAGGCTTGCGCGAGCGCGGCTATGTCGGTTCCGACAAGGGCCACGGCGGCGGCTGGACCATCACCTGCGACCTGGGCAAGGTGACCCTGCGCGACATCTACGAGGCGGTCGGTTCGCCCACGGTGTTCGCGATGGGGAACCGCAGCGAGCAACCCGAGTGCCTGGTGGAGCGCGCCGTCAACGATGCGCTCTCCAGCGCCTTCGACGAAGCCGAGGCTTTGCTGATCGAGCGTTTCAAGGACGTCACGCTGGCCGATTTGTCGGCCCGCTTCAACGACGAATACGCCAAGCACAAAGGAGCCTCCCATGCACATCCCTCATCCGAGCACTGAATTCGACGTTATCGTCATCGGCGGCAGCTACGCCGGCCTGTCCGCAGCGATGCAGCTGGCGCGCGCCCGCCGCCGGGTGCTGGTGATCGACGCCGGCCAACGCCGCAACCGCTATGCCACGCATTCGCATGGCTTCCTGGGCCACGACGGCCGCGAGGCGGCGGCCATCGCCACCGACGGTCGCGCGCAGGTGATGAAGTATCCGACCGTGCGCTGGATCGAGGGCTCGGCGCAGCGGGCGGAGAAAGTGGAGCAGGGCTTGCGCGTGACCTTGCAGGACGGCGGCGCCTACAACGCGCTGCGCCTGGTGCTGGCCACCGGCGTGGTGGACGAACTGCCGCCGGTGCCGGGCCTGGCCGAGCGCTGGGGCGGCACGGTGTTCCACTGTCCTTACTGCCACGGCTATGAGTTGATGGAGGGGTGCATCGGCGTGCTGGCCACCGGGCCGTTGTCGATGCATCACGCGATGATGCTGCCCGATTGGGGGCAGGTGACGTTGATACTGAACGGGGCTTTCGAGCCCGACGCGGAGCAGTTGGCGTCGCTGGAGAAGCGCGGCGTGGCGATCGAGCGTACGCCGGTCAAGGCGATCACCGGTCGGGCGACGGTTGAATTGCAGGATGGGCGGTCGCTGGAGATGGCGGGCTTGTTCGTCGTCAGCCGCACGCATAGCGGCAGTCCGATGGCCGAGCAGCTGGGGTGTGAGCTGGAGCAGGGCCCGATGGGCATGTATGTTCGCACCGACGCGATGAAGGCGACCAGCGTCGCCGGCGTGTACGCGTGCGGCGACGCGGCGCGCATGGCTGGCAATGTGGCGCTGGCGGCGGCCGATGGGACGCTCGCGGGCGTGTCGGCGCATCAATCGCTGATTTTCGGCGCGACCGCCGCAGCGGCTTGATTCCATGACGGCTCAAAGATGGCGGATTACGCCGTTCCGGCTAATCCGCCCTACGTGGATCCGTGGTCATGCAACGTCCCGGGGCGTGGCTTTCGCGTTGGCCGCCGCAATACGATCACACGCGGAGACACGTAGGGCGGATTAGCGCAGCGTAATCCGCCACGCGCCGCCAGCGGCCATATTCCGGCCCTACACGGCATTCAGCTCCGCCACGAAATCATACAAGTCCCCGCGAAAATAAGACCGGCAGAATTCCACCGCGCGGCCGTCGCGCAAAAAGCCCAAGCGCTCCACCGCCAAGCCGGCGTCCCCCGCCTTCGCTTGCAGCAGCGCCGCCTGCTCCTCATCGAGCAGCAGCGCGCTCAGTCGCTGCAGCGCGCGCACCGGCCGGTTGTGCGCGTGCTCCAGCGCCTCGTACATCGACACCTGCACCGATTCCAGCGACGGCAAACACGCCGCGACAATGGTGGCGTACTCGATGCACATCGGTATGTCATCGGCGTAGCGGATACGGTGAAACCGGTACACCGCCGCCCCTGGACTAAGCCGCAACCGCAGCGCCTCCTCCGGCGTCACCGTCCCCTCCGACCGCTTGAGCCACACGCTGCGCGGCGTCCGCCCGCGCGCCCGCATGTCTTCCGAAAACGACGTCAGCTTGGCGAAATTCTTTTCGATCCGCGTATTGATGAAATTGCCCGACCCGGGCCGCCGCACCAGCAAACCCTCGTCGACCAAGCCGTCGATCGCCTTCCTGACCGTGATGCGCGAGATCGACAAATCGGCCGCCAGTTGACGCTCGGCCGGCAAGGCCTCGTCCGGCCCGAACACCCGCTGGTCGATGGCCGTGCGCAGCGCGCGCTGGAGGCGCTGATAGAGCGGCTGGCTGCTGCCTTGCCCCAAGGTGTGCATGATCTCTGCAAGCGATGTCATCCGTTTCGTCTCCCTCATCTGGGGCCGGGCCGCCATAAATTGGTCTTTACCCGGTTGTTGCCATACCTGTTTCGATAATACCAAAAAGAACCACCGTGCTGGTATCACACTGGTTTTACTGTGGACCGCACCGCTCTATAGATGCTCCCCTGCAACGAAGCAGAAATTGGTATGTGTACTTCGCACAACATATGAAAAAAATATGTCAATTGGTAGTATTCTGGTATTGGTACTGCGGTATATTGGCGTTGAATTGGTTTTGTATGAGGTTGTAAAAAGGGATCTGCACGACATCGCGGCGGCGATGAACCGGGGAATCGATCGACGTTAAAACAGCACGGGCCTTTCCAAAACAAACAGGCCGCAATCAAGGGGGAGTAAATGAAAGAGAATCTGCCAGGTAAGACGAACATGCCACGCAGCGCGGTCGAGCAATTGACGCCGATCGCCGCGGCGGTGGGCCTGATGGTGCTGGGCATGTCGTGGTCGGCGCAAGCGCAAGCCCAAGCTCAGCAAGCGGCCAATGCCGGCAAGAAGGACGGCGAGGAAATGCAAACCGTCCAGGTGCAGGGTATTCGTGCGGCCCTGCAACAGTCGCTGAACCAAAAGAAAAACGCCGAGTCCCACTTGGAGGTGATCACGGCTGAAGACATCGGCAAGATGCCCGATAAAAACGTCGCCGACTCCCTGCAGCGCGTGCCTGGCGTGAACGTCAGCAACGCCGGCGCCAGCGAAGGCGGCTTCGACGAGAACGACCGCGTGTCGATGCGCGGCACCAATCCCAACCTGACCCAGACCCTGTTCAACGGCCACAACGTGGCTTCCGGCGACTGGTTCATCCTGAACCAGACCACCCAGGTCGGCCGCAGCGTCAGCTACACCTTGGTGCCGTCGGAGCTGGTCGGCTCGGTGGTTGTGCACAAGAGCTCGGAAGCGAGCCTGGTCGAGGGCGGCGTGGCCGGCTCGGTCAACATCATCAGCCGCAAGCCGCTGGAATTTAAAGAGAACTTCACCGGCGAAGTGTCGCTGGGCGCGGTGTACGCCGATCTGCCGAAGAAGACCGATCCGCAATTCAGCGCTTTGCTGAACTGGAAGAACGAGCAGAAGACCTTCGGCGCCTTGCTGCAAGTGTTCTCGGAAGAACGCCACCTGCGCCGCGACGGCCAGGAAGCGCTGTCCTACGACAAGATCCTGGCCAACAGCCCGATGGCGATCGCCAATCCGGACCTGGCCAACGCCTACTATCCCGGCTTCCTGGGCGCCTCGCTGTTCCAGCAGGAACGTAAGCGCCAGGGCGGTTTGATCGACCTGCAATTCAAGCCGAGCCGCGACCTGAACTTCGACCTGACCGGTTTCAGCTCGACGTTGAAGGCGTCGAACACCAACGACAACTACCTGCTCAACGGCGGCGCCATCATCAACCAGGGCAACGGCCAGGCGCCGCTGCCGGGCTACGTGGTCAAGACCCAGAACGGCGTCAAGACCCTGGTCAGCGCGAACTTCGCGCCGGTGGCCGGCACCAACTACAACGAGTACGACCAGATCTCGCGCCCGGGCGCGGAAGCGACCGCCAAATTCATCGCGCTGGACGGCAAATGGCGCGCCGCCGAAAACCTGACCTTCTACGGCAAGGTCGGCAGCTCGAAGGGCGAGGGCAAGACCCCGGTCCAGGACGTCATCGCCTGGAACGGCGCCACCGGCACGGGCGCCTCGTACAAATTGAACGGCACCGGCACGGCGGCCGACTTCTCCTTCAATAACAACCCTGCCGCGACCCCGGGCACCGACGCCACCAGTGGCTTCAGCTGGATGTTCGGCGACCAGAATGTCACCGTCACCGACAAGGAAAAATGGCTGCAACTGGACAGCGACTTCCAGCTCGAAGCCGGCCCGCTCAAGCTGCTGAAGTTCGGCGTGCGCGGCGCCGACCACGATCGCTATTCGGACAACGTCGTCGGCCAGGGCCCGACCTGCTCGACCCGCACCGACGCCAACGGCGGCCCGGGCTTCTTCTGGGCCGCGCCGCTGCCTAGCCAGTACAGCTGCATCAACGGCGCCAACTCGCCGTACAACCCGGCCAATTGGCCGGCGGCCGCCGGATCGTATCCGTCGAACTACGCCAGCGGCCTGGGTGGCAATTTCCCGCGCGGGATCTTCCGCTACACCGCCGAACAGCTGGCGGCGTTCTCCAAGCTGTTCGCCAACCGCGCCACCGACGGCACGCGTGAAGACTTCGGCAATGAGTTCAACCTGAAGGAAAAGAACCGCGCCGCCTACGTGCAGGGTAACTTCGAAGGCGAAGGCTGGAGCGGTAACATCGGCGTGCGCTATGTGCAGACCAAGGAGCGCGCCGTCAGCAATGTCGGCATGCCGGGCGATACGCCGCTTGGCCAGCCGGGCGTGATCTACACGTCGGCATTCGGCATCTTCAAGCCGACCGCCGTCGAACACACCTACAACGACTATCTGCCAAGCGCCAACCTGCGTCTTGAGTTGAGCAAGGACCTGGTGGCCCGCTTCGCGCTGTCGCGCACCATGACGCGTCCGGACTTCTCGTCGCTGGTCGGCACCTTCACCTTGACGCCGCCGGCGGCCAAGGGCGGCGTCGGTTCCGGCTCGGGCGGTAACCCGGATCTGAAGCCGATCACGTCGAACAACTTCGACGCTTCGCTGGAATACTACTTCGCACCGCGCTCGCTGGTGTCGGCCAGTGTCTACTACATGAACCTGACCAATTACATCGGCCAGGGCACGCGTGTGGGCACCTACCGCACCTACACCGAGGCCACCAAGATCACCGATCCGGATGGTTTCGACGCGCAGTACCTGATCTCCTCGCCGATCAACAGCAAGGGCAAGGTCAAGGGCATCGAGCTGTCGTACCAGCAGCCGCTGTTCGGCTACTTCGGTATCGACGGCAACGCCACCTTCACCAACGCCAGCGACAGCAGCGGCGCCAAGGTGCTCGGTTCGTCGAAGCGCACCTACAACGCCAGCGCGTTCTACGAGGATGAGCGTTTCAACGCCCGCCTGACGTACAGCTACCGCTCGGATTCGTATGTGGGCCTGGATCGCGGCACGGAGTTCAACCAGGTCGGCATGGGTTACATGAACGCCTCGCTGGGTTATAAATACAACGAGAAGATCGGCTTCTCGCTGGACATGCGTAACCTGAACGATCCGAAGCTGAAGTACTACGCGTTGAACGAAGACCAGCCACGTTCGGTCTACAAAAACGGTCGCCAGTTCTTCCTGACGATGCGCGTCAAGTACTAACCAGTCCAACCGCGTCCGCCGCCATGAAGGGGCGGGCGCGGCCTGGATAACGCTATACTTTGCCGATGCACCCAACTCCGCAACCGATACCCGAGTGGCGCGATGTCGACGCCCGCGTCTTCCATGAGCAGATCCTGCCGCTGCACCGTCCCGCCGTGATGCGCGGCGTGGTGCGCGACTGGCCTGTCGTCGCGCACGCGCTGACATCGCCGGCGGCGGTCAGCGGCTACCTCAAGTCCTTCGACAGCGGCGTCGATGTCAACGCCATCATGACGCCGCCCGCCGCGCAGGGGCTGGTGACCTATAGCGACGACGTCAGCGCGTTCAGCTTCGTGCGCAACCGACTGCCGATGTCCGACATTATCGACCAGTTGATGCGCTACCTGCCGGCCGGCGTCCGCGCGCCCGCGCTGGCGGCGCAAAGCGCGGTCATCGCCGAATGCCTGCCGGGCTTTTTGGCGGAGAACCGGCTGCCGCTGCTGGGACCCGAGGTGCAACCGCGCATCTGGCTGGGCAATCACATCACGGTCCCGGCCCACTTCGACGAGGCGCAGAATATCGCGGCCTGCGTCAGCGGCCGGCGGCGCTTCACCTTGTTCCCGCCCGAGCAGGTCGGCAACCTGTATGTCGGCCCGCTCGACTACACGCCGGCCGGCGCGCCGATCAGCATGGCCTCGCGCGCGCAACCGGACTTCGACAAGTACCCGCGCTTTCGCGACGCGCTGGCGGCCGCGCAGGTGGCCGAGCTGGAACCGGGCGACGCGATTTACATTCCCGCGATCTGGTGGCACCAGGTCGAGTCGATCGGCCAGTTGAACATCCTGGTCAACTACTGGTGGGGCGGATCGCACACCGCCAGCGATCGCAGCATGTCGCCATCGAACGCCTTGATGCACTGCCTGTTGAACATGAAGGATCTGGAGCCGCAGGTGCTGCAGGCCTGGCGGGCGATGTTCGAGCATTTTGTTTTCAATTCCGACCCGCAGCGGTTGGACCATATTCCCGAGCAGCGGCGCGGCGCGCTGGGCGCGATGTCGCCCGAAGAGGTGCGCCGCTTCAAAGAAGTTTTGATCGCGCAGCTGCAAAAATAATCCGAATGGAGACACCATGAAACTACACGCCGGCGCAGTGTTCGCGGCAACTGTCATCGCAGCTTTTTCGTCATCGTCCGCCATGGCCGATGAAGTGATCGGCTATTACCCCGGCTGGAAGTCGGCGACGTATCCGGTCACCGCCGTCAACGTCGGCGCCGACAAGTTGACGATGGCGCTGTACGCGTTCATCGACATGTGCTGGGACGGCAAGCATGGCAACCCGGAACCTTCCATCAATGACGAGGCGCCCTGCCAGGATGCCGCCGGCGATCCGGTGTCGGCCAACGGCGCGCTGGTGTTCGGCAACGCGGTCTCGGACGGCGCCAATCTGCGCGCGCTGGTGGCGTTGAAGAAGCAGTATCCGAAGTTCAAGGTGGTAGTGTCGGTCGGGGGCTGGAATTGGTCGAACCGGTTTTCCGATGTCGCCGATTCGGCCGCCGCGCGCGCCAATTTCGTCGCCTCGTCGGTGAAGCTGATGCGCCGCTTCGGTCTGGACGGCATCGACATCGACTGGGAATATCCAACCGAGGTTGGCGTGCCCTGCGTGGCGGGCAGGGTGTGCGCGCGGCCGCAGGACAAGCCGAACTACATCAAGCTGGTACGCGAGCTGCGTACCGCCTTCGACGCGGCCGGCAAGAAGGACGGCAAGCATTACAGCATCACGATCGCGTCGGGCGCCAACGCCAACTTCGTCAACGACGGCGCGGCGGGCAGCGGATGGATGAAGGAGCTGGCGCAAAGCCTAGACTGGATCAACATCATGACCTACGACTACCACGCGCCGTGGGAGAAAACCACCGGCCACTTGGCGGCGCTGAGCGGCGACCCGAAAGATCCGGTGGTCGACAAAGGGTTGTACGCGCAGGCGTCGGTGCAGCGCTATCTGGACGCCGGCATCCCGGCGGACAAGCTGGTGATGGGCGTGCCGTTTTACGGGTATGGCTGGAAGGGTTGCGCGCCGGGTCCGGCGGGCGATGGGCAGTATCAGCTGTGCGAAGGCGGCGCGACCGGCGGCGCCGATGGCGGCAACGCCTATGGTTTCAGCCATTTGCTGAAGCAGGGGATATTGACGCCTTCGTTCGAGGGCGGTAACGGCTACAAGCGGTATTGGAACGCGTCGGCCAAGGTGCCGTACCTGTACAACGCCAAGGAGCAGATCTGGATCACCTACGAGGACCAGGAATCGCTGAAAGGGAAGGCGAGCTACATCCGGTCGAAGAAACTGCGCGGGGCGATGTTCTGGGAGTTGGCAGCCGATGGCGAGCACCAGCTGTTGCAAACGCTGTCGTCGGCGATGAAACGTTGAACGCGCGCGGCGGGGAGCATACTGCAAGGTGTTGCTAAAATAGGTTTTAATAAAGCCAATAATACTTTTTTGAAAATACTCTATTTATAATTCCCTTGGCATTTTGCCGCATTGGAAGGTCAAACTTCTTTGGAGGGATTATGAAAAGTGTGTCAGCAAGATTGCTCGCGTTTTGCATGCTGTTTTGGGTAGCGATATCGGCCCATGCGCAGTACGCGGTCGCGCATGGTCAGGGCGTCGATTATTACTACGACACGGGGATGTATAGCGTGCCGACGGTGATTGGCAACCAGGTGGAGTTCGACATTATCATGCATTCGGAAGTGGGCTATCCCTCTGCCTACCGCAGCGACCGTTTCCAGATCTACGCGGTGTCGCAAACGGGCTATTTATTGAACGGGGCCATGACGATCGGTGTCGAGGGAACGATGCAATGGCCGAGCAGCAGCACGTTCGGCGCGCCGGACGCCACTGCCAGAATCAGCCTCAACACCTTTTTGTACCCGGGTACCGTTTCCGGCGTGGATGATCGGTTTTATCCTACCGATGTTAACGGTTTCGATAACCACGTCGAAGCCTCGGTCAACCCAAGGGGGGATTTCAACACCTCCGGCAGCTACAGCGGCTATGCCGTCGCCGGCGCCTCTGGCCTTTACCATACGCTTGGCCTGACCAACGTCGCTGAAATCAGCACCTACGAAAACTGGGACGCGTACGTCACTCTCGACAAGCTGCGATTCGATCTTGGCACGCAGTATGCCGGTCCGGTCCCTGAGCCGGAGAGTTACCTGACGATGGCGGCCGGTTTGCTCATGCTCGGCGCTACCCTGAAGCGACGCAACCGGAAGGCATAAGCAAAAGATCAGACTCAAAAAAAATGCCGGCTTCAAGCCGGCATTTTGACATCGCGCTGCGCTTACTTGGCAGCGGCGGCAGGTGCGGCTGCCGCTGGTTTGTTCTGATACATGATCCAGTAGCGCGCCAGGTCGCCACGGCCGTCGTTGCCGGTGATGGTTTCCAGCACCTTGATCGATTCATCCTTCTTGCCGGCCATCGCCAGCGCGTAGCCCAGACGCAGTTTCGCGTCTTCCGGATTCTTCGACACGCCTTTGGCGATACCTTGCTTCATCAGGTCGATACCCTTGTCGAACTGGCCCAGGGTGATGAAGTTGTAGCCCAGGTTGACCAGGCCGACACCATCCTTCGACTTCTGGGCGGAAGCGACACCTGCGTCGATGTTTTTCGCATCGTCGGCGGCGCCCTTGTTGGCGCTGTCGCGGATCTTCTGGATCGCGGCTTTGTCTTTGCCGGCCGGGATGGCGCCAGGGTAGGCCTTGTCCATCGCGATTTTACCTTCGGTGAAGAAGCCGCCCAGCACGGCCAGTTCGGCCTGTTCCAGATAGTCCTCAGGCTCCATCTTCGACGGCGCGGCGACGCCTTTCAGACGCGCCATGTCCAGGTCCAGGCGTGCGGCGTAGGTCTTCTTGCCGCGGGTGCGGTTCAGCAGGTCGAACCAGTAGTCTTCCGACGGGTAGTAGCGCACCAGCTCTTCGATCGCCGTCAGATACAGGTCGGTGTCCTTCAGCTTGATGCCGACGTTGCCCAGCAAATTGAGTTCGTCCTTGGTCGGCGCGGTGCCGGCTTTTTTGGCCGCTTCGATATCCTTCAGCACTTCGGTCTTGGCGGTGGCGAAGTCGTTCTTCAGGAAGTACGAACGCACGATGTACTGGCGCTGCTTGGCGTTGTCGCCCGATTCGGTGCCGTAGCGGTTGAACCAGGTGATGGCCTTGTCGTAGTCCTTGATGGAGCTGTAGTAGATGCCGGCGATGGCGTCGATGAAGCGCAATTTGTCTTCCTGTTTCAGACGGCCCGACTCGATCATCGCTTCCAGCGCCTTCAGGGTCAGCTCATTGTTGCCGGAGGCCTGGCCCAGTTGCACGCGCATCTGGTTCAGCACAAACGCTTCGTAAGGGGTCAGGTTGGGCGCGGCGGCGGCGCTATCGATGCGGGTCTGGTATTCCTGGTAGTTCTTGGCGTCGAGCAGCGGCTTGGTTTGCGCCGGGTCGATCAACTTGAAGATCTCCGGACGTACGGTGTCCTTCGGCGCTTCGGCGGCGGCTTTTTCCTTTTCCTTGTCCTGCGCGTGGGCGGCGGTCACGCCCAGCATGGCCGGTACCGCGTTCAGGCCGATGGCGGCCAGGATCAGACTAATACGAGCGAGACGAATATGGGACATGTTTAATCCTTCAAAAGACATGGGATGGCCGGCGCCGAGGCGCCATGCCGTCGCTATTGGAGTTAGTGTTCAAGGCCGCGCTGCGCGCGATCCGGCAAACCGCACATTCTACGATCCCTTTCCGGGAAGTAAAAGAGCCTGCCGGCCAAACCAACGTATTGTTACATAAATCATGGTTGATGCGCATTATTCAAGGGTGCTTCAACCGTGCGCTGGTCGCGCAACCACCGGCTCCGGCTCGCGCTGCGCGCGCGCGGTCATCGGAATGATCTGCGACAGGATGGCCACCGGGATCGCGCACAGCATCACCCAGATGAAGAAGTGCTGGTAGCCGAGCGCTATCTGGATGTCGCCGCTGAATAATTTGAACAGGACAAAGCCGAGCTGCATGATGCCGGTCGCGAAGGCGTAGTGCGCGGTCTGGTATTTGCCCGGCGCGACCACCTGCATCATGTACAGAATCAGGCCGACGAAGCCGAAGCCGTAGCCGAACATCTCGATGCTAAGCGCCGCGCCGATCACCGCCAGGTCGGTCGGCTGGAAGTAAGACAGCAAATAGAAGGCGGCGTTGGGCAGGTTGACGGCGAGGATCAGCCACAGGATGGCGCGCTTGAGGCTCAGCCACGAGGTGAAGTAGCCGCCGGCGATGCTGCCCACCAGGAAGGCCACCGTTCCCACCGTGCCGTAGACGGCGCCCACTTCGGCCGTGCTGAGGCCAAGGCCGCCAAGGTGGCGCGCCTCGCGCAGGAACAAGGGGCCGATCGACTGCACCTGCGCCTCGCCGGCGCGGAACAGGATGATGAACAGGATCGAGACCCAGATGCCGGGCTTTTTGAAGAACTCGACGATCACTTCCCACAGCGTGCGGGCGATGGCGGCGGCGTTGGTGCCGGTGCTTACCGCGTTCTTCGACTGGGGCAGCGCCCAACTGTTGTAAAGCCCGAGGCCGACCATGACCGCAGCCAGGATGAGGAAGCAGATGGTCCACGCGGGCACCACGCCGATGGTTTGCTCGAAGTGCCCGGCCAGCACCAGCAGCCCGCCGGTGGTGAGGAACTTCCCGGCGTTGAAGAAGGTGCCGGTCCAGCCGGCGTATTGCGCCTGGCCTTTTTCATCGAGGCTGGTGATATACAGGCCATCGCAGGCGATATCGTGCGTGGCCGCCGAGATGGCCACCAGCGCAAGCATCGCCATGCACGCGGCGAACCAGAACGGCGCGTGCAACGCCAGCGCGACGCCGCCGAGACATACGCCGCCGAAGATCTGGAAGGTGACCACGATCAGTTTTTTGCTGCTGGCCAGTTCGAGGAAGGGACTCCACAACGGTTTAAACACCCACGCGAAGCCGATCAAGGCGGTCCAGCGATTGATGTCGCTATTGGGCATGCCCATGCTCTTTAACATCTGGTTGGCGACGATGGCCACCGCGAAGAACGGCAGGCCTTGCGCCAGATAGAGGCTGGGCACCCAGAACTTCGGATTGCGGATGTTTTGATTGTTGTGGTCCACGTCGTCCCCGGATTATTTTTATTCGAAGCCCGGCACCGGCGCGCGACCGGTGGCTGGCAGTTCGTCGGCCAGCCACAGGTTGACCGCGTCCAGCGCCGGTTTGGCGAAGCCGTAGGTCATCAGCGCGGGCGCCTGGATGTCGAGCGCCTGGTACGGGTTCCACAACGCCAGATGCAGGTCGGGACGCCAGGTGGCGCGCGCGTGCTCGCCGTAGCGCAGGCGCGAGGTCGAGGCCAGCATCGTGAAGCGGCCGTCGCGGGGCAGGGCGCTCCAGTCGAAGGTCTCGGCGTCGGCGAAGGTCACCAGTTCGACGTCGTACAGGCGGCGCAGCGAGGCGGCCACCGTTTCGGCCGGCACGCCGGCTTCCGATACGCCGTCGCTGACGACGTCCTGGCGCACCACCAGTCGGACGTGCGCGCCCTTGGCGGGGCGGCGCGGCTGGCCGTAGGCCGTCAGCGCGCGGCACCAGCCTTCGGCCATGACGTCGCGGTCGGCAGCGTCTTCCTTGTACGAGCGCGGTTTGCACGGATAGGCCAGCGCCAGCGCCGACAAGCGGTCCAGGCGCTGCTGGACGTCTTGCGATGTCAGCTCGCCGGAGGCTAGCGCCGCCGCGATGGAGTTCAGCGTTTCGTCCTGCGTTTCCGGCGTGCCGAGGGCCATCACCATGTCGGCGCCGGCGGTCAGCGCGCGCACCGCCGCGTTGCCCACGCCGTAGCGGCCGGCGATGGCGTGCATGTCCATGCCGTCGGTGATGACGATGCCTTTGTACTTCCACTCGTCGCGCAGCAGGCCTGTGAGGATGCGGCGCGACATCGTGGCCGGGTTGTCCGGGTCCAGGGTCGGGTAGACGATGTGCGCGGTCATCATCGCCGGCGCGGCCGCCGACGCGATCCGGAACGGCGCCAGTTCCAGGCGGTCCAGTTCCTCCACCGGCTTGTTCACGGTCGGCAGGTCGCGGTGCGAATCGACGTTGGTGTCGCCGTGGCCGGGGAAGTGCTTGACGCAGCAGGCCACGCCTTCGGCATGGCTGCCGGCCATCCACGCCATCGCCAGTTCGGCGGCGCGCTGTGGTTCGGCGCCGAAGGAGCGTTCGGCGATGACCGGATTGTGCGGGTTGTTATTCAGGTCCAGCACCGGCGCGAAGTTCCAGTTGAAGCCCAATGCCTTGACGGCGCGCGCCACGGCGGCGCCGGTGCGGTAGGCCAGGTCGGTGTCGTCGGCCGCGCCCAGGCCCATGGCCGCAGGCGGCGCCGGCACCCAGGTCGAGCGGACCACGGCGCCGCCTTCCTGGTCGATGGCGATCAGCGATTCCGGTCCCATGACCGCGCGCAGGTCGGCCGTCAGCTTGCCCAGTTGTTCGGAGTCGGTCATGTTGCCCCGGAAAAGGCAGACGGCGCGGATGCTGTTCGCCTTCAGGAAGTCGGCGGTGGCCGCGTCCAGCACCGTGCCGGGGAAGCGGATCATGATCAGTTGGCCCGCGATTTTCCGCAGATCGTTGTGGGTTTGGGTCATTTTGCGGTTCCGTTCAGGTGACAACGGTGCAGCCGCTTTAAACCCGCACGTCGGCATGCCGGGGTCGTACCCCGTACGGGGTACGACCCCATGCTCTGCGGGTTGCTGCGCGGCTCACTCATATCGTCTTAATTTGTTTTGGTGACTTTGCTCAGGTGGCGCGGCGCGTCCGGGTCCATGCCGCGCGCGGCCGACAGTTTCGCCGCCATCACGTAGAAGGTCTGGATCGCCACGATCGGATCGAGATCCGGCGTCGCCGCCACCGGCAAGGTCAGGTCGCGCTCGGCCACGTCGGCCGGCGCGGCCAGCAGCACGCGGGCGCCACGGCCGCGCATCTCGCTGGCCAGTTGCAGCAGGCCGGCTTGTGTCGGACCGCGCGTGGCAAAGATCACCAGCGGATAGCCTTCTTCGATCAGCGCCATCGGGCCGTGCTTGATCTCCGCGCCGCTGAACGCTTCCGCCTGCAGCGCCGAGGTTTCCTTGAACTTCAACGAGGCTTCCAGCGCAACCGGGAAGCTGATGCCGCGACCGACCACCATGATGTTGCGGGCCGGGGCCAGCACCTCCAGCGCCGGGGACCAGTCCTCGGTGGTGGCGGCGCGCAGCGACTCGGGCAGCGCCTGCAGGCCTTCCAGCAGCTCCGGATCGTCCTGCCACGCGGCCACCAGGCGGGCGCCGGCGACCAGGCTGGTGATGAAGCTCTTGGTCGCGGCCACGCTTTGCTCTTTGCCTGCGCGCAGCGGCATGGCCCATTCGGCGGCGTGCGCCAGCGGCGAATCGATGTCGTTGACCAGCGCGATAGTGGTGGCGCCGCCGTCGCGGAAGTATTTGATCGGCTCGACCACGTCCGGGCTCTGGCCCGATTGCGAGATCGAGATCGCCAGCGTGTCGCGGGTGATCAGCGGCGATTTGTTCAACGTCACCAGCGACATCGGCAGCGACGCCACCACGCGGCCCAGGCGCGCCATGATCAGGTAGGCGGCGTAGGCGCAGGCGTGGTCCGACGAACCGCGCGCGATGGTCAGCGCGGTCGAGAAGGAGGTGCTCCTCAATTTGCGGCCCAGCTCCGCGTAACGGTCGCCATCGTGGGCCAGTTGCAGGGCCACGCAATCAGCTGCGGACAGGGCTTCTTTCAACATCATTGAGGTCACAACAATTCTCCTTCGATATAGACGGCTTTGAGGTTCAGGTCACGGTCGAGCACCACGAAGTCGGCGTAGGCGCCGGGGGCCACGCGGCCCCGCTCTTGCAGGCCGAGATAGTCGGCCGCATACGTTGAGACCCGTGCCGAGGCATCCGCCAGATCGAGGCCGAGTCCGACCAGGTTGCGCAGCGCCTGGTCCATGGTGAGGGTGCTGCCGGCCAGGGTGCCGTCGGGCAGGCGCACGCCGCCCATGCACTTGTGAACGACCTGGCGGCCCAGCATATATTCGCCGTCCGGCATGCCGGTGGCGGAGGTGGAATCGGTCACGCAGTACAGACGCGGAATGCACCGCAGCGCGGTCTTGATGGCGCCAGGGTGCACGTGCAGAAGGTCCGGTATCAGTTCGGCGTACTGCGCGTGGGCCAGCGCCGCGCCGACCATGCCCGGCTCGCGGTGGTGCAGGCCGGTCATCGCGTTGAACAGGTGGGTGAAGCCGTGGGCGCCGTTTTCCAGCGCCGCCTTGCCGTCCTCGTAGGAGCCCAGCGTGTGGCCGATCTGCACCCGCATGCCGGCGTCCGACAATTCCTTGACCAGTTCCAGGTGGCCGTCGATTTCCGGCGCCACGGTGATCAGTTTCAGGGGCGCCAGCGTTTCGAGGCGTTCGACGTCGGCCAGCTTGGCCGAGCGCGCGTAGTTGGGCTGCGCACCGAGCTTGCCGGAGTTGATGTACGGGCCTTCGAGGTGGGCGCCGAGCACGCGCGCTTCGCCTTTGCCACGCTGGGCGGCGGCCTTGCCGATGCCGGCCAGCGCGAGGTCGATATCCTCCGGCGGCGCCGTCATGGTGGTCGCCAGCATGCTGGTGGTGCCGTGCCGCGCGTGGATGGCGGCGATGGTGCGGACCGCGTCGCCGCCTTCCATCACGTCCTTGCCGCCGCCGCCGTGCACGTGCAGGTCGATGAAGCCGGGGATGATGTAGTCGTCGGCGTTGAGGGCCGGATCGATGCCGCCGCCGGTGATGGCGATCACGCGTTCGTCGAATGTGACTTCGCCGCGGATCCAGCCCGCCGACGTAAGGATATTGCCTTTGATTGCACTGCTCATCTGCGCGACTCCGCTACGAATTCATAATAATCACTACGGCAATACGAGTGGGTCAGTTCCACCGCTGCGCCGTTGTCGAGATAACTGACGCGGGTGATGTGCAGCATGGCGGCACCCGCAGGTATGTTGGCCAGGCGCGCTTGTTCCACGCTGGCGTTGACGGCGCGGATATGCTGCAACGCGCGCATCGGGATCGTGCCCTTCGATTCCAGGTAGCCGTACAGCGAATCGGTCACGCTGTGCGGGTTGGGCATGTACTGGGCCGGGATGGTGGTCGTCTCGATCGCCATCACCACGTCGTCGGCGGTGCGCAGGCGCTTCAGGCGCGCCACCGGCATGTTGGGCGAGAGGCCGAGCGACAGCACCTCCACCGGGGAGGCCACGCCGATGTCGCGTTGCAGCCAGCGCGACCCGGCGTTGAAGCCGCGCTCCCGCAGTTCCTCGGAAAAGCTGGTCAGTCGCGACAAGGGCTGCTCCAGTTTCGGCGTGATGTAGGTGCCCGAGCCGCGCTTGCGGGTCAGCATGCCGCGCTCGCACAGCATGTCGATCGCCTTGCGGGCGGTGACGCGCGAGATATTGAGCATCTCCGACAGCACGCGCTCGGACGGCAAGGCCTCGTTGGCGCGCCACTCGCCGTTGACGATGCCGTCGGACAGCTTGTTCGCCAGCTGCATGTACAGCGGCGTGTCGCTGCCGGCGTCCGGCTCGAAATCTTTCAGCTGTTCGCTCGACTGGGCCAGCACGGGCTACTCCTTCAATCGTTGTTGGATCAGCCGCAGCGCGCCGGCCGCCGAATCGCCTTGCGCAACCACGATGCGCGCCAGGGTGGCCGCCGGCAGGTAGGGGCGCAATGGCTCACCCAGGCCGCCGCACAACGCGATTGGCAGCGCGCCGCTGCGATCGAGCGCGTCGGCCATGCGTTCCACTTCGCGTCCCGCTTCGAGCAGGATGGCGCGCGCAGTGGGATTCGATTCGCCATGGCGCAGCACCGCGCGCGCCAGTTGCGCGTATTGGGTCTGCGTGGCCTTGGCCAGCCACTGCTGCACCGATAGGCGCGTCTGCGCGAGGTCCGCGCCTTGGGCAGCGCCGCAGGCTTCCGCGACGTCGGCGGCGAACGCGTCGTCCGGCTTGCGGCCGTCGAGCACTTGCTGCAGGTGGTTGGCCGCGCGCAGTCCCATCCAGGCCCCGCTGGCCTCGTCGCCGGCCGGGAAGCCCCAGCCGCTCACTTCGACATGCGGGCCCCGGACCGGTTTGACCTCGCCGACGCTGCCGGTGCCCAGCGCGATGATCGCGCCCGGCAGGCCGGCGTGGGCGCCGAGCACGGTGGTATGGCCGTCCGATTCCAGCGCCAGGTGCGCATAACCCGGGTTGGCGGCGACGAACTGCGCCGCCCAGGCCCGATTATGCACGCCGGCCAACCCAAGGCCGATCGCGATGGACGACCTGGCGGGGAAATCGAGGTCGGCGGCGGCGAAGGCTTTGGTTGCGGCGTCTTCGACTGCCGCCCAGGCGCCGGCGATGCCGTGCGACAGGGCGGAGGGGCCGCTGGCGCCGCTTGCCAGTTCGACGCCGTCGGCGCGCGCCAGGCGAACCCTGGTGCCACTGCCTCCGCCGTCAACGCCGATTAAAAATTCGATCATGGGTATCCGAAAACGCTGTCGCTGGAAATCCGGCCGGGCCGGGGTGGTTGAGGGCACTATATGGTTGCCCAACCAGCTTGTCAACAGGTATTTAACTGGTATTATAAAATATTGAAGTGGACTTGCGTTGTCGAGTTGGTATTTGTTGGTAACTATCTGTTTTTAATGGAAATTGACGAGCCGGGGCAAGCTCGCAGGCGAGCCGTCGATGCATGCCACTTTGGTCTGGTTTTGGTAGGGAGGGCGGCGGAAGGAGTACAATTCCGCTTTGCTAGATATTTAAAGGTAAGACAAATGACTGACTATTGGGACGACTGGCAGCGCGAAGCGTTGGCTGCGGGCGTGAAGGCGCCGTTGGCCAAGCTGGGGATGGAAGTGCTGAAGACGCACCGCAAGAACCGCTGGCCATCGCACTTTTTGGGCCGCATGGAAGACGGGCCGATGATGATTGAAATGTGTCTGGAAGAGCCGGACGAGACGGAGTTGCTGTTCGTCGAGAACCTGCATCCGTATGACGACAAGCTGATTGCCGCCACCAAGAAGCGCCTCTGCTTCGACTAATTGTTGGCTTTGTCGCGGGTGCCGGTGCGCTCGTACGTCACCAGGCGCGATTGTTCCGCCGCCTTGCCATTCACATTGACCACCGCGTTGCCCGGCCCGCGCACGATGACGTCGGCCTGGCCGGTCCACAACTGCTTCGCGTTAAGGTTGCCCGAGCCGCTTAGCTGCGCGGTCAGGGTGGCGGTTTTGCCGTCGAGCTTGACCTCGCCGGGGCCGTGCATGTTCAGCCGCACGCTCTTGCAGTCGGCCGTCGCCGTCAGGTCGCCGGGGCCGCCCACTTCCGCCTCCAGCGTGTCGCTGACACGGTTCAGATGAATATTGCCGGGACCGCGGCTGCGCGCCACCGCGCGGCCGACCTGCAAGGTCTTGGCGTCCAGGTCGCCGGGGCCGCTGACTTCCGCGCTCAGCATTGCCGTCGCCCCCGACAAGGTCATGCTGCCCGGGCCGCTAAGGATGGCGCGCACCGTTTGCGCCTGCAGGCCGCGCACCGTCAGGTCGCCCGAGCCGTGGACTTCGGCGTCGAGTTTCTTGATGTTGCCGGCGATGCAGGCGTCGCCCGGACCGTGCAGCATGGCGCTGGCCGCCTCGGTGCTCAGTCCGCAGGCGTCGAGATCGCCAGGGCCCGCCACTTCGGCGCGAATTTCCTTCGCGTTGCCGCGCAAGGTGACCGATCCCGGCCCGTGCATCGCGGTGTTGATCTTGCCGGCGTTGATGTCGGTAATGTCGAGGTCGCCCGGCCCGTTGACCGAGATGTTCAGATCCTGCGTGACGCCGGCGGCGTTGATGTCGCCGGGACCGTTGGAGACCACGTTCAGGCTGGCCGCTTTCAAGTTGCGCAGCTCGAGGTCGCCGCTGCCGGAGGAGGTGACCGTCAGCTCCTGCACCGTGCCGTTGGCGCGAATGTCGCCGGCGCCCTCGGACGTCAAACTGAGCGCCTGGCCCTGGAATTGTTGCAGATCGACGTCGCCGCTGCCGGCGGCGCGCAGGCTTTTCAAGGTCGCGGCGTTGATTCGCACCGTCACCTGCGACTTATGGTCGTTGTTCCAGTTAAAGTTGAAGACCCAGCCGTTGCTCTTTTTGCGCGGCTGGCGCACGGTGAGCGTGTCGCCGCTGACCGAGGTTTCGATGTCGGCGAACTTTTTGCGCGGGCCGGACAGTTCGATGCCGTTGCCGGCCTGGTTGGTGACGATCACGCGGAACGGGCCGTTCAGGTTGATGCTGGTGAACGGCGCGACGGTGCGGGTCTCGGTGCCGATGGCGCCGTCGGATTTGCTGTCGGCCTTGGTGTCGGCCTGGGCGTAGCCGCCGGCGACGGCGGCCGCCAGCAGGGTGCAGGCCAGCGCCTGGTGTTTGATCGTCTGCTTCATTTTTTATCTCGATTGTGGAAGTGGCGAGGAATGAACGATATGACAAAAGCAAGCAAGCGGCGCGCGGAATGGGACGGATGCGCGGAATAGTGGGATCAACGGCAAAAAAGCGGCGCTGAACTGCGATTCAACTTGTCGTCGCGGGCGCCGATAATGTCATAATCGGGTTACTGATGCTCGAGCGGGGAAAGGAAGCGGGGGGCGGACATGATTAAATACATGGGGACAAAAAACACGGACGACGGTTCGGTGCTGTATGTGTTCTTAATCAACGGCTTACAGAAGGAAATCCGGGAAACGGCCTTGAAGCAGTACCCGGGATGCTATGAGGCGTTGCCGGCGACCGCCAAGGCACGGATCAGCGCCAACCGCTCCTGGTTATCGAAACTTTAATGATGACGTTTTCCTTATCGCGACGCCGCGCTGCGTTTTGCGCACTGGCGGCGTCCGCCATGCTGCTTTCCAGCGTCGCCCGGGCGCAAGCGGTGCCCACCACCTTCGGCACCGTCATCGGCAACGGCCTGCTGTGCCGCGACCAGACCGCCAATTTCTATTACTACGATTACCTGCTCAAGGCCTTCGGCCCGGCCTACAAGCACGACGGCGGCGCCTTCTGGTTCAAGACCGAGGGCGCCAACCTGTGGGGCACGCCGGTCTCCGAGGTGATGGTCAGCGACGACACCAGCACCTATATTTTCGTCGGCGCCGTGGCCGAGGCCACGCCGGAGGAGCTGGAGAAAGCGATCATCGCCCAGGTCGGCGTTCATTATGCGAGAATCGACACGTCGGCCTTTCCGGTGCGCGAGGCCAAGCCGGCCAGCCGCATCGTTTATTTCGATACCAAATCCAAGATTTACTGCGCGAAGTACAAGCCCTTGCCGCCGGTGCAGCCGCCTGCCGTGCGCCAGCGGATAAAATAGGGTACGCGCACTCCCAAGGTCTTCATGTACACCCACTTTTTCAATCTGAAGCAATCGCCGTTTTCCATCGCGCCCGATCCGCGCTACCTGTTCATGAGCGAACGCCACCGCGAGGCGCTGGCCCATCTGCTGTACGGCATCGGCAGCGGCGGCGGTTTCGTGCTGCTGACGGGGGAGATCGGCGCCGGCAAGACCACCGTGTGCCGCTGCTTCATGGAGCAGATCCCGGAGAACTGCAAGCTGGGCTATATCTTCAATCCCAAGCTGTCGGTGGAGGAACTGTTGCTGTCGATCTGCGACGAGTTCGGCATCGAGCTGCCGCCGCAGGGCGCCGGCGCCGTCAGCGTCAAGGGCTATGTCGACGCGATCAACGCCTATCTGCTGGCCAGCCACGCGCAGGCAAAGAACAATGTGCTCATCATCGACGAGGCGCAGAACCTGTCGGCCGAGGTGCTGGAGCAGTTGCGCCTGCTGACGAATCTGGAAACGAGCGAGCGCAAGCTGCTGCAAATCATCCTGATCGGCCAGCCCGAGCTGCGCACGATGCTGGCGCGGCCGGAACTGGAACAGTTGGCGCAGCGCGTCATCGCCCGCTATCACCTGGGCTCCTTGACCGAGGCCGAAACCGGCGCCTATATCGAGCACCGGCTGGCGGTGGCCGGCGCGTCGGCGATCGCGCCGTTTCCGCGTCGCCTGATGGGGCTGGTGCACAGTCTGGCGAAAGGCGTGCCGCGCCGTATCAACCTGCTGTGCGACCGGGCGCTGCTGGGCGCGTATGTCGAGAACCAGCCGCAGGTGACGCGCGTCATCTTGCGCCGCGCGGCGTCGGAGGTGTTTTCAGGGCAGGAAGTGGCGCCGGGCGCGTTGCTTGCCTCCTCGGCCGGGCGGCGCTGGCCGCTGGTGGCGGCCGGCGCGCTCGGTGGCGTGATCATCAGCGCGGTGCTGTGGCAGTTGGCGGCGCACGACGCCAAGCCGGGCATGCAGAGTGCCCGGGCCGCTTCGGCGACGCCGTCGGCAGCCGGTGGCGCCGCTGTCGCCGTGCCGAAGGCGGGTGCGCAGGCGCCCGCGCTTGCACCGGCCGCGTCCTTGCCCTCCGCGGCCAACGCGATGCCAGCAGCCTTGCCGGCGGCCGCGCCGGCCGAAGGCGCGAGCAAGGCGGCGGCGTTGCGCCAGCTCGCCGGCATGTGGGGGCTGGCGCTGGTCGACGGCGATCCCTGTCCGACGGCGGCGCGCCTGAACCTGCGTTGCCTGCAAACCAAAGGCGGCATCGACGATCTGCGCCTGCTGGACCGTCCGGCGGTGCTGACCCTGCGCGACGATCCCGTCGCGCCCAACTATGTGTTGTTGACCGCGCTCGATAAACGCAACGCGACCATCACGCCCCCTGGTGGTGCGCCCCAGACCATCGGCCTGGATGCGCTGGGCGCGCGCTTCGGCGGCGAGTTCACCACGTTCTGGCGGGCGCCACGCAGTTGGCGCGACGAGGTAACCGTCGGCGATCATGGACCGGATGTGGACTGGCTGGCCAAGCGCTTGTCGCAACTGTACGAGCTGAAAAAGCCGCAGGAAAACCAACCGTTGGACGCGGCGCTGCGCAGCCGTCTGACCGAGTTCCAGACCGAGCAGCATCTCAAGGCGGACGGCGTGGCCGGTCCGAAAACTTTCATCCGACTGTATCAGTTGGGCGGCGTACAGGAGCCACGTCTGCTGGCCCGTGCCGGCAAGGCCGACGCCGTGGCAGGGAAATAATATGTCCTATATTTTGGAAGCGCTGAAAAAAGCGCAGGCGGAACGTCAACTCGGCAACTCGCCGACCCTGCACGCGCCCACATTGCAATCGGTGGACCGGTCTTCGGCCGGCGGACGTCTTAAAAAGCCGTTGCTGTTGTTGATCGTGGGAATGGGCGTCGTCATCGCCGCGCTGCTGGTCATGGTGTTGAAGCCGGCGGCGGCGCCCGCCGACGCTCCGCTTGTTCAGGGCGGGGTGAGTGCACCAGCGCCAGCCGCGCCGCCGGTGCCGGCGGCACCTGTCCTTGCCACGCAGACGCCGGTCCAGGTTGTCGCCGATAGTGCCGCGCCGTTGCCGGCGCCCGTCGCCGCGCTGCCGCCACCGGTGGCCACGCTCACCCCGGCGCCGCGCAAGCACGCCGAATCGCAAACGGTTCAGGCCGCGCCTCAGGCGGGCGCCAATGCAAGTCCTACGGCCGCCCCGGGCGCACAGGCCAAGGCGCCCGCCGCGTTCGAGGAACCGGTCCAGAATTTGCGCGATCTGCCCGAGCCCATCCAGCGCTCGATTCCGCAGGTCGCCGTCGGCGGTTACATTTATTCCAAGAATCCGTCCGACCGGCTGTTGTTGATCGACAAAGTGCTGCGCCGCGAAGGGGAGGAGGTCGCGCCCGGCCTCAAACTGGAAAAACTGAACCCCAAGGAAGCCGTCTTCAATTTCAAAGGCTATCGTTACCGCGTTCCGTATTGACCTGTCATCAACTTGTCACTCGGTAGTGATATTTTCTTATCATTGAAAACAATGCATGGGGAAATATCATGAAACACCTGAGAATATTGCCTTTCCTGATAGCCGCAGCCTTCGCCATGCCACGCGCGCAGGCGGCGGAAGTCGATACCCAGCAAGAACCGATCGGCTACGGCGCCGGACTGCTATGCCTGGGCCTGGTCCTGCTGGCCAACGGCCGGGCGCGCAACGATGCGTTCAACCAAAAGAACGACGAGTAAATATCTGGCCGGAAGCCTCGCTACGTCCTTAAATGTTGCTGCGTATAATGGCGGTAACAGATTGGGGTAGAGGGGTTGATCGATGCAGCAAGAGAGTTCCGCGCACATGCGCAATGTTCTGGGCGTCATCGGGACGTCCGGCAGCGGTAAGACCACGTTGCTGGAATTCCTGATCGCCCGGCTGGCTGCGCAGGGGCTGAAGGTCAATGTCATCAAGCACAGCCACCACGACCTGGAACTGGAGCCGCCGCAGAAGGACAGCGCCCGCTTGCGCATGGCCGGCGCCGCCGAAGTCATGGTGGCGTCGCCGTTCCGTGTCGCTATCATCCGCGAACTGCGCGGCGCCCCCGAACCGACTTTGCAGGAACAGCTGAACCGCCTGTCGCCGGCAGACCTGACCCTGCTCGAAGGGTTCAAGACCTATCCGATCGACAAGCTGGAAGTCTATCGCGCCGAGCAGGGCCGTGCGCCGCTGTATCCGCTCGATCCGCACGTCGTCGCGGTTGCCTCCGACTTGCCCCGACCCGCCGATTTGTTGCCCGGCACGGTATGGCTGAACCTGAACGCGCCCACCGAGGTACTGGCCTGGCTGGTGGCCCACGTCGAGAAAAAAAAGTTAAAATAAATCGCGGGAAGACTAAAGTTCTTCTCGAATCATCCGTAAAAGAAGTGATACCCCTTAAAGGAGGATGATATGGACGTTTCAAGTATTGCTCAAGCCGCAACCTCGATGGCGGAAACCGGCAACAAGCAGGCGGTCGGCCTGGCTGTGCTGAAAAAAGCCCAGGATATCCAGGCTTCCAGCGCGCAGGCCTTGATTGAAGCCATTCCTCCCGCGCCGTCGGCGCAGAGATTGCCTTCGAACCTGGGTAACACCATCAATACCACCGCCTGAGCGGTGGTTTCGCGGCTCCTGCGGCGCCGCATGCAAGCACCGTGCGCCATCGGGTGCGCGGCGTCTTTGCGCGGTCGTTCGGTCCGCGCCTCTCTTCGATTTGAATCCGGTCAACAGAAACATGCGTATTGACGTTATTACTGATACGCTGCGGTTCTGAATTCAATCACCCACTCGAGGAGACTTACCATGAATAAACGTCAAGCCCTGATCGCCGCCGCCCTGGCCACCGTCTGCGCCACCGCCGCCGCCGTCGATCAAGATACGCCGAAGGAAAAGTGCTACGGCATCGCCAAGGCCGGTCAAAACGATTGCGCCGCCGCCAACGGCACGCACTCGTGCTCCGGCCAGGCCAAGGTCGACAACGCGCCGACCGAGTGGAAATACGTGGCAAAAGGCACCTGCGAAAAAGCCGGCGGCAAAACCACGCCGCCTGCCAAATAATCGCGGCGGGACTCACATAGCAACCGCCGGAGCCATGTCGTCGCTACGCCTGTCGGAGCCGAAGCCGGGTGTCGGCGTCGGATTACGGGCGCCACATTACCGTCAGTTTCTCGAGCAGCGGCCGCGCGCCGCCTGGCTCGAGGTTCACACCGAAAACTACCTCGATCAAGCCGGCTGGGATAGCCACGTGCTGGAGCAATTGCGGCGCGACTATCCGATCAGCCTGCATGGCGTCGGCCTGGGACTGGGCTCGGCGCGCGGCTTTTCCGAGCGCCACCTGGACAGCGTGCGTAGCCTGGTGCAACGGATCGACCCGGTGCTGGTGTCCGAACACCTGTGCTGGGGCGCCGTCGGCGACCGCTATCTCAACGATCTCTTGCCGCTGACGTTGGACCTTGCCGCGCTCGATATGCTGAGCGCGCGCGTCAGCCGCGTTCAAGACACGCTCAAACGCCAACTGTTGCTTGAAAACGTTTCTACCTATGTACGGTTTCATCGCGATGCGATGAGCGAGGCGGAGTTCATGGCGGCGCTGGCGGCGCGCACCGGTTGCGGGCTGCTGCTCGATATCAACAACCTTTACGTCAACCAGTGCAACCACGGCGAAGACGCGCTGGCCGCCATTGCCGCCATCGCGCCCGGTACGGTCGGTGAAATGCATCTTGCCGGTCATCTGGTGACGCCCGGGGCCGTGATCGATCACCACGGCGCGACGGTGGCCGCCCCCGTCTGGCGGCTGTACGAGGCGGCGCTGGAGCGCTTCGGCGCGGTGCCGACCTTGATCGAGTGGGATACCGATATCCCGCCGGTCGAGGTGCTGCTGGAAGAGGCCGCCAAGGCCGAGGCGCTGCATCGCCGCTATGCCGCGCCGCCTGCGGAGCCGCCGCGCTTGGCGGCGATGCTAGCGGAGGAGGCCGACGCCCCCAAACTCGCCGCCGACCAGCAACTGTTCGCCGGCGCGCTGCTCGACCCGGGCCAGACGGAACCGTTGTTATCGCAATTCAAGGGCAGCGACAACGAACACCGGTTCGGGCTTTATCGCGGCAATCTGAGCGCGACCTGGGACAAGACCTTGTCTGCCGCCTATCCGGTGGTGCGAATGCTCATGGGCGAGGAGTTTTTCAGCGGCCTGGGCAAAGCCTACGGCCGCGCGCATCCGTCCACCAGCGGCGACCTGAACCGTTTCGGCGCCGACTTCGATACTTTCCTGCGCCACTTTCCGCACGTGGCCGATTATCCCTATCTGCCGGACATGGCGACGCTGGAGTGGGCGCTGCACCGCGCGCACTACGCGCCGGCGGCCGATGGCGTCACCGCGCAGCGGCTTGCCGCATTGTCGCCGGAACAGATGGAGACGGCGCGGATGACGCTGCATCCGGCCTGCCGGCTGTTGTCGTCGGAGTGGGCGACGATTCCGCTGTGGCAGGCGCACCAGCCTGGCAGCGGGACAGGCTTCCCCGAACACATGGCGGCGCCGAGTTATGGCGTGGTCGCGCGTCCGGCCTGGAAAACGCAGGTGGTGCCGCTCAGCGGCGCCGGTCACGCGGCGCTGCGGGTATTGGGGGAGGGGAGGGATTTCGGCGCCGCGCTCGATGCCGCGTTCGACATCGACGAAGCCTTTGACGTGGCCGGCAATTTACAACTCTGGCTGGCCCACGCGTTGATCGTCAAAATAGATGGGGTGGGTGAAACGGGGTGACCGGTATCAGTTGTCGGGCTTGAACGCGCGCAGTACCTTGGCTTCGCCCGTCAAATCCCGGTGCAGTTCATTGGCGGCGGCCGTCAGCTCGATCATGCGGCCGATCTGCACGTCTTCAAACCGGGCCAGTTCCTCGGTCGCGGTCAGCAGCGCCTGCGCCAGCTTGGCGCGCGCGCCCTGGTACAGCGAGCCGTGGTACTGATTGGTGTTCTTGAGCAGCTCCTCGGCGTTTTCTATCACCTGGCGCAGATCGTCGAGCAGTTTTTCCTGGGTTGGGCTATGTGGTTCAGGACCGTCCATGACGTCCCCCTGGTCGTAAAGAAACTGGTTGAAAAAGCCGGGTGGCAAGCAATTCCAATATAACTACGATATCGCCAGTCGGTTTGCGCGTAATCAAACACACTCACCCCCGTCTGCAGCGTTTTCTCCGCTGCGCTTACAGATTAGTACGTTATTGCTTAAAAGCAAGAGGAAATTACACGGCGTCAATGCTGATGATGACGTCGCCGACGCTGACCCGCTGGCCGGCGCGGATTTTCGCGGTCTTGCGCAATTCCTGCTTGCCGTCGACTTTCACCGCGCCGCTGGCCACCATCATCTTGCCGGCGCCGCCGCTGTCGCACAATCCAACGAGCTTCAGGAGCTGGTTCAGTTCCACAAACTCACCGTTTAATTCGAAGCTTACTTTTTGCATTTTTGTCCTCTGTTACCATGATGTGAAGCCGGCGCCAACGTCACTTCAGATAGTGTAGCGGCATTCCGACAGCCGCGCAGTTTACCCGAACGAATCGGGTTGTCACTCAGAAAAAAAATTGCTATGCTGAAGTGACTGCCAAATATTTAAGCAGCGATCTGTTTTAGCGATGTCTTAGCGATGTCTTACCGAGCAGCATCATGAATAAGCTTTCCCTGACTATGCTGGTAATCGTTTCTCCGCTCTCGACTGCGGCTGGGGCGGCCACATCCGATCCTTTGTTCCCCCAGCAAACCACCCCGGTCTACGAAAAACGCGCCAATTCCGCGCTGCTATTCGACGCCGCCGACCGGCAGTCGGCGCTGGTCGACCAGTTGCAGACCGATGGCGCGCGCCGCTATGCCGCGTTCGCTGGCGCGCCGCGCCTGCACTTCGGCGCCTTGCCGGACAATCTGTCTTTGCTCGATCCGCTCGGCCCTCTGTTGAACGAGCGCAGCCGGCGCTATCTGAGCAGCGCGGAGTTCGAAAAGAAGACCGGGCGCGCGGTCGGCATTCTGACCATCGGCCTGCTGCGCGAGACGGGCTCCACCCTGGGCGGCGGCCAACCCGGCACGTCGTGGGGCGTGAACAGCCGTCCCACCACCAAATTCACGTCGTTGTCGCTAGGGTACGCGCTGACGCCGCGCAGCTCGGTCATGGCGATGGCGTCGTATGGCAAGACCGAAGGTTTCGGCGCGCCGGACAGCTTGATGGCGCAGATATCGTCCGTGCGGACGATGGCGTACAGCGTCGGCTTGTCGACGCGGCAGATTTTCACCTCCCAGGACCGGTTGGCGGTGACCTTGTCGGTGCCGGCCAAGGTGCGCACCGGTTCGCTGCAAAACGGTGACCTGGATACGCGCGTCAGTTATGCCAACGGGCAGGAGGTCGGCGCGCCGACCTTGAATCTGCGGCCGACCGCCACCGAGCGGGACCTGGAGTTCGGCTATACCACCATGGTCGGCAAGGCCGGCAAGATGGGCAAGCTGACCGGGGCGGTGATGTTGCGCGTCAATCCCGGGCATGACGCGAACGCCGCGCCGGATGTGTTGACCGGCGTGCGTTACTCGTACGGGTTCTGATCAGGCCGCGTTCGGGCGCGTCATGTCCAGCGGTACGATCCACTCGTCGAATTGCTCGGCCGTGACATAACCCAGCGCCAGCGACGCTTCCTTCAAGGTCGTCCCTTCATGCTGCGCCTTCTTGGCGATCGACGCGGCCTTGTCGTAACCGATGTGCGGCGCCAGCGCCGTCACCAGCATCAGCGAGCGTTCCATCAGTTCGGCGATGCGGCCGCGATTCGGTTCTATCCCATGCACGCAATGTTCCTCGAAGCTGCGCATGCCGTCGGCCAGCAGGCGCGCGCTTTGCAGGAAGTTGTGCGCGATCAGCGGCTTGTAGACGTTCAGCTCGAAATTGCCCGAGGCCCCGCCCATTGTGATGGCGACATCGTTGCCGAATACCTGACAGCACAGCATCGTGACCGCTTCGCACTGGGTCGGGTTGACCTTGCCCGGCATGATGGAGCTGCCCGGCTCGTTCTCGGGGATGGTGATCTCGCCCAGGCCCGAGCGCGGACCCGAGGCCATCCAGCGCACGTCGTTGGCGATCTTCATCAGCGCGGCGGCCAGGGTTTTCAGCGCGCCGTGCGCCGACAGCAGCGCGTCGTGGCCGGCCAGGGCGGCGAATTTGTTGTCGGCGGTGCGGAAGGGCAGCGACAAGGTATGTTCCAGCTCGGCGGCGATGCGTACCGCGTATTCCGGATGGGCATTGAGGCCGGTCCCGACGGCCGTGCCGCCGGCGGCCAGCTGCAGCACGCCGGGCAGGGCGGCGTTGATCGCGTGCTCGGCGAAGTCCAGGTGGGCGACATAGCCGGAGAATTCCTGACCCAGGGTCAGCGGCGTGGCGTCCTGCAGGTGGGTGCGGCCGATCTTGACGATGTCGGCGAAGGCCTCGGCCTTGGCGTGCAGGCTGGCGCGCAGCTGGCGCAGCGATGGCAGCACGGTGTTGGCCAGCGCCTGCGCGGCGGCGACGTGGATCGCGGTGGGGAAGATGTCGTTCGACGACTGGCCCTTGTTGACGTCGTCGTTGGGGTGCAGCTTGCGGCTCTCGCCGCGCACGCCGCCCATCAATTCGGACCCGCGGTTGGCCAGCACTTCGTTCATGTTCATGTTGGACTGGGTGCCCGAACCGGTCTGCCACACCGCCAGCGGGAACTCGCCGGTGTGCTTGTCGGCCAGCACCTCGTCGGCGGCCTGGGTGATGGCGATCGCTTTCGGACCGTCGAGCAGGCCCAGGTCCAGGTTGACGCGGGCGGCGGCGCGCTTGACGCTGGCCAGCGCGTGGATCAGTTCCGGCGGCATGCGCTCGGTGGAGATGTGGAAGTGTTCCAGCGAGCGCTGGGTTTGCGCGCCCCACAGCTTGTCGTCGGGGACGTCGATCGGGCCAAAACTGTCACGTTCGCTTCTGTTGCTCATAATTCATCCTTGTGCGGAAGTCATCATTTGTGGGCTTTTCAGTGTAGCGCAGTTTGGAAAAATTATCCTGGGGCTACAAAATTGGGAAATTCAGCCGTTATAGCCATATACCTTAAGACTACGCGTCACTAGCGCGCCTTACCGACGACTTCTATGCAGCGTTTCACACTTACACATATGCTCCGCTCCCTGGCCTGCGCCGCATTGCTGGCGCCTGCCGGCATTGTCGCCAACGCGGCCGAGCTGGGCGACGTTTCCGCGCGCTCGTACATCGGCCAGCCGCTGTCGGCGGACATCGAACTGGTGGCGCTGGCGCCGGACGAAGTGAACGCCTTGCAGGTCAGGCTGGCGCGGCCTGACGTGTTTCGCGGCGCGAACATCACAATGAACCCGGCGCTGTCGTCGGTGCGCATGTCGGTGGTCAAACGCGACCAGAAACAGTTTTTGCATGTGACGACCACGCGCGCCATCGACGCCGATTACGTCCATATGTATGTGGAATTAAGCGCGGCAGGCCGGCAAGATGTGCGTTTGGCAACGGTCTGGTTGCAGGCGGATCCCAATCCGCCACCGCCGCCGGCGCCGGTGACGGCGTCCGTGGCGGCGCCCAGCGCGATGACGTCGGAAGACGCGGAGCGGATTGCGGCGCAGGCGAGGGCGGAGCGGGTCGCCGCCTCGCCGGCCGTGCCTTCCGCGCCGCCGGTGCGTGACCGCTCGCGTCCGGCCCCGCTGCCGTCCTTGCATGAGTCCGAGACCGGTGCCCCTGGGGTGCTCAAGGCCGCCGCAGCCGCCGCGACGCCGGTTCGGCAAACGCCTACGGTGGCAGTGCGGGATTTGCCATCGCGCATCGCGGACGCGATGGGGACGCCGCGCAGTGCGCCCGCGCCCGCGTCCGCATCTTCTCCGGCACCGGACAAGCCGGCGGCAAAGCGCGACCTGGCCGCCGTCGACAGCGCCGTGCCATTGCCGGTGGCGCAGGCATTGCTGCCGCTGGGGCCGTTGCCGTTGCCAGCCGGCGTCAAGCGCCCGGCCGCGCCTGCCGCGTGCGCGCCGTCCGGCGTCAGCGCCAAGGAATGCAAGGTGCTCGATACGCATAGCCAGGCCCTTTCCAGCAAGCTGGTGGAGCTGGAGGGGAAAATGAAGGCGCTGCAGGGCGCGATCAAAAATTCCGCGGTGACACCGGCGGCGATCACTCCCGCAGCGGCTGCTCCTGCCGCCGCGCCGAAAGTCGGGCAGGCGGCTACGGCCGTGTTGGCGGCGGCCGGCAGCAGCGTGGCGGCCGCTGTGGCGGCGCCTGCGTCGGCAAAGGAGTCGCCAAAGTCCGCGTCGGTGGCCTCGGCGGCGCCGGGTCCTGACCCGGCAGCGACCAAGGTGGCCGAAGGCAAGCCAGGCAAATCGAGCAAACCGGGCAAGGCCGGCGAAGCGCAAGCGGCGACGATGGATGGCGCCGCGGCTTCGGCTTCGGCGCGGGCCGCTTCCGCTTCGGCATCGGCGTCCGTCGGCGAGCATGGCGCCAACGCGTCGGCCTCGGCGGCCGGTGCCTCCGCCTCGGCGTCCGCGCCGGTTCCGCTCAAGCGCGTGCTGCCCAAACTGAAATACAAGAAGGAAAAGCCGGTCGAACGTCCGACCAACTATGTCGCCTGGGGCGCCGGCGCGGTCGGCGCGCTGCTGCTCGCTGGCGCTGGTCTGATCTACTGGCGCCGCAAGAAATCCGGCGCCGCGCCGCTGAAAATCTGGCAGGGCTTCCGCAAGAAAAAGCCGGCCGACGCGGCGGGCAAGCCCCAGGAGGCGCAGCCGCTGCACGAAGTCACGCCCGAATCAATAATGCAATAGTAATAAGCTTATAACCTCAGCTTTGCCTGCGGTGTCTCGATCTGGGTTATAGTATTCGACGCTTTTTGCACGCCATACCCCATTTTGAAAGAGCATATGACCGCAACGTCGCAATATCAGGAGCAGTACCAAGCCTTCAAACAACTCGGCCTTAAACTGGATATGTCGCGTGGCAAACCAGCGCCCGAGCAACTCGACTTGTCCAACGCGCTGACCGAATCGCTGGGTGGCTTCAAAGCCGCCGACGGCACCGACGGCCGCAACTATGGCGGCACCATCGGCCTGCCGGAAGCGCGCGAGCTGTTCGGCAAACTGCTGGACGTGCCGGCCGCGCAAGTCGTCGTCGACAGCAGCGCCAGCCTGTCGCTGATGCATGACGTCATCATTTACAGCCTGCTCAACGGCACGCCGGGCAACGCGCCGTGGGTGCGCGAGCCGGTGACCTTCCTGTGCCCCGTGCCGGGCTACGACCGCCACTTCGCCATTTGCGAAGCGCGCGGCATCAAGATGATCAACATTCCGATGACCGAAGGCGGTCCGGACATGGACCTGGTCGAAAAACTGGTGGCCGAGGACGCGAGCATCAAGGGTATGTGGTGCGTGCCGAAGTACAGCAATCCGGGTGGCGTGGTCTATTCGGACGAGGTCGTCAGCCGCCTGGCCGCGATGAAAACGGCCGCTCCGGACTTCCGCCTGATGTGGGACGACGCCTATCGCTTCCACCACCTGAGCGAGAAAAAGCTGGAAGTCGCCAACATCCTCGACGCTTGCGCCAAGGCCGGCAATCCGGACCGCGCGATCGTGTTCGCCTCGTCGTCGAAGGTGACGTGGGCCGGTTCGGGCATCGCCGCGCTGGCGGCATCGCCAGCCAACATCGCCTGGTGGACCAAACACGCCGGCATCCGCAGCATCGGCCCGGACAAAATCAACCAGCTGCGCCACGTGCGCCTGCTGAAGGATGTGGCGACCGTCGAAGCGCTGATGGAACAGCACCGCGCGCTGCTGCAGCCGAAGTTCGAAGCCGTGCTGGCGCAGTTCGAAGCTTACCTGGGCGACGTGCCGGGGGTTTCGTGGACGCGTCCGCTGGGTGGTTACTTCATCGACCTGGTAACGCCGGAAGGCTCGGCCAAACGTACGGTGGCGTTGGCGAAAGAAGCCGGCATCACCCTGACGCCTGCCGGCGCCGCCTTCCCGTACGGGAACGACCCGAAGGATAGCCACATCCGTATCGCCCCAAGCTTCCCGTCGCTGGACGAGATCACCAAGGCGGCGCAGGGCATCGCGTTGTCGCTGCGCGTCGCTCTGGCCGGGTAAGATAAAAATCTTCTAAACCACGTAGGGCGGATTAGCGCAGCGTAATCCGCCATGCGTGCGTCGCGTTGGCGCATACATGGCCGATTACGGCGTTCCGCCTAATCCGCCCTACGTGTTTCAGAATAAAAAAAGCGCCTGTGGTCAGGCGCTTTTTTGTTGGGCGGGCGGTTTTTACTGACGCGCCATGCCGGGTACCTGGTTCATCCAGGGATCGGCGATGTCGCGGATTTCGCGGTCATTCGCCAGAATCTGCTTCAGCAGGTCGATCTTACGCATACGCGGGGCGCCGCTCAGGGCTGGGACGCCGGTGGCGACGGCGCGGGCTTCGGTGGCGCACTGGGCTTCCAGTTTGCTCAGACCATCCCAGTCGCCCATGCGCGCGGCGGCGGCCATCTGGTTGCTCAAACCGGCAATGTTTTCGTACATCGAGAGGACTTCGGTAGCGATCATATACCCACCCAGGCTAGTTATCTTCGGCAAAACGGATTACCGCATGTCCTGATTAACGTCGCCTTAAACGGGAACTTTAGGGTATTTTGAAAAAATATTTAAAAAAGTCGAAAAAAAAGCCGCCGTGCTGAAAAGCAGGCGGCTTTCGTTGCCTTTAAGGCAAACTGGTCAGTTTACTTGACCAGCTCCTCCAGACCAGCGCTCAACTCGTCCGGTGATGGCATATCGTCAATCAGCGCGTTATCGTCCAGACCCAGCTCCTCGGCCAGTTCGGTCGGGTAGCAGGCGGCGATTTCCTCTTCGCTCATTTCGGCGTGCTCGACGCGCGCGCGCCAGGCCGCCAGCGAGACGACGGCGGCCAAACGATTGAGTTCGCCGTTGTGATGCGGTTCCGGGAAGGCCTCGATGGTTTCCGAGAAGGCGGCCGGGAACTTCCAGCGCTTGGCCAGCTCGGCGCCGACATCGGCGAAGGTGTAGCCGAACGAGGCAGTCTCCGCATCGAGACGGCGCGCGTCCATCGTACCGGCGATCTTGTCGATTTCCATCGATTTCTCCGGCATGGCCGAGTGCATCACCAGCTGGCCGATCGCGTGCATCATGCCGATCGTGAAGGCGAGGTCGGTGTTTTCCTTGGTCTTCTTGGCGATCCACTTGGCCGACACGGCGGTGTGCAGGCTGTAGCGCCAGAATTGTTTGAGGTCGAGGCCGGGAACGGTCTTGAAACCGCTGACCAGGCCCGAGCTGATGACCAGGGTGCGCACGGTGACAAAGCCCAGCATCAGCACGGCGTCCTCGACCGTGCCGATGCTGCGCGAGACGTGATAGTAGGCCGAGTTGGCCAGCCGCAGCAGCTTGGCGCTGAGCACCGGATCGGTCGCCAGTTTTTTCGCGATCTCTTCGGTCGAGACGCTGGCCTTGTCGAAACTGCTGATCAATTCCTCGACGACCTTGGGCGCGGTGGGCAGCGCGGTCGGATTCTGGAACAAGGCGTCAAGTTTCATTTTTATCTCCTCGATACTCGTAATAGGGGCGTTGCTATGGGCTAACTATATAGCGATTCACCGAAGGAAAGAAGCGATTTGATACCTGAGCGTATCTTTTCTGCCGTGCCGATACGCTACACTGGCATCATGGAACCCGATCACATTGAAGAAATTACACAGAAAACGCTGCAGCATTACGAGCTGACGGCGCAGCAATTTTTCGCCGGCACCATCGATCATGATGTCAGCCAAAACATCGCCGCGCTGCTCGACGCGATCGAGGGGGCGGCGCCGTATCGCCTGCTCGATTTGGGGTGCGGTCCCGGCCGCGATTTGAAGACCTTCCGCGAGATGGGACACGAAGCGATCGGCGTTGACGGCTCGGCCCGCTTCGTGGAGATGGCGCGCGCCTACAGCGGTTGCGACGCCTGGCACCAGGACTTCGTCCAGCTCGATTTGCCGGCCGAATATTTCGATGGCGTGTACGCCAACGCCTCGCTGTTCCACGTGCCGAGCGCGGCGCTGCCGGACGTGTTGCGGCGCCTGCACGCGGCGCTGAAACCGGGCGGCGTTCTGTTCAGCTCGAATCCGCGCGGCGACAACCGCGAAGGCTGGAACGGCCCGCGCTACGGTAGCTACTACGATTACGATACCTGGGAACGGCACCTTGTCGCGGCAGGCTTTAGCGGCGTCCAACATTACTACCGGCCCAGCGGACTGCCGCGCGATCAACAGCCTTGGCTGGCCAGTGTCTGGCGGAAAATTTGATTTTTGGCAGCGTTCGGGAACGCACAGAGAACTCAGCGGTTGGAGCCTATAGTGAATCCATGCACACGGCGCCAAGTTGTGTGTCCTGTAGCTTCAACAACGATAAAGGAGTTCATCATGAACAAGGATCAAGTTAAGGGTACGGCGAAAGACATCGGCGGCAAAATCCAGGAAAAAACCGGCGAAGTAATCGGCAGCTCGGAACAGCAAGCCAAGGGCCTGAACAAGCAAGCCGAAGGCAAAGTGCAAAAGGGCATTGGCGATGCCAAAGAAGCGATTGACGACGTCGTCAAAGGCAACCGCAACTAACAGCCCCACCCGGCGCCTAGAGCGCATCGCAGGCGATCATTCGCCGCATAAAAAAACAGCCGCGTTAGCGGCTGTTTTCGTTTACCTGCAGGACGGATCAAGCCGCGATGCGATTGGTCGACAAATCCCAGCCGCCGGCGGTATTGCCGCCCGAACCGCCGGAGATTTTCTGCTGCGTGTAGCGCCACTTCACTTTCGAAAACTTCAGCGACACTTGCTCCGACAGCACGTCGCCTTCCTGCACGCTGGGCGACACGGTTCCGACCAACACATTTTCCAGTTCGATTTCGAAGTACTTGATGCGCTCGCCCTGGCCATCGGCACGCATGAATTCGAACTTCGCCTTCGGAATGGTTTTACCGGATGAGCACGTTTGCAGCAGCACCGGCGACGCCAGGTCGGCCATTTTCAGCAAGGTGATGTCCTGGTGTTCGCAACGCTCGGCGGTATGGCCGCCGCTGGTCGACGCGGTAGCCGATTTCGGCTGGCTCACCGCCCAGCTCACCGACTTGCATTCAATCCAATCCTTATGTTTTTCATCCGCCGACTCGCCGCGAATTCCGTCGATCTGCAGATAGACATCGATAGCCATAATTCCTCCTGGAATATAAGTGAAACGATGCGAAACGCACCGCAGCGGGCATTATCGAATAATCAACAAATCTCCTCTTGTGGCCGCTCAAGCCACCCCCAAGAAACCCCGGGGTCAGGTCCGACATTCGGACACGGGCTCTTGCGTTAGACGCCAACTTTCATCCTAGCGCCCCGTTCGTGTCCGAATGTCGGACCTGACCCCCGTGGGTTTATTTGGCGTCGGGCATCAGGTTCTTTTTGAAGAAGGCTTCGATGTTGCCGTAGACGTGGCGCTGCGGCGCGCGGCCGGCGATGCCGTGCTTGCCGCCCGGGTAGGTCATCAGTTCGAAGCGGACGTTGCGGCTGACCAGCGCGTCGATCATGCGCGTGGTGTTGGTGAAGAGGACGTTGTCGTCGGCCATGCCGTGCATTAGCAACAGCGGCGATTTCAGGCCGTCCAGGTGCGAGTAGACACCCGCCGACACGTAACCTGCCGCGTTGGCTTTCGGCGTGCTCATGAACTGTTCGGTGTAGTGGGTGTCGTACAGCGCCCAATCCGTCACCGGCGCGACCGAGACGCCCATGGCGATCTTGTCCGACGCTTGCGCCAGCAGGCGCAAGGTCATGAAGCCGCCGTAGCTCCAGCCAAACACGCCGATGCGCTTGGCGTCGACGTAGCTTTGCTTGCCCAGCCATTCGATGCCGGTCAGCTGGTCTTCGACTTCGAACTTGCCCAGGTTCAGGTAGTTGGCGTCGGTGAAGGCGCGCTCGCGGCGGAACGAGCCACGGTTGTCCAGGCGCCACACCACGAAGCCTTGCTGCGCCATGTATTGGTCGAAGAAGTTGCCCCATTTGCGCGCGACGTGCTGCGCGTGCGGGCCGCCGTAGGTCGACAGGTAGACCGGATATTTTTTCACCGGGCTGAAGCCGCTCGGCTTGATCATCGAGTAGTACAGGGTCTGGCCGTCGTTGGCTTTCAAGGTGCCGTACTCGGTGCGCAGGTGCGCGTCCTTGTACTTGCCGTACGGGTGGCTGGCGTTCAGCTCATTGTGCTCGAGCCAGCTAATCATCTTGCCGTCCGGACGGCGGATGCTCACCTGCGGCGGGGTGTCCGGATCGGAGAAGGTGTCGACGAACACTTCGCCGTTGCGCGAGAACGAGGAGTCGTGCCAGCCGTCGCCCTCGGTGATGCGGGCCGGCTTGTCGGCGCTGCTGCCGTCGAGCTTGAGCGCGTAGGTCTGGCTGTCGATGACGGCGTCGCGATTCGATTGCACGAACACGCGGCCATTTTTTTCGTCGACGGCGAGCAGTTTGTCGATGCCCCATTCGCCGCTGGAAATCGGGTGCAGCAGCTTGCCGTTCAGGTCGTACAGGTAGAGGTGCTTGCGGCCGCTGCGCTCCGATGGCCAAATGAACTTGTCGTTGCCCAGGAAACGCAGGTCGTCGAAGATGCTGACCCAGGTCGGCGACGTCTCCGTGATCAGCACGCGCTGCGTCAACGTGGCGGCATCGACCGACACCAGCTCCAGCTTCTTCTGGTCGCGGCTCTGGCGCTGGAACAGCAAGGCCTTGCTGTTGGCGCTCCAGTCGGCGCGCACCAGGTAGATATCTTGTTCCGCGCCGAGTTCGACGTTGCGGATCTCGCCGCTAACGGGCGAGACGATCTTCAACTGCACCAGCACGTTCGGATCGCCGGCGGCAGGGTAGCGCTGCTCGATCACGTCGGTGCGGTCGGCGTAGATTTCAAAGCGCTTGACCACCGGCACCGGGGCCTCGTCGTAGCGCTTGTAGGCAATGGCGGAGTCGTCCGGCGCCCAGTAGTAGCCGCTGGTCTGGCCCATTTCTTCCTGCGCCACGAACTCGGCTTCGCCGTTGTGGATGGTGCCCTTGCCGTCGCTGGTCAGCTGGCGTTCCTTGTTGTTGGACAGGTCGATGACGAACAGGTTCTGGTCGCGCACGAAGGAGACGTAGCGGCCCTTGGGCGAGATCTTCGGATCGAGCACGTTGCCGGAAGCGACCATGCGCGCGGCGTCCGGCTTGCTGACGTCGATCAGGTACAGGTTGCCGGCGATCGGCACCAGCAGCTGCTTGCCGTCCGGCGACCAGCTATAACTGAGGATGCCCTTGAGGCTGGCGGTACGGGCGCGCTCGCGGCGGGCCTTTTCGGCGTCCGACAGGTTCTCTTCCGGCACCAGGATCTTGGAGTCGACCAGGCGGTGCGTGGACTTGTCCTTGAGGTTGTATTCCCACAGGTCGAGCTGGAATTGGTTGTCGTCGCGGCCGCGCAGGAAGGTGACGCGGGCGCCGTCGGGCGACACTTTCAGGCTGCGCACGCCCGGACCGCTGAGCGACGGGTCGGCATGGATACGGTCCAGGGTCAGTTTTTCGGCGGCGGCGTTGCCGCCGGCCAGCAGTGCGAGAAAGCAGAGGATAAAGCGCATGGAAGGTCTCTTGGTGGGCAATCCAAGACGATACCAGAGTCGTGTTTATGTGGCGAGATGGCAATGTTCTGAATCCATCCCGCAAAACCGTCTTTCCTTCGGCCTTATGTATCGCTGTGTTTCATATCGTCTTTTTCAGGCGCCGCGCACGCGCGCCAGCGACAGGTTGCGCAGCGACCAGCTCAGCAGCACGGCGGCCACCGTCAGGCCCACCACCAGCCCGATCCAGAAGCCCGATGCCGCCATCGGCTCGGCCGGCGACCACGGCATCCATTGCGGCGCCAGGCCCAGCCAGCAGCCCAGCGGCAGCGCGAAGCCCCAGAACGCCAGCAGCTGGATCTGCATCGGCTGGCGCGAGACCTTGTAGCCGCGCAGCGCGCAGGCGGCCGCCACCTGGGTCGAGTCGGACAGTTGGAACAGCGCGGCGAACAGCAGCAGGTGCGCGCACAGTTCCTGCACCGCCGGGTCGGATGTATAGGCTTGCGCGATCTGGTGGCGGAACACGACGATGAACGCGGCCGACAACACGGCGAACGCCAGCGACATCCACACGCCGACCCAGGCCACGAACCGCGCCTTGAGCGGATTGCCTTCGCCCAGCGACTGGCCGACGCGGGTGATCAGCGCGATGCCAAAGCTGAGCGGCACCATGAACACCAGCGACGTGAAGTTGAGCGCGATCTGGTGCGCCGAGATTTGCACCACGCCATAGCGCGCCACCAGCAGGCTGACCGCGCCGAAGGCGCTGACCTCGGCGAAGTAGCTGATGCCGATCGGCACGCCGAGCCGCAGCATCGTGCCGATCTCCGGCCAGTGCGGCCATTCCCAGTGCGTGAACGGGTAGGTGGCGCGGTAGGCCGGCGCGTAGCGTATCCACGCCAGCATGGCGAACAGCATCATCCACATGCACAGCGCGGTCGAGACGGCGCAGCCGACCCCGCCCAGGGCCGGGAAGCCCCAGTTGCCGAAGACGAGCAGCCAGTTGACGAAGATGTTGATGCACAGGCCCATGATGGCGATCAGCATCACCGGCAAGGTCTGGTTGATGCTGGTGCTGTAGCCGTACAGCGCGCGGTAGGCGGCGAACGGCAGCAGGCCGATGCTGATGATGTGGACGAACAGCTCGGCCTGGCGCTGCACGTGCGGCGTCAGGTACAGGTGGGCGAACAGCAGGGTGGCCACGTTGGCCAGCGCGGCCGCGGCCAGGCCGACGCCGAGCGCCTTCCATAGCGATTGCCGCACCGTGTGCGGGATCTTGCGCAGGTCGCCCGCGCCGACGTCGTGCGCGACGATGCTGTTGATCGCCATCATGACGCCGCTGACGGTGACCAGGATGATCGACCAGATCGATGCGCCCAGCGACACCGCCGCCAGCTCGTCGGCGCTGGTGTGGCCGGTCATGGCGACGTCGGCCACACCCATGCCGACGGTGGCCAACTGGCCGATCAGCATGGGCCAGGACAGGCGCCACAACGCGGCGGCTTCGAGACGGATCGACGACAGGGTGAAAGAATGGGGCATAAGGTGACCGGAGCGGCAAGCTGATGTGACTGAGCCCGCCATTTTAACGGCTACCTTCGTCACGATTGCATTTGGTTGCAATTTAGTTGGACTGCTGCGTATGCGAAACTTATAACATGCGCGTTATGTACAGAAGAGGTCCAATCCGGACGTCGCCCTACAACTATTCAGGCCAAAAACATGAAAAAATTCCTGCCCCGCTTGCTGAACGCCGCCCTCGCGCTGGCCGCTCCCGTTGTCTTCGCCTCCGCCGCGCATGCCGGCGAAATCACGCTTTACACCCATGACAATTTCGGCGGGCCGGCGATTTCGGTGCGCGACCAGGTCCCCGATCTGTCGGCCGATGGCTTCAACGACCGCGCCTCGAGCGTGCGGGTGCGCTCGGGCCGCTGGCAGCTGTGCGAGAACGCCAATTTCGACGGCCGTTGCATCGTCCTTGGGCCGGGCGAGTACCGCAAGCTGGAAGGGTTTAACGATGTGTTGTCGTCGCTGCGCGAGGTAGGTGGCGACGATCGTGGTGACCGTGGTGACCGCGGCGATCGCGGCCATGACCGTCGCGGTGACAACGGCTACGGTGGCGGAGGCCGCCGTGGCGGCGCGCCGATCGTGCTGTATTCGCAGTCGCGTTTCAACGGCGCCGAGGTCGAATTGCGCGACGACATCCGCAAGCTGGATCGTCTCGACTTCAACGACCAGGCCGGTTCGGTGATCATCCGCGAGGGCGAGTGGCAGCTGTGCGACGACGCCGATTTCCGCGGCAAATGTATCGTTCTGTCGCCGGGCCGCTACGACAACCTGCGCGACATGGGCGACCGCATCTCATCGGTGCGACGCGTGCGCTAAACGTTCGACCGGGACGGCTTGCCGTCCCGGCGTGTGCTACCGCATTTGCTGCCTAGGCGCGCTTGCGGCGCGCCAGTCCCGTAACCATGGCAAGGCCCAATCCCAGCATCGCCCAAGTCTCCGGCTCGGGCACGGCGGACACCCCCTGTTCATTGAAGGCCATGTTGTCGATCAAGCTGAAGTAGGTCTCGGCGTCCCAGGGGCCGTAGACGATTTCCATTTCCAGCGCGGTGAGGTTGTTGAAGCGGGACGGATTGAAGAATGTCATGTCGAGCGGATTGGGGCTGTTGGCGCCGCTGACGGTGTAGGTCTCGACAATGACGTTTCCGCCCACATCCGTGCCACTGAATTTCACCGTGCTGGTTTCAAGCGCCAACACCGTGCGCAGGGCGAAGCTGGTGAACGAGAACGGTATATTGGACGCGTTTCTCACACTGACTTTGCCACCCAAATCCATGCTGGTCGTACCGTTACCAGAGGATAGGAAATACACCGATCCTTCCAAAACGTTAAAGTTATAGCCGCTCGTCGCGAAGCTGTCCCCGGTAATCAGGGGGATGGTGCCAGTGGCGGGGAATTCGTCGAAGGTGATAATGGTGGCCTGTGCCGCGCCGGTCCCCATGGACAAGGTGGCGGCCAATAAAGCGGCGTTCAGTTTTGATAAAAACATTTAATCTCCCTGATTTTATTCAAGTGGAAATAGTATCTATTTCCAAATGGTTAAGATATAAAATTACAACTTTTTGTGGCGGCAGTGTCGCGCCCTCCCGTCTGAAGGGCGGCGGCGAAGGCGGATTGGAGGTAAACTTCCGATCATTGTCGAGTCAAGTCGCCGGCCCAACGCAGGCAAGAGTGGAGCGCAACGTGGAATACAAGGACTATTACCAGACCCTGGGCGTATCTAAAACCGCCTCGGAAGACGAGATCAAGAAGGCTTACCGCAAGCTGGTCCGCAAATACCATCCGGACGTCAGCAAGGAAGCCGACGCGCAAAAGAAAACCCAGGAACTCAACGAGGCCTACGGCGTGCTGGGCGACGCCGAAAAACGCGCCGCCTACGACGACCTCGGGCGCGGTCGGCAGTTCCGCGCGGGCCAGGAATTCCGCCCGCCGCCGGACTGGGGACGCGGCTTCGGCGGCGGCACCGGCAATCCGGGCGGCGCCGGTACGGGTGGCGGCTTCGGCGACACCGATTCGAGCGACTTTTTCTCCGATTTGTTCGCCAACCTGGGCGGACGCCGGCGCCAGCAATACACGCAGTACGAGCCGCAGCGCGGCGACGACAGCCATGCCACGATCACCATCGACCTGGTCGACACGTATCAAGGCGCCACGCGCAACGTCAGCATGATGGTGGCCGAGCGCGACGCCGCCGACCGCATCGTCACGCGCGAGCGCACGCTCAGCGTCAACATCCCGAAGGGCGTGACGGCCGGCCAGCAGTTGCGCCTGTCCGGCCAGGGCCAGCGCGGCGAGGCGGGGCCGGGGGACTTGTATCTGGAAATCCAGTTCCGGCCCGATGCGCGCTACCGCGTCGATGGCCGCGACGTCTTCGAGACGGTGCCGGTCGCGCCGTGGGAGCTGGCGCTGGGCGCCGACATCGAGGTGGCTACGCCGTCGGGCAAGGTGACCGTGTCGGTCCCGGCCGGTTCGCAAAGCGGCCGCAAGCTGCGCCTGCGCGGACGCGGCATCCCCGGCAAGGAGGCCGGCGACTTATATCTGCTGTTGGAAGTGGTGCTGCCGCCGGCGAACACCGACAAGGCACGCGAACTGTATCAAACGATGGCGCGCGAGATGGCGTTCAATCCGCGCGCGGGAGGATGAGCTATGGGACAGGCTATGGAAGCGGCGGTGGGGCAATCGCCCCTGACCGCCGTGTTGATCGATGAGACCGCGCTGACGCTCGAGGAGCTGGCGCGCGCCTGCGCCGTCGAGCGCGACTGGGTGGTGCAGCGGGTGCGCACCGGTATCCTGATGGAGTGCGACTCGGAGGATTGCGTCAGCTGGCGCTTCACCAGCGCCGACCTGGTGCGGGCGCGCCGCCTGTGCCAGATCGAGCGCGACTTCGAGGCCAATGACGACGTCGCCGCGCTGGTGGTCGACCTGTCGGAGGAAATCAGCCGCCTGCGGCGCAAGCTCAGCGCCGCTGGCGTGAAGTAGCGCCCGGCGCCTGTTTGACCGGCGCCGCGGTGATCGCCGGGGTCGTTGCGGCGGACGGCTTTTCGGTCGAGCGCTGGTGGAAGGGCATGTGGATCGGCACGTGCTCCCCGCCCGCCGTGGCGGGTTGCAATTTGCCGCCGTACTCCTCGGCGATGCGCCGGTCCATGTCCAGAAACTGCTGCATGACCCAGCGGGTGGCCGGCCCCGGCTCCTCGTCGCCGCGCCGTATCACGTACAGCGGCGCGCTGAACGACGGCCCCTCGGCGACCTCGAGTTGCACCAGGCGTCCCGCGTCCAGGTCCCACTGGATGAATTCGACCGGCATATTGCCCCAGCCGATGCCGCTGCGCAGCAGCGCGTGCTTGGAGCTCAGGTCGCCCAGGCGCCAGTCGCGCAGCGCCACCACACCGAAATCCTGGCCCTTGGTCAGGGTGCTGCGATCGGTCAGCACCAGTTGCGTGTGCTCGCGCAGGACCTCGTTGGAGATCTTGCCTTTGATCTGGGCCAGCGGATGGTCGGGGGAGACCACCGGCACCATCGTCACCACGCCGCAGCTTTGGCGCTCGATGGTGTCGGCCGAGCCGGGCATCCAGGCGCTCAGGCCGATATGGCAGGTGCGGTCCATGACCAGTTGCGTGACCGCGCCCAGCGCCTCGGTGCGCAGCCGCATCGAAACGGTCGGGAATTCCTTTTGGAAGCCGTGCAGAATGCGCACCAGCTTGCAGGTCGAATACATCACGTCGACCACCAGCGACACCTCCGCCTCCAGCCCGGCCGACAGCGCCTTGGCGCGGGCGCGCATGCCGTCGACCTTGAGCGAGACGGCGCGGGCGTCGGCCAGCAGCGCCTTGCCGGCCTCGGTCAGCACCGGTTTGCGCTTGCTGCGGTCGAGCAGTTCGATGTTGAGCTGCTCCTCCAGGTTGGCGATGGTGTAGCTGATGACGGATTGCGTGCGGTGCAGCGCCCGCGCGGCGTGGGCGAAGCCGCCATGGTCGATGACGGCGATGAACACGCGCAGCTGGTCGAGGGAGGGAAGGCCGGGGTCGCGCATGATGGTTACCTGTGGTTGCCTGTGGTAGGTACGATGGTTGATGATTAGATATCGATAAAATCGATCAGTAAGATTTAAATTTACCGTATTTCATCGATAGTAATCCCGTTCTATGATGCGTGCAACCCTACCTCATAAAGGAAGCACATCATGGCAACCGTACTCCACATCAACAGCAGTGTTCGTCCAGGCTCCCTGACCCGCCAGCTCGGCGGTGAATTCGTCGCGAAATGGAAAGAAACCCATCCGTCCGACACCATCGTCTCGCGCGATCTGGGCGCCGCGCCCGTGTCGCACCTGACCGAACCGGTGGTCGGCGCCTTCTTCACCCCGGCGGACCAGCGCAACGCCGACCAGGCCCACGCGGTGAAAACCTCCGACACGTTGATCGACGAGCTGTTTGCCGCCGACACCATCGTCATCGGCGCGCCGATGTACAACTTCTCGGTCCCGTCGGGCCTGAAAGCATGGATCGACCAGATCGCCCGCGTCGGCCGCACGTTCCAGTACGGCGCCAACGGTCCGCAAGGGCTGGTCACCGGCAAGAAGGTGTATGTGATCGTCGCCAGCGGCGGCGTCTACAGCGAGGGCCCGGCGGCCGGCTACGACCACGTCACCACCTATCTGCGCGCCGTCCTCGGCTTCCTGGGCATGACCGACATCACCTTCATCGTCGCCGAAGGCGTGTCGAAGGGTGAAGACGCGGCCGCCGCAGCGATCGCCAAGAGCCGCGCCGATATCAACGCCATCCTGGTTTAACCCAAACCCGCATGCCGTTGGCGATACGCGTGCGTTGCCGCTTAAGGGTCGTACCCCGAGGGGTACGACCCTGCCTGGCAGTGCGGGTTTGGCATCAATAAGCCACACAAACGCCACTGAACGAAGCCCCGCTTGCGGGGCTTGTTCTTTGCTGCGTATCATGGAAGGCATACCCGTCACGGAGCTTCACATGAAACGACATCTGCACCTGCTGATCATCGATCCGCAAAACGACTTTTGCGATCTGCCGGCCGCCTATCTGCCGCTGGACCCGGTCACGCGCCAGCCGCGCGCACCGGCGCTGCCGGTGCCCGGCGCGCATCAGGACATGCAGCGCCTGGCCGGCCTGATCAACCGTGGCCGCTCCGGCCTGACGGCGATCAGCCTCACGCTCGACTCGCACCACCGCTTCGACATCGCCCACCCGACGTTCTGGATCGCCCGCGACGGCATGCCGGTGGCGCCGTTCACGCAGATCACTGCGGACGACGTGCGCGCCGAAAAATACCTGCCGCGCCATCCGGCCGCCTTGCCGCTGGCGCTGAACTATCTCGACAAGCTGGAGGCCGCCGGCCGCTATCAGTTGATGGTGTGGCCGGTGCACTGCGAAATCGGCAGCTGGGGCAACAACGTCCATGACGACGTGCGCGCCGCCTATGGCGCCTGGGAGGAAGCCTCGCTCGGCATCGTCGCCAAGCTTGCCAAGGGCTCCAATCCGTGGACCGAGCACTATTCGGCCGTCATGGCCGAGGTGCCCTACGCCGACGACCCGGACACCCAGTTCAACACCAAGTTCGTCAACACGCTGGCCGAGGCCGACCAGATCTACGTGGCGGGGGAGGCCGGCAGCCACTGCATCAAGGCGACCGTCGAGCATATTGTCGACCACTTTGCCGACCGTTTCGGCGACCAGGCCGCGTCCAAGCTGGTGCTGATCACCGACTGTATGAGCCCGGTCGCCGGCTTCGAGGCGCAGTACCAGGGCTTCCTCGCGGCCATGCGGGAGCGCGGCGTGCAGTTGATGCAGGCGGGCGACGTGCTGCCCGAGCTGCTGGCCAACGCCGCCCGCTGAAGCGGCGCCGGGCGCGCGCGCGGACGCCGCAATCCACGCATCCGTCGCGCATGGCGTAAGATCATGGCAATATGCAATCTGGAGAGTCCATGAGTCAGCCTATCGTCCGCAGCCTGCTGGAGACGGATCTATACAAATTCACCATGTGGCAAGCGCTGCTGCATGGCCATCCCAATTCGCACACCGAATACGAATTCGTCTGCCGCAACACGCCGGTCTATCCGCTGGCCGAGCTGCACGAGGAAGTCGAGCGCGAACTCGATCATCTGTGCTCGATGGGGTTTTCGGACGAGGAACTGACCTTCCTGCGCTCGCTGCGCTACATCAAAAGCGATTTCGTCGACTTCCTGACGGTGTTCCGCTTCCAGCGCAAGTTCATCGACGTGCGGATCGACGGCGACTCCCTGGCGATCCGCGCGACCGGGCCGCAGGTGCACGTGATGGGCTTTGAGATCTACGTGCTCTACATCGTCAACGAACTGTATTTCCGCCGCTTCGACCAGGCCGCCGCGCTGGCCGAGGGGCGCGAGCGCCTCAGCGCCAAGATCGCCGCGCTCAAGGCCTTCGGCGCCGAGCCGGCGCGCCGCAACCCGTTCGAGTTTTCCGACTTCGGCACGCGCCGGCGCTTTTCCGGCGCCTGGCATGACGAAGTGGTGCAGCGCCTGTCGCGCGAGGTGCCCGAGTATTTCAAAGGCACGTCGAACGTCTATCAGGCGATGAAGTTCGGCCTGGTGCCGATCGGCACGATGGCGCACGAATACATGCAGTCGTTCCAGGCCTTCGGCGTGCGGTTGCGCGACTTCCAGAAAGCTTCGCTGGAGGCGTGGGTGCAGGAGTATCGTGGCGACCTGGGTGTCGCGCTGACCGACGTGGTCGGCATGGACGCCTTCCTCGACGATTTCGACCTGTACTTCGCCAAGCTGTTCGACGGGCTGCGCCACGATTCGGGCGACCCGGTGATTTGGGGAGAGAAGGCACTGGCCCACTACGCCGCGCTGCGCATCGACGCCAAGACCAAGCGGCTGGTGTTTTCGGACGGACTGAATCTGGAGAAGGCGTTTGAGTTGTACCGCCACTTCGCCGACCGCATCATGACCGGCTTCGGCATCGGCACGCACCTGACCAACGACGTCGGCCTCAAGCCGCTGAACATCGTCATGAAGCTGGTCAACTGCAACGGGCAATCGGTGGCCAAGCTGTCGGACTCGCCCGGCAAAACGCTGTGCAAGGACGAGACTTTCCTGGCCTATCTGCGCCAGGTGTTCAACCATCCTGCCGTGTGATTTTCGTAGGGCGGATTAGGCGGCACGCCGTAATCCGCCATGAGCCGCCGACGGCGCCTAGCGGATTACGCTGCGCTAATCGGCCCTACGTGGTTCCGATGTCCGCTAACGTAGCGGCATTGGACTAGGGCGGGTCAGTTCTTAGGCCGGTCGGGCGCCGAAGCCGCTCATGATGGCGTCCGCGTTGCTGCTTTCATCTTCGTCGTAGATATCGATCGACAGCATGGCGCCGCTGCGTTCGCGCGCGTGCGCGGCGGCGGCCGGGCCGCCCGGCGTCAGCGCGTCGAGGATGTTGCCGACGGTGCTGGACGCCACGCTCGGCGGCAGCGGCGTATGCTTCGTCAGTTTGACGGTGGACGGAGGAAAACCCTTAGCCAGCAAGGCGCTGCGGGCGCTTTCGGCATCGGTCACCTGTTCGAAATTGCGGTGTATTGTGCGTGTCATGACGACCTCCTTGGTTGACCGTTCGGGCGCGGCTTAGAAGCCGGCCACCACGGTTTCGAAATGCTCCACCTTGGGTGGTGTAGCGAAATAGCTGCCGACCAGTCCGCGCCAGGACTGGAACGCCGGACTGCCACGGAAATCGACGGTATGGTTTTCAAGGGTCTGCCAGCCGACCACCAAGTGATAGGTGTCGGGCGTTTCGATGTCGCGATCGAGGCGCATCGACAGGCAACCGGTGGCCGCCTTGAACAAGGGCACCGCCTCGGCCACGCCGGCCTGGAAGGCGTCGTGGTCGTCCGGCTTGATATATATCTCGGCGATCTCGTAAATCATGGGCATCCTTTTGAAAGTATGCCCCTATTGTGCCTCAACTGCGGCGGGCGTGCGCAGGATGAAGCGCATCGCCTGGCGGGCCAACTCCTTGACGTCGGCGCCGCTGCCGGGTTTGTACCACTGCACGGTCCAATTGAGCGCGCCGAAGATCAGCAGGCGGTCGAACGACGACGGCATCGCCCAGTCGCCGGACAGGTGCAGCTCGGCGATGGCGCGGTCCCACACGGCTTCGTAGCGGTCCTTCAACGCCACCACGCGCGAGCGCGACGGCTCGTCGAGCGAGCGCCACTCGTACAGCAGCACGGCGATGTAATGGTGGTCCGGCGCCAGCAAGGTATGCAGATGGGCCTCGACCAGCTGGCGCAGGATCTCGCACGGCGGCAGCGGCTGGCTGCCGATGGCCTCGATCTCGGCCAGCGAGCGCTCCAGGCCTTGCTCCATGATGGCGGCCAGGATGTCCTGTTTGGTTTTGAAGTGATAAAACCAGCTACCGGCCTGGATGCCGGCGGCGGCGGCGATATCGCGTACGGTGGTGTTGTCGTAACCCTTGGTGCGAAACAATTCGGCCGATTTCTCGATCAATTCCGCACGCAGTCCACCGCTTTCCCCTTTCAAGGGGCGCCCGCGTCTTTTGGGGCTGGGGGAGTCAATTGTGGCGGCGTTAGGCATGAAAAGGTGTCTGAACAGTAGTTTTGGTACATCCCATTCTAATGCAGCGGTTGCGCGCGAAATTGAAAAAGTGTTTGAAATTGTTACTTTCCGTCTAGAAGTCAACGGCTTTTGTGCTGCAATGCAACACTTTGGTTTGATGCCCGATTGAGCGTGATCGAAGGATTAACGATGGGCAGGCATAGTCTCGATACCGTGATTGCCGCTGGCCGCAGGAGCCAGACGCGCAGGGACAGGCAGTTCCGCTGGCTGGTGGGGTTAATGATCACCAGCCTGCTAGTGACCGCAGGACTGTTCGTCCGCGCCGCCCACTGGCTATAACTGAAGGAAATTGGTGCCGGTATATTTCCCGACCGCCGGCGCCGGTAGTAGCCGCCTCCGGGAGGCGCTAATTGGTCGTTCTGTGTGAGAACTGCAGCCATCATATCGGGCGATTGTGACAGGCGTTTGACCTGGGCTCCGAATGGGCATGCGTCCAGAGGCAAAGTGCGCTAGAATGGAGGTCTGTGGGGACGACCTGGTTTCGACGTGGGTTGCAAAGCAGAGCAGGGCATACCGAGGGCTGGTTACCTCGTAAATACACCCAGAAAAACTTAACTGCAAACGATAACTCGTACGCACTGGCAGCTTAATTGCTGTTAGCTCCACAACACCTCGTCCCTGGGGTGGGCCGTTAAAAGCTGTGGAGTCATTTACAGGGACTCGCGCTGTGAGGGGTCACTTCGATCAGCGCTAAATCTAAGGTGAATCGCTAGTCCAAAACGTGCACGTCCGTGTTGTACTGGTTAAATTAAATGATAGTGCTAAGTATGTAGAACTGTCTGTGGAGTGCTTGCGGACGCGGGTTCGATTCCCGCCGTCTCCACCACAAATTCGATAAGCCGTTGATTCGTCAACGGCTTTTCTTTTTTGCCTGTGCAGTTTGGCACTGAACATTCACTTAGATAGCGTCCTGTCGGACGACGACTTGGGTTGAGCCGATATTTAGCAAATTTCAGCTCAATTGAATGCTCCTTCGGCCCGCAGCATCGCCACCGCAAGATCGATAAAAGCACGCACCTTGGCCGTCGACCGGCGCCCCTCGTGGTGCACGACACTGACCGGCACCGGCGCCGATTCATACTGCGTCAACACCGTCTTGAGCCGCCCGGCCGCCAGGTGCGGCGCAACCATATAGGAAATCACCCGGGTCAGTCCAAATCCCCGCACGACGGCCGCAATGGCCGCATCGTTGCTGGTACTGACGAGACGCGGGCGCACCCGCACGACCATCGGCTGGCGTTCCGACTCGAAGCGCCATTCCGGTGAGGCGGTCAGGGCGCTGGCGAGCACGATGTCGTGCCCGCCCAGCTCCTCCGGCGTGAGCGGTATGCCGCGCGCCTCAAGGTAACTAGGCGACGCGCACACGACCTGCCGCACCTGGCCCACCCGCACCGCCTGGTAGCTCGAATCGGGCAGGTGGCCCAGGCGAACCGCCACATCGATCCCTTCATCCATCATGTTGACCACCCGGTCGACGAAGCGGCATTCCACCTCGGTTTCCGGATAGCGACGCAGATACTCGGTCACCACCGGCGTGACATACATGGCGCCGAACAGCACCGACGAGGTGATCACCAGCTTGCCGCGCGGCTCTCCGTGCGTGCCGGCCGCCGCCTGCTCGGAATCGGCCACGTCGGCCAGGATGCGCCGGCAGTCGGCCGCGTAGCGCGCGCCCACATCGGTCACCCGCACCATCCGCGTAGTCCGCGTCAACAGGCGCACGCCCATGGTTTCCTCCAACTCCGTCACCGCCCGCGTCACCACCGGCGGCGAGATTCGCAGCTTGCGCGCGGCCGGCGCGAAACCGCCTTCATCGACCACGGCCAGGAATATCGCCATCGTGTACAGTCGGTCCATATTATTCCGCTTTCAGGAATGGTTCATTGTAATTTCTCTGGATTCTCATTATGCGGCAAAAGATTCAAACTGCAAGCGCTGGACAACACTTACCAACCGACCCCAAGGAGAAACACCATGAGCCGCATCGCCATCATCGACAGCACCAACGCCAACGCCGAACAACAAGCCCTGCTCGACACCATTCAAGGCCAACTCGGCATGGTGCCGAACTTCCTCAAAGTGTTCGCCAACTCGCCCGTCGCCTTGCGCGCTTTCCTGGGCCTGCATAGCGTGGCCGGGGCCGGCAGCCTGGACCATCAAACCCGCGAGCGCATCGCCCTGGCGCTGGCCCAGCAAAACGGCTGCGATTACTGCGTCTCGGCGCACACGGCCATTGGCCGTAAAAGCGGGCTGACCGGCGACGAAATCAGCGCCGCCCGTCACGGCACCAGCGAAGACGCGCAAGCGGCCATCGCCGTCAAATTCGCCACCAGCCTGATGGAGAAGAAGGGCGATGTGAGCGCCATCGAGATCGCCCAGCTGCGCAGCGCCGGCTTCACCGATTCCGACATCGTGGAAATCATCACCCACGTCGGCATGAACTTCCTCACCAACATCCTCGGCAAGGCCAGCAAAGTCGAGATCGACTTCCCGCAAGTCGAGCTGAAACTGGCCGCCTGATTCCCGTACCCACTCATCTTAAGGAGCATCGCCATGAACTCGTCTTCTTCCGTTTGGACCCGCCTGGCCGTCACCGCCGGCTTCGTTGCCATCACCGCCGGTGCCGCAGCCGCGCCTGCCGCACCCGCCGCCTCGACCGCCGTGAGCTATCACACCGTCAGCATCGACGGCGTGAAAGTGTTTTACCGCGAAGCCGGCCCGAAAAACGCGCCGACCCTGTTGCTGCTGCACGGCTTCCCGACCTCGTCGCAGATGTTCCGCAACCTGATTCCGCAACTGGCCGACCGCTACCATGTGATCGCGCCGGATTATCCGGGCTACGGCCAGAGCGACCAGCCGCCGATGGACAAGTTCAGCTACAGCTTCGACAACCAGGCCAAGGTGATCGATAAATTAACCAGCCAGCTCGGGCTGACCAAGTACGCGCTCTACGTCCAGGACTACGGCGCGCCGATCGGCTACCGCCTGGCCGCCGCCCATCCGGAACGTGTCACGGCAATCGTGGTGCAAAACGGTAACGCCTACGACGAGGGCCTGGACAACGAGTTCTGGCAACCGGTCAAGGAGTACTGGAAAGACAAAACCGAAGCCAAGGCTGCCAAGTTGCGCCCGCTGCTGGAGATCGGCGGCACCAAATGGCAATACACCGAAGGTTTCCGCAATCCGGACGCCAACGTCAGCCCGGACGCGTGGATGCTGGACCAGGCCTATCTGGACCGTCCCGGCAACAAGGACATTCAGATCGAAATGTTCTACAGCTACGGCACCAATCCGCCGCGCTATCCCGAGTGGCAAGCGTATTTCCGCAAATACCAGCCGCCGATGCTGATCGTCTGGGGCAAGGGCGACAAGATATTCCCGGCGGCGGGCGCCACGCCCTACCTGCGCGACCTGCCGAAAGCCGAGTTGCACCTGCTGGACACCGGCCACTTCGCCCTCGAAGAAGACGGCGACAAGATCGCCAAGCTGATGCGCGACTTCCTCGGCCGCAAAGTGAAACCTTAAATCCACCTTTACCAGGAGCCATCATGGGCCGCGCATTTTCCGACATCACCTTTACCCCGAACGTGCGCGCCATGCAGGAACGCATGGGCAGCCGCGAGCAATACGAAGGCTTCGACCTGATGACCAACCGGGCCGACCGCCTGGGTCGCATGGAGGCCGAGTTCATCGCCCAGGCCGACCATTTCTACCAAGCCACGGTGAGCGAGACGGGCTGGCCTTATGTGCAGCATCGCGGCGGTCCGGCCGGCTTCCTGAAAGTTCTTGATCCGAAGACCGTCGCCTTCGCCGATTTTCGCGGCAACGTGCAATACCTCAGCGTGGGCAACCTGCAAAAGGACGACCGTATCTCCATCATCGTCATGGATTACGCCAACCGGATGCGCTTGAAGCTCATCGGCCGCGTGCGGCTGGTGGAGGCCGCCGACGATGCCGAGCTGATCGAGCGACTGCGCACGCCAGGCTACAAGGCGCGCATCGAACGCGCTTTCGTGATCAGCGTCGAAGGCTACGACTGGAACTGCCCGCAGCACATCACGCCGCGCTTTACCGAAAGCGAAATCGCCACCATGACGGCCCCGTTGCACGCCCGGATCAGGCGCCTCGAGGAGCAACTGGCCGCGAGCACCGCCGAGCGGCCACCGCAAGACCGCGACAGCGGGCCCGGCAACGAATAGCGCGCCGGCAACTGTGCATCCGTGTGTCACGCGCGCCAGCGGCGACACGCTCGAACCTTTAAGGAGCAAGACCATGAACACAATCAATCCAGCGGCCGAGGCCGCCCCAAGCAGCAATCTTCACTACTTGCCGGTCGGCTTGTTCGGCGCCGTCATGGGCAGCATCGGCCTGGCGGTGGCTTGGCGCCTGGCTGCCGATATCTTTGGCGTGCCGGCCTGGATCGGCGACGGCCTGTCGATGGCCGCGCTGTTGCTTGCCGTCGTGGTCGGAACGGGCTATGCGGTCAAGGCCTGGTTCGGCTTCGACGCGGTGCGCCGCGAGTTCGCCCATCCGGTCGCCGGCAACCTGTTCGGCACACCGCTGATCACCTTGCTGCTGCTGCCGATTCTGCTGGCGCCGCTCCAACTGGCGGCCGCCCGCGTGCTGTGGGTCGTCGGGGCCATCGGCATGGCGGTGTTTTCGCTGTCCATCGTCGGCCGCTGGCTGAGGGAAAAGCAAACCGGGATCACGCCGGCGATCTTGATCCCGGTTGTCGGCCTGCTCGACGTGCCGCTGGCCTTGCCCGCGCTCGGCTGGCAATCGTCATTGCACGGCGTGATGGTGTTCTCGGTCGCGGTCGGCCTCGTGTTCGGGCTGCCGTTACTCGGCATGGTGTTGACGCGCTTGATGCGGGAAGATGCGATGCCCGCGCCGCTGCAGCCGACCTTGCTGTTGCTGAGCGCGCCGTTCAGCGTCGGTTTCTCGACCTACACCGCGACCACCGGCCAGATCGACCTGTTTGCCGAAGGGCTGGTCATGGTGATGTTCTTCGCGCTTGCCATCGTGGCCGGCCGTTTGCGCGCGCTGGTGGCCGAGCATCCGTTCCGCCTGTCGTGGTGGGCGGCCAGCTTCCCGCTTGCCGCCGCCACCCTGGCCGCCTTGCGCTACGCCGGCCATGCGCGCCATGCCGTCGCCGACGGTCTCGCGTTGCTGTTGCTGGTGATAACGACCGTGTGCATCGCCATCTTCGCGGCGCGGACGCTGCGCGCTGTCTTCAAAGGGGAGTTGCAGACGCTGGCGTGAGCGGTCAGGCCCGATCCGATGCATAATCTCCTGCTGAGTATTATTGGGAGGCTAAGTGAATAAACATATGGTGGCGGTGGAGCTGGAAAAAGCATATCGCTTGCTCAATCACGGTCCGACGGTGCTGGTGTCGGCCTCGCACGATGGTGTCGACAACGTCATGGCGGCGGCCTGGTCCTGCGCGCTGGATTTCTCTCCACCTAAAGTGACGCTGGTGTTGGACAAGGCCACCAGCACGCGCGGCTTGGTGGAGGGCAGCGGCTACTTTGCGCTGCAGGTGCCCAACGCGGGGCAAGTCCAGCTGACCTACGACGTCGGCAATCTCAGTCTGACCGACGCGCCGGACAAGCTGAAAAAATGTGGGATCGAGTTGTTTCGCGCCGGCGAGCGGGACACGCCGCTGGTCTCCGGCTGCTCGGCCTGGCTGATATGCAAGGTGATTCCCGAGCCGCACATCCAGCAGACCTACGACTTGTTCATCGGCGAAGTGGTGGCGGCCTGGGCCGACGACCGCGTGTTCCGCAACGGCCACTGGGAATTCGATAAAGCCGATCCGAGCCTGCGCAGCCTGCATTACATCGCCGGCGGCCAGTTTTATGCGATCGGGGAGTCGGTGCTGGCCGATACCGGCAAGACGACCGATCCGCAGGCATAACCGCCCAGCGCCCCATGTCGGAAATGCCAGAAGATTCGCAGCCGATGAATTACTGCGGGCTGCGTGGCATATAACCCGTCAACAGCGCGCATTCCCAGTCGAGTCGTCCGCGCGACTTCGCCAGGGCCGCCATTTCGGCATGCCCGTAGGGGATGGCGAAATGACTCGATCGCCACTGCCCATCGATATGCTCCGCGATGGCGTACGTGGCATCGGGCGATCCGGACTCGATCACATGGGCACACGGGTAATCGTCGGCATATACTGGCTGACTCACGCTGCCGGGGTTGACGATCAATTGTCCGACTCCACTGCGAAGGCCGCGCGCCACATGGGTATGTCTGTGACTCGACATTTAAGTCGGTAATTCCAACACAAAGACGGTAACTGTGCTTTTTTCGGCAATTGGTCGGTAACTGGGCTTCCGCAGACACGCACACACATTTCGGTCGTTCGATTAACAAGCTCGCACGAAGCACCCGTTTTCAACAATATGTTGGTAACCAGGCTCGTGTGTGAGCAATATGTCGGTAACTGGTCCCTGCTCTGCAGATAGGCATTGCAGTGCCGCTAATAAACTGTACGAAAACCCAGTATGTTCTTGTGTTACCGCAAAAACCGAGTACAATGAAACCACTACATCTAGTCTAAATTTTAAGTTTGTGCCTAAATGTGGCCAGTCCTTGAATCTTTTGGAGGTTATGGCGACGAAGAAGAGTAACGAAAACACCTCATCCGCTGTCGCTAGCAAGCCAGCAAGATTCTTTCAAACCCCAAGTCCACACCTGCCCAAAAGAGCGTCGCAGCATCGGCGCCAGCATCGCTTGCGATACTGCACCGTAGACTGCGTCGCCTAGCCTGCATGACATCACTTGAGCCGTACCGCCTGCTTCCAATTTGGCGCCTGCCACTCCCACGCATGCACCTCCTCGAAAATCTTTGGTAGCAGCATGCGTCCAATCTCGACACTCGCGCTCAACGGGGTGGCGGGGAAGATGTGCAGCACTCGCACCCCAGCGGCGTTGAGCGCATTCAAGAACGCATTGAACTGCCGGCGGAAATCGAGCACGTGCGCTTCGGTTCGAATGATGCCGCGATTGGGCTCCTCGGCACGGAATTCGAAGACCGGCATCTGCTGGTTAGGCGTCGACGCGAGGCCAGAAATATTGACCACGACCGCAACCTCTCGCGGAAGCTGGTTGGGAACATCGAACTTATATTTCGGGGCCGCGCACTCCGGCCTAACATCCCAGAGCCATCGTTCACTCGGCAAATCGAGTACCGATGCCTCAGTCTTGTCGCCCAAAAGAGCGCCCAACTTCATGAGCATCGGTATGGGCGCAAATCCCGCAAGCGTCAGGTGTGTGGGCCCATTTCTATCAACTAGCTGTGGGCGGATACGTTGCTCGTAAATTTTTTGCAGCACGGCTTCCGCACGCGGCCAAAAATCCTCGACATTGTCTAACACGTCAAAATCGGCTTTGTCGATGTGAATGTGCGGTGCCTTTGGGGAGCGCGTGTAGCGACTGTTTTCCAGCATCGCATAATTGATTTGGGCGATGTCGACAATGGGCACGTGAGAACCAATGGGGAACGCCATCAAAATAGGCAAACTCTCCATCATTCCGGTCGCGCTATAGATTCGCTCGATGCGCTCTTCATGCTCACGCTTCATAGCGTATAGCTGTTCCGCCGTGTACTCGTTGCTCTTGCCATGCTCGTCGATACGGGCATGGCAGTCAAAACACGCAAGCATCAAATTACTGCCGTCCGCAGCCAGCTTTTCCGAAAGACCTGAGAGGCCACGAGCGCCATCGGGGCTGTCGGCAATGATGTGTGCGTTCTCGCCCACTTTTAGTCTTTTTTTGGTAAGGAAATCCCGTGAGACTAGCTTATTACAGCCGCGGAATTGGCAGCGCCCCGCCGCAGCAATCCACAACGTGTTCTTGGTCTCTGTTGGGATGGTAGCTCGTGCTTGAGTCCTAGTCATCTTTTTTCTCCTCGGCCAATTCGTAAAATGCTCCGTCACAGGTCATCGACCAAACGCGGATTCGTTCAATGCCAACTATAGGGAAAAACAGCTGGTCACCGTGGAAGGTGTCCGACGACAAAGCCTTCTTCCAGTCTTGGCGGTCAACCCGACTCGGATTTGGGACTGCCTCTGGATGGGTGTGCCAGAGGCCCAGGTAAGCGAGCGTGCTTTCCTCTTCGGACCAGCGACTCTGTGCGATTGCGCTGTGCTTCTTCGAGCGAAAAAAGCTAAACCGGCCGCGCCTGTCCGCGTTCTGCGGCATCGTGACTTCATCAACGACCACATCGTCAGTATCGAGCAGGTGCCGTCCAAGAAGAACGCCGCCGGCCTCTGTCTGCCACCAAGAGCGCTGGCGAAACGCCAGCATTTGCTGGACGGCTGCTTCCACGATGATAAGGCGCCGATTGCTCGAAATGCGGTAGACCAATTTCATTTGACCGTCCTGCACTTCTTACAGGAGCGACCGAATGCGCGCTTCGATTGTTCTTCGCTCGGCATCTTCGACTGCGCCTCATTCCACCACGGGGTCGTTTTCAAATTGTGTTCGGCGGCCGCGTTTCCTTCGCCAGCCCAGTAGTGGTACGACGGCCCGGTTTTACCCGACAGCGCCGACAGGATATGTTCCGCGGCCATCAGCGCCGTACGCCTGGACTGCAGTGCGCCGTACGGTACGAAGTTGCCTCCGCACCCCGTAATCGTCTTCGACACCGACTGATTGGGGGCAAGAAATGCGATGCGGGACTGCAGGCTCGATTCACCTTCGTCGTCACGATAGAGGCAGTCGAGGCAGCCCTCACCTTGCGTCCAGGTAAGCACGGAGTGCCCGCCGAGGTCAAGAGGTTCCAACCACGTAAAGAGCATCGGTAACTGCCTTTTTGACATACGCAGTGCGCGTGCAAAGCTCTGCTCAAGCGTCGGCAACCCGAGCGCAAAAACGACCGCATCAACTTCACCCAGATTTGCCCCACGAAGCCACTCCTGTCCGCTGGTGGCTCGCGCAATGACTTTGATTCCAGGGTAATGTGTCTCGAGCTGATACTTCAGGCCGAAGACCTTTGACGAATCAATCCAAAACGGGTCCAGGATGTAGCGAAACACGTTGTCCTCAGAGAAATCATCGCTATCGACAAGTGTAAGCCGACCCGCCCCGGTCGCTGCGAGTGCGTCAGCGACCACCGCGCCAATGGCGCCGCACCCGATCACGACAACATGTTTTGAGTACATCGCCGCAGATGCGCCGCCCCGTTCCCGCATATACGCTGGGGTAAGGCGTCGCGTCGTTAGGGGCGTCACGGGCTCCTTGAGGTCGATGTCGCCGTTTCGTGTCCGAAATTCGAAGCCGACCACAGATACACCGCCGGCCTGGCGTGGAATGGACACGAGAAGCGCCGCTTGCTTCGGATGATTCTTGTTCAAGGATGGTCGAACCAACCGTCCCCAAAGCTCAAGCTGCCTTTCCGACATACTGTTTCGAATTGACGCTACGTAGTCAGTGGTAAGCGTATCGGGAAATACCGGAGGCGCAGGCAACGTATCCAAATGGATGTACAGCGCGTTTTGGGAAGCGGCCCCCTTTACATCGAAAGTTTTATGTGGCGGGACATCGCGCTCGGTGAAAAACCGCTGGGGCGCCTTGTCCTTGAATTTAAGATACGTCGTGACAAGGCGGTCACGTCCATCTGCATCGAAGGCGCTCGATGCGCGAATCGAACCTGGCATAGCATTCCAGTAGCCCTCCACTTCATTGAAGAACTCCGCTGCGCCCCCTGCCTTGTCTGCATCCCACTTTTCGAGCAAGTCGAAGGCGGCAAGAAATGTATAAGCGACGATTTCCACGTTGCGGTCAGGGTCGAGGGACAGACCCTGGTGGTCGCTAACGCAGACACTTCCGTAGTAGCCCACGTGCGGGTGGAGCCGACCGGTGGGCTTCAATCTCACATAAGGCAGCCGCGTAAGCGAAGCGCTAAGGCATTCGATTACCAGGTTCCAGCGCTGGGACGCGCCCTGAACAACTACGTTAATGCGATGCTCCGCCGTGGCCTCCAGGACTTCAAGCTGGAGGCCACGGTCGACACTGGCTTGACGGACCGCCTCGAGGCAGGTATTCACCAAATCCTCGCTGGCGTTACCGGCGCCCATCAGGCGGAGTTACCCGTGCCAATGACCGGCGCCCCTACTTTGCGGGCAGTGGCGGCCTTCTCAGGGACGACTAAGTCGTCACCAAACTGCTTGTTGAGCACCTTGCAGGCATCTTCTGGCAAGTCCTCCTCGAGGGCCTCCTGCAGTGCATCACGCAGGACCTCAAACTTGGACCTCACCGTACTCATCTGTCCCTCCGTCATCCAGCCCATTAGGTCGCTGTACGGAGCAACTGGGAGCGTCACCGCCAGCCGCGGGTGAAAGCTGTCGTTCACGTTCGCCCACAAGAACTGGTTGAGGATTGCATTGACCCAGTTCAGCATGGCCTGGAGATCACCTGCCTTGCCGGACATTTCGAAGTAAGGCTTGAACCACTTCTGGGCTGCGAGCGTCAGGGCAATGCTCAACGGTGCGCCGGACGAAAATTGGACTTGGCGCCAGCGCTTGAGATAACGAATGCACCGGCGGTACTGCGCCAGCTCGTACGTATCCGTGAACGCCGTGCGGATGACGTCGGTGAGCTTCTTCGGGTCCGACACCTCCCAGACGCGCTTGCTTGCATCCGAGTTCTCCTTACCCTTTCCGATGTCCAACAGCCCGTCGTCGCGCTTCACGTACACCGCAAGGTCGACGTGATACGCAATTTTGTCGCCACGCATGTAGTTCACGGTGACACAAGGGCGACGGATATTTACGCTGCGGCCATGCGTGTTCAGCGCATCGCGAATCTTTTTTTTGAGAGTGACCGGGTCGGGATACTTGTCTTTTTTGCAATCAAAAATGAGTCCGAGGTCGATGTCGAAATTGCCATCAAGTAGGACCACCCCGGTATGCATGGAGTAGCTTCCTTGGTTGAAGCTGTCAAATTTGGGCACATCGTCCACCAAGTTCGCCGTCAAGGCATCCAGCAGGATTTTGCGCTTTTCGCGCAGCGTAGACTTCTCGTCATCCTCATCAAGCTTGATTTTGGAGTGGAAATCTTCAAAGTGTTTTTGGACTGCCGGCATTATAGAAAATCCTTTTTTAAGAGTGAGACTCGCCGTGAGCATGCTGCACACCTGGCATAGGGTTAGCTTATTTTTTGTAGCTGTTAGCACTCTCACCCGTCGAGTGCCAATTCTCACATCATACTCCGCCTAATCATGTACGTTGTCAATTAGAGTGTTATAAAACCAAACTTGTGTGCTTTTTCGCATTGTTTCTTTTCGCTGGATACTGGTCACATATACAGTATAGCGACAGCGCAAGGAGGACGGCTGTATTGCTTGATAACTGTGCTTTTGCACAGTACTTTGAAGCCAAAGGGAGAACCTGATGACCAATGAGCACGCTGCTTTGGCGGGAAGAAAATAGAGTACAAGGTTGGAAACTGGATGAACGCATCGCACACGCATCAGGCGCTGCGAAAATCAGGAGCAATGGATGAAGTCATGGCATTTCTGAAAACCAGTAGGAGCTCGCCTCCGGATCAGGCTCGCGACGAGAACCAAATCGCAAGGTGCCGTGGTGCTTTTTAAGGTACTGCAGCGTGCTGTCGTCGTAAATTCCATCGCTGCGGACTGGGCGTAACCGATTCGGTCTTGAATCATTGCCATCAAAGCGCTATATTGCACTGCGGCTTACGCCCAGCATGGGCGCCAAGTACGTGACGCCTTCCTCCATGGATTATTCTTTGACTGCTACCTATGACCGGTTCAACCGTGCCGATGGCTGAGCCTTCGTGGCTGACGGAGATGCTTGCAGTGGTCGCGAAGCATCCGATTGTCGTCTTCCGGCTCGGTTCCACATTGGACCAGCTTCAAGGCACGAAAAGTGGTATCACTGACTTCACTCTAATTCGCCCGCATGGCCATTTTCACGACATCGTCCAGAACAGCGTCTGCATAATTCTCGGGGAATTAGCACCTCGGTTTGGCGCCGGCCCGACTACGCCGGCAGCCTTCCTTTGTATTCTCGGCCTTCGCGATGCGGTAGCTAGTTTGGAAACCCGAGTTCGGGTACGACGCGCGTCTCCCATCCAACCCGCTACCGAGGCCTCGTTGCTCGCAATGGTGAGCGAAAAGCGCCAACACAGCGACTTAAAGCGGGCCCTTGCAGGCCAAACCGACTTGGTCAAGCTATCGCCGAAGGTGAGTCAAGCTCTCCTTAAGGGTCTGAACGAATCTACCTCGAACCATCGCAGCATCGAGGCAGTGGCGAACGGCTTACCTGGCAAAAAGCGCGGACAAAATCAAAGCACGCAGCTAGACGCGGTTCAAACCGCGTTGAAGGCCTTTGGTCTAAAAGCGGACGCTATAGCCACCCGCCTCGAGATTTCGCAGGACGAGACCACCTTGAAGGAAGTCCGCGTGCGGGAAGACGACGTCATTGCGAGCGATGCAGTCACTTTCCCTGGCTATGAGTTCACCCACTTGGACACTACGGGAAGGGCATCATTTCGCAACGGTAATGAGACTCTCGACGTGTTCACTGCAAACAGGAAGCCCTTGGAGGATGTCCTGGGCATTGACCTAATCTACCTTAATCGCCACCACAACAATGCGATTCTTATTCAGTACAAGATGCTTAAGAAGGCGGGCGGGTCCGATGAAGCAAACTCGGACTGGCAGTATACGAAAGAGCGGCATTTCCCGGGCCAGATATCCAAGATGCGGCGTTTTTCCCAACACTCGGATAAGAAGGGATACCGCTTGAATGCGGGCGGGTTCTATTTCAAGTTCGTACGAAACATCCTCTCACCCTCGGACAAGAACCTCCTCATTCCACTCGACCACATGGAGGAATTGTTGCAACAGCCCGAATTTGAGAACAAAAACGGGAACCTAAAAATCAGCTACCGGTCGCTTAACGGCCACTACATGCGACAGGACGCTCTGTTCAGTCTGATTCAATCAGGATATATCGGCACACATGTGGGGACGACAGACGACCTGCGCACCCTGATTGAGTCAATCGTCGAGGGTGACAGTGCTGCGGTGGTTGCGATTCAAAGAGCGACAACCCGTGAAGAACACGACGAAGACAATGCCGCAGTTCAGCGCAAATACAAAGACGTCGGGCCGACGCGAAATCAAATTGAAGACGGCATCTGACTGTTAGCACTCGCTCGTTCGGGCGATTTGGCCTTGTCCGCCTCTTGCAGTAAGCAGCGCTACATCACATCGCCAAGTGGAAACTCGGACCCAAACTGCAAACGAAGAATTCGGGCGGCTTCAGCAGCGGAATCGACGCCATAGCAGTTCGACAGAGCATCCTTCAGGCAATCTAGGCGCTCTTTAAAGACGCTCATCTGACCGGATGTCAGGCCTGACATCAAGTCTATCTTCTTAACGCCAGGTAGCGGCACGGACAGCCTGCCCAAGTCGAAGTTGTTTCCAAACTTGCGCTGCATCGTTTTGACGAGTGCAAGGACGGCATCCAAGTCCGCAAAGGTCTCGTCTGTTGCGCGCTTGGGTTCAAACCACAGTGCCGCTGCGACAGTGAGAGCGATGCTGAGCGGCGCGCCGGCACTAAAGTTCTCGTCTCTCCAACGCTTGAGGTAGCGAATGCAGCGCCGATACTGAGCTTGCTCCTCGCCGTCGAACTTCGACAGGATAAACTGGGTAAGCTCCGTCGGTGCCGAGGGCAGCCATTCGCACTTTTCCGCCTCGGAATATTTCCGGCCTTTCCCCAGTATGAGATGACCATCCAGCTGCCTCAAATAGACGGCCAGGTCTACGTGGTAATCCTGAACTCCATTCCGAAAGTAAGTGACCGTAACACAAGCTCGTCGTATGGCGACAGTTCTGTTACTTCCAGCGAGCGCGTCGTGGACCAAGGTCTTAAGAGAAACGGGATTTGGAAATCGTTCAAGCGAACAATCGAAAATGAGCCCTACGTCGATGTCGTAATTCCCGTCCTTGGGAACTACCCCCGTCCGCATTGCGTAGCTACCTTGGTCGAACGATTCGAATTCCAGCGAATGCACCGCCAGCTTCTTCTTAAGCGCCCTGAGTAGAATTTCCCGCTTCGTGCGCAGCTTGAGTCGCTCATCATTTTCGTCGAGCTTTATCGCGGCGTGGAAGCGCTCGAACATAATTTGAAGGTTGCGGTTCGGTTTGGAGCGTCTTTCGGCAAGCGCCAGGAGAACCAGGCTAACGACCGCAGCACCGAGAAGCTTAGGTACCAACATCGGCTGCACCAGCGGCTGGGACTGTAAGCTTATGGATAGTTGGCCTCGGAGACCCGTGCGTGGGCATTACCACTCCCCAGGGATACGGCGGCGTTGACGACTTTTCATATTGGTAGACGATGAGCTCAGGATGAAGACGGTCGTCATACATTGACCCCATTCGAACAACTAAGCTTACCGGCCCCGCGAGCACCAGATGGATTCGCCGTATGCCTAGCCCCATCAACTGCTGTATAGAGTCGCGAAATGCCGCAGCAAATGCCTGCTGCGCCACTTCTGACCAGTAGCTATTCACCTGTGGTGTATCAACCGACAATTGCGCCACACTCAGCCCAGGAAATGCCGCAGCAACGGATACGTCGTCCACTGGATAAGAGGCCGAAACTGCGAGAACAATCTCGGTATCTGCTGGGGACAATGTAGGTACTACCAGCGGCAACACCCGCTTGCCGTCGTCTGGCCGGTCTATCATCTTCCAGCATTTTAAGTCTCTATCCCAATCATATAAATCAGTGTGGGACTCGTCCTCGAACATTTTACCGACTAGGAACATCGCCGGCACAGCTGCAATACCGCCCACAGCAACGAAAACGTCACTCTTGTCCCGCCCTTGCGACAAAGTGTCGACGGTCAACTTCATGCCTTCGATTTTTGACAGCATGAGCTCAGGATTTACGAGCTCCCCGTTGCGGCTGGGCCTGAAGTCAACCACGACGGGGTGCCTGTTCCCTCGAAACTTAGTTTTGACTGCCTTCACCGAAGGCGTGTCTACGGTTCCATTAAGACCCCGCACCTCTACGACTATCAACAGCTGGAGCCGCTCTCTCCGGTCATCGCGCCACAGCACGTATATCCCTGAAATCAGTAGCAGTGCCGCTATCCCAACGACGATATATACGATTGAATCTGGCAGCGCCCCGCCGGTTCCAAACTGAAGGTTCAGACTGCTTTCCTTGTCGCGATAGTTGACCTGAAAGGCGAAATCGACTGCCGCTATTCCAATGAGAAGAAGCAGCCCTCCTTTGAGCAACAGTGCACCCATCGTCCGTACTCTGAAAATCCAGTCGATAGCCCGGCTGCAAAACTCATAGAACAAATTTTTCACTATTCAATCTCATTTCACGTTTACGATAAAGGCACCACTTCGTGCGGCCAAATTTCCGTCCTTGACGATGAAGCACTCTACGGAGTGCGTCCCGGAGTACACCGCGTCCTCTTTTCGCACGATGCCGCCCTGAACCATCAAGTCGGGATTGAAATCTCCCCGCAGGTCGTTTCGAGATTTCGCTTCATCACCCGTATTCACAATCTGCCAAAAAACACTGTAAGGCTTCGGCACATTAGTTGTAGCGGCAAACTCGAGCGAAACTCCTTTCGTCAATGGTGCTGAATCGTGCAGCAAGACAGTTGGGCGGAACCCATTTTGGAAGACTCGGGTTTTTGCAATGCTAACTTTGCCCTTGGCACGAGTAACCCAAGGTGGAGCTTGGCGATGGGGAGCGGTGAATACGCTGACCGCGCGTTTAAAGATGCTTTGCGTAGTTCCTGTAGCCTTGGATTGGCTAGCGCTGGCCCGGACCTTCCTTGCCAGCGAGTCCCCCACGGCGGCACTGGCAGACTCCATTATTAGCTGAGGGTCGTCGTTGCCTGCAATATTTTTGAAATCCTCGTGCGCGAATCTAAGCCATTGGAAGAACGCGTCTTTTCTCTCCGGATGGGTCGCCCAACGGTCCGCGAAATTCTCGGCCGGGTCAGTTGGATTCTCAATCCAGAACACGCCGTTGCGCTGCTGAATATGGAGATGCATGTTCTCGAGGATTGCCGCCAGCGCCTCGGGAAGGTCAGCCTGATTTCCATACGCCCTTGCAGCCAAAGTTGTGATGATGACTGAAATCGGCTTTACTTCAAGATTGTCAGCAAAGCGAATGTCGCGATGACGTTTTAAAATTTGAACCACTTGCTGGAGGGGGGTTTTGACACGGTACGAGGGCACATCCTCCACATTTGCTTGCACCTCAAACGCCATACGCTGACGCCGCTCGTTGAAAGCTATTTTCATCCTCGAGCGGAACCACTCCGTGAATCCCCTGGGATTACTGTGCGGCCATTGTGACGTACGTTGTTTGAAAGTTTCACACTCGGTGTCGGTGATAGCAATCGCACTTTTTGCCCATTCAGCAGACAGATGCATCGACTCGAGCACTTGCCTCCGACCTTCGCCATCAGGGATTGCTGGCAAGGCGTCAAGATGGAACTGTGCGCCTTCGGCATAGTCGAGGGTCCAGCAGCGTCGGCTCTCTGAGGCACGCGCCATTCCATAGCGCTTTGCGTACAGCTGCATCTCGACGCCTAACTTTGCCTTCAAGTCCTCCTGCGAAACTTCGTGTTTCCCAAGCGATAGCTCGCACACAAGGTCGATATCGTAGTGCTCATCATCGTTCACCGGACGAATGGGAGTCCCTAAACGGAAAGAGCCTTGCACATAAACGTTTGGCGAGTGCTCCTTCAAACTCGACTCCTTGCGGTCGAGCCAATCGCCCACGGAGTGGTAGCGATTCTCAGCTTCTTCGTATCGACTTGCGGGGACTTCAAGCGCCTCGGCCAACCGTTCTAAAAAATCTGCGGCCGCGGCCGTCACCTGAAAAACCATACGTCGCCCTCATGCTGTAACCAAAATACAACTATGCACGAACACGTTCACTTCAGCAACGGATCTTTTCATTTTTACATGTGGCAGTTGGGGCGCCGTATCTGCGTCACACTTGCCCACTGGGGTTTCAACACAAGAGGTAGCACGTGTCCGGCTAGCAAACTGCCATAGCCTGCGAGGCGTCCGGCCAGATACTAAGGGCCAGTTTCCGAGCTGAATGTGCAAGCATTCGAATATCTAAGCACGTGAGTCATCGATTTAACGTAAATGAACAGGCCTCAAAATCGCGCCTTCATAGGTGGAGGCAGTTACCGACTCAATGTACGCACACATGTCCGCAGATAACAAGACCAACATCGATCCCGCCCAGGCGCGCCTCGATCTCGGCCGCAGTGGCCGCCGCGTCGGCCGTTTGCAGCAAGCCGGTCACGTCGCTGGCTGGCGTGCCATGGCATGCCAGCACGTCCGGCGTTATTTGTCGTACCGGCAGCAGGCCGGCGATCCACGCCAGCTCCTTCGATGTCAGCTGCGAGTGTGCAAACGTATCGCTCGCGCCCGAACCAGCGTGCAGCGCCAAAATCTGACGCTCATGATTGCCCGCTAGATGCATCCAATCCTGCGCCATCAAAAACTGCGCCGTTTCCAACGGCAGCAGCGGCCCGGACAAGCTATCGCCGATGTTGACGACGATATCCGCCCCTCGCCGCTTGATGTCCGCGGCGACCGCTTCAAGCGCCGGCAAATTGCCGTGGATATCAGAGACGAGGGCGATGCGCATCACGCAGCCTTTGCAAAACCAGCGAGCAGGTCCCGGGTATGCACGATGGTCGCGTACTCGCCGTCCAGATTGGACAGGGCCATGACGTGCACATCCTCGGCGGTTCGCGGCACGCCCGCGTAGTCAACCTTGGCGAAGGCGAAACACGCATCCGCAACGACATGGGTCGCGAAGCCGAGGTTGCCCGCCGTCCGGGCGCTGGCCTCCACCGAGTTGTTGGTGCTCACGCCGACGATGACAAGTTCGCCGATGCCGCGCACGCGCAGCCAGCGTTCCAGCCCGGTGTTGATGAAGGCATCGGGCACATTTTTCTCGACCACATGGGCATCCGGCAAAGGCGCGAACCGCTCCTGAAACTCGACCCCGGCTTGGCCGGGCCAGAACAGCGAGCCAACCGTTCTCGATATGTGGCGGACATGGACAACCGTGGCACCGGCCGTTCGCCACGCGCCGAGCAAGGCAGCGATGTTTTGTTCCGCCTCGGGGTTGTTGCGCGTGCCGGCCGCCGGATCGGCCATGCCTTTTTGCATATCGATGATGATCAGTGCCGCCGTACTTGCTTGCATAGTGTAGCTCCAGATGGGGTAACGATAGGTCGATTGTAGCTTGAGCATCGTTGTTACTACATCGGGAAAGGGTAGAATTCCAGCTTCCCCCCAACCCGACGATGAAACCCGGATGAATGTCGCCACTCTGACGAGTACCACGCCATGAGCAAGGCCAAGCCGGCCGGCGACTGGATCGTGCGCGCGCCGCCGACGAGGGGCATGGAGCGCATCGAGGCATTCTTCTGGGGCCACGGCTACGAGCCGCACCGTCACGACACGTACGCGATCGGCCGCACCCTGGCCGGCGTGCAAAGTTTCCACTACCGGGGCGGGCAGCGCCACAGCGTGCCCGGCGCTACCATCGTGCTGCACCCGGACGAGGTGCATGACGGCGAGGCGGGGACCGACGCCGGCTTCCGCTACCGCATGATGTATATCGAACCGGCGCTGATCCAGCAAATACTCGGCGGCCGGGCGCTGCCGTTCATTCAGCACGGCATCAGCGCCGATCCCCGCTTGTACGCCGCCAGCGAACTATTGTTGCGCAGCGTGGACGCGCCGCTTGATCCGCTTGAGGAGGACGACGCGCTGTTCGACCTGGCCCACGCGCTGGGCGCGGTGTCGGCGCCGCCGCGTTCAAGCCCGCCGTTCGACTACCGCGCCGCCGAGCTGGCGCGCGAGTTCATCCACGGCTCCCTGGAGCACAGCGTCACGTTGGAGGAGTTGGAGCGCCACAGCGGACGCGACCGCTGGAGCCTGTCGCGCGATTTCCGCCTGCTGTTCGGCACCTCGCCGTATCGCTACCTGACCATGCGCCGCCTGGACCTGGTGCGCTCGCTGCTGCTTCAGGGCCAGTCGCTGGTCGGCGCGGCGTTGCTCGCCGGCTTTACCGACCAGAGCCATATGACGCGCCATTTCAGCAAGACCTATGGCTTGTCGCCGGCGCGCTGGCTGAGAATGCGCGCCGGCTGACGCCCGCACAATCGTACAAGAAACGACGTCCCGTTTTGCGTACGCTGGGCACTCCCCAATCAGCAACAGGACCAATCCAATGAATACCGAGCAGACGGCGGCGCACGCCATCCACACCATCAATTTCGCTGAAAAATTCAGTTTGTTTTCCGAGCAGTGGGCACCCAAGGTGGTCGCGGAAATGAACGACTATCAATTCAAGATAGTCAGGCTGCAGGGGGATTTCATCTGGCATGCGCATGCCGCCACCGATGAGACTTTTATCGTGCTGGAAGGGCGCTTGCGGATCGATTTTCGCGACAGCCACGTGCTGGTGTCGCAGGGTGAAATGGTGGTGGTGCCCAAGGGCGTCGAGCACAAGCCGTCCGCCGAGGGCGAGGTGAAACTGCTGTTGATCGAGCCGCGCGGCGTGCTCAATACAGGCGAAGAAGAAACCAGCGACCGCACCGCCGTCAACGATGTGTGGATCTAGCCGCTGATCCAGCGGCCGGAATTCTCGAGCGTCAACGACGGATGCTTACATCGATCGATACACCCGGCTGGCGCCTGTCGTAGTATCGGACTTCCGGTTCCACATATCGCTCGACCGGGTAGTACACGCGGTCCTCGTACACCGGAATTACCTCACGATATTCCCGATGCGATGCGTATTTGGGCGGCTTGCACTTGCGCTTTTCCTTGTACTCGCCATGCTTCATTTTGCGCTCGACCTTGCAGTTGCCGTCCCAATACTCTTCCTTGAACTCGCGCCGGTCATGCCGTTTTCCCTTGCCGCTTTCGTCTTTCCAGTCGTCGGCGTAGGCGCCGGCGCTGAGCGTCAACAATGTCAGCGGCATCAGCAGTTTTGCGAAGTTGTTCATGGCGTTCCCCTTGATTCGTTTTGAGGATGGTAACCCAGGCTCAAAGCGGTCCCGGCAGCATTGTGTTAGCAAGTGTTTCAAAAATTTATTGCAGAACCACCAGCATTGCCTGGTCAAATACCCGGTGTATTATCGATCGCACGTTTCGACGAAACGTGCGTCCACATCTAACCGGGTAATTACAATGAAAAATAGACTAATAGTATTGTCCGCATTAATGGCATGCCTGTTCGCAATGACCGCCCAGGCCGCGCCCGATTGCGTCGGCGTCAAGGCGCCATTCTTCCAGAAGGCGAAGGACGTTAAATGGGTGTGGAATGCGGCGCTGAAAGCCGAGGAGAACATGGTCTGCGGCGACGCCAAGACCCCCGGAAAACCCTTCGTACAAATGCTGAAGTTCCCGCCGAACTACGTGGGCGACCGCCATAACCATCCGATCGACCGCGTGGTGATCCTGCAGAGCGGCAATTGGACATCGACCACCTACGACGGTCCCAACGGCGCGGCCGAAGCGCACGTCATGGACAAGCCGAACGACTATTATTACGAGTCGGCCAATTACGACCACAGTTTTAAAACCGGCAGCAAGGGCGCGATCATCACTGTGTTGGGTTGGGACGGTCCCAACAAGCGCAACGATCCGAACAACCAATGAAAAAGGCCCGGTGCGCTAGCACCGGGCCTTGTTTTTCAGCGCTCGAAACGCCGGATTACTTTTGCTTGCGGCGGCGGGCGACCGCGCCCATCAGGCCCAGGCCGGCGAGCATCATCGCGTAGGTTTCCGCTTCCGGAACCGGCGTGACGGCGGTGCCGGTCGAGTACAGGGTGGCGTTCGACAACGAGCCGTACTTGGTGGTGAAGCTGTCCAGGCCCATGCCGGCGTCAAAGCGGTAGAAGGCGGTGACGTTGTTCGACTTGGTGCCGGCGGCGTCTTTTACATTACCAAAGTGCATGCCGACGATGGTGTCGCCGTACAGCATTTGGCTGAAGTTGATGGTGGTGCCGGTCAGGCCCGACAGCATCGAGGTCGATGGCACGGCCGAGGTCAGGTTCACACCCCATACCGCCAGGTTCAGGTTGATCTCGGCGAGGCTCGGGTTGTTGCCGTTCAGGTTGCCATCGATGAAGCCGATGCAGCTGGCGCCGGCCACGTCGATATCGGAACCATCGCACAGGGCGGTTGCTGCCATTGCGTTGCCTGCGAACATCAGCGTTGCCAGTGCGGCGGCGGTCGAAAGTTTCTTAAAGTTCATATTATTATCCCAAGGTTGTGGAAGGCTACGTTAATAAATTGCGCGCCTGAAACAGTGTTTTGGGTTTCATTGTGCAATTCGATGTGATGGGTTGAAGCATATCATGACTTGCTATCTAAAAGACATGTTTATTTATTTTTTGACACACGTGGTTTCCCTGGGGTAACTTATGTTGTAATTTCGCGAATCGGCAATAAAAAAGGCCCGGTGCGCTAGCACCGGGCCCTGTTCTTGCGCGGAAGGCGCGCAGTTATTTTTGCTTGCGGCGGCGGGCGATCAGGCCCATCAGGCCCAAACCGGCGATCATCATCGCGTAGGTTTCCGCTTCCGGAACCGCCGTCACCGCCGTGCCGGTCGAGTACAGCGTGGCGTTCGACAAGGAGCTGAATGCGGTCGTGAAGCTGTCCACGCCTGCGCCCTGGCCTGCGTCGAAGCGGTAGAAGGCGGTGACGTTGTTTTGTTTGTTACCCAGCACGTCGGTCACATTGCCGTAGTGGATGCTGACGATAGTATCGCCGTACAACTGCTGGCCGAAGTTGATGGTGTTGCCGGTCAGGCCGGACAGCATCGACGTAGACGCCACGGCTGCCGTCAGGTGCACGCCCCATACGCCCAGGTTGTTATTGATCTCGGTCAGGCTCGGCTTGTTGCCGTTGAGGTTGCCGCTGATGAAGCCGATGCAGCTGGCGCCTGCCACGGAAATGCTGGCGCCGGCGCATGAAGTGGTTGGGGCCGGAAGGGTAATCACCGGCGTGGTGCTACCGCCGTTCCCTTTACCGTTGCCATTGTTGCCTTGGCCGTTGCCGCCGGCGGCAGCCATGGCGGCGCCTCCGGACATCAAGAGTACCAAGGTTGCGGCGGTCGAAAAAGTCTTGAATTTCATGTCAAAGTATCCCAAAAAAGAGTAAATGATTACGGTGTGATTGCGCGCCGGAAACAATTGGTTGGGTTTCTTTGAGCAAGGGGTCGTGCGATGGGATAAAGCATATCACGATTAGCTGCTGTAAAGATACTTTAATTGCTATATGACAAAATGTGTAGCAGAAGATGGTCCCTTAACGGATGCCCTTCCCGGACAAACATGCAAAATATGCATTTATAAATACGGAATGATTCGTGGGCGTGGCACTCTATTCAACTTAGGCTTGTGCGATCAATCACTGGAGGAGCGATGAAACTGGAAACCCTGGCCGTCCACGGCGGCTACAAACCGGACCCCACCACGCGCGCGGTGGCGGTGCCCATCTATCAAACCGTCGCCTACGCGTTCGACGACACCCAGCACGGCGCCGACCTGTTCGACCTGAAGGTGCCCGGCAATATCTACACGCGCATCATGAATCCGACCCAGGACGTGCTTGAGCAGCGCATCGCCGCGCTCGAGGGCGGCGTGGCGGCGCTGGCGCTGGCCTCCGGGCAGGCCGCCGTCACGTATGCGATCCAGACCATCGCCGAGGCCGGCGACAACATCGTCTCGGCCGCCACCTTGTACGGCGGCACCTATAACCTGTTCGCGCACACCTTGCCCCAGTTCGGCATCACCACCCGCTTCGCCGACGCGCGCGACCCGGCCTCGTTCGAGGGCTTGATCGACGAGCGCACCAAGGCCGTGTTCATCGAGTCGATCGGCAACCCGCTGGGCAACATCACCGATATCGAACAGATCGCCGCGATCGCCCACAAGCACGGCGTGCCGCTGATCGTCGACAACACCGTGGCCACGCCGTATCTGCTGCGCCCGTTCGAACACGGCGCCGACATCGTGATCCACTCGCTGACCAAGTATCTGGGCGGGCACGGCAATTCGATCGGCGGCGCCATCGTTGATTCCGGCAAGTTCCCGTGGGCCGAGCACAAGCAGCGCTTCCGCCGGCTCAACGAGCCGGACGTGTCCTACCACGGCGTGGTCTACACCGAGGCGCTGGGGCCGGCCGCCTATATCGGCCGCGCGCGCGTGGTCCCGCTGCGCAACACCGGCGCGGCCATTTCGCCGTTCAACGCGTTCTTGATATTGCAAGGGATAGAGACGCTGGCGCTGCGCATGGAGCGCATCGTCGACAACGCGCGCGCGGTGGCCGAATTCCTCAGTGGCCACGCCAAGGTCAAGTGGGTCAATTACGCCGGGCTTGAGCAGCATCGCGACCACGCGCTGGCGCTCAAGTATCTGGGCGGCAGGCCGTCCGGGGTGCTGACCTTCGGGGTCGAGGGCGGGGTGGAGGGCGGGGCCCGCTTCCAGGATGCGCTGCAATTGTTCACGCGCCTGGTTAACATCGGCGACGCCAAATCGCTGGCCTGTCATCCGGCCTCGACCACGCACCGCCAGCTCAACGAGGCGGAACTGGCCAAGGCCGGCGTGACGGTGGACACGGTGCGATTGTCGATCGGCATCGAGCACATCGACGATCTGCTGGCCGATCTGGAGCAGGCTCTGGCCGCCGTCTAAGGAGTCGGGCCGGGGCTTACTTCTTGTCCGGCTTGACCTTGTCGGGCACCCGCGTGACGATCACCTCGCCGTCGACGATGGTGCAGTCGATGACATGGCTGCGGGAAGCGGGCGCGTGCTGCGAGAACAGGTCGTGGTAAGGCCCGGTCTCCTCCAGGTGCAGGTCGATGCGGAAGCTCTCCAGATGATTGATCGCGTGCACCTCGCGCACCCGCTGCTTGCGCACCTCGGCCTCCTTGTCGCTGCGGCCGTGCATCTGCGGCCCCTCGAAATAGCGGATCAGCGCGCACTCGATGATGTCGATGCGGTCCTTGAGCAGCAGGTCGGCCGCGATGGCGTTCTGGTTGACCGGCATGTCCACCGGATCGCCGTCGTCGGAGATCACTTCGACGTTCATGCGCTGTATCAGCAGCAGCATGTCGTTGTCTTCGTTATGGATCTGGTGGATCTTCTGCACCGCCGGCAGGCGCCCGCGCGCCAGCCGTCCGGCCGCGTCCTTGGTCTGGCCGACGTATTGCACCTTGCTCTGGAAGCGCAGGTCGTTCTCATATTGCTGCAGCACATCGTGGATCGACAGCGCCTCGATCAGGCCGCCCCAATTGAGCGTGATGAAGCGGTCGGTCATGACCACGGACGGCTTCTTGAGCGTGGCCGCGAACGGCACCGTCAGCTCGATCGTGATGCTGTCGCGTTTTTCCTCGGCGCCGATGACGATCGGCACCGTCAGCTTGAGGGAGAAGAAACCCCAGCTGGTCTTGCCGTTGACATCGAAGCGCACGCGCGGCCGGTTGATGGCGAAATAGATCAGCCGCTTTTCCATCGTCGCTTCCAGGTCGAACTGGATGCGGCGCAGCTGGCGTCCGACCGGATCGCGGATATCGGGCCGCTCGGGGAAGCCGGCCACCAGGTCGTACCAGTGATATTTTGCGTCGGCGACAGTGACCACCCAGGTTTGCGGCGCCGTGCCGCGCTGGGGCAGCAGCGGCAACAGGTCGTCCAATGGTTCGGCCGGCGGTGCCAGGAGATCGTGGAATGGCTCCGGCGATTCGGCAAACAGCTCGCCTATGCCCAGTTCTTCGGGGCTGGGATCGGGATAGTCATCGGCGATTAGGGGTGGGTAATCGCTCGTCATGATGCGCACTCCAGGGTCTCGTTTAATTGGTCTGTTTATTGGGACTATTATTGACCACAGTATAGTCCTTCCTTGTGATATTTCCACTCGGCAATGGTGGAAAGCGGCTAATTAGTCACACATTCTCACACTCCAGGCTGGCGCGCGCGCGAGGGTGGCGGCCTAGCGTTTGCCATCCGCCGCCGGCGGAACGGGCAGTGCGGCCACCCTGGCCTCGCCATCGGCGATGAAGCAGCTCAGCAGGTGGGACGGCGCCGGCGCCACCTGGTCCGAGCACAGCGTGTCGAAATTGCCGGCCTCGGGCAGTTCGAGGTCGATGGTGAATTGCACAAGATTGTTCGCCTGCTGCACCTCGGCCACCCGCGCGCGGCCCAGCTTGCGCTCCTCCAGCGTGAGACCGCGCGCGCCGCCGTCCTCGAAATGGCGGATCAGCGCCGCCTCGACGATGTCCATGCGTTCGGCCCGCAGCGCCTCGGCAGCGCGGGGATCGGCGTTGCGCGGCAAGTCGGCGGCGTCGCCCTCGTCGCAGATCACGTGCACGTTCATGCTTTGCACCAGCAGCAGGGTGTCGACATCGTCGCCGAGCTGCGCGTGCAGTTTTTGCAGCGCCGGCAACCTGGCCCTGGACAGGCGGGCATCGGGGTCGCGGGTCTGGCCGACGTGGATCACGCGGCAGGGCGCGTCCAGGTGGTTGGGGTAGGTCTGCAGGATGTCGTGGATGGAGAACGCCTCGATCAGGCCGCCCCAGTTGAGGGTGACGAAGGTCGGCGTCAAGGTGACGGTCGGCTTTTTCAGCGTGGCCGCGAACGGCACTGTCAGCTCGATGGTCAGGCTGTCGCTGGCCTGCTCGCCGCCGACCAGCAGCGGCAAGGTCAGTTTGAGCGAGAAGAATCCCCATTGCACCGCGACTGCGGTATCGAAGCGCACGCGCGGGCGGGTGACGGCGAAGAACAGATGGTGCTTTTCGGCCACCGCCTCCAGCTCAAATTGCATGCGGCGCTGGTAGCGGCCGACCGGGTCGCGGATGTCCGGGCGCTCGGGGAAGCCGGCGATCAGATCGTACCAGTGGTAGCGGGCGTCGGCCACGGTGACCATCCAGCTTTGCGGGGCGTTGGTGTGTTCCGGCAACTGGAGGGCGTCGAAATCGGCGAACTGTTCGGGGTAGGGCTGCGGGTACGGGGCAGCCTTGGCAGGGATGATCATGATGGCCTGACGAAGAGTGGAGAAGTGTCCGCTGCTCCTGTTTCCATCAAGCGTTGATTGTTTTAATGGAAATAAGTATTTCTACGCAGTAATTCGGAGACTATACCTGTCGGCCGGTTTGAGCAACAAATTTATTCAGATGGATTCATGGAAGCGGTGCCAAGGGGTTGGAATTCACATGGGGCCCGGGCGTATGGAATACCGTGGATGCACGTAGGGCGGATTAGGCGGAACGCCGTAATCGGCCATGCATGCGCTACCGAGGCGCATGCATGGCCGATTACGCTTCGCTAATCCGCCCTACGTGTTTTAGATTGGATCAGAGGATGTGGGCCGCGCAATCATTGGCCCGGCGGTTATGCCGCCAATTCGGCCTTGTCCGCCACCGCCGAGCGCATCAACGCCAGCAGCTGTTCCGGCGTGTCGAGCACCAGGTCGGCCTGCCAGCCGAGCGGCTCGACCGGGCCGCAATAACCCCAGCCGCAGCCGATGCTCGGCATGCCGGCCGCTTGTCCGGCCTGGATATCGCGCAGGTCGTCGCCCACATACCAGCATTGCTGCGGCGGCAGTCCCAGGCGCGTGGCCGCTTCCAGCAACGGCGCCGGATGCGGCTTGGCGTGCGCCGTGGTGTCGCCGGAAATGATGCAGGCCGCATGCCCGAGCCCGATCTGCGGCAGCAGCGGATCGGTGAAACGCGCCGGCTTGTTGGTGACGATGCCCCACTGCAGCCCCGCCTCCTCGATGCCGGCCAGTAGTTCGACGATGCCGGGGAATAGCGTGCTGTGCACCGCCATCGCCGCCTGGTAGTTGTCAAAAAAACCTTCGCGCAGTTCGACGAAACCCTCGTCGCCCGGCTTCAGGCCGAAGGCGGCGCCGATCATGCCGCGCGCGCCGGCCGAGGCGGTCGGGCGCAACAGTTCATAGGCGGTCGGTTCCAGCCCGCGCACCGTGCGCAGCAGGTTGACGGCGGCGGCCAGGTCGGGCGCGGTGTCGGCCAGGGTGCCGTCGAGGTCGAACAGGATGGCGCGCGGCGCCGGGAGTGCGGTAGTCATGGGCGGGTCGATCAGAGCGGACGGGTGGTGGCAACCAGATAGTTGACGCTGGTGTCTTCGTTCAGGGAATAAATCTTGGTCAGCGGATTGTAGCCCATGCCCTTGAAACCCTTGAGATCGAGACCGGCGCTGCGGACGAATTGCGACAGTTCGGACGGCGTGATGAATTTATCGTAGTCGTGGGTGCCGCGCGGCAGCATGCGCAGCACGTATTCGGCGCCGATGATGGCAAACAGATACGACTTCGGATTGCGGTTCAACGTCGAGAAGAACACGTGGCCGCCCGGTTTGACCAGGGTGGCGGCGGCGCGCACGATGGCCGCCGGGTCCGGCACGTGCTCGAGCATCTCCATGCAGGTGACCACATCGAACTGGCCCGGCTCCTGCGCCGCCATCTCTTCGGCCGCGACCAGCTTGTAGCGCACCTGCACGCCGGACTCCAGGCTGTGCAGGTCGGCCACCTTGAGCGCTTTTTCCGACAGGTCGATGCCGGTGACGGTGGCGCCCTTGCGCGCCATCGATTCGCTCAGGATGCCGCCGCCGCAGCCGATGTCGATGACGTTCTTGCCGGCCAGCGGCACGCGCGCGTTGATCCATTCCAGGCGCAGCGGGTTGATCTCGTGCAGCGGGCGGAACTCCGAGGTCGGGTCCCACCAGCGATGGGCCAGGTCGGAGAATTTCTGTAGTTCTAATGGATCGGCGTTCATGGATGGCGTCATAGAGGGAATCGTACCGCTATTTTAAAGCAGCCGACCCGAAAGCGGCGTGTCCATGTCGGCCCGGCAATCTCCCCTTCCTTTCCTATTTGTAACGTTGTTGTCATTTATGATTGTTAAAATGCATATCATTATTTATAATTCGCAACCACTCATCAAGTAAGGACTGTTTATGCTGCAAAGTTTTATTGGCGGAAGTCTCGGCAGGTTGCCAGGCGCCCGTGTGTCGGCCTTCGGCCCGGCCCGGCGGACGCTGTCGCGCGCGCTTGGGCTGACGCTCAATTTGCGCCAGCACATCTTATTATCGCGCTTGCTGGGCCGCGCCGGCGCGTTCGATACCAAGCTGTTTTACACCGGCATCCGTTATCGTTATCTGCGCAATTATTATCTGGGCGGCGGCTTCTGCGTCCCGGGCCGGTTGCGGGTGGCGATCAATCACTACAAGGCGCTGGCGCGGCATTTCCAGCCCGGCTTCCTGCCGCTCGCGCAACGCGGACTGCACCTGTGGCGCGCCGAATATGACGGTCTGCATGTCGGAATCGAACTGCGCTTTCCCTATGTATTCAACCACGATGGCGACCTGTGCCTGATCCTGCGCGCGGACGGCGACCATGTGTATCAAATGACGTTTTCGATCGCCCCGGGCGCCGTGGTGGGCGCGTCCGAATGCCAAGTGTTGCTCGTTTCCGGCATCCAGGGCGCCCCCGGGAGGATCGAGCAGATCCGCCGCGTCACCGACACCTGCAACAATGTGGCGCCGGTGCGCATGTTGCTCATGGCCGCCGAGGCGTTAGCCGCAGCGCTGGGTATCTGTGCCGTCATCGGCATTGGCCAGAACCACATGTCTACCCCAAAACCGGGCGAGTGCGAGGGCTTTAGCTTCGATTACGACGGCTTCTGGATGGCCGCGCTGGACGCGACCGAAAGCCGCGATTTTTACCACATGCCGCTGCCGTTCCCGGTCAAGCCTATCGAGGCGGTATCGGCCAAGCATCGCGCCCGCGCCCGTCAACGCCGCGCGCAGCGCGACCTCGTCCGCCAGGACATCGAACGCCAATTGCAGGACAATCTCGCGCCCATCGTGCGGCGCTGACTTCCCCGGCGCCCCAGCGCCCGCCAGGCCCAAACCCCGCCCGGCCGCTCTTTTTCCTTCCACTCCACATCGTAGCGTCGCCTCCGGCTGTCGTGCCACGCCGGCGACAGGCGTAAAAAAACCCCGCCGTGGCGGGGTTTCGTGTGAAGCGTGCGGATTACTTGCTGGTACCGACGACTTCGATCTCTACGCGACGGTTTTTAGCGCGGCCTTCTGCAGTTTTGTTGTCTGCAACTGGCTGTTTCTCGCCTTTGCCTTCGGTGTACACGCGGTTAGCGTCGACGCCTTTGGAGATGATGTAGGCTTTGACGGCTTCAGCGCGGCGGATCGACAGCTTCTGGTTGTACTCATCCGAACCGACCGAGTCGGTGTGACCGACGGCGATGATGACTTCCAGGTTGATCGAACCCAGTTTCGAGGTCACGTCGTCCAGCTTGGCTTTGCCTTCTGGCTTCAGCACGGCCTTGTCGAAATCGAAGAACGCGTCAGCGGCGAAGCTCACTTTTTGCGCGGTTGGCACTGGCGCTGGCGCTGGGGCCGGGGTCGGTGCGGTAGGCGCTGGAGCGGCTGGCGGTGGTGGCGGCGGTGCTACGCATTTGCCGTTTTCCAGTTTTTCTGGCTCAACGCACAGTGGCAGGTCGCAACCTGGAACGGCATCGGCCGGGGTCCAGTAGCCGGTGCGCCAGCACAGGCCGAACGGGTCACGGGCGATCACGCCGCGCGAATCCTGAACGTAGGCGCTCTTAGGAGTAGCGGCCTTGATGTCTTGGGTGACTGGAGCGTACGGTGGAGCGGTAGGGGTAGGGGTCTGGGCGATTGCCGAGCCGGCGAAAGCTGCCGACACGGCCAACATCGAAATAAGTTTTTTCATATTTTTCTTCCTTTCGGGGGTGATATCCGCAGAAAAACTGCGCGACGTATATTACGTGGGCCGAATTCTACCACGCAGGGGCGTCACGCCTGTCTCCCGATTGCGAAACGAGCAATTAACTTCTGAACCATTTTGCCACAAGCGATCCGGCGGCGTGAAAGGGCGCCAACATGGCGCTGATTCGCGTCCGACCAAAATGTTGTTTTGTTGCAACGTGATTGTCGATAATAATTGAGTAATGTGTCATCAATATTACATGGTGTTACAACGCGTGAGGCAGCGCACACAAGGCATGGGTGCTGGGCTGCCGGCCAATTTGTGTTAGTTGCGCGGCCCGCATGCTAAAATCGCACGCTTGCCCTTCCAATTAGGATAGGAAGGGCAGGAGTGCAGTAAGTGCGGCATACATTGCTTAAAAGATAACCCACAGTCAAAGATCAGTCGACCCGCCAATGGATCAATTCGCAAAAGAAACAATCCCTATTTCCCTCGAAGAAGAGATGCGCAAGAGCTACCTCGATTACGCGATGAGCGTGATCGTGGGCCGCGCCTTGCCTGACGTGCGCGACGGCTTGAAGCCGGTGCACCGCCGGGTTCTGTTCGCGATGCATGAAATGAACAACGTGTGGAACCGTCCCTACGTCAAGTGCGCCCGCGTGGTCGGCGAGACGATGGGTAAGTACCACCCGCACGGCGACGCCTCGATTTACGACACGCTGGTCCGCATGGCGCAGGACTTCTCGCTGCGCTATATGCTGGTCGACGGCCAGGGTAACTTCGGCTCGGTCGACGGCGACGGCGCGGCGGCGATGCGATACACCGAGTGCCGCCTCGACAAGATTTCCGCCGAGTTGCTGGCCGATATCGACAAGGACACCGTCGACTTCCAGCCCAACTACGACGGCAAGGAAAAAGAGCCGACGGTTCTGCCGACCCGCATCCCCAACCTGCTGATCAACGGCTCGTCCGGTATCGCGGTCGGTATGGCGACCAACATCCCGCCGCACAATCTGCACGAAGTGATCGCCGGCGCACTGCATGTGCTGCGCAATCCGACCTGCACCATCGACGAGCTGATCGAGCTGATCCCGGCGCCGGACTTCCCGACCGGCGGCACCATTTATGGCGTCTCGGGCGTGCGCGACGGTTATCGCACCGGCCGTGGCCGCGTGGTCATGCGCGCCAAGACCCACTATGAAGAGTACGGCAAGGACGGCGGCCGCACGGCCATCATCGTCGACGAGCTGCCGTACCAGGTCAACAAGAAGTCGCTGCTCGAGCGTATCGCCGAGAACGTGCGCGACAAGAAGCTCGAAGGCATTTCCGACATCCGCGACGAGTCCGACAAGTCGGGCATGCGCGTGGTCATCGAGCTGAAACGCGGCGAAGTGCCGGAAGTGGTGCTCAACAACCTGTACAAGCAGACCCAGTTGCAGGACACGTTCGGCATGAACATGGTGGCGCTGGTCGACGGCCAGCCGCGCCTGCTGAACCTGAAAGAAATGCTGCAGTGCTTCCTGTCGCACCGCCGCGAAGTGGTCACCCGCCGCACCGTGTTCGAACTGCGCAAGGCGCGCGAACGCGGCCACGTGCTGGAAGGCTTGGCGGTCGCGCTGGCGAACATCGACGATTTCATCGCCATCATCAAGGCCGCGCCAACCCCGCCGGTCGCGAAAACGGGCCTGATGGAACGTTCGTGGGATTCGTCGCTGGTGCGCGAGATGCTGGCCCGTACCGGCGAAGGCGACACCATCGGCGGTATCGACGCCTTCCGTCCGGAGCACCTGCCCAAGCACTACGGCATGCAGGCCGACGGCATGTACAAGCTGTCCGACGACCAGGCGCAGGAAATTCTGCAAATGCGCCTGCAGCGCCTGACCGGCCTGGAACAGGACAAGATCGTCAACGAATACAAAGACGTGATGGCCGAAATCGCCGACTTGCTGGACATCCTGGCCAAGCCGGAACGCGTCACCACCATCATCACCGACGAGATGACCCACGTGGTCAACGAATTCGGCGACCGCGCCAAGGATCCACGCCGTTCGAACATCGAGCATAACGCCACCGATCTGGGCACCGAAGACCTGATCACGCCGCAGGACATGGTGGTGACCCTGTCGCACACCGGCTATATGAAGGCGCAGCCGATCACCGAATACCGCGCGCAAAAGCGCGGTGGACGCGGCAAGCAGGCCATGGCGACCAAAGAGGAAGACTGGATCGACCAGCTGTTCATCGCCAACACGCACGATTACATCCTGTGCTTCTCCAACCGTGGCCGCATGTACTGGCTCAAGGTGTGGGAAGTGCCGCAAGGCTCGCGCAACTCGCGCGGCAAGCCGATCGTCAACATGTTCCCGTTGGCCGACAACGAGAAGATCACCGTCATCCTGCCGCTGTCGGGCGAGAACCGGACCTTCCCGGAAGACCACTACGTCTTCATGTCGACCAGCCTCGGTACCGTGAAGAAAACGCCGCTGAAGGACTTCAGCAATCCACGCAAGGCCGGCATCATCGCGGTCGACCTGGACGAGGGCGACTTCCTGATCGGCGCCGCGCTGACCGACGGCGAGCACGATGTCATGCTGTTCTCCGACTCCGGCAAGGCGGTGCGCTTCGACGAGAACGACGTGCGTCCGATGGGCCGCAACGCCCGTGGCGTGCGCGGTATGAACCTCGACGAAGGCCAGCGCGTGATCGCGCTGCTGGTGGCGGAAAACGAGCAGCAGTCGGTGCTGACGGCAACCGAGAACGGCTTCGGCAAGCGTACGCCGATCATCGAGTACACCCGTCACGGCCGCGGCACCAAGGGCATGATCGCGATCCAGACCTCCGAGCGTAACGGCAAGGTGGTGGCGGCGACCCTGGTCACGCCGACCGACGAGATCATGCTGATCACCACCGGCGGTGTGCTGATTCGCACCCGCGTGGCGGAGATCCGCGAAATGGGCCGCGCCACGCAAGGCGTGACCCTGATCGCGGTCGAAGACGGTACCAAGCTGTCCGGCCTGCAGCGCGTGGTCGAAACCGACATCGACGAAGTCGAGCTGGAACCTGGTCCGGACGGCAAGCCTGTCGATGCACCCGTGACGGACGCTCCGGCGGACGACAAGGTGGACGACACTCCAGCGGACGACAATCCGGCGGAATAAGCGCAGCAAACAAAGCCCCGGTCGCAGTGTCGGACCGGGGCCGGCGGGGCCAGGGTTTATTTCGCGGATTAATGCGACAATAAGACTGGCCCCGTTGTCATTTCAAGAGAGAATTCATGAAAAAAATCGTAGCAGCCGTCGTTTCCGCCTTCGCCCTGGCCGGCGCCGCACCGTCGTTCGCGCAAACCGCCGCGCCGGCGCCAGCCGCCGCCATCGACCCGGCCACCCTGGCCGCCTCGCAAGAGCTGTTCGAGGCGATGAACCACCGCGCCATGATGACCGGGATGATGCGGCAGATGACGCAGGGGATCGCGCAATCGATGCGCGCCGGCGCCGAGGCGGGCATCAACAACAATCCGAAGCTGAACGCCGATCAGAAAACCAAGGCGCTGGCCAAGATGGAGGCTGAACTGCCTGGCGTCATCAAGACCATGCAGGACGTATTGAACGATCCTAAATTGATCGACGAGATTCTGGCCGAGACGGTGCCGATCTACGCGCGCACTTTCAGCGCGGATGAACTGAAACAGATGACCGCTTTCTATCGCACGCCGGTTGGCGCCAAGATGCTGGCCTCGATGCCGCAGTTGATGGCCCAGGGCATGCAGGTGGGGCAGCAGGTGGTGAGCCGCCGCATGGGCCCCGTGATGCAGAAAATGCAGCAAGAAGGCAAACAGTAATTACGCAAAGGATCCACAGTGACTCACATCTATAACTTCTCCGCCGGCCCTGCCGTGCTGCCGAAGGAAGTGCTGGCGCAAGCCGCCGCCGAAATGCTGGACTGGCATGGCAGCGGCATGTCGGTGATGGAGATGAGCCACCGCGGACCGGAGTTTATCTCGATTTACAAGGCGGCCGAGCGCGACCTGCGCGAGCTGCTGGCAGTACCGGACAATTACAAGATCTTGTTCATGCAGGGCGGGGGCTTGTCCCAGAACGCCATCATTCCGTTGAATCTGGTCGGCCACAAGCCGCAACCAGCAACCATCGATTTCATCCATACCGGTTCGTGGTCGGGCAAATCCATCAAGGAAGCGGCCAAATACGCCAACGTCAATATCGCCGCGTCGTCGACCACCGGCGTGCCGCCGCAGTCGGAGTGGAAGCTCACCCCCGGCGCGGCCTACGTCCACATGTGCACCAACGAGACCATCGACGGCATCGAGTTCGACTTCGACACCGGCCTGCCGGCGTCGCAGCCGGACGTGCTTCTCGTGGCCGACATGTCGTCGCATATTTTGTCCCGCCAGATCGACGTCTCCAAGTACGGCGTGATTTTCGCCGGCGCGCAAAAGAACATCGGCCCGGCCGGCGTCACCATCGTCATCGTGCGCGACGATTTGCTGGGCAAGGCGCTGCCGGCGTGTCCGTCGGCGTTCGACTTCAAGCTGGTCGCCGACAACGACTCGATGTACAACACGCCGCCCACCTACGGCATCTACATCGCCGGCCTGGTGTTCCAGTGGCTGAAGAAGAACGGCGGCGTCGCCGCCATGGAGAAGGTCAATATCGCCAAGGCGGAGCTGCTGTACAAGGCGCTCGACGTCGACGATTTTTACCAAACCAAGGTGGCCAAGGAAAGCCGCTCGCGCATGAACATCCCGTTCTACCTGAAGGACGAAAGCCAGAACGAAGCCTTCCTGGCCGGCGCCAAGGCGCGCGGCCTGCTGCAGCTCAAGGGCCACAAGTCCGTCGGCGGCATGCGCGCATCGATCTACAACGCGATGCCGATCGAGGGCGTACAGGCGCTCGTGAATTACTTGAATGAATTCGCGGGCCGATGATTGAGCCCTAACGCCAAACCCGGACAGGCGGGGTCGTACCCCTTGGGGTACGACCCCAGTGTGCCGCAGTGCGGGTTGAACAGTGCCGCAGACGATAGCTGACGAATTGACGATACCATGACAGATAAACTTACCCCTTTACGCGAGCAGATTGACGCCATCGACGCGCAAATCCTCGACCTGCTGAACCGCCGCGCCAAGGTGGCGCAGGAAGTCGGCCACGTCAAAGCCGAAACCAACGCCCCCGTGTTCCGCCCCGAGCGCGAAGCGCAGGTGCTGCGCGGCGTAGCCGACCGCAATCCCGGCCCGATGGGAAACACGGAGATGCAAACCATCTTCCGCGAGATCATGTCCGCCTGCCGCTCGCTGGAAAAGCGCGTCACCGTCGCCTTCCTCGGCCCGGCCGGTACCTACAGCGAACAAGCGGTCTACCAGCAGTTCGGCACCGCCGTCGACGTGCTGGCCTGCTCGTCGATCGATGAAGTGTTTCGCGCCACCGAGGCCGGCACCGCCGAATTCGGCGTGGTCCCGGTCGAGAATTCGACCGAGGGCGCCATCGGCCGCACACTCGACCTGCTGCTGCATACGCCGCTGACGATCAGCGGCGAAGTGGCCATCGCCGTGCGTCACAGCCTGCTCACGGGCACCGGCAACATGGACGGCGTCACCGCCATCTGCGCCCACGCGCAGGCGCTGGCGCAGTGCCAGATCTGGTTGAACAATAACTACCCGGACGTCGAACGCCGCGCCGTCTCGTCCAATGCCGAAGCGGCCCGCATGGCGCGCGACGACCACTCGATCGCCGCCATCGCCGGCGAGCGCGCCGGCGTGCGCTACAGCCTCGGCACCGTCAAGGCCAACATCCAGGATGATCCGCACAACCGCACGCGCTTCGCCGTCATCGGCCATCTGCAAACCGGCCCGTCGGGCAAGGACCGCACCTCGATGGCGCTGGCCGCGCCGCACCGCGCCGGTTCGGTGTATCGCCTGCTTGGATCGCTGGCGCAGAACAACGTGTCGATGACCCGCTTCGAATCGCGCCCGGCCCGCAACGGCAACTGGGAATACTATTTCTACGTCGACGTGGAAGGCCACATCCAGAACGAATCCGTGGCCAAGGCGCTGGACGAGTTGCAGAGCAATGCCGCTTTCTTCAAGGTGCTGGGATCGTATCCCGTCAGCCTGACCTAACTAAATAAAACAGAGACAGAACATGACCAAGAACTACGGACCAGAATACGTTAGAGCCATCGCCCCTTACCAGGCGGGCAAACCGATCGCCGAAGTCGCGCGCGAATTCGGCCTTGATGAAGCCTCGATCGTCAAACTGGCGTCGAACGAAAATCCGTTCGGCGTGCCGGAATCGGCGGTGCAGGCGATGACCGCCGCCGCCACCGATCTGGGACGCTACCCGGACGCCAACGGCTTCGAGCTGAAAGCGGCGCTGTCGAAGCGCTACGACGTGCCGGCCGACTGGATCACCCTGGGCAACGGCTCCAACGACATCCTGGAGATCGCCGCCCACGCCTTCGTCGAGCGCGGCCAGGCCATCGTCTACTCGCAGTACTCGTTCGCCGTGTACGCGCTGGCGACGCAGGGCGTCGGCGCGCGCCATATCGTGGTGCCGGCCCAGGCCTACGGCCACGACCTGCCGGCCATGCTGGCGGCCATCGACGCGGATACGCGCCTGGTCTTCATCGCTAACCCGAACAACCCGACCGGCACCTTCATCCCGGCCGCAGACATCCAGGCCTTCCTGGACAAGGTGCCGGCGAATGTGGTCGTAGTGCTGGACGAGGCCTACAACGAATTCCTGGCCGAGGAAAACCAGTTCGAATCGGCCGAGTGGGTCAAGAAGTATCCCAACCTGCTGGTGTCGCGCACATTCTCAAAGGCCTACGGCCTGGCGGGCCTGCGCGTCGGTTTCGGCATAGCCCAGCCGGCGCTGACGGACCTGATGAACCGCATCCGCCAGCCGTTCAACGTCAACTCGATGGCGCAGGCGGCGGCCATCGCGGCGCTGAACGACAAGGACTTCCTCAAGCGCAGCGCGGCCAACAACGCCGCCGGCTACCTGCAGTTCACCGAGGCGTTCACGCAGCTGGGACTGGAGTTCGTGCCGTCGTACGGTAACTTCGTGCTGGTCAAGGTCGGCAACGATCCGGCGGCCGGCTCGCGCGTCAACCTGTCGTTGCTGAGGCAGGGCGTTATCGTGCGCCCGGTCGGTAACTATGGTTTGCCGGAGTGGCTGCGCGTGTCCATCGGCCTGCCGCAGGAAAATGCGGTGCTGATCGCCGCGCTGACCAAGGCGCTGGCGGAGTAGGGCATGTTGAACAAAGTCGTCATTTTTGGCGTTGGCCTGATCGGCGGATCGTTCGCGCGCTCGCTGAAGAAGGCCGGCGCCGTCGGCAGCGTGGTCGGCATGGGCCGTTCTACGGCCTCGCTGGCGCGCGCCAAAGAGCTGGGCATCATCGACGTCATCGGCGGCGCCGGCGACGAGGGCATGGCCGAGGCGTTGGAAAACGCCGATCTGGTGCTGCTGGCGGCGCCGGTGGCGCAGACCGAGGCGATTCTGTCGGCAATCGCGCCGCACCTGCAGGCGGGCACCGTGGTCACCGACGCCGGCAGCACCAAGTCCGACGTCGTCGCGGCCGCGCGCCGCGCCTTGGGTGGCAAGGTGTCGCAGTTCGTGCCGGGTCATCCCATCGCCGGACGCGAAACCAACGGCCCCGAGGCGGCTATCGACGATCTTTACGTCGGCAAGAAGGTGGTGCTGACGGCGCTCGACGAGAACGCGGCAGAAGATGTGGAACGCGTGGCCGCCGCCTGGCGTGCCTGCGATGCCGTCATCCATCGCCTGTCGCCGCAAGAACATGACAAGGTGTTCGCCGCCGTGAGCCATTTGCCGCATTTGCTGGCATACGCCCTGGTGGACGACATCGCCAACAAGCCGCATGCGGATTTACTGTTCCAGTATGCGGCGAGCGGTTTTCGCGATTTCACAAGGATCGCCGGATCGTCGCCGGAAATGTGGCGTGACATCAGCCTGGCCAACCAGTCGGCGCTGCTGACGGAGCTGGACGCCTATCTGGCACAATTGACGGGCCTGCGCGCCCGTCTGGCCGCTGGCGACGGCGCCGCGCTGGAGAGCGTGTACGGCAACGCCCAGCGCGCCCGCCACCAGTGGATCACCGCGATCGAGGCGGCCGAAGCGCCGCCTTCAAAAGACAAAGCAGAATAGGCGGCGCTGTAACCCTAAGACGATGGGGTCGTACCGGACTGGGTACGACCCCGGTTCGCCGCAGTGCGGGTTTTGCAGGTGCTGCACATGCACGTAATTTAAAGGATTCATCATGAGTAACGAGTACATCGATCTTCAACCCGTCCCCCACGTCGAGGGCGCGGTGCGCCTGCCAGGCTCGAAGTCGATTTCCAACCGCATCCTGCTGCTGGCGGCGCTGTCGCAAGGCGACGTCGCCATCGTCGACCTGCTGGCCTCCGACGACACGGCCGTCATGCTGGCGGCCCTGCGCTCGCTCGGTGTGCAGTGGACCGAAGAGAAAACCGCCACCGGCACCATCCACCACGTCAAGGGCGTGGCGGGCGTGCTGCCGAATAAATCGGCCGATCTGTTCATGGGCAACGCCGGCACCGCGATCCGTCCGCTGACCGCAGCGCTGGCCGTCATCGGCGGCGACTACAAGCTGCACGGCGTGCCACGCATGCACGAGCGCCCGATCGGCGACCTGGTCGACGCGCTCAACGCCGCCGGCACCGACGTCGAATACACCGGCAACCCGGGCTTCCCGCCGCTGCACATCAAGCAGGGCAAGATCCACGCGCAGCGCCTGTCGGTGCGCGGCAACGTCTCGAGCCAGTTCCTGACCGCGCTGCTGATGGTGGCGCCGTTGATGGCGACCGAACACGCGATCACCATCGACGTGGAAGGTGAGTTGATCTCCAAGCCGTACATCGAGATCACCCTGAACCTGGTGCGCCGCTTCGGCGTGAAGGTGGAGCAGGACGGCTGGAGCTCGTTCACCGTGCAGCCGGGCCAGGTCTACCAGTCGCCCGGCACCATCCATGTCGAGGGCGACGCCTCGTCGGCGTCGTACTTCCTGGCGGCGGGCGCCATCGCCGGCGGTCCCGTGCGCGTCGAAGGCGTGGGCCGCGATAGTATTCAGGGTGACGTGCGTTTCGTCGCCGCGCTGGAGCAGATGGGCGCTCAGATCACCATGGGCGACAACTGGATCGAGGCCAAGTCGAACGGCGTGCTCAAAGCCATCGACGCCGACTTCAACCACATTCCCGACGCCGCCATGACCATCGCGGTGGCGGCGCTGTATGCCGACGGCACCAGCACCTTGCGCAACATCGCCAGCTGGCGCGTGAAGGAGACCGACCGCATCGCGGCCATGGCGACGGAGCTGCGCAAAGTCGGCGCCATCGTCGAGGAGGGGCCTGACTATATCAAGGTGACGCCGCCGTCCGTGATTTCGGCCGCCACCATCGACACCTACGACGACCACCGTATGGCGATGTGCTTCTCGCTGGTGTCGCTGGACGGGGCCGCGCGCAAGGGCAACGTCATGCGCATCAACGATCCCAAGTGCGTCGGCAAGACCTTCCCTGAATACTTCGCGGCGTTTGCCGCGATTGCTAAATAAATAACTGAGCAAAATGGTCACATCCCAAATCCCAGTCATCACCATCGACGGCCCGACCGCATCCGGCAAGGGCACCGTCGCGCACCGCGTTGCCGATAAGCTCGGCTTCCATTACCTGGATTCGGGCGCCCTGTACCGCTTGACGGCGCTGTCGGCCCTGCGCCGTGGCACCGACCTGAACGACGAGCACGCGCTGGCCAAGCTGGCCGAGCACCTGCAATGCAGTTTCCAGGGCGGCGACATCATTTTGTCGCAGGAAAACGTCACCGACGCCATCCGCGCGGAAGAGGTGGGCAATACCGCTTCAAAAATTGCAACGTTCCCGACCGTGCGCCACGCGCTGGTGGGGCTGCAACTGGGTTTCCGCAAGGCGCCCGGCGTGGTGGCGGACGGGCGTGACATGGGCTCGGTGATCTTCCCGCACGCCGTGTTGAAGGTGTTTTTGACGGCGTCCGTCGCGGCTCGGGCCGATCGCCGTTATAAGCAATTGATTGGCAAGGGAATTTCTGCTAATATGGAAGACCTACTGATGGATTTGCAGGCGCGGGACGACCGGGATACCCACCGGGCCATCGCGCCGCTGGTGCCAGCGGAAGGGGCGCATGTGCTGGATACATCCAATATGACCGCTGATCAAGCGGTCGAACAGGTGTTGCAGTGGTATGCGGCAGTGGGCAAGCCCCACTGAAAATGTAGTAAAGGCGGGTCCGGCAGGACGAGTTAGTAGTTACTCACTAATCACTTGCTGGACTTTGATCAACCTTAACCCAACTGAAGTCGCATATCGCGAGCCTTGTTGGCAACCTGGAAGTCACAATGTCTAATATGGAAAGTTTTGCAGCCCTCTTCGAAGAATCCCTGTCGCGTCAAGACATGCGTTCGGGCGAAGTGATCTCGGCTGAAGTCGTTCGTCTGGATCACAACTTCGTGATCGTCAACGCCGGCCTGAAATCGGAAGCATTCATCCCAGTTGAAGAATTCAAGAACGACCACGGCGAGCTGGAAGTCAAAGTAGGCGACTTCGTTTCCGTGGCGATCGAATCGCTCGAAAACGGTTTCGGCGACACCATCCTGTCGCGCGACAAAGCCAAGCGTCTGGCTTCGTGGCTGGCACTGGAAAAAGCGATGGAATCGGGCGAAATCGTCGTCGGTACCGTCAACGGCAAAGTCAAGGGCGGCCTGACCGTTCTGACCAACGGCATCCGCGCGTTCCTGCCGGGTTCGCTGGTCGACACCCGTCCAGTCAAGGACACCACCCCATTCGAAGGCAAGACCCTCGAATTCAAGGTCATCAAACTGGACCGCAAGCGTAACAACGTCGTTCTGTCCCGCCGCGCCGTCATCGAAGCTTCGATGGGCGAAGAGCGTCAGAAGCTGATGGAAACGCTGAAAGAAGGCACGGTCGTGACCGGCGTCGTCAAAAACATCACCGACTACGGCGCGTTCGTGGATCTGGGCGGTATCGACGGCCTGCTGCACATCACCGACCTGGCATGGCGTCGTGTGCGTCACCCATCGGAAGTGCTGACCGTTGGCCAGGAAATCACCGCCAAAGTCCTGAAGTACGATCAGGAAAAGAACCGCGTTTCGCTGGGCGTGAAGCAACTGGGCGACGACCCATGGACCGGTCTGTCCCGTCGTTACCCACAAAGCACCCGTCTGTTCGGTAAAGTCACCAACCTCACCGACTACGGCGCGTTCGTTGAAGTCGAGCAGGGTATCGAAGGCCTGGTCCACGTGTCGGAAATGGACTGGACCAACAAGAACGTCGCTCCAAACAAAGTTGTCCAGCTGGGCGACGAAGTTGAAGTCATGGTTCTGGAAATCGACGAAGAGCGTCGCCGTATTTCGCTGGGCATGAAGCAGTGCAAAGCGAACCCATGGGATGACTTCGGCGTGACCCACAAGAAGGGCGACAAAGTCCGTGGCGCGATCAAATCGATCACCGACTTCGGCGTGTTCATCGGCCTGGCCGGCAACATCGACGGCCTGGTACACCTGTCGGACCTGTCCTGGACCGAAACCGGCGAAGAAGCTGTTCGTCGCTTCAAGAAAGGCGACGAACTGGAAGCCATCGTTCTGGCCATCGACGTCGAGCGCGAGCGCGTTTCCCTGGGCGTCAAGCAACTGGAAGGCGACCCGTTCAACAACTTCGCAGCCATGAACGACAAGGGCGCGCTGGTTACCGGCACCGTGAAATCGGTTGAGCCTAAAGGCGCCGTGATCCAACTGTCCGAAGAAGTCGAAGGCTACCTGCGCGCTTCCGAAATCTCCCGCGACCGCGTGGAAGATGCCGGTACGCACCTGAAGGTTGGCGACTCCGTCGAAGCCCTGGTCATCAACATCGACCGCAAAGCGCGTTCGATCCAGCTGTCGATCAAAGCGAAAGACAACGTCGAGACCCAGGAAGCGATGCAGAAAATGGCCGCTACCGACAACAACGCAGCTTCGGGCACCACCAGCCTGGGCGCGCTGTTGAAAGCCAAGTTCGATAACAAGAACTAAGAACTAGTCGATGACTAAGTCCGAGTTGATCAACCGCCTGGCTGAGCGTTATTCTCAGCTGGTGGCCAAAGATGCGGAGTATGCCGTCAAGACCATTCTGGATGCGATGACCAACGCCCTGGCGACCGGTCAACGCATCGAGATCCGCGGTTTTGGCAGCTTTGCTCTGAATAGCCGGCCACCGCGTATCGGACGTAATCCGAAGTCGGGCGACAAAGTGATGGTGCCCGAAAAACGGGTACCCCACTTCAAGCCGGGCAAGCAATTGCGCGAGCGGGTCGACGCGATGGTCGGGCAACCGATCATCGAGGACTGAAGCGTCTGATGGTTTGACAAGAAAGCGGCGTCCTCGGATGCCGCTTTTTTTATGGTTGTGCGAGCTTTTAACCCGCACCCGTGACAGAGGGGTCGTACCCAGTGGGGTACGACCCCGGTGGTTCGCGCCGTGCGGGTTAATAGCAAGCGCTCCGCAGTTTGATAGAAACGGTATCTAGTGCCATACTGGCGCTCTTAGAAATCCAGAACAGGAACCAGGCTGATGAAATTCGTATCCACCCTCATTGGAATCGTCCTATTCGTCTTGTTTTTTGGCTTTGCCCTGAAAAATACGCAGGAAGTCGATCTGCACTTTTTCCTCCACTATGACCTGCGCGGACCCCTGGTGCTGATGCTGCTCGGCTTCTTCGTCGCCGGCGCCGTCCTGGGCGTGCTGGCGCTCACGCCGACCGTGTTCCGCCACCGCCGCGAAACGAACAAACACAAAACCACCATCACGACGCTGCAATCGTCGGCGCAGCAGGTCAACGCGCAGCCGCAGCCCGATGGCGTCACCACACAATAAGCACCACTACCAACTACAAGAACAAGCATGGAATTTGAACTCTGGATGTTATTGGGCATCCCGCTCTTCTTCGGCATGGGATGGATCGCCGCGCGCGTCGACATCCGCCAGCTGGTGTCCGAATCGCGCACGCTGCCGCGCGGTTATTTCAAGGGCCTGAACTTCCTGCTCAACGACCAGCCGGACAAGGCGGTCGACGCCTTCATCGAGATCGTGCGCATGGACCCGGAGACGGCCGACATGCACTTCGCGCTCGGTAACCTGTTCCGCCGCCGTGGCGAGACCGAACGCGCCATCCGCGTCCACCAGAATTTGCTGTCGCGTCCCGACCTGCCGCAGGAGCAGAAGGAGCACGCCGAATATGAACTGGGCATGGACTACCTGAAGGCCGGCCTGCTGGACCGCGCCGAGGAAACCTTCAATCGCCTGATCCACAGCCAGTACGCGGTGCCGGCGCGGCGCGCGCTGCTGGAGATTTTCCAGCGCGAGAAGGAATGGCCGCGCGCCATCGAAGCGGCCATCGGCCTGCAGGAATCGGGCGCCGGATCCCGCCAGAAGGAAATCGCGCAGTTCTACTGCGAGCTGGCCCAGGACGCGCTGGTGCACCTGCATCCGGAAGATGCGCTGCCGCTGCTGGAGAAATCGCTGCAGGCCGACCGCGTCAACGTGCGCGCGACCCTGTTGATCGGCGACGCGCAGCTGGCCAAGGACGATGTCGAAGGCGCGTTGATGACGTGGCGCCGCGTCGAACAAATCAGCGTGCCGCACACCGCGCTGGTCGCGCAGCGCATGATGGACGGCTACCGCAAGGTCGGCCGCCCGCTCGAAGGCGTCAACCTGATCAAGTCCTACCTGGAGCAGGCCTCGTCGATCGACCTGCTGGAGGTGGTGTACAAGGCGGTGCTGGAGCTTGACGGCCTGGATGCCGCCAAGGAGCTGGTGGTCGATGAACTGCGCCGCACGCCGACCTTGCTGGGACTGGACAAGCTGCTGGAAGCGCGCCTGGTCGATGCGCCGGCGAGCGTGGTATCGGAACTGTCGATGGTGAAGAACCTGGTGCACGGCTACACGCAGAAGCTGGCGCGCTACCAATGCAGCCATTGCGGCTTCAAGGCGCGCCAGTTCTACTGGCAATGCCCTGGATGCAGCAGGTGGGAGACCTACCCGCCGCGCCGCACCGAAGAATTGAATGTCATGAATTAACACGTAGGGCGGATTAGGCGGAACGCCGTAATCGGCCATGTATGTGCCGCCGATGGCGCATACATGGCCGATTACGCTTCGCTAATCCGCCCTACGTGATTCAGACGAGCTTAAATTTAATATACGAGGACCATGTGAGTACTTCCGTCACCGCTTTTCAATCCCCCGCACTGGACAAGGTGCGCATCCTGGTCGTCGGCGACGTCATGCTGGACCGTTACTGGTTCGGTGACGTCAGCCGCATCTCGCCGGAGGCGCCGGTCCCCATCGTGCGCATCGAAAAGCGCGAAGCGCGCCTCGGCGGCGCCGCCAACGTGGCGCGTAACGCCGCCGCGCTGGGCGCGCACGCCGGCTTGCTGGGCGTGGTCGGCGCCGACGAAGCGGGCACCGAAGTGGAACAGCTGCTGCAAGGCGGCGGCATCCACAGCTACCTGAAACGCGACGACGCCATCTCCACCATCATCAAGCTGCGCGTCATCGGCCGCCAGCAGCAAATGGTGCGCATCGATTTCGAGGAAGCGCCGACGGACACCGTCCTGCGCGACAAACTGGTGCAGTTCAAGGCGCTGCTGGCCGACTACGACGTCATCGTGCTGTCGGACTACGCCAAGGGCAGCCTGGTGAACGTGGCCGACATGATCGCCTCCGCGCGCGCCGCAGGCAAGGTGGTGATGGTCGACCCGAAGGGTGACGACTTCTCGCGCTACAGCGGCGCCACCGTGCTCACGCCGAACAAGTCGGAGATGAAGCGCATCGTCGGCAGCTGGAACAGCGAAGAACAATTGACGGCGAAGGCGCAGCAACTGCGCGCGGAGTTGAAGCTGGATGCCTTGCTGCTCACGCGCTCGGAAGAGGGCATGACCTTGTACACCGAGAACGACCAGTTCCACATGCCGGCGCAGGCGCGCGAAGTGTTCGACGTCTCGGGCGCGGGCGACACCGTCATCGCCACGATGGCGTGCATGCTGGGCGCGGGCGCGGGATGGAACGAAGCGGTGCAGACGGCCAACCGCGCCGGCGGCATTGTTGTAGGCAAGCTCGGCACGGCAACAGTCACGCGCGAAGAGTTGTTCGACGCGGTGGGCTAAACGACGGATACACGTAAACGTAGGGCGGATTAGGCGGAACGCCGTAATCGGCCATGCATGCGTCACCGCAACGCATGCATGGCCGATTACGCTACGCTAATCCGCCCTACGTGTCTCCCTGTCAGAGTTTGATCTACCTCATACCGGCAGCGTCAACCACGTTGGGGTCCCCACCCGTTAAGGGTATTCAAGGTGCGATTTTCGCCCTTGCTCGACACCAACCACGGAGACAGACATGTTCAAAAAACTAATGCTGGGTATTGCCACGCTGGCCGCCACAATGAGCTTCGCGTTCGCACAAGTCGATGTCAACAAAGCAGACGCAGCCGCGCTCGATTCGATCAAGGGCATCGGCCCCGCCAAATCCACCGCGATCCTCGAAGAACGAAAAAAAGGCGAGTTCAAGGACTGGGCCGACTTTGAACAGCGCGTCAAAGGCGTCGGCGGCAAGAACGCCGCCAAGCTGTCCGAGGCCGGCCTGCAGGTGAACGGAAAGTCGAAAGAGGGCGCAACGGCCGCAGCCAAGCCCAAGGCCGACAAAGCCGCTCCCAAAGCGAGCTCCACGCCAATCGCCGCCACCGGCAAATAAATCCGGTACTCCAGCAAAAGCCCGCAGCCCCGCGCTGCGGGCTTTTGCGTTTTTATGTCTGGTAAGATAGCGCGACATTTTGATTGGAGTCTGCACATGTCGCCCCTGAAGATTTCCAGGATACTCCACGCGGGTTATGTCTTCGAGCACGAAGGCACGCAGATACTGTTCGATCCGATTTTCGAAAACCCGTTTAGCCGCAACTGCCACGCCTTTCCCGCCGTGCGCTTCGACCATGAACAGATCAAGACGCTGACGCCGGACGCGGTCTTCATCTCCCACTTCCACGACGACCATTGTTCGATGGAGAGCCTGGACCTGCTGCCGCGCGCCACGCCGATCTATCTTTACTGCCTGTTCGACGAACTGTTCGCCATGATCCGTGAGTTGGGCTTCACCGACGTGCGCGCGCTGGCGGTCGATTCACCGGTGCTGGTTGGCCCGATCGAGGTCATTCCGCGCAGGGCGCTCGATGCCGATGTCGACTCGATGTTCCACATTCGTGCCGGCGGATTGAATGTGCTGAACGTCGTCGATTCGTGGATGGACCCGGAGACGCTGGAACAGCTCACAGCCTACGCGCCGTGGGACATGGTGCTGTGGCCCTTCCAGACCATGCGCGAGATCGACGTGATCGCGCCGTCGCGCGCCGAGGGCGTCCAGCCGGAGCTGCCCGAGGAATGGCCGGAGCAGCTGCGCGCACTCAAGCCCCGTTATGTCGTCCCCAGTTCCTGCCAGTTCGTGCAGGAGCCATGGTCCTGGTACAACCACGCGCTGTTCCCGATCACTTATCAACAGTTCGAGCGCGAGGTCGGCGCCTGGCTGCCGGATGCGCGCATCGTCCGCCTCAATCCCTCCGTCGCGATGGAATTGACGTCGCAGGCGCTAACGCCAGCCGCGCCGCTGCCATGGGTGCTGCCGGTTGGCGAACAGGACGTCGATTATGAGTATGACGCCGGCATCACGCCGCCGCCGACTTCGGACATCGCCGGCCATTTCGCGCCGCTGACAGAGTCACAAACCTCGCTGGTGCTGGACTACTGCGGTGCGGGTTTGCTCGGTAAATACCGGGAGATGGAACTGCCGCCGGACAGCTACTTCGAGACGCAGTGCGTCTGGCAGTTATCGGTCTACGATCACGCCGGTGGCGTGCGGCAGTACCGCTACCGCATCCAAGGCGATAGCATCGCTGCGGCGGGCGACGAGGAAGCGCCGTCGTGGCTGACCGAAATCCCCATCGCCAAGCTATACGCGGGCCTGGCGCTGGGGGAGTCGCTGACGTCGATGTACATGCGGATCAGCGGCGCGCCGGCCGACGCCGACATTGTCGACGATCCGCTGATACGCTGCCTGTTCAACGACGCCTTCGGCGCCTACCAGGCGGCGCAACTGCGGCGCCTCAAAGAAGCTAGGCTGGCTTCGTAAGGAAATCGAAAACGGCCGGATTGGCGTCGATGGTGGGCAGCTGGAGAATTTCCTTGTGCGTGAGCGTGCTGTTGGCATCCTTGTAGCCGGCCTGCCAATGCTCGTTCATCGTCCTGCGGGAAAACTCCACATCCTTGTACTGGCCCTCGTAGGTCGCCGAACGGTAGACCAGTTCAACGATGTTGTAGCGCGCAGGGTCGCCCGCCGCCGCCAGCAATTGTGCTTGCGGACTGGCCGCCATGTCCGCCGGGATCATCGCCAGCAGTTCGCTTAGCGCCGTGTGCAGCTTCTTCACCCTGCGCAGGGAGTCGGTCGCCATGCGCGTGCGGCTCGAATACTGGATCTCCTTCATCCGCGTGGCGACGCTGGCCATGTCGCGCGGCAGTTCGCCGTGGGCGCTCCACAAATCGACTTGCCAGACCAGCGTGTCGAGGCCCGAGCTGTTGGACAGCACCCATTCCAGCGGCGTGTTAGACACCATGCCGCCGTCCCAGTATTTTTCGCCATCGATTTCCACCGCGTCGAAGGCCGGCGGCAACGCGCCGCTTGCCATGATGTGCTCGACCCGTATGCGCTCGGTGGCGTTGTCGAAGTAGGCGAAGTTCCCGGTGCGGACGTTTACCGCGCCGACGCTAAGCCGCGTCTCGCGCGCGTTGATGCGATCGAAATCGACCAGGCGTTCCAGCGTGGCGCGCAACGGCGAGGTGTCGTAGAAACTGGTGGCCTGGCTGCCGCCGAACGGGAAGGACGGCATGCGCGGCTCGAAGAAGCCCGGCACGCCGCGCACGAACGCGCTGCCTGCCGCGAGCTGGTTGACCCAGGCGCGGGCCGTGTCGGCAAGCGTCAGGGCGCTCCAGCTGGCGCCGGGCGCGCAGGCGCCGCCATCGCTGACCAGTTCCCAGAATTCGCGCAGCCGCGCGACCCGGTCCTGACGCGCGTTGCCGGCGATGATGGCGCTGTTGATGGCGCCAATGGATATCCCCGACAACCAGTTCGGTTCGATGTCGCCTTCCAGCAGGCGTTCGTAGACGCCGGCCTGGTAGGCGCCCAGCGCGCCGCCCCCTTGCAGCACCAGGGCAACACTGCCGAACTCCGATGGACCCGCGCCGGCGGGCTTAAGCCGGGCGTCGGCCGAGGTGCTGGTATCGCGCTTATTCACGCTCTGGCACCGGCACGTTAAAGCCGTTCAACGTGGTCGACACCAGCGCGTACAAGCCCACCAGGTAGATCAACTCGTTGGTGCCATGCTGGCCGAAGGTGTCGATCGCCAGCCGGTACAACGGCTCCGGCAACGTGCCGCCGCGACTGAGCGCGTACGAGAAATCGAAGGCGACGTTCTCCTCCTTCGACAGGTCGACCGGCTTCAGGTCCGCCACCAGCGCGGCCAGGCGCTCGGCCGACATGCCGGCTTTCTCCGCCACCGCGACGTGCGCATACAGTTCATAGGCCGCGTTGTAGCGGGCGCCGACGACGAGAATCGCGATCTGGCGTACGTTGTCCGGCAAGACGGCGTTGGCGGTCATGGCCAGCGTCAGGTCCCAGATCGCCTTGCCGATGGCAGGCTCGTGCAGCCAGGGATTCCAGGGGCCCATCAGGGCGCTGTCCTCGCGCTCTACTTGAAACGCGTTGAAGTTGCTGGCGATGCCTTTGCGCATGCTGTCGTACAGCTCTTTTTGTTCGGGGCTCAGTTCGTTTGGGGGGATGAGTGGAAGTCGCATTTTGTCCTCGCATGGTTGAAGTATGATGTCGAGGAAACAAATGGAGCGTTGAGGCCTTGCGTGTTACCTCTGCTTGCATTCTGGCATGGATGAGTTCGGCGTTCGATTAGATCGCCCTTAAGGAGGAAATATGTTAGTAACGGTTGGTCGCCGTATTCGCTTAACCGCCATAGCCGCGATGATGACGCTCGCTGGTGTGAGCATGGGCGTGGCGCAGGCGCAGTCGGTGGCCTTCACCTTCGACGACGGGCCGCAGCTGGAGCAGACGCCGTTGATGTCGCCGCAGCAGCGCAACCAAGCGATGCTCGACGCGCTGGCCGCGCACAAGGTGTCGGCGGCGTTGTTCGTCACCTGCGACTTCGGCGCAACCAAGCCGGCCGGCTATGCGCTGGCCAAGGCCTGGGGCGATGCCGGCCATGCGCTGGGCAACCACACGATGACGCACCCGGATTTGAATTCCGCGAAGGTGACGCTGGCGCAGTACCAGCGGGAGATCCTCGATTGCGACCGCATCACGTCCACCTTGCCCGGGTATCAAAAGTGGTTCCGGTTTACCTTCCTGCGCGAGGGGAATACGCCGGAGAAGCGCGACGGCATGCGAAGCTTCCTGAAGGAGCAAGGCTATCGCAATGGGTATGTGAGCCTGGACACCAGCGACTGGCGCCTGGACGCGAAACTGACCGAGGTACTGCGGTCCGATCCGAAGGCGAACATCGAGCCGATCAAACAGGCGTACCTGGCGCATATCAAACAGCGGGCGATCGCGTATCGCGATTTGTCGCGCAAGCTGGAAGGGCGCGATATTCCGCAGGTGCTGCTACAGCATCACAACCTGATTAACGCGTTGTGGTTGAAGGATGTGATCCAGCAGTTCGTCGATATGGGCTGGACGATCGTCACGCCGGCGCAGGCGTTCGCCGATCCGGTGTATCAGCTGCAGCCGGAGCGCACGGTGCCGGGACAGAGCCTGCTGCTGTCGATCGCCCGCACGCGTGGCATGACCAAGTTCGAAGGGTGGGAGCGGCTAGTGGACGACGGCGATTTCGAAATCGAGCAGCTGGAGAAGGCCTGGTTGAAGTGAAGCCCGGCAAGCGTTTCGCGATACGCATGCGTCGCCGTTTAAGGGTCGTACCCCGTACGGGGTACGACCCTGGTTGGCCGTGCGGGTTCGCTAGCGTTTATCCGCTGGAAGATTCGCTAAAAACGCGTGAATCTGCGACACCACGGCCGCGCCTTCGCCCACCGCCGCCGCGACCCGCTTGGTGGAACTGGCGCGCACGTCGCCGATGGCGAACACGCCCGGCACGCTGGTCTCGAGCGCGGCGCGCGCCGGCATCTCGCGCGGGTACACACCCTTGTCGAAGTTGGCCTTGCACTGCGCCTTGGTCACATCGAAACCGGTGCGGATAAAACCGTGGCCGTCGACATCGACACCGCAGTCCTCCAGCCAGCCCGTGTTCGGATCGGCGCCGATGAACAGGAACACGCGGCAAACGTCGTAATCGCATTCCTCTTCGCTTTTCGAATTGCGGATGCGCACCTGCTTCAGGCCATCCTCGTCGCCTTCGAGCGCGATGATCTCCGAGTGCGTGTGCAGCTCGATATTCGGCGTGGCCTGGATGCGTTCGATCAGATAGCTCGACATCGTCGACGCCAGGCTGTCCTTGCGGATCAGCATATGCACCTTGGACGCGTGCCCCGCCAGGAACACCGCCGCTTGCCCGGCCGAGTTGCCGCCGCCGACCAGCACGATCTCCTCGGTCTTGCACAGCTTGGCCTCGATCGGCGACGCCCAGTAATAAATGCCCTTGCCCTCGAACTGCTTGAGGTTGGCCAGCGACGGCCGGCGGTAGCGCGCGCCGCACGACAGCACCACGGTCTTGGCCTGCAGCTTCTGCAGGCTGCCGCACATTTCCACTTGCAGCGGATAGGTGTCGCAGATCAGCCGCCCGGCGGGTGCGGGGATGGCGATCTCGACGCCGAATTTCTGCGCCTGCACATACGCGCGCCCGGCCAGCGCGCGGCCGGAGACGCCGGTCGGGAAGCCGAGGTAATTTTCGATGCGGGCGCTGGCCGCCGCCTGGCCGCCGAAGGCGCGGGTTTCCAGCGCCAGCACCGACAAGCCTTCGGACGCCGCGTACACCGCCGTCGCCAGTCCGGAGGGGCCGGCGCCGACGACGATCACATCCCACACCTTGTCGGCCGGCAGCTCCGGCAGCATGCCGAGGCAGCGGCCGATATCGACCGTGGTTGGATTTTTCTTGACCACGCCGTCCGGGCACACCACCAGCGGCAGTTCGTCCGGCTTGGGCTGGTAGTGGGCCATCAGTTCCGTCGCCTGCTGGTCCACCTCCGGATCGAGCACGCTGTAGGGATGGCCGTTGGCGGCAAGGAAGCTCTGCAGGGTATGGATGCGGCCGTGGCCGCGCGGGCCGACGATGACCGGGCCGCCCGAGTTCTGCTCGATCAGGCCGACGCGACGCAGGATCAGCGCGCGCACGATGCGTTCGCCCAGGTCGGCGTGCGCGACCAGCAGCGCGCGCAGCGATTCGGGCGGTATCACCAGCACTTCGACCTCGCCGACGGCGTCGGCGTTGCCCAACGCCGGGCGCCCCGACAACTGCGCCACCTCGCCGGAGAACTGGCCAGGCATGTGCGTGGTGATGTACGAGGTGTTGCCCAGGCCGTCGAAGCGGGTGATGGCGACGCCGCCCTTGAGCACCAGCAGCATGCCGTAGTTGCTCTTGCCCGCCTCGGCGATTTTTTCGCCGTCGCTGAAATGGCGCACATGGCCGAAGCGCAGCATGTGCTTGATGTCGCTGTCAGACAACGTCGGGAACATCTGGTGGCGTCGGCTTTCCAGGTCGGCCGGCAGCGCCGCAGGCGTTTCAGGGGTGGCGTCGGGCAGCATTTCAAGCGGGGAGGTGGACATGGCGGTCAGGGGCGTAAGAGTGGTCGGCACGGCGTGGTGCGATGCAGCGATGATGCAAGTCTAGCGCATGCGGCCGCTCCAGTCCAAAGACTTCCGGCACTTTACCTCCTCAGGCAGGGGCCGGGCCATCCCTTGCAATACGCGCAACGGCAACTCGGATTAAAATGCATGTTTTGGCGAAACCACTGAAGATTGAACACGATGGCTTACAAGACTCTGGAAGATACGATCGGCAATACACCGCTGGTGCAGCTGACCCGCCTGCCCGGCGCGGACGCGGTCGCCCGCAACAATATTATTCTCGGCAAGCTCGAAGGCAACAACCCGGCCGGTTCCGTCAAGGACCGCGCCGCCATGTCGATGCTCAAGCGCGCCGAGGAGCGCGGCGACATCAAACCCGGCGATACCCTGATCGAAGCGACCAGCGGCAACACCGGCATCGCGCTGGCGATGGCGGCGGCGTTGCGTGGCTACAAAATGTTGTTGCTGATGCCGGAGAACCTGAGCATCGAGCGGCGCCAGAGCATGGCCGCCTATGGCGCGCAGATCATGCTCACGCCCAAGACCGGCGGCATGGAATACGCGCGCGACATGGCCGAGCAACTGCAAAAGGACGGCAAGGGCATCATCCTCGACCAGTTCGGCAACCAGGACAATGCGCGCGCGCACTACGAGGGCACCGGCCCGGAAATCTGGCGCGACACCGACGGCCGCGTCACCCATTTCGTCAGCGCCATGGGCACCACCGGCACTATCATGGGCGTGTCGCGTTTTCTGAAGGAACAGAATCCGAACGTGCAGGTCATCGGCGCCGAGCCGGAAGAGGGCTCGTCGATTCCCGGCATCCGCAAATGGCCGGAAGCCTACCTGCCGAAAATCTACGACCGCGCGCGCGTGGACAAGGTCGAGGCGGTGTCGCAGGCGTCGGCCGAACGCATGGCGCGCCGGTTGGCGGCGGAGGAAGGTATTTTCTGTGGTATTTCGGCGGCGGGCGCCTGTGAGATCGCGTTGCGTATTTCGCAGACGGTCGAGAACGCGACCATCGTGTTCATCGTGTGCGACCGGGGCGATCGTTATCTGTCGACCGGTGTATTCCCGGCTTAAAACTCGCAGCTTAAATTCGCCGGCATAAAACCGGCGCGCAAAAAGATGTATCCCTCGCCCCTGCAAGAGGGGGGAGGGATACAAGGTAAAACGCTACAGGTCAGTGCCGGGGTAAAACTTAACCCTGGCCCTGGCCTGGTTCGCCTTCCTTTGGTTTGAACTGCTTATCGCTGATGCGGAACTTGTTGCGGCGGTCGCCCATCAAGTAACGCAGGTCACGGATGCTCAGATCGCTCACTTCGTGCATGCGGATCAGCAGCGAAGCGCCAACTGGCAGGCGGTGGTGGCGAATTTTACTGATCACCGGCGGTGCGACTTCCAATGCGCGCGACAGAGCGGCATCGTTTTTCAAACGCAGGTTTTCGATCAGGGTATCGAGCAGGCGGTTGGGATTGTATTGCAGCAGGTCATCGCCATCCGCATCGTTGTTCATATCTATGCCGACTTGGTTTGTCATGATTTCGTCTTTTCCTTCTGTAAAGTTGTCCTGCAAAGTAAAACACTCGGAGCTCGCTTTGCTGCGTTAATGTTCATCCTTACCAAGGAACGAATTTACACACGGACCGATTCCGGGATAACAAGTTTCATAATATATACACAATTATACAACATCTCGCATTGTAATACCCGACAGCAATAGAAAAAAACTACATAGTCGAGTATTGTTGTCCCGATGCAACATTGTGTGAGAATTATACACCGACTCCTGTGCTACGCTATGGTGCACGCTATTATTTAGCAACTAAAGTTAGTTATAAGACAATTCCGTTGTATAGATGCTTATGAATTGATGCTTTAGAAGCCAGTTTGGATCAATAATTTCCAAGTGTCAACTAAACAATACCGCGTGCAAGTTGGGCGAACAACAGCCGTTACGGTTGCTTACATCCCTCATCGCCATCCTTACACGCGCCCGCCCGGATTTGCGTACCGTTTCTACAGCCCGCCGCGCGCCAGCCGGACCGCGCGGCCCAGCTCGATCACCGACATCGCATAGAAATAGCTGCGGTTGTACTGGGTAATTGCAAAGAAATTACTGTTGGCCAACCAGTATTCAGTTGGGTCGGCGCCGTTTTGCAGATCCACCAGACCATAGGTCTGCTGCTCCGGCACAGGTACAGTGGTGGTGACCCCCGCAGCTATCAAGTCCTGCGGCGGATATTTTGCCGTCAGGCCCTGGTGCAGCATCGGCTCCCATGCCTTGGCGGGCGATGCCGTGGCAGCGTACACCAGCGGTCCGCCGTTCTCGCGCTCCCAGCCGTGCGCCGCCAGGAAGGCGGCCACGCTGCCGATGGCGTCGGTGCTCGAGCCGAGCAGGTCGATGTGGCCGCTGCCGTCGAAGTCGACCGCGTACTTTATCAGGCTGCTCGGCATGAACTGCGGCATGCCCATGGCGCCGGCGAACGAGCCGCGCAGCGACAGCGGGTCGATGCCGTCCCGGCGCGCGAACACCAAGGTGGCCTCCAGCTCGCCACGGAAGAATTCCATGCGTGCCGCGCGCTGCGGCGCCTCCGGATAGGAGAAGGCGAGCGTGGTCAGCGCGTCGACCACCCGGAAACGGCCGGTGACGCGGCCGTACACGGTCTCGACGCCGATGATGCCGACTATGATTTCGGCCGGGATGCCGTACAGCGCCTCGGCGCGGCTGAGCGCCTCGGCGTTGTCGTTCCAGAACTTAACGCCGCCATCGACCCGTGTCGACTCGATCGTCAGCGCCCGGTAGGCGTTCCAGTTCTTCGGCTTGCCCGGTGGCGCCGGCTTGACCAGCTGCACCGTCGCGTCCACATAGCGGACCTGGGCCATCAGGGTGTCCAGCTCCTTGCGGTCGAAGCCGTTGCGGTTGGCGACGTCGTCGAGGAAGGCGCGCACTTCCTTCCACTCGCCGAAGTTGACGTATTCGCCGACATAATCGATGGCGGGCACGGCTTTCTTTTTGACGGGCGGGGCTTTTTTCTTCTTGGCTTTTTGCTGCATGCTGGGCGGCAGTTTGTAGCCGTAGCGGTCGACCTGGGCGTGGCCGGCGCCGGAGGCGGTCAGCAGCGCGGCGGCCAGCAGGGGGGTAATCAGAGTCTTCATCGGCATAAAGGTAACAGTGTTTTCAGCGTCTTGAGCGACGCCGTTCGTTGTTCGGCCCCGGCGCCGCCGTATTTCAGCGCGCCGTACAGGGTTAAAAATGTCTCCATCGCCGCGTGTTTGTCCGCGCTGGCGGGCATGTCCCGCAGACGGGCAGCATAGCTGAGCGGGCCTTCATCGGGGCGCCGCGCATAACCGTGACGCGCCTGCAGCCGGCAAAAGGCCTGGTACAGTCCGTCGAGCGGCGCGGCCGGCCGGCGTTGCCGCCGCCAGTGCAGCAGCCAGGCCAGCGCGCAGACCAGCGCCGCGCCGACTGCGCTGCGCCAGTTGCCGAACACGGAACCTAGTTCCGTAAGGAAACTTCGCTGCCTCTCTGGATTGTAATCCAGGACCCATTGATTCCAAGAATTATTCAACGCGGCATAGCGGAATCTGAGTTGCGCCAGCCACGAACCGGGATCGTTTTGCAGTTCGATCAACTGGCCGAAGCCAAAGGCGGACGGCGCCGGCAGCGCCCGCGCCAGGTTGCGGGCGATGCGCTCGGGCGCGACCGCGCCGGTGGGATCGACCCGGCGCCAGCCGTGGGACGGCAGCCAGATCTCGGCCCAGGCGTGGGCGTCGGACTGGCGCACCGTCAGGTAGCCGTCGAGCGGATTCATCTCGCCGCCCTGGTAGCCGGTGACCACGCGCGCCGGCACGCCCATCGCGCGCATCAGCACCACGTAGGCGCCGGAATAGTGCTCGCAGAAGCCGGCCTTGCCGGTGAACAGGAAGTCGTCGACCATGTCGCGCCCTGCCAGCGGCGGCTGCAAGGTGTAGCTGAAGGTGTCGCGGCGGAACATCGACAGCACTTGCTGGGACAGCTGGCGGGCGTCCGGCTGGCCGTTGGCCGTCGGCGGCACTGCTTGCCTGAGCTGTTGCGCCAGCGCCAGGGTTCGCGGGTTGAAGCCATGCGGCAGTTCCAGCCAGCGCTTGAGGTTCTCCGGCTGCTCGTTGGCTTGCAATTGAAAATCGACATAGGCGCTGGCGGCGTAGCGCACGCGCCGGGCCACCGGTTCCATCGTGAACTGTTCCATCTCGTCCGACTCGCGCACGTTGAAGCCCGGTACGCTGAATCGCGGGCCGGTCAACTCCAGCGGCGCCAGCCAGCGCTTGCCGGTCGGTTCCATCGTCACCTCGTGGCGGACGGCCTGGCCGCGCACGCTGATGGCGATGGCCGCTCTTTGCGCGCCGCGCCGGCGCGGCACGCGGGTCCAGGTGCGGCCGTCGTAGTCGCCCAGCACGATGCTGCGCCAGTACAGCTGGTTCTGCGACGGCGCTTGGTCGAGGAAGCGCACGCGGAAGGCCACCTCGTCCGACTGCGCCAGCGACGACAGCGTGCCCGGCGCCATGCTGTCGGAGATGCCGCTGCGGCCGCTGTGGGCGTCGCCCGGCATGCCCCACAGCGGCCCTTGCACGCGCGGAAAGCCGACGAACATCAGCAGCGCCAGCGGCGCGGCCAGCAGGAACAGCTTGGCCGAGGTGCGCAGGCGCCGCGCCAGCGGCGGCACGGCGCCGGTGTACTGGAACGATTGCTGCGCCGTCAGCAGCACGATGATGGTGGCGGCCATGAACAGCGCCGTCGGCATCGTCTGCGAATAGAAAAAGCTGGTCAGCAGCACGAAGAAGCTGAGGAAGATCACGACGAACAGGTCGCGCTTGGCGCGCATCTCCAGCAGCTTGAACGCCAGCAGCAGGGTCAGCATGGCGACGCCGGCGTCGCGGCCCAGCAGGGTGCGGTAGGTGAGGTAGACGCCGGCCATCGCCGCCACGGCGACCGGCACCAGCAGCCACAGCGGCGGCATGCGCTTGCCGCGCCAGGTGATGGCGGCGCGCCACAGCAGGGTGGCGCAGACGGCCAGGCTGACCCACAGCGGCAGGTGGGCGAAGTGCGGCGCCAGCACCATCAGCGCGGCGATGAGCAGCAGCAGGGTGTCGGCCTTGTCGCGCGGCAGGGCCGCCAGGCGCCTCCCGAGTTCTACTTTGGGGCCGCGTCGCTGAGTTTCGCTCATGCGCTCGCTCATGCGCCGCCCTCCCGGCCGAACAGCGCCAGCGCGCGCAGGCAGGCGGCGCGGTGGGCGTCGCCCAGCGCCGGGCCGTAGGCGTGCTGCGCCAAGCGGAAAGTGTAGGGCAGGGCGCGCTGCTCCGCCTCCAGCACCCATTGCGTCATGCGCGACAGTTTCAGTTCCAGGTCCAGTTGCAGCGGCAGGTCGGCGAAGTCCAGCGCCAGTTCGGCCACCGCGCCGCCCTCGAAATGCTTGGTCACCAGCTGCCCGCCCAGCGCCGGATCGTGGCGGGCGATCTGGCGCCACGCCAGGTGCCGCATCGGGTCGCCCTGCTGGTAGCTGCGGATGCCGGCGAAATTATCCAGTCCCACGGTGCCATGGCCGTCCTCGCTGGCGGCGCCGCGCGACGGCAGCGGCTGGGCCGGCGCTTCCGGCGTCGGATACACCAGCACCCGCAGCTCCGGCTGCCAGTAGCTCCACGCCTTGAACAGGCCAAGCGGAAAACGTGTCGTCAGCTGGATGCGCGGCGCGGCCAGCCAGCCGCGCTCGCGCGTCGGCAGCGACAGCACCACCGCGCTGGCGCCGCCGGCCGCCACGTCGGTCACCTGGCGCGGCTCGCCCTGCGTCTGGAAGCCGAGCCAGATGGCGTAGCGGTCGAGCTTGGTGGGGTTGGTCAAATGCAGCTCGAACTGCGCTTCCTCGCCGGCGAACACCGGCTGGGCGCGGCCCGGGGCCAGCTTCAGCAATGCAAGGTTGCGCGCCGTCAGGAACATGTCGGCCACCGCGCAGGCGCCGGTGAAGAAGGTCAGCGCGAAGCCCAGGCCGAGGTTGTAGTTCAGGGCGCCGATCAGCATGATCAGCAGCAGCAGGGTGAAGGACAGGCCCGCGCGCGTGGGCAGGATGAAGACGCGGCGCGACGTCAGGGTGACCTCGCCCGGCTCGCTGTCGCGCAGCTGGAACAGCCATCGGTTGCTAACCTTCCGGCCTTTGCGGTACAGCGCTTGCAGGCCGGAATTCACTACAGTGGCACCGATTTCTGCAACTGCAGCACCAGGTCGCGGCTGGCCAGCGCCACGCCGTGCGCCGCCTTGAGCGGGCGCAGGCGGTGCGCGCAGACCGGCACCAGCACCGCTTGCACATCCTCCGGCAGTACGTGGTTGCGTCCTTCCAGCGCGGCCCAGGCGCGCGCCGCTTGCAGCAGCGCGATGGCCGCGCGCGGGCTCATGCCTTCGGCGAACATGCCGTTCTGGCGCGACGCGGCCGCCAGCGCCTGCACATAGTCGACCAGCGACGGCGACACGTGGATCTGCTTGAGCGATAGCTGGGCGGCGGCCAGCTCGGGCGGCGTCATCGCCGCCGGCAGCGTCTTGAGCAGCACGCGTCGGTCCTCGCCCATCAGCAGCGCGCGCTCGGCGGCGGCGTCCGGATAGCCCAGCGACAGGCACATCAGGAAGCGGTCGAGCTGCGATTCCGGCAGCGGGAAGGTGCCGATCTGGTGGGTGGGATTTTGCGTGGCGATGACGAAGAACGGCAGCGGCAGCGGCCGGGTGACGCCGTCGGCGCTGACCTGGCGCTCCTCCATCGCCTCGAGCAGGCCCGATTGGGTCTTCGGCGTGGCGCGGTTGATCTCGTCGGCCAGCAGCACCTGGGTGAAGATCGGGCCGGGATGGAACACGAAGCCGTTCTTTTCGCGTTCGTAGATCGAGATGCCGTTGACGTCGGCCGGCAGCAGGTCGCTGGTGAATTGGATGCGGTTGAAGCGCAGCCCCAGCGAGATCGCCAGCGCATGCGCCAAGGTGGTCTTGCCCACACCAGGCACGTCCTCGACCAGCAGGTGGCCGCCGGCCAGCAGGCAAGTGAGTGCTTGACGTATCTGCAAGTCCTTGCCGACAATGATGTCTCCGACCTGGCGTGCCACCGCGTGCAATTTTGTGTACATGATATGTATGGTAGATTAGCGCCTGGGATCAGCAGAATCAGGCGCGGCGTTTGAACGATTCTATGCGAGAAACCGCGCAGCGGATATAGCGTAGTGAGAGAGCATTCGCGGCCCCGTAAAAACCATAGACATGACCACAGCCATTTACAGCCATCCCGATTGCCAGCGCCACGACATGGGCGAGTGGCACCCCGAATCCCCGGCGCGCCTGCAAGCCATCGCGGACCAGCTGATCGGATCGCACATCAGCGACCTGCTGGAGCACCGCGAGGCGCCGCTGGTGGCGCTGGCCGACCTCGAACGCAACCACAGCCGCAACGCCATCGCCATCGTGCGCGACAACGTGCCGGCGCCGGGCTGCACCTATCCGATCGACGGCGACACCTCGCTCAACGCCTGGAGCTGGCTGGCCGCGCAGCGCGCCGCCGGCGCCGCCGTGGCCGCGACCGACGCCGTCATCGATGGCGAGATCGACAACGCCTTCTGCTCGGTGCGTCCGCCCGGCCACCACGCGCGCCCGATCGAGCCGATGGGCTTCTGCCTGTTCAACAACGTCGCCGTCGCGGCCAAGCACGCGCTCGATGCGCGCGGCCTGGCGCGGGTGGCCATCGTCGACTTCGACGTCCACCACGGCAATGGCACCGAGGAAGCCTTCCTGAACGAGCCGCGCGCCTTGATGGTGAGCTTCTTCCAGCACCCGTTCTATCCGTACACCGAGCCCGAGCCGATCACCGCCAACCTGGTCAACGTGCCGGTGCCGCTGGCCACCAAGGGCGACGCCGTGCGCAAGATCGTCACCGACCAGTGGCTGCCGGCGCTGCACGCGTTCAAACCGGAGATGATCTTCATCTCGGCCGGCTTCGACGCCCACCGCGAGGACGACATCGGCGGCATGGGGCTGGTCGAGGCGGACTACGCGTGGATGACGGAACAGGTGATGGAGGTGGCGCGCCTGTACGGCAAGGGCCGCATCGTCAGCTGCCTGGAGGGGGGCTACAACCTGTCGGCGCTGGGCCGCAGCGTGGTCGCGCACTTGAAGGCGCTGGCCGAGATCTAAGTCCCGGCCGTGCGTTCGCGCTTACTGGGCTTGCTTGAGGTTTTTGTCGAGGAAGGCTTCGACCTGCCGCCAGAAGGCGATATTGGTTTTTTCGTTGCGCCAGCCGTGGCCCTCGTCGTCGTAGATAAGGGAAGTGACGTTGGGGTTGTGCGCCTTGATGGCGTCGCGGAAGCGGCTGGCGTGGACGATTGGCACGCGCAGGTCGCCGGCGCCGTGGGCCATCAGCAGCGGTTGCTTGAGTTCGGCCGCGCGCAGCAGCGGCGAATTTTTGCGGAACATGTCGGCGTCGGCCGCGCTGTCGGGATCGCCGATCAGGGTGCGCATGCTGTAGCCCAGGTCCTCCTGCGACGCATCCGACTCGCTCGACGTGAACATCAGCTTGATATCGGTCACGCCCGCCCATTCCACGCCGGCGCGAAAGATCTGCGGGTCCTTGATCAGTCCCATCAAGGTGGCGTAACCACCGTAGCTGGCGCCCATGATGCCGATGCGTTTGGGATCAGCCCAGCCCTGCTTGACGGCCCATTGCGCGGCGTCGGCCAGATCGTCCTGCATCGCGCCGCCCCATTGCTTCCAGCCGGCCTCGAAGTGCGCATGGCCGAAGCCTGTGCTGCCGCGAAACTCCGGCTGGATCACCACATAGCCGCGCGAGGCCAGGAAGGCGGCCTCCTGGTCCCACTCCCACGTGGCGCCGCGCACGTGCGGGCCGCCGTGCACCAGCACCACCGCCGGCCGCGGCCCGGCCGCCTTGACGGCCGGCATGGTCACATAGGCGGGAATGGAACTGCCGTCGCGCGCCGTGTAATGGTGGAAGTTGCGCGGCCCCATCTGCGCCGGTTTGAGGTCGGGGTGGATGCCGCCCAGGCCGATCACGGCGCCGGTGGCGCGGGTGTAGAGCACGTATTGCGGCGGCTGGCGGTCGGAGGCCGAACGGATCAGCAGCACGGGCGACGCGAGGCAGTCCGCGCCGCACAGCACGGTGTTGATGGTGCCGGGCAGGGCGGCGTCGATCCTGGCCTGGTCGGCTTTCATGCGCGCGTTGAACCAGACCGTGGTGTCGGCGTCGGTTTCCAGGTGGATGCCGATCAATCGTTTGGTCGGGTAGTCGATCTCGGCGGTGCCGCGGAAATCGAAGCCCTCGGCCTCCACGGTCGGCTCCTTGTCCATCGCCATGGTCTTCAGGTCGTAGCGGAACAGCGCGGCATAGCCTTTATGGGACGCTTGCACGTAGAGCGTGTCGGCGCCGTCGAAAAACAGCGGCGTGAAGCGCCGGTTCTCGTAACAAACGCCGTTGTCGATCTGGGTCCAGCTTGTCGCGTCCGGCTTGCGGTAGGAGGCGATGCAACGGCCCTTGACCTCGGACAGCACCACGCGCGGCACCGCGTTGGCGTCGGTGATCCATTGATCGCTGGCCTCGGGCTGGGTGCCCTCGAACGTGCTGCTCAGTTTGAGCGTGCGGGTGTTGAGCCGGTACAGGCGCGACGAGGCGGGGCCGATGTCGGTATGGTTCCAGCGATATTTTTTCACCAGGATGTCGTCGGAGCCGTCGTTGGCGGCGCCGTGGAAGGCGTAGTCGGCGGTCAGCACGCGGCTGGTCAGCATCGAACCGGTCGGCGGCGCGTCGTTGTTGTGCGACCAGTTGCCGTTGATCAGATGCCGGTGGTTGCCGCCGTCGCGGTCGATAGCGAACTCGTCCAGATTGGTCTCGAAGTTCAGGCGCATGTTCTTCAGCGTGAAGCCGATGCGGTTTTCGGTGATCCAGTGGGTGGCGTGAAACACCGCCGTCTCCGGATCGACCCGGCTGACGACTTTGAACTGTTTGAGGTCGGCGGTGTCGCGGATCACCAGCGCCTGCGTGCCGTCGGGCAGCATGGTGACCATCGCCACGTAGCCGCCCTTGGGCGAGAGTGCGGCGTGGCTGACCTGGCTGGTCTGGAAGAAGCTGGCGACGGCCGGCATGTCGTTGGCGGCGGCAGGGGCATTGTCGGCAGCGGCGGCGTGCTGCAGCGTGGCTGCGCACAGTGCGGCGGCCAATAGATGGGGAGAGGAGCGTCGCATGTGATGACCAAGGTGGTTGAGGGTTTGATGATCCTATGCCGTGCGGAACTATTTGTCTGTGCGCTGGCGCAAGATCACCTTGCCGCAACCGTCCTCTTTGCGGTCCCGGCCGGGACGGTTTGCTACTGGGCCTGCTTGACGTTTTTGTCGAGGAAGGTTTCCACCCGTCCCCAGAAATCGACCCGGGTCTTTTCGGTGCGCCAGCCATGACCCTCGTTATCGTAGATCAGCTGGGTCACCTTGTCGTTGTGGCTGCGGACCGCGCCGGCGAAGCGGTGGGCGTGATCGACGGGCACGCGGCGGTCGTCGCCGCCGTGCGCCATCAGCAACGGTTGTTTGAGTTCGGCCGCCCGCAGCAACGGCGAGTTCTTCTGGAACAGCTCGGCCTCGGTGTCCGGATCGCCGATCAGCGTGCGCATGCTGTAGCCGAGGTTCTCCTGCGAGGCGTCCGAGTCGAACGAGGTGAACATCAATTTGAGGTCGGTCACGCCCGCCCATTCGACCCCTGCGCGGAAGATCTGAGGGTCCTTGATCAGCCCCATCAACGTCGCATAGCCGCCGTAGGAGGAGCCCATGATGCCGATGCGCTTGGGATCGGCCCAGCCCTGCTTGACCGCCCAGCGGGCGGCGTCGGCCAGGTCGTCCTGCATGGCGCCGCCCCATTGCTTCCAGCCGGCCTCGAAGTGGGACGCGCCGAAGCCGGCGCCGCCACGGAATTCCGGCTGGATGACAACGTAGCCGCGCGACGACAGGAACGCCGCCTCGTTGTCCCATTCCCATGAACTGCCGCGCACCCCGGGGCCGCCGTGCACCAGCACCACGGCCGCTTGCGGACCGGCCGCCTTAACCGCCGGCATCGTTACATAGGCCGGGATGGCGCGCCCGTCGCGGGCCGTGTAGCGCTGGAAGGTGCGAGCGCCGGACTGGGCCGCCTTGAGCGCCGGATGGATGCTGCCCAGCCCGACCAGTTGCCCGGTGGCGCGGGTGTAGAGCGCGTACTGCCTCGGCTGGCGATCCGACGTCGAGCTCACCAGCAGCACCGGCGACGCCAGGCACTGGCGGGCGCACTCGACGGTATTGATGAAGCCGGGCAGGGCGGCGTCGATCTTGGCCTGGTCGGCCTTGAGCGTCGGATTGAGCCAGACGGTGCCGCCGGCGTCGGTGGTGAAATGGATGCCGACCAGGCGTTTGGACGCGTAGTCGATCACGGGCGAGCCGGAAAAATCGAAGCCCGGGGTTTCCATGATCGGCTCGGCGGCCAGCTTCCTGGTTTTCAGGTCGTAGCGGAACAGTGCCGCCAAGTCCTTGTGGACCGCCTGCACGAACAGCGTGTCGGCGCCGTCGAAGAACAAGGGCGTGAAGCGTTTCGATTTGAAGCACGTGCCGCTGTCGATTTGCTCCCAGCTGGTATCGGCCGGCTGGCGGTAGGAGGTGATGCAGCGGCCCTTGACCTCGGACATGACGATGCGGGGGACGGCGTTGCCGTCGGTCAGCCAGCTCTTGCTGGATTCGGGCTGCGGCCCCTCGAAGGCCGAGCTGAGCGAGGCGCTGCGCGTATTGAGCCGGTACAGGCGCGACGACGCCGGCGCGAGGTCGGCACTGTTCCAGGTGTATTTCTCGACCATGATGTCGTCGGAGCCGTCATAAGTGACGCTGTGGAAGGCGTAGTCGGCCGTGAGCATGCGCGGCGCGATCAAGGTGCCGATCGCCTTCTCGGGCTTGAATCCCCAGTTGCCGTTGATCAGATGCTTCCTGGCGCCGCCGTCGCGGTCGACCGCGAACTCGTCGAGATTGGTGCGCGCGCCCATGTGCAGGTTCTTGACGGTGTAGCCGACCCGCTTGTCGTTGACCCAGTGGACGTCGTAGAACGCCGCCATCGTCGGGTCGAGCTGGCTGACGACCTTGGCTTCCTCGGGGGCGGCCGTGTCGCGGATGACCAGCGCCGGCGTGCCGTCGGCCAGGATGGTGGTGATCGCCACATACGCGCCGTTGGGCGACAGGCTCACATGGCTGATCTGCGGTGTCTGGAAGAAGGCGGCGACGGCGGGCAAGTCGTCGGCCGCGCCGGCGCCATGCGACAGTGCGGCCAAGCACAGGGAAGCGGTAAGGCGGAGGAGACGGTTGCGGCGCATGCGGAGGGCCCGGTTGGCGTTAAGAATTTGCTAATTATAGTTCCAACTTGAAAATTCGTCTATCCGGGGCGCAAGATCCCGCTAAGACTTTTCCGAGCTCTCAAAAACAACTCCGGGGTCAGGTCCTCCATTGCTACACGTCCTGTGCCGTAGGGCGGGCGATGTGCCCCTTACGGCTCAGCTTGTGTAGCAATGGAGGACCTGACCCCGGAGTTGCGGGTTGCTACTTTCTATTTGGCGTTGACCGCGTGGCCGTTCTTCGACGACCAGCGGTACAGGCCCACGACCACGAACGCGGCGACGACCAGCGAGATGATCATCGAGTGCGATTCGCTCAGCGAGGTATGGATCGCCAGCGGCTCGCCTTCGCCCGACAGCACGATCAGGCCGGCCAGCGCGACGTTGAACAAGCTCTCGCCGACGATGAAGCCGGACATGATCAGCACCGCGAGGCGCTTGGCCGTTTCGCCGCCGGCCGATTTGCCGCACGCGCGCTCGAAGAAGTAGCCGGCCACCGCGCCGATGACCACCGGCGTGATCACCGCGCTAGGCAGGTAGATCGCCAGGCCCACGCCCAGCGGCGGCAGGCTGTATTTGTCGTTGCTGGATTTTTTCAGCACGAAGTTGATCGCCACCAGCACCAAACCGACCATCACGCCGTAGCCGAGCAGGTTCCATTGCAGGTTGCCACCGATGACGCCCTTGGCCAGCGTCGAGATCAGCAACGCCTGCGGCGCGGCCAGCGGCTGGTCCGAGATTGAATCGATATTCGGCGCGCCGACGAAACCGTTGGCGTGATTGAGCAGCTCCAGCACCGGCGGCACCACGCACGAACCGGCGAACACGCCGATCAGCAGCGCGACCTGCTGCTTCCACGGCGTGGCGTCGACCAACTGGCCGGTTTTCAAATCCTGCAGGTTGTCGTTGCCGATCACGGCCACCGCCAGCACCACGGTGGTGACGAACAGCGCGAAGGCGATCAGCGCCTGCGCCACTTCCGGTCCCATGATGCTGCGGCCGACCATGCCCACGCTCAGCGCGGCGCCCAGGATCGTCAAAATGGCGATGCCCGACACCGGCGAGTTGGAGGAGCCGATCAGGCCCGCCATGTAGCCGCAGACGGCTGCGGCGAGAATACCCGCGACCAGGATGTAGCCGATGCCGACGGCCACCAGCGGGAATGCGATCGATGACAGCGGTCCGCCCTGCAGGAAGCTGGTGAGCAGCCAGCCGGCAGGCACCATCGCCACCAGCGTGACCAGGCCGACGATGAAGATCGGCATATCCATCTCGGTGCGTTCCAGTACGGCGCCATCGAGCTTGGCGCGGCGTGCCGTGTCCATGGCCGATTTCAGGCCGCCGAAGATCGGCTTGGCCAGGCCGGCCAAGGTGATGATCGCGGCGATGCCGATCACGCCCGCGCCCATCATGCGCACTTCGGTTTTCCAGATGCCCAGCGCGTGGTCGGCGGCTACAACGCCGGCGGCGGCAGGGCTCAGGGACGTCATCAGCGGCACCATGATGCCCCAGGCGATGACCAGGCCGGCCAGCATCGCCAGGCCGACCGTGATGCCCATCAGGTGACCGGCGCCGATCAGCGCCAGCGAACCGGAGGCGCCGATGCCGGTGGCGCCCGCGCCCGTGCGGAAGTAGAACGACAATTCACCGGCCATCACCTTGACCGCGGCGCCAGCGGCGAACAGCGCCGAGCTGACCGCGCCCAGCACCACGGCGCGCAGACCGGCTTTGCCCTCGGCAGCGCCGGCGCGCGAGGCCGTGCCGACCTTGAGCACCTCGGCGGCGGCGACGCCCTCCGGATACGGCAGGTTCGATTGCGACACCAGCGCGCGGCGCAGCGGCACCGTGTACATCACGCCCAACACGCCGCCGATGGCGCAGGCGCCGAAGGTCGGCCAGAACGGCACGTGCGCCCACCAGCCGATCATCAGCAGGCCCGGCAGCACGAAAATCACCGACGCCAAGGTGCCGGCGGCCGAGGCGATCGTTTGGACAATGTTGTTTTCCTGGATGGTTGCGTTCTTGAAGGCGCTCAACAGCGCCATCGAGATGACGGCCGCCGGGATCGACGTGGCGAAGGTCAGGCCCACTTTCAGGCCGAGGTAGACCTGTGCCGCCGTGAATACCAGCGTAATCAGGATGCCCAGGATAATGCCGCGGAGGGTGATCTCCCTCGGGTTGGACGGTGCAGCTATGCTCATCTTCAGCACTCCGGTGAAAATAATATTGTTTATATGGTCAGAAAAAAGGAAAAGCGACCCATGATATCCGAATCCCGGCCGGGCCAGCAGGTAAAATAGCGGATTGTCAGAACGATTTTGAAGGTCAGAGCATGTCGATACAATGGTACCCGGGGCACATGAACGCCGCCAAGAAGAAGGCGGCGGAGCAGATGGAGAACACCGATCTGGTGATCGAGGTGGTCGACGCGCGCCTGCCGGAGGCCAGCACCAATCCGATGGTGGAGGAGCTGCGCAAGTTCCGCCAGCGTCCGTGCCTGAAGATCCTCAACAAGATCGACCTGGCCGATCCCGCCGCCACGGCGGCGTGGGTACAGTACTACAACGCGCAAGAGGGCGTGACGGCCTTCGCGATGACGACCAAGAAGCCGGCCGACGTCACGCGCGTGCCGGAACTGGCCAAGCAACTGGCGCCGCACCGGGGCGTGCCAACCAAGCCGCTGCGCATCATGATTATGGGGATTCCCAACGTCGGCAAGTCGACCCTGATGAACGCGCTGCTCAAGCGCAAAGTGGCAAAGGTCGGCGACGAGCCGGCGGTGACCAAGCAGCAGCAGAAGCTTTATCTGGACAAGAACACCATCCTGGTCGACACGCCCGGCATGCTGTGGCCGAAGATCGCGCTGCCTAGCGACGGCTTGATGCTGGCCGCCAGCCACGCCATCGGCTCGAACGCCTTGATCGAGGAGGAGGTGGCGGTGTTCCTGGCCGATGAGCTGCTGAAGTACTACCCGCAGCTGCTGGTGGCGCGCTACGGCTTCAAGGACATCGAAAAGTTCGACGGCATCGCGGTGGTGGAGGGCGTGGCCGCCAAGCGCGGCTTCCGCCAGAAGGGCGGCGACCTCGATTTCGAGAAGGCGTCGCACACCTTCCTGGGCGACTACCGCAGCGGCACATTGGGCCGCATCTCGCTGGAGACGCCGGCGTCGCGCAAGGAGCGCCTCGACACTTACGCAGTGGAGGCCGCAGCCAAAGCGGCGGAGAAAGCCGCCATCGCCGAAGCCAAGGCCGCCGAATACGCCAAAGGCAAGCGCGGAACCTAAGACCAGCGCCCGCGAGGGGGCCACGGAGACACGTAGGGCGGATTAGGCGGAACGCCGTAATCGGCCATCTACGAGCCGCCGAAGCGGAAGCTACTCACCGCCAGCGCCCCCATAAACGCATCTTCGTGATACGGCACCGACGCCGGCTCACTCTCGGCCGCCCCCAACGCCACCATCAACGGCAGCAAATGCTCCTCGCGCGGATGCGCCATGCGCGCGGCCGGCGCCTTTTCCCAATCGATCAGCGCCGCCGTGCGCTCCGCCGGCGGCAACGCCATCGCCGCCCGCAGCCAGCCGTCGAATTGATGCGACGCCGCCGCGCCCTGCGCGTTGAACGCCCGCAGATTGTGGTAACTCAGGCCGCTGCCGATGATCAGCACCCCCTCCTTGCGCAGCGGCGCCAGTAGACGGCCAACCTCCAGATGCGTCTTCGGATCGAGTCCCTGCTTGAGCGACAACTGCACGATCGGCACATCCGCGTTCGGATACACCGGGTACATGGCGCTGAAGGTGCCGTGGTCGAATCCGCGCTGCCCATCCAACTGCGTGGGATGTCCGCCGGCGTCAAGCAATTGCTTGATGTGCGCCGCCAGCTCGGGCGCGCCCGGGGCGCTGTATTTCACCTCGTAGGTGTGCGGAGGGAAGCCGCCGTAGTCGTACAACATCGGCGGCTTGGCCGACGACGACAGCATGAAGTCACGGCCTTCCCAGTGCGAGGTGACGACCAGCACCGCTTTCGGCGTGACGCCCAATTGGCGCGGAATGTCGCGCAGCGAGGCATCCAGTTTTGCGTACAGGTGGCCCATCGTGTCCATCATGAACGGCCAAGGGCCGCCGCCGTGGGACAGGAAGTAGGTTGGGAGGGCTTGGGTGGTGCTCATGGCATTGCTCCGGGTATGGTGTTGATATCTATACTATTGGGACGTGGGCCTGGCAATCAATGCATGAAATGTAGATAGGTCATATCGAATTGCTGAATGACGTGGGAGCCGGTCCCTATCGAGGAGGGGCGCCGTTGACAGGCGTATAATGCCCGGGTTCTGGTGCCCGCGCATGTGTTCACATGCGGGTTAAACGGGAAACACAGGGCCGCTTCCGCACTCCGCGAACCGGCCAAGGTGTGCTGCCCCCGCAACGGTAACGCCTGCGCCTTGTCGAGATATGCTCCGACGACCGCGCCGGCCAGCCCGGACATCGGCCAGACAGGGGGAAGCGCGCGCCGTCGACCGGCGCGTGGCTTCCGTACACTTCCGACTTGCGGGGACGCAGGCGCGGATGTCTCTTTTGAAAACGATTTACCATGAATTCCTTCGCGTTTGTTCCGCCTTCGGCGCCACGTTTGCTGGCCGCCGCCGTCTCCCTTTGCTTCACCGCCGCCGCCATTGCCCCGGCCATCGCCATCGCGCAGGAAGCCATCGGCGCGCAAGTCGCCCAGGTGCTGGCGCCGGTCGTCATCACCGGTTCCCGCTTCGACGCCGATCCGGCCTTGGCGCCGATCGGCGCCACGGTGATCTCGGCCGAGGATATCCGCCGCGCCGGTGTCAGCGACGTCAATTCGGCGATCCGCAAGATCGGCGGCGTCTACGGCCGTCAAAGCCTGAACGGCAGCCCGGACTTCGATCTCGATCTGCGCGGCTTCGGCACCAACAGCAGCCAGAACGTGGTGATCGTCCTCGATGGCGTGCGTTTGTCGGAGAATGAACTGAGCACCGCCATCCTGTCGACCATTCCGGTCGATACGGTGGACCGTATCGAAATCACGCGCGGCGGCGCCAGCGTGTTGTACGGCGATGGCGCCACCGGTGGCGTGATCAACATCGTCACCAAGAATCCGGGTAAAAACACCCGCCGTGGCAGCGTTTTTGTCGAGAGCGGACGGTTCAACGCCGGCGAAGCGCGCGTGTCTGCGGCGCAGGCGTGGGACGGTTTCGCGGCTGATGCCACCCTGGGCCATCAGCGCACCGACAACTACCGCAACAACAACGAATTCAAGCAAACGCAGTTCAGCGGCGGCGCACAGTGGTTCAACGACGCCGGCCGCGTGGGCTTCCGCTACGAAGGCGCGCGCCAGGACATGCGCCTGCCAGGTGCGCTGACCGAGGCGCAATTCAACGCCAATCCGCGCCAGGCGACCACGCCCGACGACTACGGTTCGCTCGACAGCGACCGCTTCACCGTTTTCAGCCAGTACCGTATCGCCGGCTACGACCTGGCGGCCGATCTGTCGTATCGCAAGAAGACCGTTGAATCGGCTTATTTGTCAGGCAGGCCTTTCATCAGCAGCTACGACAGCAAGCAGACCCAATTTTCGCCGCGCGTGCGCCGCCTGGCCCAGATCGGCGGCATGCTGAATGAAGTGGTGGCTGGTGTCGACCTAACCAAATGGGAGCGCGACACACGCGGCTCGTCGATGGCCGACGCGGATCAAAAATCGAAGGCCATCTACCTGCGCGACGAGCTGCGTTTCGACCCCGCCCACGAGGGCCGAATCTCCGCTGGCGTGCGGCGTGAATTGTTCGACAAGAGCTACAGCACGCCGATCGACTTCGGCGGCGGTGCTTACGACGTCACGCAAGGCGTCAACGCATGGGAGCTGCAAGCGAGTTATATGCCATTGCGCGGCCTGACCGTGTTTGGCAAGGCGGGGCAGAGCTACCGCCTGGCCAATTCCGACGAAAACGCCTTCACGCCGAGGTTCAACGAGGTACTGCTGCCGCAAAAATCGCGCGATGTGGAGCTGGGCGCCAGCTATGCCGACACGTCGCGCAAGGTGACGGCGCGCGTGTTCCGCCATAACCTGAGCAACGAGATATTCTTCGATCCGACGACGTTCGCCAACGTCAACCTCGACCCGACCAAACGCCGGGGCTTCGAGCTGGATGCGGAACAGCGCATCGCCACCGACTGGACCGTTAACGGGCACTACCAGTACGTCGACGCCAAGTTCCGCGAGGGCGTCAACAGCGGCAAGCAAATGGTGCTGGTACCGAAGAATACGCTGAGCGCGCGCCTGAGCTGGACGCCGGCGGATGGTCAATCCGCCGATATCGGCACGCAGTGGGTCGCCAGCCAGCGTTACGGCTCTGACTTCGATAACAGCTGCGCCGGAAAAATTCCCGGCTTTGCCACCGTCGACGCCCGCTATGCCCGCAAGTTAGGCCAATGGGAGTTTGCGCTGGCCGGCCTGAACCTGACCGATAAGCACTACTACTCGCAGGCGTATTCCTGCGTGAACGGCATCCACGGCGGCATTTATGCCGCCGACGGCCGCCAATTGAAACTCTCGGCGCGCTACGAGTTTTAAGCGGGTTTTAATCGCCGATCAGGCGCGAACGGCCACCTCGCGCCTGAAAAGTGGTAATCTCCGCTCGTGGCGTGGTTTGACGTGTCACCCGCCGCGCAAAGATGCGCTTTAATTTGGAACGGGTAAGAAAATGAAAGAAATTAGCGACGAACGGAAGGCCGCCGAAGGCAAGGTGATGCATCTCTACAAGGAATCGTCACCGGCCATCGAGACGCTGTTCGAGTGGGCGTATATCAACCATGTCGCATGGAGCCTGGTGGTGGTGTTGGCGGGCCTCGTCTTCTGGCTGGTGGTCGCCTTGGCCAATGCGGAAAATCAGCGCTATGCGTTGATGACCAAAAAGTGCGAAGACCCGATGTTCAAGGGCGAGATCGACAAAAAATGCCTGCGGACCGTCGATTCGCGCGATCACTGGTGGCAGCACGTGACCTACGCGCTGAAAAACACCAGTCCGGAGAAGTAACCCAGACCACAAGCCCGCGACAGCGGGCTTTTTTACAAGGCGAGCGATGAAACAGGTGATGGTGGTGACCGGCAGCAGCCGGGGCATAGGCGCGGCGACGGCCTTGATGGCGAGCCGGCGTGGCTACGCCGTCTGCATCAACTACGTCAGCAACGGCGAGGCGGCCAAACAGCTGCGCGCGCAGATCGCAGGCGAGGGCGGCGAGGCGATCGTGGTGCAGGGCGATATGAGCGTCGAAGCCCACGTGCTGCGCCTGTTCGCGGCGGTCGACGCCCAACTGGGGCCGATCACCGCGCTGGTCAACAACGTCGGCGTGCTGGAACAGCAGTGCAAGCTGACGGAGATGCCGGCCGAGCGGATGCAGCGCGTTTTCACCACCAACATCATGAGCGCCTTCTTGTGCGCGCGCGAGGCGGTCAAGCGCATGTCGACGCGCAGTGGCGGGCAGGGTGGCGGCATCGTCAACATCTCCTCGGGCGCGGCACGGCATGGCGGCGCCAATACTTACATCGACTACGCGTCCTCAAAGGGCGCCATTGATGTGATGACACTGGGCCTGTCGAAGGAAGTGGCGGAGGAGGGCATCCGTGTCAATTGCGTGCGGCCCGGCGTCACCGACACCGAGATCCACGCCAGCGGCGGCATGCCCGATCGCGTGGCGCGGACGGCTTCGAGCTTGCCGTTGGGGCGCGCGGCCCGGTCGGAGGAAGTCGCAGAGTCCGTTTTGTGGCTGTTGTCGCCGCAGTCGTCCTACGTCAGCGGCGCGATCCTGGACGTCGCCGGTTCGCGCTAGTCTTCCTTAGCCGTGAATCACCACCGTGCAGGTGGTGCCGGCCACCAGCGCCAGGTCCTTGGGCTTTTGGTCGATATGGATGCGTACCGGCACCCGCTGCGCCAGACGCACCCAGTTGAAGGTCGGGTTGACGTCGGCCAGCAGCTCACGTCCCACGCTGGCGTCGCGATCCGTGATGCCGTGGGCGATGCTCTCGATATGGCCGCTCAGCTGCGCCGCGCCGCTCATCAGGCGCACTTGCACCGGGTCGTTCACCTTCAATAGCGGCAGTTTGGTTTCCTCGAAATAGCCGACCACGTAGAACGACTCGCTGCCGATGACGGCCAGCCTGGCCGCGCCGACGGCGGCGAAATCGCCCGCGTGCACATTCAGGTTGGTGACATAGCCGGCCACCGGCGCCCGCACCACGGTGCGCTCCAGATTGAGCTGCGCCAGGTTGCGCGCGGCCAGCGCCGCCTGGTATTGCGCCGACGCGGTGCCGACCGCGAATTGGGCCGTCTCCATGCTCTCGGCGGAGATGATGGAGCTGTCCAGCGCCGCGCGGCGGCTGGCCTCCTTGCTGCGCCGGCCCTTTTCGACCTGCTGCGACGCCAGCATGGCGTTGGCCTGCGCCAGCGCGTTCTGGTAGCGCGCCTTGTCGACGACGAACAGCACGTCGCCTTGTTTGACCATCTGGTTATCGCGCACCATTACGTCGGTTACGGTGCCGGCGACATCGGCGCTGATGGTGACCACGTCGGCCTTGATGCGGCCGTCCCGGGTCCATGCCGATTCCATGTACTGGTCCCAGGCGGTGCGGCCGACCCACAGGGCCGCCGCCAATAACAGCATGGTCAGGAAAAAGCGGAAGATTTTAGATGCGCTCACATTAGCTCTCGAAGATGGTTTGGATTATTTGTATAGGGTCAGCAGCAGGGCGCCGAAGATGCAGACGAACAGGCATAGGCGCACCAGCGCCGGATGCCAGCTTTGGCGGTACGCGCCGACGTGGCTCAAAACACTGTCCAGCGCGACCTGCAGCAGCAGGCTGACGAGGAACAGCGGCAGTACGCCGGGCAGCAGTACGCCGAAAAAGTCGATCTCACGCGGCATGATGGGGTTCTCCTGTTGATAGCTGGTCCAGCAAGGACGTGTAAATGGAATGCAGGTCGGTTAGCGCGGTGCGCAGCGGCAGGCGGCGTTCGGGCGCCGCGTCGGCCAGCACCGCGCGCACGGCCGTACCGGCGTGCAGCAGCGATTCCAGCGCGGTCGCGCCGTGCGCCGGTGTGGGCGCGCGCATGTAGTCGGCCAGGTGCAGCACCACTTGCTGCAGGCCGTGGCGCGCGGGACCGGGTTGCGAAGCGGCGATCAACTGCCGTAGTTCGATGACGGCGTGGCCCAGCTCCAGCAAGGTCAGGCCCTGGCGCACCACCGAGCGCGCCGCTTCGCCCGGCGCCGGCCCAGAAGCGGCGTTCAACTGGCTCAGAAGATCGCGCACACGATTGTCGAAACGGCGCTTGAGCCGGTGCAACGGCGCCGTGCAGGCGTTCAGCGCTTCGCGCCACAGCGCGGCGGCGACATGGCGCTTGTGGCCCATCGTGTGCTCGGGCAGCACCACCTTGAACATCACATAGGCGACCACCACGCCCATCGTCAGCGACAGCTCGCTGCTGATGAAGGCTTCGACGTCGTAGCGCATCTGGTTGGCCGGTACCAGCAGGGTGGCGGAGAACATGCCGATACCGATCCCCACGCCGGCCCATTTGGGACCGGTGCTCAAATAGGAGCCCAGCGCCAGCAGCGGCAGGGCCACCAGCACCATCGGGCCGAAGTCGTCGGCCCGCGTCATCAGCAGGAACTCGGTGAGGAAGGCCAGGGGCGCGGCGATCAGGAAGCCGGTCAGCACCTGCTGCACCAGCGCCGTCGGTCGCGGCGACGACGACGCCAGCGCGCAGAAGATGGTCGCCATCAGGATGGCGTTGGCGGCGTAGGGCCAGGCCAGCCAGTACCATGCGGCAGCCGCGATCAGCAGGGTGGCCCCGGCCCGCAAGCCGCTGGCGACGACGATGGCGGGCGGCGTCTTCGGCGTGTAGGCGCCGGGATCGCTGACCTGTTGGCGTTTTTCCCGCGTCAGGCCGTGATACAGCGCCGCGAACTCCTCCAGATCGCGCACGAAGCGATCCAGCAGTTCGACCGCCGTGTCGAAGTCGATCTGCCGCGGGCGCCCGTCCAGCGGCTCGCCCGCCAGCCGCGCGTGTGCCGTCGCGATGTCTTCCGCCAGTTCCACGCGCATGCGTGCCAGTTGGCCGGCGGTCAGGTCGGGCTTCATCGCCCGCGCCAGATGCGCGTGCATCGGCTCCACCAGCTCCAGCACCGGGCCGGTGGCGTTGATGCGCAAGCGGTGGGTCAGGCGGTGCAGCGTATAGAAAGTGGTCAGCACCGTCATGAAAGCCGCGTTGAAGGCGTGCAGCTGGCGCGTATGGGAGCGGGCGTGGTCGGCTTCGAAGAAGGCGGCGGCGCGGCCCGATTCCAGCGCGGCGATATCGGCGGCGAACCTCAAGTGGTTCAACTCCGCTTCCGCCGGCGACAGGCGCCGCTCCAGTACCTGCTGGCAGAAGGTGATGAAGCCGGCGTAGCGCGTCTGCACGGTGCGCATGACGGCGTGCGAATGGCGGCGCGGGAAAATCACGTCATGCACCACGGCGGCGCAGATGATGCCCAGTCCGACCTCGGTCACGCGGGTGACGGCCAGCGTGAACACGTGGGCCGGCGCGTCGATGGCGGGAACGACGATCATGCAGGCGGTATAGCCGGCCAGCACGAAGCTATACGATTGCTGGTTGCGGTGCATGGCGGCGCCGCCGGTGCACAGCGCTACCCACAGCGCCACGCCGACGAACAGCACCGGCGGCGATTGAGGGAACAGCGCCACCAGCAGCAGCGAGGCCGCGCAGCCGACCAAGGTGCCGAGAAAACGGTAGAAGGCCTTTTCCAGCACCATGCCGCTGCTGGGAAGCGCGAGGATGACGGTGGTGGCAAGCGCGGTGGAGGGAGAGTCTAGGCCGAGGCGAAAGGCCAGCCACAGGGCGGAGAAGGCGGCCAGCATGGCCTTGGCGACGAAGACCCAGCGCTGGCCTTCGGTGTTGAACCAGTCGGCGGTTTCAGAGCGCAACCACGCCGCTCCCTTGTTCACCGCTCCCCGCGCCGCTTGGTTTTCCTTTGTGGGGGAGGCGGCGGAGGGAGGGTTCATGGTGTGGGTTCGTCTATGTAAGTGCTTCGAGGTTGTTCAACTGCCGTTTCAGCAGGGCTTCCAGTTGTTTGACTTCTTCCGCGTTGTAGCCGTCGTAGGCGTGGGTGGTCGCGGCCCATACCTCCGGCAGCACCTTGGCGATCAGCGCGCGTCCGGTGTCGGTCAGCGAGATCATCACGCAGCGGCGGTCGCCCGGGCGGTTGCCGCGCGTGATCAGTCCCTGCGCTTCCAGGTCGTTGCACACGCGCGTCAGGTTGGCGGGCTTCTCCATGCAAGCCTCGCCCAGGGTGGAGGCGGTGGAGGTCTCGTCGTCCGAACCATACAACACCGCCAGCACCATGTAGCTGGCGTCCACCAGGTCATATTTGCGCAGCGCGGCGTTGCTCAAATCTTTCATCCGTTTTTGGATGTGGTAGGTCATGCGCATCAGGCGCATCAGATCCTCGGGGAAGTCCGGCATGCGGGCATGGATGTTTTTCAGGCGTTTTTTAGTCGCTTCAAAACTGCTCATTGCCTTGCTCCTCTTATAATTTTTGAAGGATTGATTGTACTTGGAAGCTCCCCGCTTAATCCACTTTTATACCCCCGCCAAGCGCCGACATCAACAAAGCGTAGTTATCCAGTTGTTTGCTCGCCACTTGTGCCATTTGCTGCTGCTCGTTTAACAAAGTCAGCTGCGCGTTGATGACGTTGAGCGAGTCGGTTATGCCGGCGTCGTAGGCCCGTTCGGCCAGCTGCTGCTGGCGGCGCGCCGACGCCAGCGCGCGCTGCGCCAGCAGGTCCTGCTGCTTGACGGAAGCGATGCGCACCAGCGCGTTGGCCACATCGGCCATCGCCTGCACCACGGTGGCGTTGTACTGTTCGACCGCACCGTCGTAGAGCGCGGTCTGGTTGCCCAGCTGCGCGCGCAGCCGGCCGCCGTCGAAGATCGGCAGGCTGATGGCCGGCGTGATGCCGCGCATCTGCGAGTGGCTGTCGAGGAAGCGCGAGAAGCCCAGCGACTGCACGCCGACGAAGGCCGCCAGATTGATGTTCGGGTAGAAGTCGGCCTTGGCGTCGGCGATGCGCGCGCCGGCCGCTTCCACGCGCCAGCGCTGCGCGACGATGTCGGGACGCCGGCCCACCAGTTCCGCCGGCAGCGTGTCGGGCACCGCTTCGCCGTGTCCCGCTTCAAGGGCCAGCTTCGGCCGGGCGATGGTTTCACCGTCGCCCGGTCCTTTGCCGATCAGTGCCGCCAGCTGGTTGCGCAACAGGGCGATCGATTCGTCGATCTGCTCATGGTCGCGCCGTCCCGCCGGCAGTGTCGTTTCAATGTTCGTGACGTCGATGTCGCTCACCAGTCCCGCCGCGTGGCGCTTGCGCGTGATCTCGAGGATGCGCTGGCGCTGCGCCAGGTTGTCGGCCACGCTGTCGCGCAACGCGTAGTCGAGCGACAGTTGGATGTAACTGCGCACGATGGCCGTCTCCAGCGTCAGGCGCGCCATCTGCGCTTCGGCCGACGCCAGGCGCACCTCGTCGAGCGCTGCGGCCAGCGCGTCGCGGTTGCGGCCCCACAGATCCAGGTCGTAGGAGCCGGACAGGGTGGCGGTGTTCTTCCACGCGTAGTTGCCGGCCAGTGGAGCGGGTACGGTGCTGTGCGCGGAATACAGTTCGCGGTCGATGCTGGCCGAGGCGTCGATACGCGGCAAAGTGCCGGCTTTGGCGACGCCGGCCAGCGACTCGGCCTGGCGCACGCGCGCTTGTGTGGCGCGCAGGCCCGGATTGTCGACCAGCGCAGCGCTCACAAGCTTGTTCAACTGTTCGTCATGCAGCGCTTCCCACCAATGCTGCGCGGGCCACGTCACGTCGGCGCTTGCGGCGGCAATGGCTTTGCCGGGATTCAGTTGCGCGGGCTGGAGCGCGGTCGCTTGCGGCTCGATGTGGCCCATGTCCGCGCATCCGGCCAACACCGCCATCGCGCACGCCAGCATGGCGGCTGCGAGGGGGCGTGGCGCTGGATGCGTGGTCATGGTGATCTCGACGCGCGCTTAGTTGGCGACGTGCTTACGGGTTTGCGCGACGTCGAAGTCCGCTTCCGTTTGCAGCAGCGTGCCGTTCTTGCGCGCTTCGAGGAATTCGGCTTGCACCTGGGCGCGGGTCAGGCCGGTCGGTTGTTGGGCTTTGCTCGCAGAGACCGCGGTCGCGGCGACGGCGTTTTGCGCGGCGGTGCTGCTGGTCGCGGCCTTGGTGGTGCTGGCGCTGGTGGCGGCAGAAGCGGTGCTGGTCGGGCTGGTGGCCGACGACGTGGTCTGGGCGACGGCGGCGCTGCCGGCGGCGATGGCGAAAACGATGGCGGCGGTGCGCAGCAGGTTGTTGGTAAGGGTGCTCATGATGGACTCCTTCGTGTGTGTATGGATTAACTATATCTCTGAATAGTACATTTGTAAAGTAAAAGATTCCTATCGGGGCGATAGCGCTGTCCTCTGCGGGTCTCCCTTATATGCGAGTGGGCGCACGGACCGGCCGCCGCCGCAGTGGTCCAATCGGGTTTTCATTGGAAGGAGCAGATCATGTCTGACAGTACACTCGACCCCGATAACATCCCGGCAGGTAACGATCGCGTGCTGGGGCGCGGCCACGGCACACGTTCGCTCGGCCCAAGCGATAACTCCGACAGCGGCAGCGACGTGGCCGGCAATCCGGACCTCGCGCTCGACAGCGACACCGACGCCGAAGGCACCGGCGAGCGGGGCGATGTCGCGATCGACAGGGTGGAGGCGGGCGCCGACATCGGTTTCGATCATGTCGAAACCATCCCGGGCGCCGATGCGATGGTGGACGGCGACTTCCACGACGTGGTGCCGTTGGAGGACGACGGCAGCGTGCCGGATGACGACCTGCCGCCGGATCAAACGTTGGAGCGTGGCGAGAAGTCGCGCCTCAACGGGCAGCCGGCTTCCCGCCAATAAGTACTTATTTGTGGACGGACGATACCGCCCACAGATTGATGTCGCCTTCCTTGGCTTGCTGGTCGATCGCGGCCAGTTCGTCGGCGCTGAAGGTCAGGTTCTTCAGCGCGGCGACGTTCTCGCGGATCTGCGCGCTGCTGCTGGCGCCGATCAAGGTCGACGTGATGCGCGCGTCGCGCAGTACCCAGGCCAGCGCCATCTGCGCCAGCGTTTGTCCGCGCGCCTTGGCTATCTCGTTGAGGGCGCGCACGCGGGCTAGGTTTTCCTCGCTCAGGTGCGACGCCATCAGCGAACCGCCGCCAGGGCGGTTGATGCGCGCGTCGGCCGGGATCCCGTTCAAATATTTGTCGCTCAGGATGCCCTGCGCCAGCGCGGTGAAGGTGATGCAGCCGATGCCCTGTTTGCCCAGGGTGTCGAGCAGGTCTTCCTCGATCCAGCGGTTCAGCATGTTGTAGGACGGTTGGTGGATCAGGCACGGCACCTTCCACTCGTGCAGCAGACGCGCGGCTTCGGCGGTTTTCTCGGCCGAGTAGGACGACACTCCCACGTATAAGGCCTTGCCCTGCTGGACCGCGTGCGCCAGCGCGCCCATGGTTTCCTCCAGCGGCGTGGCCGGATCGAAGCGGTGCGAGTAGAAGATGTCGACGTAGTCGAGGCCCATGCGCTTCAGGCTTTGATCGAGGCTGGCCAGCACGTACTTGCGCGAGCCGCCGCCCTGGCCGTAGGGGCCGGGCCACATGTCCCAGCCGGCCTTGGTGGAGATGATCAGTTCATCGCGGTAGGGCTGGAAGTCGGACTTGAACAGGTGGCCGAAATTCGATTCGGCGGAGCCGTACGGCGGGCCGTAGTTGTTGGCCAGGTCGAAGTGGGTGATGCCCAGGTCGAAGGCGGTGCGCAGCATGTCGCGCTGCGAGGCGAGGTTGTTGGTGTCGCCGAAGTTGTGCCACAGGCCGAGCGACATCGCCGGCAGCTTCAAGCCGCTGCGGCCGCAGGTGCGGTACTGCATTTCTTCGTAGCGATGGGGTGAGGCGAGGTAGGTCAAGGCAATCTCCAGAGTGGTGTCTCCGAAGATTATAGGCCGCGCACGATAGATGCGTCGCGAGGAGACGCGTAGGGCGGATTAGCGCAGCGTAATCGGCCATGTTTGCGTCGCGTTGACGCATGCATGGCCGATTACGGCGTTCCGCCTAATCCGCCCTACGTGATTGCGCGCTATTTTAGCCGCGCAAGGTCATTCAGGCGAAGTTGGCCGCCGCGAAGTCCCAGTTGGCCAGCTTGAAGAAGGTTTCCAGATACTTAGGACGCACGTTGCGGTAGTCGATGTAGTAAGCGTGCTCCCACAGATCGCAGGTGATGAGCGCTTTGGCATCGGTGGTCAGCGGGGTGGCGGCGTTCGAGGTGTTGACGATGTCCAGCGAACCGTCGGCCTTTTTCACCAGCCAGGTCCAGCTCGAACCGAAGTTGCCGACGGCCGACTTGGTGAACTCTTCCTTGAACTTGTCGAACGAACCCCACTTGGCGTTGATCGCGTCGGCCAGCGCGCCGTCCGGTGCGCCTTTGCCGTTTGGCGTCAGGCTGTTCCAGTAGAAGGTGTGGTTCCACACCTGGGCGGAGTTGTTGAACACGCCGCCGGACGATTTCTTGATGATATCTTCGAGCGACAGGTTCTCGAACTCGGTGCCTTTGATCAGGTTGTTCAGGTTGGTGACATACGTCTGGTGGTGCTTACCGTAGTGGTATTCCAGGGTTTCTTGCGAGATGTGCGGCGCCAGGGCGTCGATGGCATATGGCAGTGCTGGCAGGGTATGTTCCATTGTTATTCCTTTGTTTGGGGTATTAAAACCGAGGGTGAATTATGGCGAAACGTTCATCATTGTAAAGCGGATGCGCCTTCCATGCTCAAAAGGCCCGCTTTCCGTGTGGATACTCAGCGCACCCGGCGGGTGGTTTCGCGCACGATCAGTTCCAGTGGGGGAATCTCGCCCTGGGCGTCCTCGCCGTTGATCACGCGCAGCAGCGCGTGGGTGGCGATGCGGCCGATGTCGTACAGCGGCTGGCGGATCGTCGTCAGCGGCGGCGTGGTGTAGGACGAGCCCGGCAAATCATCGAAGCCGACCAGCGAGATGTCGTCCGGCACGCGGATGCCCTTGCGGTACAAGGCCAGCCGCGCGCCATAAGCGCTCAGGTCGTTGGCGGCGAACACGGCCGTGAATTGCTGGTGCGTATCGAACAGCCGGTTCATCGCCATCATGCCGCTCGCTTCGTGGTAATTGCCCTCGACGATCAGGTGCGGGTCGGCCTCGATGCCGGACTCCTCCAGCGCGCGCTTGTAGCCGGACAGGCGCTCGTCGGCGTCCATGTTGTTGGCCGGGCCGGAGATGAAGGCGATGCGGCGGTGGCCCAATTCGATAAGATGGCGCACGGCAAGATAGGCGCCGTATTCGTTATTGATCTTGAAGCCCAGCGCGGTGCGGGTCTTCAGTTCGCGCCCGGTCGAGACGATCGGCCGCTGGGTGGAGAAGCCGAGCACGGTCTCGTCCGAGATGCGCCCCGACAGCAGGATGATGCCGTCGACCTTGCGCGCCAGCAGCAGGCGGATGCGCTCGGCCTCCTCGTCGGCGTTCCAGTGGCCGCTGACGATGACGGAGGCGTAGCCGGTGCCCTTGAGGCCGTCGTCGACGCCGCGCAGGGTTTCATCAAAGAAAGGGGAGGAGATGTCCTGTACCACGATGCCGATGGTCAGCGAGCGGCCTTTTTTCAGGCCCTGCGCCATCTGGTTGGGGGCGAAGTTCATCTTCGCGATGGCGGCCAGCACGGCCTCGCGCTTGTCGTCCGAGACCTTGGCGGTGCCATTGAGGATGCGGGAAACCGTACTGGGCGACACTCCCGCCTGGCGTGCAACATCCATCAGCGTCGACGGGCCGGAGGGGGAGGGGGTAGCTGCCAAGGGGAAGTCCTGTTATTTAATTGTTATGAAAAGCTTTTCACCAAAGATTACCATATTCGCTATCCTTTCGGCCAGTGCCGGCCGCGCATTGACTTTCCCCAGCGCCGGGTATCTAATCAAACCGGTTTTGAAAACGATTTCATAAAGGTGCTGCCGTATAATTAGCATAACGAACCGCACCAACAATAAAAAAGGAAGAGACATGGATCGCGCATCCTTTTCGCATCTGGCGAACGGCCCGCGCCTGCTGGCAGACATCGGCGGCACCAGCGCCAGCTTCGGCCTGGAGACGGCGCCCAACCAAATCGACGCCATCTGGGTCACCGACTGCGCCACCTATCCCACTTTGGGCGCGGCGCTGGTGGCCTACCTGTCGCAGCCGGCCACGGTGGCGGCGGGCGGCTACCAGGCGCGCTTCGCCGGCATCGCCATCGCCAATCCGATCGACGGCGACTGGGTCACGATGACCAACCACCACTGGTCGTTCTCGATCGAGGCGGTGTGCTCGCAATTCAGTTTGAAATCGCTGGTGGTGGTGAACGACTTCACCGCGCTGGCCAGCGCCTTGCCATACCTGGCGGCGGACCACAAGCGCCAGATCGGCGGAGGCGTGGCGCGCGCCGGCGCGACCATCGGCCTGGTGGGCGCGGACGCGGGACTGGGCGTGTCCGGACTGGTGCCGTCCGGCGTCGATGGCCGCTGGATCGCCATCGACAGCGAGGGAGGGCACAGCACCTTCGCGCCGATGAACGAGCGCGAGATCGACATCCTGCGCTATGCGCGCCGCTATCACGAGCATGTGTCGAGCGAGCGGCTGGTGTCGGGCATCGGCCTGGGGCTGGTGTACCGCGCGCTGTGCGAACGGGCGCGCGTGGAGCCGCGCAACCTGGGCACGACCGAGATCATGGAGCAGGGCTTGCATCGCTTATGCCCGGTGTGCGAGGAGACGCTGGAGGCGTTCTGCGAGATGCTCGGGACGGTGGCGGGCAATGTGGCGCTGACCCTGGGCGCCAAGGGCGGCATTTACATCGGCGGGCGCATCGTGCCCCGGATGAGCGAGTTCTTCGAGCATTCCGGATTCCGCGCGCGCTTCGAGCAGAAGGGGCGGTTTTCCGATTATCTGTCGCACATCCCGACCTTCGTCATCACCGAAGAATATCCGACCTTGATCGGGATGTCGGCGATGCTGTCGGCCGGCTGAAACCCACCGACCCGACCGTGGCCGGCGGCGGTCGCGTCATAGGGGTCGTACCCCAATGGGACTCGGCGTCCCCGTACGACCCCGCCCTTGCCGGGGGTTAATCCAACGCCGGCTGCACCGAGTCGACGCCCACTTGCGCGCTGCCTTCGGCCAGCCGCAACGTCAGGTTGCTGCGCGGCCGCAGTTGCGCCGGTGCCCGCACGATGGCGCCCTTGTCGTCGGTGACGATGGCGTAGCCGCGCTCCAGGGTGCGCTGGGGATTCAACAACTCCAGTTGCGACGACAGCGCCGCCAACGCATGGCGGCGCCGGCCCAGCTGCGTTGCCACGCTGATCTCGGCGCGATGGCGCAATCCCGCCAGCGCCGACCGCGCCGCCCGCACGTCCGGCTTGTGCGCCGCCATCCTGCCACTTAAACGATCGAGCTGATAACGCGACTGCGACAGCGGCATGCGGTTCGCGTGCATCATCGCCGTCGACAGCGCCAACAGCTTCAAACGCTGCTGCTTGATCTGCGCGCCCGGATTGAGCAGGCGGCGCGTGTGGTTGTCCAGCGTTTGCGTGGCCTCGCTCACGCTGCGGCGCATGGCGCGTCGCAAGTCCGTGGCGTCGGCGCGCAGCGACGCCAGCCAGTCGGCGCGCGGCGTGGCCGCCAATTCGGCCGCCGCCGTCGGCGTGGCCGCACGCAAGTCGGCGGCGAAATCGCAGATCGTGAAGTCCGTCTCGTGACCGACGCCGGAGATCACCGGCATGCGGCAATTGGCGACGGCGTAGGCCACATCCTCGTCGTTGAACGACCACAGGTCCTCGATGCTGCCGCCGCCGCGGCAGACGATCAGCACATCGCATTCGTTGCGCAGCGAGGCCGTGTCGATCGCGTTGGCGATCTTCTCGGCCGCCAGCTGTCCCTGCACGGGTGTCGGATACAGCACGATGCGCACATGCGGCGCGCGCCGCTTGAGCGCCGTCAGCACGTCGCGCAGAGCCGCCGCCTGCGGGCTGGTGACGATGCCGATCGCGCGCGGGAACATCGGCAGGGCGCGTTTGCGGTCGGCGTGGAACAGGCCCGCCGCGTCCAGCTTTTCCTTGAGCCGCTGGAACGCCTCGAACAGCGAGCCGACGCCGGCGCGGCGTATCGCCTCGACGTTGATCTGGTAGTCGCCGCGGGCGCCGTACAGGGTGACCAGCGCCCGCACCTCGACCTTGTCGCCTTCGCGCGGAATGAAGTCGGCGTATTGCGCGCGGCCGCGGAACATCACCGCCCGCACCTGGGCGGCGTTGTCCTTGAGCGTGAAGTACCAGTGGCCGGAACTGGCGCGGGTGAAGTTGGACACTTCGCCGCCGATCCAGGCCAGCGGGAAGGAGCGCTCGAGCAGCCGCGCGACCGCTTGGTTGAGCGCGGTCACGGTCATCACGGGGGCTGCGGCGGGAGCGGAGTCGGAGCGGTCGTCGAACATCATAGATTTCAAAAAAATAAACTATCCACACAATGTGCGTTTGGTCACACAGCGGTCATATGCCACAAAAAGCAGGAGGTATTATAGGTAGGTATTTGATTTTAAAGGTTAAACTTTTCTGCCGTATTTGCGTGCAGAGGCGAAAAAGCCTTATGGATCAAGCACTTTGCCTTTCGCCAGGGTAGTTACGCACAAAGTTATCCACAAATGCTGTGTGAAACTTTTGTGACCGATAGTTGTTTTCTTCTTGCTGATTTTGTATGCCTAAAATTTGCGCACGGAAAGTATGCTGAGCAAAATCAAAGGGTTAGGGCATCAAACATGGTATTGCGCACAATTTTATCCACAGAACTTGTGCAGAACTCCGGCGTTATTATCGAGCCCACCGTGCGCCGCGATGTCGGCCCGGATTCGTGTCGCCGGCGTGCCGCGACTGCCCCTGGCGAGGAAACGATATGCATCGTTTTTGGGCATGGCAATTTATCCGTTACAAATCAATGACATGGGCATCAGTGCGCGGCATTGCTAACAATCTTATCCACACAAAATGTGCAGAAGTGCATCGTTCGCCGCGATAGGCCGGCATTATCGCTAGCGTTGGCGACCGGTGCGGTGGAAAACTCCCGTTTGCCTCTCAAAACTCTATCGAAATGCCGCTCTGCCATATTTTTACTCATGGCAAAAATTCCCTTATAAATCAACGATCTTTCACAATGTGGGAGCCGTTGCGCACAATCTTATCCACATTTAATGTGCAGAAGTTGCGGACCATACCAATCGCCAAACACAGGGACCAAAGGCTGTTTTGCGTGCGTCATTTTTACGCATGGGTTAATTATCTTTTAAAATCAATGACTTGATGGGGCGTGGCGGGTATTGCTAACAATCTTATCCACACAAAGTGTGCAGAAGTGCTCGCTTGGCGCTTTGGTCCGATTCACGTTGCCTTGATGCTAAGTATTTTGGCTACTATCTTCCACCGAGTCGCCATATGCCGGATTTTTACGCAGGATAACATTACTGATTAAAATCAAGGACATCGGAAGGCATCGCGTGGCTTGCGCACAATCTTATCAACAGAATGTGGGCATAAGTGGGCACAACTTTTGCTGGGCAAAAAACAAGCCCGAGCATCACTGCCTGCGACGTTTTTAATCTTTGATTTAATTCCCTTTTAAATCAACGGCTTGAGCGGTGTTGGGAGGCCTTGCGCACATCGTTGTCCACAGAAAATGTGCAGAACTCCACGGTCGCTTCGGGCGGGCCGCTGCTGTCCGGCCATTCGCTACTTGCCGAGTGTCGTCCAACAAGATACATTGCGCCTTCGGGTTTATCTATACAGGAGTTCGTTTTGCTCGCTATTTTCCAAGCCGCAGGTTGGCCTATCTGGTTGTTGTTGATTGCATCGATCGTTGCGACGGCCCTGATCATCGAACGCTTGCTGTACCTGCGCCGTAGCAAAATCCTGCCGAAGAAGCTGTTGGACGAGGTGGTTCAGGTTTATCGCGGCGGCAACGTCAACACCGGCGTCATCGACAAGCTGGAAAAAAGTTCCCCGTTGGGCGTGGTGTTGTCGGCCGCGCTGCGCAACGTCGACGCGCCGCGCGAAGTGATGAAGGAATCCATCGAAGAGGCCGGCAGCGGTGTGGCCCACACCCTGGAACGCTTCCTCACCACCTTGGGTACCATCGCGACCCTGGCGCCGTTGATGGGACTGTTCGGCACGGTGGTCGGCATGATCGAGATCTTCGGTTCGCAAAACGCCACCGGCTCCAACCCGGCGCAACTGGCGCACGGCATTTCCGTGGCGCTGTATAACACCGGCTTCGGCCTGGCCATCGCCATGCCGACCCTGGTGTTCTACCGTCACTTCCGCGCGCTGGTGGACAGTTTCGTCATCGACATGGAGCAGCAGGCGGTGAAGTTTGTCGATATCGTGCACAGCAAGCGCAAGTAAGGACCTCCGCATGAATTTCCGCAAAGGCCGGCACCGCGAGGACCCCGAGATCAACCTGATCCCGTTCATCGACGTGTTGCTGGTGATTTTGATTTTCCTGATGGTCTCGACCACCTACAGCAAATTCACCGAGCTGCAGATCACCTTGCCGACCGCCGACGCGCAGAAGCAGGAAGAGAAGCCGTTCGAGCTGAACGTGACCGTCGACGCCAAGGGCAACTACACGATCAACGACGAGCCGGTGTCGTTCCGCGACGTGGCCGGCCTGGCGCAGTCGATGAAGACGGTGGCCGACAAGGGCGGCCAGCCGGGCAGGTCGCCGGTGGTGATCGTCAACGCCGACCAGTTCGCGATGCACCAGATGGTGATCAACGTGATGGAGGCGGCCCGCATCGCCGGCTACGACAAGCTGACCTTCGCCGCGCAGACCAGTGCCGCCAAATAAGTGTCCGCGCCTTCCGCCTCTTCCCCTGCCAAGTCGTCCGCGCTTGAAACCACGCTGACGAGCAACTGGCTACGGCGCGGCCCGCTCGCCTGCGCGTTGTGGCCGCTGTCCTTGCTGTTCCGCGCGGTCAGCGGCTTGCGCGCGGGACTGTACCGGGCCGGCCTGCTCAAGTCGTCGCGGCTGCCGGTGCCGGTGGTGGTGGTCGGCAATATCTATATCGGCGGCACCGGCAAGACGCCGCTGACGATCTGGCTGGTGCAAGCCTTGCAGGCGGCCGGCATGCGCCCGGGTGTCATCTCGCGCGGCCACGGCAGCGGGCACGGCAGCGACGGCGCGCGCGAGGTCGGCGCCTTGTCGACGCCGGCCGAGGTCGGCGACGAGCCGCTGCTGATCAAGCAGCGCACCGGCTGCCCGGTCATGGTCGGGCGCGACCGCGCCGCCACCGGCCGCGCGCTGCTGGCGGCCCATCCCGACGTCGATATCGTGCTGACCGACGACGGCTTGCAGCATTACGCGTTGCAACGCGATATCGAGATCATCCTGTTCGACGGCCGTGGCGCCGGCAATGGCTGGCTGCTGCCGGCCGGGCCGTTGCGCGAGCCGGTCTCGCGCCGGCGCGATTTCACCGTCATCAACGCGCCGCTGCTGACGGACGAGCTGATACGCGCCGTCGGTGCCCAACCCGCAAGCCAGGGGGCGTACCCAACGGGTACGACCCCGGTTGGCGGTGCGGGTTCAAGCGAGCCAATACAGATGATTCTGGAGGGGCGCCACGCTGAACAACTGCGCGACCGTTCGCAGCGCCGCGAGCTGTCCACCCTGAACCAACCCGGCCTGCGGTTGGCCGCCGCCGCCGGCATCGGCAATCCGTCGCGCTTCTTCGGCATGCTCAAGGCCGCCGGCCTGTCGATCGCCGAGCTGCCTTTGCCCGATCATCACGACTACACCGACCGCCCGTTCGCGCGGCTGGAGGCCGATATCATCTTGATGACCGAGAAGGATGCAGTAAAATGTGCGCAAATTGAAGAACTCAGTGACGACCCGCGACTATGGGTCGTCCCGGTAACGGCGCGCATCGATGCGGCGCTGGCCGACCAAATCGTGGAGAAATGTCGTGGACGCTAGATTGCTTGATATCCTGGTATGCCCGGTCTGCAAAGGCCCCCTTGAGTACGATAAGAAAGCCCAGGAAATGATCTGCAAGGGCGACCGCCTGGCGTTTCCGATCCGCGACGGCATCCCGATCATGTGGGCCGATGAGGCCCGTACGTTGCAAGATAAGGTGGATTGAGCGGTGCAGTCCGTCTCCAACCCGGTGTCTCCGTTCATCGTCATCATCCCGGCGCGGCTGGCGTCGACCCGCTTGCCGAACAAGCCGCTGGCCGACCTCGGCGGCAAGCCGATGGTGGTCCGCGTGGCCGAGCGCGCCGCCCTTGCGGGCGCGGCGCGCATCATCGTCGCCACCGACCACGAAGACATCCGCGCCGCCTGCGAACTGCATGGCGTGGAAGTGTGCATGACCCGTGCCGACCATCCGTCCGGCACCGACCGCATCGCCGAAGTGGCGCGCACCCTGAATCTGCCGGCCGACGCCGTCGTCGTTAACCTGCAGGGCGACGAGCCGCTGATCGACCCGGCCCTGCTGCAAGCGGCCGCCGCCCGCATCGGCGCCGACGTGCCGATGTCGACCTGCGCCCATCCGCTGCACGACGCCGCCGACGCCTTCAACCCGAACGTGGTCAAGGTGGTGTTGGACAAGGCCGGCCGGGCCCTTTATTTCTCCCGCGCGACCATACCGTGGAACCGCGACGCCTTTGCGCAGTCCAAAGATGCACTGCCAGCCGGCTACGTACCGCTCCGTCACATCGGACTGTACGCCTACCGCAACGATTTCCTGCAAGCCTATCCGGCGCTGGACGTCTCGCCGCTGGAATCGATCGAAGCGCTGGAGCAGCTGCGCGTGCTGTGGCACGGCTATCCGATCGCCGTCCATGTCACCGACTCGGCGCCGGCCGCCGGCGTCGACACGCCGGAAGATCTGGAACGTGTCCGGCTGTTGTATTGATATAGATCAGCTTACCGGCATAAATCAATCATAAACAGGCAGCAGGTGCGATATTCATACGGAATATCTCTGTATGCTCCTGTTTTGCCAGTGAACAACGGCGCAAGCCGTCACAAATTGGCGTTTAGACGAAGTTTTGTGGTAAGTTTCGTACCAACATAGTCGGACTTGCAGTATTTCTACTGTTTCCACACACACACTAACCACATCCAAAATCTGTTTTAGGAATTTTTCATGCGTCTTATTCTTTTAGGAGCACCAGGTGCAGGCAAGGGCACCCAGGCTAATTTCATCAAAGAAAAATACAACATCCCCCAGATCTCGACCGGCGACATGTTGCGCGCCGCGATCAAGGCCGGGACGGAGTTGGGCGTAGCCGCCAAAAAAGTGATGGATGCGGGTGGTCTGGTCTCCGACGACATCATCATCGGCCTGGTGCAAGAGCGTTTGCAGCAGCCCGATTGCGCCAACGGCTACCTGTTCGACGGCTTCCCGCGCACGGTCGCGCAAGCCGACTCGATGAAGGACAACGGCGTGGCCGTCGACTACGTGCTGGAAATCGATGTGCCGGACGAGTCGATCATCGAGCGCATGGACGGCCGCCGCGTGCACCCGGGTTCGGGCCGCGTCTACCACGTCAAGTTTAATCCGCCGAAGGTGGACAACAAGGACGACGTCACCGGCGAAGACCTGGTGCAGCGCGACGACGACAAGGCGGAAACCGTCAAAAAACGTCTGGACGTTTACCATAATCAAACCGAAGTGCTGCTGGGTTACTACAATACCTGGGCACAATCGGGCGAGCCTGGCGCGCCGAAATACCGCCGCATCGCCGGGGTCGGTCCGGTGGAACAAATTCGTGACAGCGCGTTTGCCGCGCTCGCCGAATAAGCGGTAAAGTAGAGCGGACCGAGCGTCCGCTTTTTTTACGCCCTTGTGTTCACCAGGCCGGCCCAAGCTGGATGCCCTCCCGATTTGACGTTTTGCAGTTCGCAGGTTAGTCGGCTGTCCCACCGGACAGCTACTGAAGTGTGGTTTGTAGGCTCGTTCAATAAAAATAAGGGGACATCTATGGCAGCCAGTCTTTGGTTAGCAGTCGGTTGCGGCGTTATCGCCGTGGTTTACGGTTTATGGTCACGTAGTTGGATTTTGCGCCAGGACGCGGGCAACCCGCGCATGCAGGAAATTTCACTGGCGATTCAGCAAGGCGCCGCCGCCTACCTGGCGCGCCAGTACCGCACCATCGGCATCGTCGGCTTGGTGCTGCTCATCCTCATCGGCGTACTACTCGATATCAACACCGCCATCGGCTTCCTGATCGGCGCGGTGCTCTCTGGCGCGTGCGGCTTCATCGGCATGAACGTCTCGGTGCGCGCCAACGTGCGCACCGCGCAGGCCGCCACCAAGGGCATGAACGAAGCGCTCGACGTCGCCTTCAAGGGCGGCGCCATCACCGGCATGCTGGTGGTCGGGCTCGGGCTGCTGGGCGTGGTGCTGTTTTATATGTACCTGATCGCCGGCCTGCCGCCCGATCTCGGGCCTAACTTGCACAAGGTCATCGAGCCGTTGATCGGGCTGGCGTTCGGCGCCTCGCTGATCTCGATCTTCGCGCGGCTCGGCGGCGGCATCTTCACCAAGGGCGCCGACGTCGGCGCCGACCTGGTCGGCAAGGTCGAGGCGGGCATCCCCGAGGACGACCCGCGCAACCCGGCCGTGATCGCGGACAACGTCGGCGACAACGTCGGCGATTGCGCCGGCATGGCCGCCGATCTGTTTGAAACCTACGTCGTCACCTTGATCGCCACCATGCTGCTGGGCGCGCTGTTGATGACCACGTCGAGCACGGCCGTCGTCTATCCGCTGCTGCTGGGGGCGGTCTCCATCATCGCCTCCATCATCGGCTGCTCGATGGTCAAGGCCAAGCCGGGCAAGAAGATCATGTCGGCGCTGTACACCGGCCTGTGGTGGGCCGCCGGGCTGTCGCTGATCGGCTTCGCGGTCGTCACGTGGCAGGTCTGGCCGGACGAGGCGATGCGCATGCGCATGCTCGGCTGCACCGTGGTCGGCATCGTGCTCACCGGGCTGATGGTCTACATCACCGAGTACTACACCGGCACCGATTTCTATCCCGTCAAACATATCGCCGAGGCTTCCACCACCGGGCACGGCACCAACATCATCGCCGGGCTGGGCGTGTCGATGAAGTCGACCGCGTGGCCGGTGCTGGCCGTGTGCGCGGCGATCCTGGTGTCGTACCAGCTGGGGCAGCTGTACGGCGTGGCCATCGCCGCCACCTCGATGCTGTCGATGGCCGGCATCGTCGTCGCGCTCGACGCCTACGGCCCGATCACCGACAACGCCGGCGGCATCGCCGAAATGGCCGGCATGCCGGAATCGGTGCGCGCCATCACCGACCCGCTCGACGCCGTGGGCAACACCACCAAGGCCGTCACCAAGGGCTACGCCATCGGTTCGGCCGGGCTGGCCGCGCTGGTGCTGTTTGCCGACTACACGCACGCGCTCGAATCGGCGGGCAAGAGCATCACCTTCGACCTGTCCAATCCGATGGTCATCGTCGGCCTGATCATCGGCGGCCTTATCCCCTACCTGTTCGCCGCGATGGCGATGGAAGCGGTGGGGCGCGCGGCCGGCGCCGTGGTGGTGGAGGTGCGCCGCCAGTTCCGCGACATCAAGGGCATCATGGACGGCACCGGCAAGCCGGAGTACGACAAGGCGGTCGACATGCTGACCGCCTCGGCCATCAAGGAAATGATCGTGCCGTCGCTGCTGCCGGTGGTGGTGCCGGTGGTCGTCGGCATGCTGCTGGGATCGGCAGCCCTGGGCGGCATGCTGATGGGCACCATCGTCACCGGCCTGTTCGTCGCCATCTCGATGACGACGGGCGGCGGCGCCTGGGACAACGCCAAGAAATACATCGAGGACGGCCACTTCGGCGGCAAGGGTTCGGAGGCGCACAAGGCGGCGGTCACCGGCGACACGGTCGGCGACCCGTACAAGGACACGGCCGGTCCGGCCGTCAATCCGCTGATCAAGATCATCAACATCGTCGCGCTGCTGCTGGTGCCGTTGTTGCCGGCCTCGGGCTGGCTGGCGGTGAGCGTCCCGGTGATGGCCGCGCACGCCCCGGCGCGGACGTTGCCGGCCGAAGTGCCGCCGCCGCCGCGTTCGGCCTCGCCTTTGACGGAAGGCGCGCCGGTGGCGCCGGGCATGCCGCCGCCACCGCCGCCGGCATCCGAGCCGGCACCGGCGCCGGCCAGGTAAGAGGGTGCCAGAGGTTACGAATTGTTTCAAAGCCTTCCGTGCGGCGCGCCGCCTGCTAATAATATAGACAGGCGGTCACTTTGGAAGGTGATGAAATGAAATCTCTGAAACCAGCCGCGCTGACGGCGGCGTTCTTGCTTGGATCCTTACTTTGCTCCAATGCCTGGGGCCAGCCCGCGCCTGGGGAGGCGGCGGCGAAGGCGGCGGCAAGTGAGGATGCCTACGCCAAGCTGCCCGTGTGCAAGCTCAGCGCGGACGGCAAAGGGCTCGCTGTGGAGCCGTGCCGGACCGCGCCCGCAGCCGAGCCGATGCCCCGCAGACCGGTGCCGTTGACGATACAGCCGATGCCCCGCAACAAGCTCGCACCGCAAGTCGCCATGCTCAAGCCGCAGCCCTCCACCCCGATCGAAACGCTGATGCAACCGCCGGGAACGCCGATTCCCGCGATCGGCTGCACGGCCGGCGGCTGTTACGACGCCAGCGGCGTGCGCCACAACGCCGGCCCGGGCACCACCACGATCACACCGGCCGGCAAGATGTGCCAACGAAACGGCGCCTGGCTGCAGTGCTGATGCTCCGGTAACACTCCAGGGTCAGGTCCTCCATTGCTACACGGCCTGAGCGCTAACGCGCCCAACCCCGGGGTCAGGTTGAGATAGCCCGGGTTTCATGGACATCCAAATAGAGGACAATACGTCCTGAGAGGATATTCATGGAAAAGAAACAGTCACCTTCCAAACGAGAGATCATTCCGACATCGGCGGAGCCGGTGCCGAAGCAGCGGGCCGTGTTTACGGATGAATTCAAGCGCGCTGCGATCTCCCGGCTACATGATGACAAGCAGAGCGCGACGGCCTTGGCGTTGGAGCTTGGTTTGCGTCGTAATCAGCTCTACAAATGGGCCAAGCAGCTCGAAGAGCAGCCATCTGGCGGCCAATTGCGCTCGCCAGGTCGTCCTGCGGTCAGTGAATTGAGCGAGGTCGAGCAACTGCGTCGCCAACTGGCCAAGGCCGAACAGGAGCTGGCCATCCTAAAAAAGTTAGATGCGTACTTAACTCGCCTCAAGAAGTGAAGTACGCCGTCATCGACGAGCATCGAAGCGAGTTTTCAGTCAAAGCGCTGTGTCTGGCGCTCGACGTGGGCCGCAGCGGCTACTACGCCTTCAAGACGGCACCGCCGAGCCTGCGAAGCCGGGAAGATCTGGCCATGCGCCAAGAGATCGTCAAGATCCATATGCGCCACCGCTCGGCACCCGGGATATTGAAAACGTGGCGCCTGCTCAATAGCGCAGGCATCTGTTGTGGAAAACACCGCGTGGCCAGGCTGAGAAAGCTGGAGGGCATACAAACTACCCGCGCCAAGCGTTTTCGCGCCAGCAAGGCGAAAGAACGGGTGCTGCCACCAGCGCCGGACTTGGTCAAGCGCGCCTTTCAGGTCGGCGCTCCGAACCAGGTGTGGGTCGGCGATATGACAGTGCTGCGCACTAAAGAGGGATTCTTGCATCTGGCCGTGGTACTGGACTTGTTCGCACGCCGGGTGGTGGGCTGGTCGACGGACACCAGGCAGGCGGCCACGTTACCGATGGCGGCGTTGTCCATGGCGATGGAACACCGGCGACCTGCGCCCGGGATCATCTTCCACAGCGACCAAGGCTCCGTGTACGGCTGCGCCGACTACCGCAACCTGCTAGCCAAACACGGGGCGCTGCCGAGCATGAGTCGCAAAGGCAATTGTTGGGACAATGCCGTGGCGGAAAGCTTCTTTTCAAACCTGAAAAACGAAACCATGCATAGGCAACTCTTTTCAACGAGAGCCGAGGCCCTGGGCGTGGTTCGCGATTACATCGAGGTGTACTACAATCGGATGCGCTTGCATCAGACCTTGGGCTATCAAACGCCTGCATCCTTTGAAGCGCAGTTTCGTGTGCTTCATTAACTGTCCGCGAAACCCGGAACACCTCAGGTCCGACATTCGGACACCAGCACAACAGTGATGTGGTTTAGTTCGTGTCCGAATGTCGGACCTGACCCCGCTGGGGTTTTCCGCTACAATTGGTTGTGATTGACGTTTACGTAAACGTCATTGAGAACAGGGAGACTTATGCAGATTCAGGACAATGTATTTCTCATCACCGGCGGGGCGTCCGGGTTGGGCGCGGCGACGGCGCGTATGATCGTCGAGGCCGGCGGCAAGGTCGTGCTGGCCGATGTGCAGGCCGAGGCCGGCCAGGCGCTGGCCGCCGAGTTGAACGGCGTGTTCATTCAAACCGACGTGACCGCCGAGGCCGACGCCGTGCGCGCGGTCGCGGCGGCCGTGGCGCTGGGCACGCTGCGCGGCCTGGTCAACTGCGCCGGCATCGCGCCGGCCGCCAAGACCGTCGGCAAGGAAGGCGCCCATCCGCTCGAACTGTTCCAGCGCACCATCAATATCAACCTGGTCGGCACCTTCAACATGGCGCGCCTGGCGGCCGAGGCGATGGGCAAGAACGCCGCCATCGATACCGGCGAGCGCGGCGTCATCATCAATACCGCCTCGGTGGCGGCCTTCGACGGCCAGATGGGGCAGGCCGCCTACGCGTCGTCCAAGGCCGCCGTCGCCGGCCTGACCTTGCCGATGGCGCGCGACCTGGCCCGCAGCGGCATCCGCGTGATGGCCATCGCGCCGGGCATCTTCGAGACGCCGATGTTGATGGGCATGCCCGCCGAGGTGCGCGACGCGCTCGGCGCCATGGTGCCGTTCCCGCCACGCCTGGGCAAGCCGCATGAATACGCCCATCTCGCCAAGGCCATCATCGAGAATACGATGTTGAACGGCGAGACCATCCGCCTGGACGGCGCTATCCGCATGCAAGCCAAGTAAAACGCTTTAAACGATTTCGTGTAGGATGCCAGAGTGATCGGGCGCGCCTAAGGGAGGCCTTCCCCGACAGCGCGCCCTCTATTTGGAGAGCCCATGATTCGTTTGAAGACACTGGCGCGCAGCGCCGCACTGGCCATGCCGTTGCTGGCCGTTCTGCATGCGCCGGTCCATGCGCAACGCGCGACTCCGGACGCGGCACCGGAAATCGCCACCGGCTATGCCGAAAAGGCCGGCAAGTCCTCGCAAAAATTCATGGTCGCAGCGGCCAATCCGCTGGCCACGCAGGCCGGCTACCAGATGCTGAAGCAGGGCGGCGCGGCGATCGACGCCGCCGTCGCCACCCAGCTGGTTTTGACCCTGGTCGAGCCGCAATCGTCCGGCATCGGCGGCGGCTCCTTCATGCTTTACTCGGACGGCAAACGGGTGCAGTCGTACGACGGCCGCGAAACGGCGCCCGCGTCGGCCGACGAGCACCTGTTCCAGGACGCCGACGGCAAGGCCGTCTCGCGCGAGCTCGGCGTGATCGGCGGCCGTTCGGTGGGCGCGCCCGGCGTGCTGCGCATGCTGGAGCTGGCGCACAAGCAGCATGGCAAGCTGCCGTGGAAAACGCTGTTCGCGCCGGCAATCAAACTGTCCGAGGAGGGCTTCGCCGTCAGCCCGCGCCTGAACGCGCTGATTTCCTACGACCGTTACCTGGCCCGCGATCCCGTCGCCAAAAAATACTTCTTCGACGACGACGGCAAGCCGCGCCCCGTCGGCTACCTCCTGAAAAACCCGGAACTGGCGCGCACCCTGCGCGAGATCGCCGCCGGCGGCGCGGACGCCTTCTACAAGGGCCGCATCGCGCGCGACATCGCCGCCAAGGTGGCCTCGCATCCGACCAATCCGGGCAAGCTGACCGCCGCCGATATCGCCGGCTACCAGGCCCGGGAGCGCGCGCCGATCTGCAGCGACTACAAGGCTTGGACCGTGTGCGGCGCGCCGCCGCCGTCGTCCGGCGGCATCGCCATCGCCCAGATGCTGGGCATCCTGGAGGTCAAGGACATCAGCCCGTACAAACCGGTCAACGGCATGCCCACCGCCGAAGGCATCCACCTGTTCTCGGAGGCGGGCCGGCTGGCCTACGCGGACCGCAACCGCTACGTGGCCGACACCGATTTCGTGCCGTTGCCGGGCAAAGGCGTCAGCGCGATGCTGGACAAGGCCTACCTGGCGCAGCGCGCCTCGCTGATCGGCGAGCGCTCGATGGGGCGCGCCAGCTACGGCACGCCGGCCACCATGCAGGTGGCGTGGGGCACCGACACCGCCATCGACAAGCCCTCGACGTCGCATTTCGTGGCGGTCGACGCCTTTGGCGGTGGCCTGTCGATGACCACCTCGGTGGAAGACGCCTTCGGCGCGCGCCAGATGGTCGACGGTTTCATGCTGAACAACCAGTTGACCGACTTTTCGTTCGATTCTCAGGACGCCGACGGTCCGATCGCCAACCGGGTGCAGGCCGGCAAACGCCCGCGCAGCGCGATGTCGCCCACCTTGGTGTTCGACAAGGGCACGCACCGGCTGGTGCTGGCCACCGGTTCGCCGGGCGGTTCGGCCATCATCAATTACGTGGCCAAGGTGCTGGTCGGGACCCTGGACTGGCAGCTCGACGTGCAGCAGGCCATCAGCCTGCCGAACATGGGCAGCCGCAACGGCCCGACCGAAATCGAGGCCGGGCGCGTGGCGCCGGCGGTGATCGAGGAACTCAAGGCGCGCGGCCACCAGGTGCGCGAGGGGGACCAGAACTCCGGCCTGCAGGGCATCCAGCGCCGCGTCGTCGACGGCAAGGTGCAATGGTTCGGCGGCGCCGATCCGCGTCGCGAGGGCATCGTGTTGGGACAGTAACATTAGCACAACAATGTTGTTTTATGGTACCATCGTCGATTACCGAAAGACTGCCTAGCGGCGCGGGAGGCATATGAGAGAACAATTATGGGACGCGGCGCGCGGGATCGGCATTCTGCTGGTCGTGTACGGCCACGTGCTGCGCGGCTTGGTGGCGGCCGGGCTGGTACCTGCCGACAGTCCGCTGGTGTTCTCGGACTATGTCGTCTACACCTTCCACATGCCCTTGTTTTTCTTGCTGGCAGGAATCAACGCGGCGCGCGGCATGTCCCGCGACAATTTCATCAGCAGCAAGATACCGACCATCGTCTACCCGTATTTCCTGTGGACGTTCCTGCAGGGCGGCATGCAGCTGGCCGTCGGCGGCGCCAACAATCCGGTGACGATGGAGGCGCTGCTGTCGATCCTCTGGGCACCGGTGTTCCAGTACTGGTTCCTCTCCGCGATCTTCGTCTGCCACCTGCTGGCGCGGTTCTTCAGCACCGACCCGCTGCGGCTGGCCCTGTTCGCGGTGGCGGCCTACCCGGCCGGCATCTACCTGGTCACGGCGTTGCCGGTGCTCGCCAATCCATTCAGCATGCTGATCTTCTATGTGGCCGGCATTTACCTGGCGCCGCATATGAAATCCATCGTGGTGCGCCTCTCCGGCGCCGCCAGCATCGCGGCAACCGTGCTCGGGCTCGGTATCGCCGTCTACGTGGCCAGCCGCATGGGCGGCTACCGGGCGCCGAGCGCGGTCTGCGCGGCCTTCCTCGGCATCCTGCTGGTGTTGCAAATTGGCAACCTGCAGGCGGCGCCGGGCCTGCGGCGCGTGTTCGAGTTGCTGGGGCTGGCATCGATGCCCATCTTTCTGGCGCACGTGTTCGCCACGGCCGGCGCGCGCATGCTGCTGACGAAGCTGGGTGTGAGCAACGTGCCGCTGCACCTGGCGGCGGGCATGCTGGCCGGCGTGGCCGGGCCGCTGGCGCTGTTCTACCTGGCCTACCGGCTGCGCCAGGAACGGCTGTTGGGCTTCAGCAGCGGAGCGGCGGTGTTCGAACCGGCGCCCGCGCGCGTCGGCGCCGCCGTGCGGCCGTGACATCGACGGCCACGGCCGCGCGAGTATACTCCCCAAATCCCGCCGGGCCTGATAACCTTGGCGTATGGGAATTCAAAAGAAAACAGGGCTGATCCTGACCGGGGGCGGCGCCCGCGCGGCCTACCAGGTCGGCGTTCTCCAGGCGATCTCGGAGATACTATGGGAAGCGGGCTGGCCTCCGGCGCGTAATCCTTTCGACATCATTTGCGGCACCTCGGCCGGCGCCATCAACGCCACCGCGCTGGCCTGCCGCGCCGACAACTTCGGCGAGGGCGTGCAAAAGCTGCTCGACGTCTGGCAGCATATCGCGGTCGAACAGGTCTACCGCGCCGATTCGCTGGGCGTGATCCGCTCCGGCGCGCGCTGGCTGTCGCTGCTGTCGTTCGGCTGGCTGCTGCGCAAATGGCGCGCCGCGCCGCCGGCGTCGCTGCTCGACAACACGCCGCTGGTCGGCCTGCTGCACCGCATGCTCGACCTGCCGCGCCTGGACGCGGCGCTGTCCGAGGGCCTGCTGCACGCGCTGGCCGTCACCGCCTCGTCCTACACCGCCGGCAACCACCTGACCTTTTACCAGACCGCCGCCGACATCGCGCCGTGGATCCGCATGCAGCGCGTGGCGCTGCAGGACCAGATCGGCGTCGAGCACCTGCTGGCGTCGTCGGCGATCCCGTTCATCTTCCCGGCCACGCCGCTGTACATGGGCGGCCACCGCGAGTACTGCGGCGACGGCTCGATGCGCCAGCTCGCGCCGATCTCGCCGGCGATCCACCTCGGCGCCAGCAAGGTGCTGGTGGTGGGGGCGGGGCGCCTGACCGAGCCGGCCCGCAGCGCCGCCGAAAAAAGCGCGGCGCGCTATCCCAGCCTGGCGCAGATCGCCGGCCACGCGATGTCGTCGATCTTCCTCGATTCGCTGGCGGTCGATATCGAGCGCCTCGAGCGCGTCAACAAGACCTTGTCGATGCTGCCGCCCGAGCTGCTCGAGCAAACCCCCCTCAAGCCGGTCAAGCTGCTGGTGATCGCGCCTTCCGAACGGCTCGACGACATCGCCAGCCGCCACATCGCCAGCTTGCCGGCGCCGATACGCACCATGTTGTCCGGCATCGGCGCGACCGAAACGCGCGGCGCCGCATTGGCCTCGTATTTATTGTTCGAATCGACTTATACTTGCGAGTTGATCCGCCTCGGTCAGCGCGACACCCAGGCGCGCAAAGAGGACGTGCTGGCCTTCTTCGAATCCTGACTTTGATCTTGAATTTCAATCCTGACTACCGACTGCGGGACCGTTTTGCCGTGTTTTAGACGCCAATTTCGACGCTTGTTTGAACACTTGCTGGTGCCGCTGCTGCTGCTGTGGGGACTCGGCGTGGCCGCCGCATGGGCCGCCGCGCCGCCGCGCACCTTGCGCTTCGAGCAGCTCGGCGTCGAGAACGGGCTGGCGCAGGAATCGGTGCTGGCCATCGCCCAGGACACGCAGGGCTTCATCTGGCTCGGCACCCAGGCCGGCCTGACGCGCTTCGACGGCTACCGCACCGTCACCTACAAGAGCGCCGTCTCCGACCCCAATAGCCTGGTCGACAACTGGGTGCGGGTGCTGCACGTCGACGGCACCGGCCGGATGTGGGTCGGCACCGACGGCGGCCTGGATCTGTACGATCCGGCCACGCGCCAGTTCACCCACTTCGCGCCGCAGGAGCCGGGGCAGCGCGGCAACGGCAACCGCCACGTGCGCGCCATCGTCGACGATGGCCTGGGCGGCCTGTGGGTAGGCAGCGCGGACGGCCTGCACCATTTTAACCCCTCCACCAAGCGCTTCACCAGCTGGCACCACGACGCGGCCGATCCGGGCAGCCTGGCCAACGACCAGGTCAGCGCGCTGGCGCGCGACGCCGCCGGGCGCCTGTGGGTGGCCACCGCCACCGGCCTCGATATGCTGGCGCCGGGCGCGGCGCACTTCCGCCACTACACGATGGACGCCGGCGGCGACAGCCGCTTCAACGCCGTGCTGTCGCTGCAGGTCGACAGCGCGCAGACGCTGTGGATCGGCACCATGGGCGGACTGGAACAATGGCGCCTGCTGGGCGTCGAGCCGCAGCGCCGCCGCCTTGGCGCGCGCGAGGGCATCAACCCCGGGGTGAGCGTGACCACCCTGTACGAGGACGTCGAAAACCAGATGTGGGTCGGCACCCAGGCCGATGGCCTGTTCCGCTGGCTGCCGGCGGAGAACCGGCTGACGCAGTACCGCCACCAGTTCAGCGATGGCCACAGCGTGGCGGACAACCAGATATCGGCCATGTTCCGCGACCGGGTCGGCACCTTCTGGGTCGGCACCTGGAACGATGGCGTCAGCCGCGTCGACATGGGCAGCGGCGGTTTCGCGCGCATCGTGCGCCAGTCCGACATGCTCAACTCCGTGTCCGACAACAAGGTGCGCGCCATCGTCGCCGAGGGCGGATCGAAGCTGTGGCTGGGCAGCGGCGGCGGCTTGAACCTGTACGACCCGGTCACCGGCGAGAGCCGGGTGTGGCGCCACGATCCGAGGGATCCCAATAGCCTGAGCGACGACCAGGTGACCGCGCTGCTGCGCGAGAAAAACGGCAACCTGTGGATCGGCGGACGGGCCGGCGTCAACTACCTCAATCCCGTCACCGGCGCGATGCGGGCCGTGTCGTTCATGAGCGCCGACGTCGGCAGCGACACCGTGCGCAACATCGTCGCCGACCGCAGCGGCATGCTGTGGGTCGCCAGCCGGGGCGGCCTGCACCGGCTCGATCCGCGCACCCTGGACGTGCGCACCTACCGCCACAACCCGGCCGACGGCGCCAGCCTGGCCGACAACGTGGTGCGGCCGATCCTGGAGGACCGCCGCGGCCAGCTGTGGGTCGGCACCTTCAACGGCCTCGATCTGCTGGACCGCAAGACAGGGCGCTTCCGCCACTTCCGCCGCGACCCCGCCGATCCGTTCAGCCTCAGTCACGACGAGGTGCACTGCCTGTACGAGGACGCGCGCGGCACCGTCTGGGTCGGCACGGCGGCGGGCCTGAACCGGATGGACGTGGCCCCCGATGGCGCCATCCGCTTCCGGCGCTACCTGCGCAAGGACGGCATCGCCGATGACGCCATCGCCTCCATCCTGCCCGACAACGCCGGCAACCTTTGGCTGAGCACCAACAGCGGCTTGTCCCGGTTGAACATCGATTCGGGCCTGGTGCGCAATTACAGCGGCGCCGACGGCACCATCGAGGGCGCCTACTTCGACGGCTCCGCGCTGCGCACGCCGGACGGCACGCTGTACTTCGGCGGCTTTAACGGCATCACCGCTTTTTCGCCCGGGGACGTGCGCGAAAACAGCGTGGCGCCGACGGTGGCGATCACCGACTTCCAGATCTTTAACAAGTCGGTCAGGGCCGGGCAGGGCGAGCATCCGAAGGTGCTGAGGGCGGCCATCGAGCATACCAGCGCGCTGACGCTGAGCGAGAACGATTCCGTCTTCTCGCTGGAGTTCGCGGCGCTGCACTACGCCGCGCCCCAGCGCAACCGCTTCGCCTACCAGTTGCAGGGCTTCGACGAGGACTGGGTGGTCACCGACGCCACCAAGCGCTTCGCCACCTACACCAACCTGGACCCGGGCACCTACACGTTCCGCGTCAAGGCCGCCAACAAGGACGGCATCTGGAACGACAACGCGGCCACCCTGGAGATCACCATCCTGCCGCCGTTCTGGAAGACCTGGTGGTTCCGCAGCGTGATCGCGGTGCTGTTGCTGAGCGCCGCCTACGCCGCCTACCACGCGCGCGTGCGCAGCCTGCGCCGCCAGCAGCAGCGGCTCGAGCAGCTGGTCGGCTCGCGCACGGCGGAAGTCGAGCATAAGAACCTGCTGCTGCAGCAGCAGAAGCAGGAGCTGGAACTGCGCCGGCTCGAGGCCGAGGCCCAGCGCGCCGAGGCCGAGCAGCGCCGCGTCGACACCGAGCGGCAGAAAAAGGAAGTCGAGCGGCAGAAGGAAAACGTCGAGCAGGCGCACCGCAACATCTCGGTGCTGAGCGAGCTGGGACGGGAGTTGAGCGCCACCCTGGACGTGGAAACGTCGATGCTGACCTTGTACCGCCACGTGCACCATCTGATGAGCGCCCAGATCTTCGGCATCGGTTTCGTGCGCGAGGACGCCGGCGTGATCGATTTCCCGTTCGCGATCGAGGGGGGCGTGCGCACCATGCCTTACCAGCGGCGGCTCGATGAGCCCAACCAGCTGGCGGTGTGGTGCGTCACCCACGGCAAGCCGATCTTCATCAACGACATGCGGGCCGAGTACCACGATTACATGGACGATTCCGGTCTGGAGTCGGTGATGCTGTGCGTGCGCGAGGATGGCGTGCAGCTGGCGCCCGCGCAATCGACCTTGTACGCGCCGCTGCTCGCCGGCGACAGGGTGGTCGGTCTGATTTGCGTGCAGAGCACGCAAAAGAACAGCTATCAGCGGGTGCACATGGACATGCTGCAGACCTTGGCCTCGCACGCGGTGGCCGGGCTGGAAAACGCCCGCGCCTACCAGCAGTTGGAGGAGGCGCTGCAAACGCTGCGCCAGACGCAGGACCAGCTGCTGCTGCAGGAGAAGCAGGTGCGCCTGCACACCGAGGAGCTGGCGCTGGCCAACCGCGCCTTGCAGGACAACGACGAGCGCCTGCGCCTGGCCAAGCAGAAGGCGGAGGACGCGACCCGGCAGAAGTCCGAGTTCCTGGCCAATATGAGCCACGAGATGCGCACCCCGCTGGCCGGCGTGATCGGCATGCTGAACTTCGCGCTGCGCGACGGCCGGCTGCAGGACGGCACGCGCGAGCAGATACTGCGCGGGCAGGCCAACGCGCAGTCGCTGCTGTCGATCATCAACGACCTGCTGGACTTCTCCAAGATCGAGGCGGGCAAGCTGACCATCGAGAACATCGACTTCTCGCTGTCGTCGGCGGTGCAGAACGTGGTGGGCCTGTTCGAGGAGCAGGCCGCCGCGCACAGCGTCGGCTTCAGCCTGGAGTTCGGCGACGGCCTGCCGCAGTTCGTCGTCGGCGACCCGACCCGGCTGCGCCAGGTGCTGGTCAACCTGGTCGGCAACGCCTTCAAGTTCACCCAGCACGGATCGGTCACGATGCGCGTAGAGCGCGCTCCGGGCGAGGCCCGCGCGAACATGCGCCCGCGCGGCGACGGGCCTGCGCCGGCAGGGTACGAGGGCGCGGTCAACCGCATCCGTTTCACCGTCGCCGACACCGGCATCGGCATCGAGGCCGACGCCATTCCGCGCCTGTTCCAGCAGTTCGAGCAAGCCGACGCCTCCACCACCCGCCGCTACGGCGGCACCGGCCTGGGTCTGGCGATCTGCCGCCAGTTGGTGGAGCTGATGGGCGGCAGCATCAGCGCCGTCAGCACGCCGGGCCGGGGCAGCGTGTTCTCGTTCGAGCTGCCGCTGGCGAACGGCGTGCCGCCGCCGCTGGTGCCGCATGTGCCGCGCGAGCCGCACAGCCACCAGCTCAAGGTGCTGTGCGCCGAGGATTTTCCCACCAACCAGATCATCATCCGCATGATGCTCGAGGACCTGGGCCACAAGGTGGATATCGCCGCCAACGGCGCGCTGGCCGTCAAGGCCTGTGCGCTGACCCGCTACGATTTGATCCTGATGGACGGCCGCATGCCGGAGATGGACGGCGCCAGCGCCACGCGCCTGATCCGCTCCGGCGGCACCGAGGCGGCGCCGGTGCGCGACCAGGAGTTGATGATCATCGCGCTGACCGCCAACGCCAGCGAGGAGGACCGCAGCCGCTACCTCGCCGCCGGCATGGACGATTTCCTCACCAAGCCTATCGACGAGGACAAGCTGCACTTCCAGTTGAGCCGCGCGATCGAGCGCCAGCTGCAGCGCGGCGTGGCGCTGCCGCGCATGGAGCCGCGCCGCCATCCCGCCACCGGCACGTCGGAACTGGACGCGATGTTCGGCGTCGAGCCGGCCGCCTCGGAGCCGGCCAGGCTGGCGCAGCACAGCGGCGCCGGCGGCGATCTGAAAGCGCGCCTGCGCAACGCCTTCAACCAGGACGCGCCGCTGCGCCTGGTGGAGCTGGAGCAGGCCTTGGCGGGCGGCGACGGCGAGACCGCCAGCCGCCTGCTGCACGGCATGAAGGGCAGCGCGGGCTATCTGGAGGAGCAGGAGCTGCAGGCGCTGTGCGGCGAACTGGAACTGTGCGCCGACCACGGCGACTGGCAGCGGATCGTCGAAGCCATGCCGAAGCTGCGCGGATTGCTGGAACAGGCCGGGGCGACTAGCACGCTGTAAGTCGCCGCGCCGCATCCGCCGCCCGTTTTGCGACGCTTGCTTAAGCTGGCGACACCGGGATTCATGCCCTGTTTATAATGTAGGATCAAATGCGCAGGGAGTTACATGAAAGTTCTGGTAGTTGACGACGATGTCGTCTCGCGCATGGTGTTGATGCATTTGATCGACAGCTGCGGCAAGTTCGACATCGTCGAAGCGGAGGATGGCGCCGACGCCTGGCGGCAGTTGCAGGGCGGCTTGCGGCCTGCTATCTGTTTTTGCGACCTGCGCATGCCGAATATGTCGGGCATGGAGTTGCTGCAGCACGTCAAAGGCCACGCCGAGCTGGCCGGCATGCCGTTTGTGCTGGTGACGTCGGCCTCCGACAAGGACACCTTGCAGGAAGCCACCCTGGCCGGCGCCGCCGGCTACATCGTCAAGCCGTTCCAGGCGGAGCAGGTGCGCGTTCACCTGGCCGGCTTCCTCGACCAGGCGGCCTGCGGTTCTGGACACGCGGCCGAGGACCCGGCGGCGACGCTCCGCCGGCTCGGCATCAACGCCGAACGCCTGCTGGTCTATCTGAACGGCTTCCACAACCAGCTCAGCGCCGCCGGCGGCGATCTCGATGCGTTGCTGGCCAGGGGCGGGCAGCAGGAGGCGCAAGCGCGCATCGACCGGCTGCACGCCGGCTGCGTGACCCTGGGCCTTGACGGCGCCGCCGCAGCGCTGAAGGGCTTTGCGCCCGGCCGCTTGTCCAACGAGGCGATTCAGGCGGTGCTGACGGATGTGATCCGCACGGTCGATCAGCAGGCCGAATTGGTCCGCAAGAGCACCTCCGCCTGACCCGCGTATTGATTTCGCTTTGGGTTTGTTGCGCATATTGGGCTTGATGTCGAGATAGTTTAGGTTTAAAGTATCTCTGACATTGCCACTTCAGGGCGACCATGAACCAACCTACCGACAGTTCCGCCGGCGCCGGGCCAGCCGGCGCGTCAGCCAGCGCGCACACGGATCATTTCGCGCGCGATCATTTGCCGCCGCCGGACCTGTGGCCCGAGCTGCGCTTCGACCTGCCCGAGTTGCAATACCCGCCGCGCCTCAATTGCGTGCGGGAGCTGCTGGACGGCGCCGCCGATGCGGATGACCGGACCGCGATCCTCTGCGAGCACGGAACCTGGACCTACGCCGGCTTGCGCGAGCGGGTCGACCGCATCGCCCACGTGCTGCGCGGACCGATGGGACTCGAGGCCGGCAACCGCGTGCTGCTGCGCGGCGCCAACAATCCCATGATGGCCGCCTGCATACTGGCGGTGATGAAGTGCGGCTGCATCGCCGTGCCGACCATGCCCCTGCTGCGCGCACGGGAGCTGGCCGCCATCGCCGGCAAGTCCGAGATCGACGCGGTGCTGTGCGCCGAAGCGCTGCGCGCCGAGCTGGAGGCGGTCGATCCGCCATTGCCGCAATCGGTGCGCGACAAAACCTTGTGGTTCGGCGGCGAGGACGGTTCGCTGGAAGCGTTGATGGCCGCGCAGCCGGCCAGCTTCGAGGCGGTCGACACGGCGGCCGACGATGTGTGCCTGATCAGCTTCACGTCCGGCACCACCGGCATCCCCAAGGGCACGATGCATTTTCACCGCGACGTCATGGCGATCTGCGACTGCTTCCCGCGTTCGGTGCTGCGCTCGCGGCGCGAAGATGTGTTCATCGGCACGCCGCCGCTGGCCTTCACGTTCGGCCTTGGCGGCCTGCTGCTGTTCCCGCTGCGGGTGGGCGCGGCGGCGGTGCTGCTGGAGAAGCTGACGCCGGAAACGCTGCTCAAGGCGATAGCAAAATACCGCGCGACCGTGTGCTTCACGGCGCCGACATTCTACCGGCAGATGGCGCAGATGGCCGGCGCCCACGATCTGGCCAGCCTGCGCGCGACCGTGTCGGCCGGCGAGGCGCTGCCGACGGCCACGCGGGACGCCTGGCGCCGCGCCACCGGGCTGGAAATGATAGACGGCATAGGCGCGACCGAACTGCTGCACATCTTCATCTCGGCGGCGGGGGAACAGGTACGCGCCGGCGCCACCGGCAAGCCGGTGCCCGGCTACCAGGCCTGCATCCTCGATCAGGAGGGCAATCCCGTCGGCCCTGGCGTGATCGGGCGGCTGGCGGTGAAAGGCCCGACCGGCTGCCGCTACCTGGCCGACCCGCGCCAGCGCGACTATGTGCTGAACGGCTGGAACCTGACCGGCGACGCCTACGAGATGGACGCCGACGGCTATTTCTACTACCGCTCGCGCACCGACGACATGATCATCTCGGCCGGCTATAACATCGCCGGCCCGGAAGTGGAGGACGCCTTGCTGCGCCATCCCGCCGTCGCCGAATGCGGCGTGATCGGCAGGGCCGACGAGGAGCGCGGGCAGATCGTCGAAGCGCACGTGGTGCTCAAGCCGGACGCCGCGCCGTCGCCGGAACTGGCGGCGCAGCTGCAGGAATTCGTCAAGCAGCAGATCGCCCCTTACAAATATCCACGTTCGATCCGTTTCCTCAAGGCGCTGCCGCGCACCGAGACGGGCAAGCTGCAGCGCTTTAAACTGCGTACGGAAAACCCATGAATATCCTTTGCATAGGCGGCGGCCCCGCCGGCCTGTATTTCAGCCTGCTGATGAAGAAGCACAATCCCTCCCACCAGATCACCGTGGTGGAGCGCAACCGGCCCTACGACACCTTCGGCTGGGGCGTGGTGTTTTCCGACCAGACCTTGGGCAACCTGATGAACGCCGACGAGCCGACCGCGCGCGAGATCCTGCGGTCGTTCAACCACTGGGACGATATCGACGTCTTCTTCAAAGGGAGCAAGGTGACGTCGGGCGGCCACGGTTTTTGCGGCATCGGCCGCAAGCACCTGCTGAACATTTTGCAGAAGCGCTGCGAGGAGCTGGGCGTGTCGCTGGTGTTCGAAACCGAGGTGCGCGACGACCAGGAACTGGCCGCGCGCCATGGCGCCGATCTGGTGATCGCCTCCGATGGCCTGAACAGCCGCATACGCACGCGCTACGCGGACAGCTATCAGCCGCAGATCGAGGCGCGCCAGTGCCGCTTTGTCTGGCTGGGCACGCGCAAGAAGTTCGACGCCTTCACCTTCGCCTTCAAGCAGACGGCGCACGGCTGGTTCCAGGCGCACATCTACCAGTACGACGGCGAGACGTCGACCTTCATCATCGAGACGCCGGAGTCGGTGTGGCGCGCGGCGGGGCTGGAGGACATGAGCCAGGCCAGGGCGATCGCCTATTGCGAGCAGCTGTTCGCCGAGCAGCTGGACGGCCATGAACTGATGTCGAATTCGCCCCACCTGCAAGGGGCGAACATGTGGATCAAGTTCCCGCGCATCGTCTGCGACCGGTGGGTGCACTGGAACGAGGCCGCCGGCAAAAGGGTGCCGGTGGTGTTGATGGGCGACGCCGCCCACTCGGCGCATTACTCGATCGGTTCCGGCACCAAGCTGGCGCTGGAGGACGCGATCGAGCTGGCGCGCTGCTTTGGTCGTGAGGACGATGCGGAGGCTGCGCTGGCGGCCTACCAGGAGGCGCGCGCGGTCGAGGTGACCAAGCTGCAAAGCGCGGCGCGCAACTCGATGGAATGGTTCGAGAACGTCGAGCGCTACTCGGCGATGGAGGCGCCGCAATTCGCCTACTCGATGCTGACGCGCAGCCAGCGGCTGTCGCACGAAAACCTGCGCCTGCGCGACGCGGCATATGTGTCCGGTTACGAGGATTGGTTCGCGGCCCGCGCCTTCGAACAGGCGGGTTTGCCGGCGCCGGCCGGCCCCGCCGCGATCCACGTGCCGCCGATGTTCACACCGTTCAAGGTGCGCAACCTGGTGCTGAAGAACCGCATCGTGGTGTCGCCGATGGCGCAGTACAGCGCGGTCGACGGCGTCGTCGGCGACTATCACCTGGCGCACCTCGGCGCGCGGGCGATGGGCGGGGCGGCGATGGTGTTCGCCGAGATGACCTGCGTATCGGCCGACGCCCGCATCACGCCGGCCTGTCCGGGGCTGTACGCTCCGGAGCATACCCAAGCCTGGCGGCGCATCGTCGATTTCGTCCATCGAAACAGCGACGCGCACATCGCCGTGCAGCTGGGCCACGCCGGCGCCAAGGGCTCGACCCGCGCCATGTGGGACGGCATCGACCGGCCGCTGGAGACCGGCAACTGGCCGCTGGTCTCGGCCTCGCCGCAGCAGTACCTGGCCGGCGTCTCGCAGACCGCGCGGGCGATGACCCTGGCCGACATGGACCGCATCGAAGGCGATTTCGTGCGCGCCACGCGGGCGGCGGACGAAGCGGGCTTCGACTGGGTGGAGCTGCACTGCGCGCACGGCTATCTGCTGTCGTCGTTCATCTCGCCGCTGACCAACGAGCGTGGCGACGAGTATGGGGGCAGCCTGGAAAACCGCTGCCGTTATCCGTTACGGGTATTCGCGGCCATGCGCGCCGCGTGGCCGCGCCACAAGCCGATGAGCGTGCGTATTTCGGCCCACGACTGGGTCGACGGCGGCATCACGCCGGACGACGCGGTGCGCATCGCGCGCTTGTTCAAGGCGGCCGGCGCCGATATGATCGATTGTTCGTCGGGGCAGGTGAGCAAGCTGGAAAAACCGGTGTACGGGCGCATGTTCCAGACGCCGTTCGCGGACCGGATACGCAACGAGGCCGGCATCGGCGCGATCGCCGTGGGTTCGATTTTCGAGGCGGATCACGCCAACGGCATCATCGCGGCCGGACGCGCCGATTTGTGCGCGGTGGGACGGCCGCACCTGGCCAACCCGGCGTGGACGCTGTGCGAGGCGGCGAAGCTGGGTTATACGGCGGTCGGTTGGCCCAAACAGTATGTGCCGGCCAAGCAGCAGATGGAGCGCAATATGGAGCGCGAGCGCCAATTGGCCTCGGCGAACAAGGTTGAACCACGCGGGACGGATGAATGAACGACGGATTGACATCACAGGCCGCGCTGCCTTTGGCGGGCAAACACGCGCTGGTCACCGGCGGCTCGCGCGGCATCGGCGCCGCTTGTGCGCAGGCCTTGCTGTCGCGCGGCGCGCGCGTGACGCTGGCCGGCCGCGACGCCGGGGCGCTGGCCGCCGCGCAGGCTTCGATGCGCGCCGTGTCGCCGCCGGGCGCCGACATCGCCACGCAGGTGCTCGACGTCGCCGACGAGGACTCGGTGCGCGCCGGTTTCGCCGCCGCCGCCGAACGTTTCGGCCGCATCGATATCCTGGTCAACAACGCCGGCCAGGCGGCCGCCGCGCCGTTCGGCAAAACCGACGCGGCGCTGTGGCAACGCATGCTGGACGTGAACCTGACCGGCACCTTCCACTGCACCCAGGCGGCGCTGCCCGCGATGCTGGAGGCGAAGTGGGGCCGCATCGTCAACGTGGCGTCGACCGCCGGCCTGACCGGCTACCGCTATACCGTTGCCTATACGGCCGCCAAACACGGCGTGGTCGGCCTGACCCGCGCGCTGGCGCTGGAGGTGGCGACCAAGGGCGTGACCGTCAACGCCGTCTGCCCCGGCTATACTGAGACCGATATCGTGCGCGACGCCGTCGCCAACATCGTCGCCAAGACCGGGCGGAGCGAAGACGAGGCCCGCGCCGAACTGGCCGCCGGCAATCCGCAAAAGCGGCTGGTGCAAAGCGAGGAGGTGGCCAACGCGGTGGCCTGGCTATGCCTGGCCGAATCGGCCGCCATGAATGGACAGTCCATCGCCGTCGCCGGCGGTGAAGTCATGTGACGTACAAGGACGCTATGCCCCTATCAGACAACCATCGAGAAAAACCGGACGACGACCAGACGGCGCACGGGGAGCCGGTGCTGGACCTGGCCAGCCGCCTGACGCAGGACCACCACCAGTCGCTCAAACTGTGGCTGCGGATGCTGTCGTGCACCGTCAAGATCGAAAACGAAATCCGTACCCGGCTGCGCGCGACCTTCGGCATCACCCTGCCGCGCTTCGACTTGATGGCGCAGCTGGAGCGCTATCCGGACGGCCTGCGCATGGGCGAGCTGTCGAAGCGGATGATGGTCACCGGCGGTAACATCACCGGCATCACCGACCAGCTGGAGCAGGAAAAACTGGTGGTGCGCGTGCCCGATCCCAAGGACGGCCGCGCCTACAGCGTCAAGCTGACGGCGGCCGGGCGCCGCGCCTTCACCGAGATGGCCGTGGTGCACGAGGGCTGGATCGCCGAACTGCTGCAGGACATGTCCGGCGCCGACAAGGGCCAGCTGATCGACCTGCTGTCGCAGATGAAGCAGCATCTGTATTCTGCCGATCGTTCCGCCGACCGCAACGCCGACGAAAAATAGGAACCAACCATGCGATATCTTCAAGGCCAAGCCCACCAACTGCCGGGCAACCGCGCCACGTTGGCCGGCTACCAAGCCAACCATTTTCTTTTCGAGGCCGGCGGCGGCGTGGCCACCTTGACCTTGAACCGCCCGGACCGCAAAAACCCGCTGACCTTCGACTCCTACGCCGAACTGCGCGACCTGTTCCGCGCGCTGGCGCGTGCCGACGATATCAAGGCCGTGGTGATCACCGGCGCCGGCGACAACTTCTGCTCCGGCGGCGACGTGCACGACATCATCGGCCCGCTGACCAAACTTGATATGCCAGGCCTGCTGGCCTTCACCCGCACGACCGGCGACCTGGTGAAGGCCATGCTGGCGTGCCCGCAGCCCATCGTGGCGGCGATCGACGGCATCTGCGCCGGCGCCGGCGCGATGTTGGCGCTGGCGTCGGACATCCGCATCGGCACGGAACGCAGCAAGACCGCCTTCCTGTTCACCCGCGTGGGCCTGGCCGGCTGCGACATGGGCGCCTGCGCGCTGCTGCCGCGCGTGATTGGCCAGGGCCGCGCCGCCGAACTGCTGTACACCGGGCGTTCGATGTCCGGCGCGGAGGCGGAGCGCTGGGGATTTTTCAACAGCCTGCGGGCGCCGGAGGGGTTGGCGGACGCCGCCCGCGCCTTCGCGCAAGGGCTGGCCGACGGCCCGACCTTCGCGCACGGCATGACCAAGACCATGCTGCAGCAGGAGTGGAACATGGGCGTCGACCAGGCCATCGAGGCGGAGGCGCAGGCGCAGGCCATCTGCATGGCGACCAACGACTTCCACCGCGCCTACCACGCCTTCGTGGCGAAGCAAAGACCCGAATTCGAAGGCGATTAAAAGCATGAGCGACAAAACATACCTGGAGTGGCCGTTTTTCGAAGAGCGCCACGCGGCGCTGGAGCGGCGGCTGGACGAGTGGGCCGCGCGCCACGTCGCCCGGCATCATGATGCGGACGTCGATGGCGCCTGCCGCCTGCTGGTGCGCCAGCTGGGCGAGGGCGGCTGGCTGCGGCACGCGGTCGCCGGCACGGCGCACGGCGGCGAGGCCGACGTCATCGACACCCGCGCCATCTGCCTGATCCGCGAGACCCTGGCGCGCCACAACGGCCTGGCCGATTTCGCCTTCGCCATGCAGGGGCTGGGCGCAGGCGCCATCAGCCTGCACGGCGACGCCGCGCAGCGCGCGGCCTACCTGCCGCGCGTCGCGCGCGGCGAGGCCATCGCCGCCTTCGCGCTGTCCGAGCCGCAGGCTGGCTCCGACGTCGCCGCCATGCAGTGCGCGGCGTCACTGGACGATGACGGTGGCCACTATGTGCTCGACGGCGAAAAAACCTGGATCTCCAACGGCGGCATCGCCGACTTCTACGTGGTGTTCGCCCGCACCGGCGAGCAGCCCGGCGCGCGCGGCATCAGCGCCTTCATCGTCGACGCCGGCACGCCGGGGTTCGACATCGCCGAGCGCATCCAGGTGATCGCGCCGCATCCGCTGGCGCGTCTGGTGTTCAACGGTTGCCGCATTCCGGCCGCCAACCGCATCGGCGAGGCGGGGCAGGGCTTCAAGGTGGCGATGGCCACGCTCGACGTGTTCCGCACCTCGGTCGCCGCCGCCGCGCTGGGCTTCGCAAGGCGCGCGCTGGACGAGGCGCTGGACCACGCCACGCGGCGGCCGATGTTCGGCCAGATGCTGTCGGACTTCCAGCTGACGCAGGCCAAGCTGGCGCAGATGGCGACCGGCGTCGACGCCGCCGCCTTGCTGACCTACCGCGCCGCGTGGCAGCGCGACCAGGGAAGAAAGGTCACCAAAGAGGCGGCGATGGCCAAGATGACCGCGACCGAGACGGCGCAGCAGGTGATCGACGCCGCGCTGCAGATGTTCGGCGGCCTGGGCGTGGTCAGCGAGCAGCCGGTCGAGCGGCTGTACCGGGAGATCCGGGCGCTGCGCATCTACGAGGGCGCCACCGAGGTGCAACAATTGATCATCGCGCGCGAGCTGCTGCGCGAGCAGGCCGACAAGGACGCATGATGGAGATACTTCAACCGCCGCAGTGGGCCAAGCCGCGCGGCTATTCGAACGGCGTGGCCGCCAGCGGGCGCACGGTGTGCGTCAGCGGCATGATCGGGTGGGACGGGCAGGGCGTGTTCCATACCGACGATTTCGCCGGGCAGGTGCGCCAGGCGCTGGAAAACATCGTCGCGGTGCTGGCCGAAGCGGACGCGCGGCCCGAGCACATCGTGCGCATGACGTGGTACGTGATCGACCGCAAGGAGTACGTGGCCGCCTACAAGGAGGTGGGGGCGGCGTACCGCGCCGTCATCGGCGCGCATTACCCGGCGATGACGGCGGTACAGGTGGCGGGGTTGGTCGAGGAGCGCGCCCGGGTCGAGATCGAGGTCACGGCCATCGTGCCCTGACGGCGCGCGCCCCGCGTCAGGGCGCTCCGGCCGCGCCGGCGATGGCGGTTGTAATTGGCGGCGCGCCGGCATAGGCCGCGAACTGCTGGCCGTTGGCCGCGATCCACGCCGGGTTCAGGTGGCCCATGTCCATGAAGACCGGCATCTGGTGCTGCTTGTCGAAGATCATGCAGTCGACACCCTCGCAGAGCTGGCGGCGCAGCGACACCAGCCGGAAATTGGACTGCGCGCCCAGCTCGGCGAACAGGCGGTCGTAGTCGGCGTTGTTGGTGAGGAAATCGTGCGAGCGCGCGCGCTCGGCGATCGCCTCGCTCCAGTACTTGGTGCGCGAAATTCGCTTGGGGACGTTGAAGCCGAAGTGCGGCGTGGCGTCGACCACCACCACGGTGATGTGACGGTCGAGCAGGCCCTGCAGGGTGGCGCGCATGCGCTGCACCGGCAGGGCCGGATTGCCCGAGTCCCGGGGCGTCACGCAGCGGCCGTTCTCGTCGCTGCAGATGCCGGTGGCGGCGGGCGAGAAGAAGGTCCAGTTCTGCGACAGGATGACGGTCTGGTAGGCGCCGGAGGCGGCCAGGCGGTAGGCTTCGTCGGTGAATTCGCGGCAATGGTTGTCCTTGCCCAGGCGTTCGAAGCCGGGAATCATCGGACAGCCGGACTTGACGTAGAAGGTCGTGTCGCGCTTGCTGTGCTGCTTGAACCACGGATAGAGGTGGCCGGCGTGGGAGTCGCCGATCACCAGGATCTTGCCGCCGGCCCGGTTCTCGTTCATATGGCAGAAGCGGCTTTTGTCGGCGCCGCTGTTTTCGCAGCCGGGCTCGTAGGTGACGGCCTCGCTGGTGGCGGCGATCGCCGCGAACAGGGCCGGTTCGCTGGTGCGCATGGCCAGGCCGCCGGTGAACAGTACGGCAGCCGACAGGGCGCACAGCGCGCCGCCGGCCGCGCCAAGCGTGAGCGCGCCGCGCGCCGGGACGCTGGCGCGCAGCCGGCGCGCCGGTTCGATGTAGCGGAACGACAGGTAGCCCAGCGCGATCGACAGCGGGATGCCGATCAGCTTGGCCATCTTGGGGGTGTCGTTCAGCATGCCGGTGATGGTCATGGCGATCACCACCGGCCAGTGCCACAGGTAGATGGAATACGACCATGCGCCCAGCCGTTGCATCAACGGGTTGTTGAGCAGCAGGTTGCCTTCGTAGCGGGCCGCCAGCAGCATGCAGGCGCCGACCACCGGCATGATGGCGTAGTAGCCGGGCCAGCGCATTTCCAGGTGCAGCATGTGCACCACCACGGCGGCGAGACCGATGACAGCCAGGCCGGCATAGCTGAGCGCGGCGCCTTGCAGCGGGCGCAGCCAGCGCGCGTCGCGGGCCAGGAACACCAGGCCGCCGGCGATCATCTGCCAGGAGCGGGTGGCGACCGAGAAGAATGCGTCCTGGCTGTCGACCGTCACGCACAGCGCCAGCGAGCCGGCGAACGCGGCCCACAGGAAGGCCTGGAACGCGACGGCCGAGCGCCCGGCGCCGGCCAGCTTGCTCAACTTCAGGCCCAGCCAGATGATCGCCGGGTACAGCATATAAAACTGCCATTCCACCGACAATGACCAGGTGTGCAACAGCCAGCGGTCGTCGAGGCCGTCCGAGAAGTAACCTTGCTGGCCCGCGTAGTAGGTGTTGGAGATGAACGGAATGGCGCGCAGGCATTGGCGGGCGAGGCTGGCCAGGTCCGGCGGCGGCAGCAGCAGGGCGCCGGCCAGCAGCAACGCCAGCACCATGACGAACAGCGCGGGGAAGATCCGCAGCGCCCGCTTGAGCAGGAAGTGTCCGTATTGGAAATTACCATCCAGCATGCCACCATGGATGATTTTGGTCATCAGGTAGCCGGAGATGACGAAGAAGATATCGACGCCGATGAAGCCGCCGCTGAGGATGCGCAGGTTGAAATGGTAGAGAACCACCATGACGACACTGAGCGCCCGCAGCCCGCCGATATCGGTCTGGATGCTGGATTTGCTCATGGTTTTGGACCCGAAAATAGTTTATTATTTTTTAATGCCTGTTATTTTATTGGCATTTATCGGGCGATGATACCGCATATTTTGATGGCGTGGTTCGGCAGCTAGGCGATGTAAGTAGAAAAATATTTTGGATGCAACAGATATTGTTGTGTGGAACGGAATTTGATCAGAAATGTATGCCGTGTAGAATATTGATTTCCGGCGCCTGGCCGCCGTGGCCGGCAGGGCAGTGAGATTCCGTTGAAAGGCTTTATGCAGCCGTCCGATAAATTTCATCTGGCATCGCTCGACGGCATACGCGCCGCCGCCGCCATCCTGGTCTTTTTCGGGCATGCCGGCTGGGGTGACGTGGTGCCCGGCGGCCTGGGCGTGACGGCGTTTTTCTTCCTCAGCGGCTATCTGATCACGACCTTGCTGCGGCGGGAATATGCCGCCACCGGCGGCATCGACTTCAAGTTGTTCTACCTGCGCCGGGCCTACCGGATTTTGCCGCCGATGTATCTGGTGCTGCTGCTGATCCTGGGCCTGGGCTTGCTGGGCGTGGTGCCCCACACGGCCACCTGGCCCGGTGTGCTGGCGCAAAGTTTGCAGGTCACCAACTACTATATGATCGCCTCGGGGTTGCCGGGACTCGTCTACGGCACCGGCATCTTCTGGTCGCTGGCGGTCGAGGAGCACTTTTATCTGTTGTTTCCGCTGTTGCTGATGGTCTGCCTGCGCCGCTGGCGTTACGCGCACGTGGCCAGGATACTGTTGGCGCTGGCGTTGGCCGTGCTGCTGTGGCGCTGCGTGCTGGTGTACGGCTTGCACGCACCGGTCGAGCGCACCTACCTGGCCAGCGACACGCGGATCGACAGCATCCTGTTCGGTTGCGTGATGGGGGTGTGCTGCAACCCCGCGCTCGACAACGCCGGCGCGCGCCTGGGCGCCGGCGTCAAGGTGGCGGCGCTGGGCGCGGCGGTGTCGTTATTGATATTTTGCCTGCTGGCGCGCGACGCCGGCTTCCGCGAAACGCTGCGCTACACGCTGCAAGGGTTGGCCTTCCTGCCGATTTTCTGGCTGGCGGTGCGCCATCCGGCGTGGCCGGTGTTCGCGCCGCTGAACTGGCGGCCGGTGGTAGTGATGGGCAAGCTGTCCTACACCTTTTATCTGAGCCACTTTTTCTTTCTCAAAGTCGGCGCCTCGTTGTTCCAGCAACAAGTGGTGGTCGCGCTGGCCGCGTTCGGCTGCAGCTTGCTCTTCGCGTATCTGGTGCATGTCTTCGTCGAGCGGCCGTGCGCGCGCTGGCGCTCGGATTTGCCCACCGCCGCGGCGGCGGGCGGGCGGCGCGCTCAGGTCCGCGCCGCCGATACACCTTAGTTGTTGGTGAGCACGCCGCGCACCTTGGACGCGGTGTAGACACCGCTGTCGGCCAGCAAGACCACCGAGATCTTGCCCAGCGACGAATTCGGCCAGGCGAAGGTCGCCGACGATCCGTCGCCCAGGTAGCTGCTGTCGAAGTACAGCGCATTGCCCACACGTACTTGCAAGCGGATCGTGGCGCCGCCGCTGGCCACCGACGTGAAGCGCATCATCTCGCCGGTCTTGAGCTTGGCCCAGCTGACGTGGCTGGCCCCGGTGCTGTAGTTGATCTGGCTCAGCTTCTTCTCGGTGTAGGGGAAGGTCAACGCCTGTTGCCAGGTATCGAAGCTGCCCGGTCCGACGCCGCCGCCCTGCACCTGCCAGTCGCCGCGCATCGATAACACGCCCGGTTTTTCAACGTTCGCGAGCGGCTTGCCGGCGCCGTTCACCCAGGTTTCGGACCACACCACCGGGCGCAACGCCGAACGCATGCGCTCCAGGTCGGCCACCACCCGGGTGTCCCAGCCGTTGGGCATGAGCGTGAACTTGGCGCCGTTCTCCACATAGATGCTGTAGGCCGTGTCGTAGGTGCGGTCGACCACGAAGGCGCCGTAGATCTTGAGGGTGTTGGCGATCTTGCGCAGCGCCGGGTTGGTGATCGTGGTGTGGTCGAACCAGGCCGGCAGCATGATGCGTGTCCCCAGCGGGATCGCCCCGGTGTTGGAATAGGCCGTGGTGTCGGCCGTCGTGGCCGGATACACGTAGGTCGGCTGACCGATGCCGTTCGCCAGCGACTGGCTCGGCAGCGCCATGGCCAGCACGTGCCGGTAGAGTTCGGCGCCATCGTCGATCTCGTGCTTGCGGATCAAGCCGCCCGACGCCGGCACGCCCGACGCCCGCGCCCCCTGGCTCCAGTGGACGGCGTCGCCCCAGCCCCTGCCGTCCAGGCGCGACCACGAGTACATGGTGGCGGTCCATTTTCCGCCCACATACTTGAGCTGGAAGAACGAGTGGACGATGCCGGTTTGCGTGTCGACGATGTCGGCGTGGCCGTCGCTGCCGCTGGCGGCCGTCACCCCGGCCGGCCAATGCGGCAGCACGATGTTGCGGGTTTTGGCCGAGTCCGGATCGGGCACGTTGTGCACGGTCACGGGCTTGTCGTTGGCCGTGGCCTTGAAGACCGTCAGCGAGTAGTCGCCGCCGCCGACGGCCGGAATCCAGCCGGGATTGAAGACGGGCTTGCGCAGCTCGAACGTGCCGAGCTTGGGTTTGAGCGGACGGGTGTTCCAAGGTGAATCCACCGAGAACATCCGATTGTAATTGCCCCATCCGGTGGGGGAATCATAGGTGTTTTGGGCCTGGGCCGTGAACGGGAACGACGACATCGCTGCGCCGATGATGCAGGTTGACGCGAGCAGGGCGCGCAGTCGGGTAGGGCTAAATCTCATGTACAGTCCTCGAATTTATATGAAGGCTGTAACTGACCGTGAGCAATTTGTGCTTTTATGAAACTTATTATAGGGCATCAAATCGGGTTTGTGAATTTCTTTTACGCAAAATTTACAGTGCCGGGCGGCTATGCGGGGTGCGCCGGGGGAATTTTCATAGGTAAAAAATGTCGCAGCGCCGCATGGGCGTTGTCGATTCCATATCGAAAAAATTGTTGCGTAAGAACATCTGGTTGGCGCAAGGACGGCGGTTCGGGCGAGGGCGCCGGGCAGGGGAAAGGGTGCGGGAAGGGGCGCGGGACGAGGGCATGGGACGAGGGTAGGGGAGCCGGTGGTCCCCCCGACTGGAATCGAACCAGTATCCCACGCTTAGGAGGCATGTGCACTATCCATTGTGCTACGGGGAGGACGCTACGGGCGAGCGCATTATAGCCCAAGCGGCGCGGCGGCGGGGCGGGCTTTGGCGTCGGCGACGAAGGATTCTGGCACCTGGAGCGCCACTGTCGGTACAATGCACGTTTCTTCCATCCCAACGACGACTTGCCCTTACGCGGCGCGTCGCCAACACACTCTACTCACTATGGCTGTCATCTCTCTTTCTTCGGCGCAACTCGCGTTCGGACACGTCGCGCTGCTCGACCACGCGGAATTTTCTTTGGAGGCCGGCGAGCGCGTCGGCCTGATCGGCCGCAACGGCACCGGCAAGTCGTCGCTGCTGAAGGTGATCTCGGGCCGCTTCAAGCTCGACGACGGCTTGCTGGTGATGCAACAAAACATCCAGATCGCCTATGTCGAGCAGGAACCGGCGTTCGATCCGGAGATGACGGTGCACGACGCCGTGGCCGCCGGCATGGGCGAGCTGCCGGCGCTGCTCAAGGAGTACGACGCACTGACCGGCCAGTTCGGCCAGGGCAACGACGACGCCGTCATGGAGCGCATGCACGACATCCAGGTCAAGCTCGACGCCGGCGACGCGTGGAACCTGTCGAACAAGGTCGAAACCGTGCTCGACAAGCTGAACCTGACCGGCGACATGCTGATGAAGACGCTCTCGGGCGGCATGCAAAAGCGCGTGGCGCTGGCGCGCGCGCTGGTGTCGGCGCCGGATGTGCTGCTGCTCGACGAACCGACCAATCACCTCGATTTCAGCTCCATCCTGTGGCTCGAGGGCCTGCTGCGCGACTTCAAGGGCAGCGTGCTGTTCATCACCCACGACCGCTCCTTCCTGGACAACGTCGCCACCCGCATCATCGAACTCGACCGGGGCCGCCTGCTGTCCTACCCGGGCAACTTCACCACCTACCAAACCCGCAAGGCCGAGCAGCTGGAGAACGAGGAGGTGGAAAACGCCAAGTTCGACAAGTTCCTGGCGCAGGAGGAGGTGTGGATACGCAAGGGCGTCAAGGCGCGCCGCGTGCGTGACGAGGGCCGCGTGCGCCGCCTCGAGGCGCTGCGCCTGCAGCGCTCGGCGCGCCGCGAGCAGCAGGGCCAGGTCAAGCTGGAGGTCGGCTCGGGCGAACGCTCGGGCAAGATCGTCGCCGAGCTGGAAAACGTCAGCAAGCGCTTCGGCGACCGTGTCATCGTCGACAACTTCACCGGCACCATCCTGCGCGGCGACAAGGTCGGCCTGATCGGCGCCAACGGCGCCGGCAAGACCACCCTGCTCAAGATGATCCTGGGCGAATTGGCGCCGGACAACGGCAGCGCCCGCCTGGGCACCAAGCTGCAGGTGGCGTACTTCGACCAGATGCGCACCCAGCTCAACGAGGAGGCCAGCCTGATCGACACCATCTCGCCGGGCAGCGACTGGGTCGAGGTCAACGGCCAGCGCAAGCACTCGATGAGCTACCTGAACGACTTCCTGTTCTCCCCGGAGCGCTCGCGCTCGCCCGTCAAGTCGCTCTCCGGCGGCGAGCGCAACCGCCTGCTGCTGGCGCGCCTGTTCGCCAAGCCGGCCAACTGCCTGGTGCTCGACGAACCGACCAACGACCTGGACATCGACACCTTGGAGCTGCTCGAGGAGTTGCTCGAGGAATACACCGGCACCGTGTTCCTGGTCAGCCACGACCGCACCTTCCTCGACAACGTCGTCACCCAGGTCATCGTCGCCGAGGGGCAGGGCCAGTGGCGCGAGTTCGTCGGCGGCTACAGCGACTGGGAGCGGGTGCGCGACACGGTCGCTGCCGCGCCCAAGGCCAAGCCGGCCGCCGCCGTCAAGGCGGCCGAGCCGGTCTCGACGATGGCCGCCCCGGCCGCCAAGGCCAAAAAGCTCAGCTTCAAGGAACAGCGCGAGCTCGACGAGCTGCCCAAGCTGATCGCCGCGCTCGAGGACGAGCAAAGCGCGCTGGCGCTGCAGCTGTCGGACCCGGATTTCTACAAGAAAAACGCCGCCGAGGCCAAACGGGTCAACGCCCGCGTCGAGCAGATCGAGGCCGAACTGCTGGCGGCGCTGGAAAAGTGGGAAGAGATCGAGGCGCGCCAGCGATAAGCTCCCCCGGGATGAAAAAATGTTGCGGTGCGGTATAGACACCCGGGGTTGCTTCAAATATAATTTTACGGCGTCGGCTCCCCACGGCCGCTGTCGAAAATGTAATGTGTGGAAGTCTTGTTGTCACGGTGATATGATTCGGGGTCGCCGTCACGGCCGGGCTTCCGGCGTGCCGGACGAGGCTGCTTTACAGGGTAACCCACGGTACGCCGCCCAGGCGTACACTCTCTAGGACTAAGAGCAAAAATGTTGAGATCGCATACAAGAACATCCTGGTTGTTTTCCCTGTCGACGCGGACGGCACTGTGGGCGTAAGGCGCGCACCCGGCGCCGGGAAACTCATCGCGTTGCCCCTGATTATCAGCGGCCTGTTCGCCCCTGCGGCGCGCGCCCAGATCAGCGACACCATCCAACCCTATGTCTCGGCGGGCTACTCCTACGACGACAATTTGCTGCGCGCCGACAATACCCGCGACAAAGACGCGGGCGGCTCCGACACCTACACCACCCTGGTGGCCGGCTTCCGGGCGGAGCGCCCGATCGGGCGCCAGGTGGTCACGGCGTCGGCCAGCGCGAGCAAGGTCGCGTTCAACAAGAACACCGCGCTCGACTATACCGGCAAGGACGCCGCCGCCGAATGGCTGTGGCGCGTGGGCAATCAGTTCAGCGGCCACGCCGGTATCAAGTACAGCGAGTCGCTGGCCTCGTTCGCCGACTTCAACAACAGCAGCAGCCAGCGCAACCTGCGCACCGACAACCGGCGCTATGTCGACGGCAACTGGCTGTTCCATCCGTCGTGGCAGGTCCACGCCGGCTACACCAGCGAGCGCTTCGGCTTCGACACGGCGTCGCAAGCCTATAACAACCGCACCGAGAAGGCCACCGAGGCGGGCTTCGACTATATCGCCAGCAGCGGCAGCACGTTCGGCCTGGTGGCGCGCCAGCTCAAGGGCGACTACGACAACCTGGGCACCAACCCGATCACCGGTGCCGTCATCGACAACGGCTACAAGCAGGACGAGATCAAGGTCAACGTCACCTGGCTCGCCAGCGGCGTGACGCAGGTCATCTTCCTGGGCGGCTGGGTGAAACGGCGCCACGACACCGAGTCCGTGCGCGACGACAGCGGCGTCAACGGCCGCCTGATCGTCAACTGGGCGGTGCTGGCGCAAACCCAGTTCAACGCCATGCTGTGGCGCGAGTTCGGCGCCGCCGAGGGCACCGTCGTCAACAGCGCGCTGAGCACCGGCCAGAGCGTCGGCTTCAAGTGGACGCCGACGTCCAAGCTGAGCTTCAACGGCCAGTTGAAAAACGAGAAGCGCGATTTCGAGCCGCTCAGCGGGGTAACCAACTTGACCGGCCTGAGCGACGAGTCGCGCACCGCCTCGGTCGGCGGGACCTACCAGGTGGCGCGCCAGGTGGCGCTGAGCCTGAACGGCTTCGCCACCCGCCGCGACGGCAGCGCGGCGGCGCGCACGTCGAGCTTCCGCGCCAAAGGCATCTCTTTCAACGCCAGCGTAGAGTTCTAAGGTCATGACGGTCAACGAAAGTCCCCTGATTACCTTTTTCGAACGTGTGGTCGATCCCCTGATTATCATGGGGATGTTGTATCTGTGCACGGTCGTGCTGGGCGCCAGTTTCACCGGCTATTCGCTGGTGCTGACCATCATCGCCTTCTTCGTCGCCTCGTCGGTCTATAAATACATCGACCCCTACCGTAGCTGGCACACCGGCGGACGCTGGGCCGCCGCGCGCGACCTGGTGCTGGGCTGGCTGTTGACGGTGGTGCTGCTGACCTTGATCGGCTACGCCAGCGGCATGGTGCCGCACTACGACCGCACCGTGGTGCTGGTGTGGATGGTGGCCACGCCGGTGGCCATGCTGCTGGCCCACCTGGCGGCGCACCGGCTGGGCGCCGACCCGCGCCGCGGGCAGCTGAGTTCGGTGGTGATCGTCGGCGCCAACGACGTCAGCGTCAAGTTCGCCGCCACCATCGGCCGCCTGCCCAACCTGCTCATGAATGTGCACGGCTACTTCGACGACCGCGGCCCGGAGCGCCGGGTCGACGGCGTGGCCCACCCGATGCTGGGCAAGATGTCCGACATCGCCGCCTATGTGCGCCAGCACCAGATCAAGATGATCTTCATCAGCCAGCCGATCTCGGCCCAGCCGCGCATCCGCCAGCTGCTCGACGAGCTCGAGGACACCACCGCCTCGGTCTACTTCCTGCCCGACATCTATGTGTTCGACCTGATGCAGGCGCGCTTCGGCAGCGTCGGCGGCATGCCGGTGATCGGCATCCGCGAGTCGCCGTTCACCGGCGTCAACAGCATCATCAAGCGCTGCAGCGACATCGTGCTGGCGCTGGCGATCCAGATCATGCTGATCCCGGTGATGCTGGTGATCGCCGTGGCCGTCAAGCTGTCCTCGCCCGGACCGGTCATCTTCCCGCAGCGCCGTTACGGCCTCAACGGGGAGGAGATCATCGTCTACAAGTTCCGCTCGATGACGGTGACCGAGAACGGCGACAAGGTGGTGCAGGCCAAGAAGGGCGACAGCCGCATCACCCGGGTGGGCGGCTTCCTGCGCCGCAGCTCGCTCGACGAGTTGCCGCAGTTCTTCAACGTGCTGCAGGGACGCATGAGCATCGTCGGGCCGCGCCCGCACGCGGTCGCGCACAACGAGCAGTACCGCAAGCTGATCAAGGGCTATATGTTGCGCCACAAGGTCAAGCCGGGCATCACCGGCTGGGCCCAGGTCAACGGCCTGCGCGGCGAGACCGAGACGCTCGACAAGATGGAGGCGCGCATCGAGTACGATCTGGACTATCTGCGCAACTGGTCGCTGTGGCTCGATTTATGGATCATCGTGCGCACCGTGCTAGTGGTGGCCAAGCGGGAAAACGCCCATTGACCACGGCTTATCGCGGAGGACGCCGAATTGAAATGCTGCATTGCGATATTTGTGCGAGAATCCGGGTTGGAGGTTGCATTTAATGCATAGCCTTTATAATATTGACAATCGTTTGAGCGGAACGCATACTTTGCCCCCCACGCCGGTCGCAGCCCTTGACCGCCGCCACAAGTGACTGAGGAAGACTATCTTGAACCATACAAAATTTGACGGCGTCGCGCGACGCCACGGTCTGCGCCGGGTCGGCGGCGGCGCGTTGGCGCTGTTGCTGGTGGCCGGTTTGGCCGCCTGCGGCAAAAGCGACACCAAGTCCGGCCAGGCCCTGGTCCAGGTCGGCAGCGAGGAAATCACCGCGCTGCAGCTGAACGAGGAACTGGCGCGCTCCGGCGTGCCGGGCGCCCAGCAACAGCAGGCCCGTCCGCAGATCCTGGCGTCGCTGGTCGACCGCCAGCTGCTCATCAACGAGGCCATGAAGGACAAGACCGACCGCGATCCCAAGGTGGTGCAGGCGATCGAGCGCGCCAAGTCGCTGATCCTGGCCCAGGCCTACCTGCAGAAGAAGGTCGGCACGCCGGCCAAGCCGACCAAGGAAGAGGTCAAGGACTACTTCGACAAGCATCCGGCGCTGTTCTCCCAGCGTAAGACGATCGACATGCGCCAGCTGGTGCTGCCGACGGCCGACCTGACCGACGCGCTCAAGAAGGACATCGACGCGGCCAAGTCGCTCGAGGACGTGGCCGCCTTGCTCGACCGCAACAACGTCAAGTACGCCCGCAACCAGATCTCGCGCAGCTACGCCGACCTGGCGCCGGCGCTGGGCGACAAGCTGCTGTCGCTGCCCAAAGGCCAGCTGTTCATCATCCGCGAGGGCGAGCGCAGCACCGTCGTCACCATCACCGACGTGCGCGACACGCCGGTCGAGCTGGCCGCGTCGACGCCGCAGATCGAGCAGTACCTGATGAACACCCGCGGCAAGGAGGCCGCCGCGGCCGAACTGGCGCGCCTGCGCGCGGCCACCAAGATCGAGTACGTCAACAAGGCCGACCAGCCGGCCGCGCCGGGCACGCCGGGCGCAGCCCCGGCCGCGCCGGCCGCCGCCGCACCGGCCGGGCAGGAAGACGCCCACGCCCGCGGCGTGGCCGGACTGAAATAACGCGGCGGCCCTCCGGGGCCGCCCATCCACACCGCACCACACGGAGAACATATTATGAAACGAATCGTATTTTGGATGATGGCGTCGCTGCTGGCGCTGACCCTGGGCACGGCCGGCGCGGCCGAGCTGCTGCTCGGCACCGGCGACGTGGTCAAGATCTCGGTCTACAACAACCCCGACCTGACCACCGAGACGCGCGTGAGCTCGTCGGGCTTCATCACCTTCCCGCTGGTGGGCCAGGTGGCCGTGGCCGGCCTGCCGACGGCGGCGGCCGAAAAGAAGATCGCCCAGCTGCTGGTGTCGGGCGGCTTCGTCAAGAACCCGCAGGTGAACATGATCGTCACCTTGCTGCAAAGCCAGCAGGTGTCGGTGCTGGGCCAGGTGGGCCGCCCGGGCCGCTATCCGCTGGACGGCAGCCGTAGCGTGCTCGACGTGCTGGCGCTGGCCGGCGGCGTCAGCGTCGACGGCGGCGACACCGTCACCGTGCTGCGTACGCGCAACGGCACCACCACCAAGGACGTCATCGACGTCGCCGAACTGGTGCGCACGAGCAACATGAAGACGGACCTCGAACTGAGCGGCAACGACGTCGTCTACGTCGAGCGCGCGCCGCGCTTCTACATCTACGGCGAAGTGCAGCGTCCTGGCATGCTGCGCATCGAACGCTCGATGACGGTGCTGCAGGCGCTCGCCGCCGGCGGCGGCCTGACCCCGCGCGGCACCGAGCGCGGCCTGCGCATCAAGCGCCGCGACGCCGAAGGCAAGCTGCAGATCCTCGAAGCCAAGTACGACGATCTGGTGCAGAACGACGACGTGCTGTACGTGCGCGAGAGCCTGTTCTGATAGCGCCGGCCGCCAGGCCGGCCTCCGGCGCGTTTGCGATCGATCGACCATTTTGAGAAGACAACCATGAATTTCACCCATTTGCTCCTGGCGCTGCGCGCCCGCTACAAGATCGTATTGATGATCCTGGCGGTGACGGTCGCCGCCACCGTCGTCATCAGCCTGATGCTGCCCAAGGTCTACAAGGCCAGCACCGCGCTGGTGCTCAACACCAAGGGCGTCGATCCGGTCACCGGCATGAGCCTGCCCGTGCAGATGATGGCCGGCTACGTCATCACCCAGGCCGACATCATCCGCAGCAAGAGCGTCGCGCTCAAGGTGGTCGACAACCTGCGCCTGGCCGAGAGCCCGGCCGTGCAGCAGCAGTTCGCCGACGCCACCAAGGGCAGCGCCGACATCACCATCAAGGAATGGCTGGCCAACCTGTTGCTGGCCAAGGTCGAGATCGAGCCGTCGCGCGACTCGAGCGTGCTGACGATTAACTTCCAGGGCGCCGATCCGAAGTTCGTCGCCGCCGTCGCCAACGCCTTCGCCGACGCCTACATGCAGTTCAGCGTGCAACTGAAGACCGACCCGGCGCAGCAGGCCTCCGGCTTCATCAACACCCAGATCAAGCTGCTGCGCGAGCAGTACGAAGTGGCCCAGAGCCGCCTGTCGAAGTACCAGAAGGACAACAACATCTACAACGCCGACACCCGCGTCGACGTCGAGATGGCGCGCCTGAACGAACTGTCGAGCCAACTGGTGCAGGCCCAGAACCAGTCGATGGAGGCGCAATCGCGCTCGCGCCAGGCCAGCGGCGGCGCCGAGGGCTCGCCCGACGTGCTCAACAACAGCCTGATCCAGGGACTGAAGTCGAGCCTGGCGCTGGCCGAGGCCAAGCTGGCCGACACCGCCCAGCGCCTCGCGCCGAACCACCCGCAGTACATGTCGGCCAAGTCCGAGGTCGACAAACTGCGCTCGAGCCTGAACGACCAGATCCGCATCGCCTCGAGCGGCGTGGCCGGCACCAGCACCATCTACAAGCAGCGCGAGGCCGAACTGCGCGCCGCGCTGACCGCGCAGAAGGCGCGCGTGCTGGAGATGAACGGCGCGCGCGACGAGTTCGTCGTGCTCAGCAACGAAGCCGACAACGCCCGCCGCTCGTACGAGTCGGCCATGCAGCGCTACAACGCCACCAACCTCGAGGGCCAGTCCAAGCAGTCCGACATCGCCGTGCTGTCGACCGCCAACGTGCCGACCGCGCCAGCCTCGCCGCGCCTGCTGCTCAACATCGCCCTGTCCCTGGTGATCGGCACCATCCTCGGCGGCGGCGCCGTGCTGCTGCTCGAGCTGCTCGACCAGCGGGTGCGCTCGGCGTCCCACATGGCCGACGCCTTCGGCCTGCCGGTGCTGGGCGTGATCGCCACGCCGCGCGTGTCCAAACGCGTGCTGCGCAACCGTCCGGCCGCGCCGATGGCGCAGCTGCAGCAATGACCCGACCCGCCACCGGGCACACCGACTTACACGGAGCATCCACATGAATTCGAATACCGTCCCATCCTACCCGGCGCCGGAGTTGCGCGAGAAGCCGTCAACGGCGTCCGTGCCGGACCGCTCGATCGGCGCCATCCTGATCAAACAGGGGCGCCTGTCGGTGGCCGACGCCGAGAAGGTGATGCGCCACCAAGTCGAGCACAACGTGCGCTTCGGCGACGCCGCGCTGGCCTTGGGCGTGCTCAGCACGGCCGACATCGAGTTCGCGCTGTCGCGCCAGTACGACTACCCCTACCTGCTGCGCGGCGAGAGCGCCATCAGCGAGACCGTGGTGGCCGCCTATGAGCCGTTCACCGCCCGCGTCGAATCGCTGCGGGCGCTGCGCAACCAGCTGATGTGGCGCTGGTTCGAGACCGGCGACGAGCGCCGCGCGCTGGCCATCACCGGCGCCGAGCGCGGCGACGGACGCAGCTTCCTGGCCGCCAACCTGGCCGTGGTGTTCTCGCAGCAGGGCCAACGCACCTTGCTGATCGATGCCGACATGCGCCATCCGAGCCAGCACGCGCTGTTCGGCCTGGAGAACCGGGTCGGCCTGTCGTCGGTGCTGTCGGACCGCAACGGCGTCGAGGCGGTGCAACGGGTGCCGGCGCTGCTGGACCTGTCGGTGCTGACGGCCGGCGCGCCGCCGCCGAACCCGTCCGAGCTGCTGGGCCGTCCGGCGCTGGGCAAGCTGCTGCGCGAACTGGCGCCGCAGTTCGACGTGATCCTGATCGACACCCCGGCCGGCAGCGAATGCTCGGACGCGCAGATGGTGTCGGGCCGCGCCGGCGCCGCGCTGGTGGTCACCCGCCAGGACGCTTCCCACGTCAACCACGTGCACGACCTGATCGGCGCGCTGGGCGAGGCGCGCGTGCACGTCGTCGGCACCGTGCTCAATAATTTCTAACCGTACTCTAACCGTAACCCTCAGACCGCGATGGACACCATGCTCAGCCAACCTGTCAGCTCGCCGCGCGCGGCGCTGGCGCCGTCGATCCTCCTGCTGGTCGGGCTGGGCGTGATCTACCTGCCGACGTTCTGGGACCTGTTCCACGGCGCCTGGAGCTCGGACCGCAACGCCCACGGCCCGATCGTCATGACCGTCGCCTTCGGCTTCCTGTATTTCCGCATGCGCCAGCTGCTGTCGCAGCAGCGCTTCGAGCGCCGGCCGGCGCCGCTGGCCGGCGCCGCCGCGCTCGTGCTGGGCCTGCTGTCGTACGTGCTGGGCCGCTCGCAGGGCGTCTTGTTGCTCGAGGTCGGTTCGCTGATCCCCGTGCTCAGCGGCGTGCTGATCGCCTTTTACGGCGTGCGCACCTGGTCGCGCATGTGGTTCGCCTTCTTCTTCATGCTGTTCATGATCCCGCTGCCGGCCTCGATCGTCGACGTGCTGACCCTGCCGATGAAAATCGGCGTCTCGTACGCCACCGAACACCTGCTGTACTGGTTCGGCTATCCGATCGCCCGCAGCGGCGTGATCCTCACCATCGGCCAGTACCAGCTGCTGGTGGCCGACGCCTGCGCCGGCCTGAACTCGCTGTTCACGCTCGAGGCGCTGGGCCTGCTGTACATGAATTTGGTGCGCCACCCGTCGGTGGTGCGCAACGTCGTGCTGGCGATCCTGATCGTGCCGATCTCGTTCGCCGCCAACACCTTGCGCATCATGTTCCTGTCCCTGATCACCTACCACCTCGGCGACGCCGCCGGCCAGGGTTTCCTGCACGGCTTCTCCGGCCTGGTGCTGTTCCTGTCGGCGCTGCTGTTGATCATCGGCGTCGACAGCGCGCTGAGCTGGCTGGTGCGCAACCGCACCAAGCGCGACGACGACGAACAGGCCGGCCTGCAACTGCCGGCCGTGGCCGCCGGCGCCTGGAGCAAGCTGACCCACGTGGCGCTGCGTCCGGCGCTGGCGATGCTGGTGGCCATGGTCGGCACGGTCGGCCTGGCGCACGCGCTCACGCCGACCCTGGAGTCGGTGGCCGGCGGCACCACCTTGGCGACCAGCGTGCCGACCCGCTTCGGCGACTGGACCGAGCTGCCCAACGCCAGCGCCCAGGCCGAACTGTCGACCGCCGAGGACGGCGGGCGCAACCAGGAGCAACCGTACGACGACGTGCTGATGCGCACCTATGTCAACCGCGACGGCGTGCAAGTCATGCTGGCCCTGGCCTACGCCAGGGAACAGCGGCAGGACGTCAAGCTGCACCTGCCCGAGATCTGCTATCCGGCCCAGGGCTACAAGGTCATCGCGCTGAGCCCGGCGCAATTGGCGGTGACGCCGACCGGCACCTTGCCGGGCAAGCACATGATCGCGTCCAGCCAGAACCGGCTCGAGGCGGTCACCTACTGGACCCGCATCAGCGACGCCTACCCGCAGGGCGGCTTCGACATGCGCATGAAAATCTTCCGCGACGGCCTGGCCGGCAAGGTCGCCGACGGCATCCTGGTGCGCGCCTCGACCCTGGTGCGCGACCAGAGCGAAACGAAGGCCGCGTACGCCGTGCAGCAGGACTTCCTGCGCCAGCTGGTGGCGGCCAACGACAAGCGCGGCCACGCGCTGGTGGCCGCCCCGCCGCAGGCCGCGCCATGATGGCGGCCAACGCCCCCGTGTCCGGCCTGTCGCGCGCCTTTGGCAAGACCCTGATGACCACCATGGGCATGACCGTGGTGGGCTTCATTTCGTCCGTGATCAACGCCCGCCTGCTCGGTCCCGAGGGACGCGGGCTGCTGTCGGCGGCGCTCTTGATCTGCACCCTGGCCGCCACCGTGGCCCAGTGCGGCATGGGCAGCAGCTATGTCTACCACTTCGGCGCGGCGCGGCGTTTCCCCTACCTGCGCCTGTTCATTTTTTCGTTGCTGGGCGTCAGCGCGCTGGCGGTCGGGCTGTCGGCGGCCGGCCTGCAGCTGAGCCACGCGGCCGAGCTGCACCAGGTCTGGTGGCTGATCCTGTCCTTCGCCGCCTTCATGGCCACCCAGACCTATCTGTTCTCGCTGACCCAGCTGCACTCGAACCTGCACTTCTTCAACGTGCTGCGCTTCGCCCAGGTGTTCGGCAACCTGGTGCTGATGCTGCCGTTGCTGCTGTGGTTCAAGGTCGTCACGTTCGAACAAATCCTGGTGATGCAGTTGCTGGTGCTCGTGGCCATCACCGGCGCCGGCCTGTGGTGGGCCCGCCAGCACCGCATCTGGCAACTCAAGGACGAGGTGCGCGAACCGGTGCGTCCGTGGTTCGTGGTGCGCTACGGCCTGCACCAGCAGGGCATCGGCTTGCTGGGCATCTTCCTGCTCAATTTCGACAAGCTGTTCCTGCTCAACCGCGGCACCATCAAGGAATACGGCTATTACGCGCTGGCCTTCACCACCTCGCGCCTGATCGGCGCGGTGCAGGAATCGATCTCGGTGGCGCTGTTCTCGCGCTTCGCCGGGCGCGACGAGCAGCAGCTGAGCCAGGCCGTGCGCAACGCCTTCCGCGTTACGTTCATGCCGCTCATGGCGATGGCCGCCGTGGGCGCGGCGCTGGCGCCGTGGGCGCTGACCCTGGTGTACGGCAAGGCCTTCGCCGACATGACGGTGCCGTTCGCCATCTTGCTGTTCGAATGCGTCATCGGCGGCGCCAGCTGGACCCTGGCGCAGCGCTTCAACGCCGCCGGCCAGCCGGGCCTGGTGCTGGCGCGCCAGTTCATCTCGATCGTGCCGGTGCTCATCGCCATCCCGTTCCTGCCGCACGAGAACACCTATGTCTACCTGGCGTTGCTGATGCTGTGCGGCGCCTGCCTGCGCCTGGTGATGACGATCGTACTGAGCGTCACCAAGCTCAAGGAGCCGATGCCCGATTTCCTGCCGACCAAGGAAGATCTCCAACTGGTGCGCAAGCTGGTCACGCGCGCTAAATAATTAATCGCAAGCATTCGGAGTTAAACATGAAAGACCACCGTTCGATGATGTTGGATTTGCAGAAAACCCACGACGTCATTTACGACCTGCTCAAAGGCAAAGAGTTTCACTATATCGACATCCCGATGCACGACAACATCGGCGATCTGTTGATCATGCAGGGCACGCTGGCCTTTTTCAAGAAAAAAAACCTGTCCCCGAAAACCACCTCGACCGCCTCGGCCTTCCAGCCGGAGTGGGTCAAGCCGGGCGACATCCTGGTGTTCCACGGCGGCGGCAACTTCGGCGACCTGTACGCCAACATCAACGACCTGCGCGAAGAGATCATCACGCGCTTCCCGAACAACCGCATCGTGATGCTGCCGCAAACGATATTTTTCTCGACCGATGAAAAGCGCGACCGCTCGGCGGCCGTGTTCCGTAAGCACAACGACGTCCATATTTTCATCCGCGACAAGGTCTCGCAGGGCATCGCCCACCAGTTTTCCGACCACGTCTACCTGGTGCCGGACATGGCGCACCAGCTGTACCCGATCGCCAGCACCGGCAACGGCCGCGGCGTGCTGCGCATCGAGCGCGTCGACGTCGAAAAGCCGGCCGTGCCGGAGTCGCTCAAGGACTTGACGTTCGACACCCGCACCGACTGGGTCGAAGTGGTCGGCGGCGAAAAGCGCCTGATCGACTTCGCCTGGCGCCTCGAGGGCCGCTTCAAGGCGCGCCGCTGGGAAACCGCCAGCAAGCTGCTGGGACCGTGGTACTGGGTGCCGGTGGCGCAGCGCTTCTCGTCGAAGGCGGTGGCGCTGTTCTCGCGCCACGACCACATCGTCACCGACCGCCTGCACGGCCACATCCTGTCGTGCCTGATGGACAAGAAGAACACGGTGATCGACAACAGCTACGGCAAGAACTCGACCTACATCAACGAATGGACCGGCGGTAGCGACCTGGTGCGGCTGGTCAAGGTGTAGGCGTGCGACTCGCGTACTTGATCCTGGCGCACAACAATCCGGCCCATCTGGGCCGGCTGATCGCGCGCCTGTCGGCGCCGGGCGCCTCGTTCCATGTGCACATCGACGCCAACGCCGACATCGCGCCGTTCGCCGCGCTCGCTTCGCCGTCGGTGACGTTCATCGACCGGCGGGTGCGTTGCGGCTGGGGCGACGTGTCGCTGGTCAAGGCGACCCTGGAACTGATGCGCGGGGCCGCCGCGGCGCGCCCGGACGCCGAGTACTTCGTGCTGCTGAGCGGGGCCTGCTATCCGCTGCAGCCGGTGTCCTATATCGAGGATTTCCTCGAACGTCACCGCGGCACCGAGTTCATCGAGGCATACGCGCTGCCCAACCTGCAGTACGGCAAGACGCTGGAACGCATCACGCACTACTGGATCCGCAAGGGCAAGCCGCTGGCGCGCTTCCGCTGGCCGCTGCAGCACTGGATGAACCGCAATCTGCCGCTGCGCGACTATAAAAAAGTGCTGAACGGCGGCGAGGCCGTGACCGGCTCGCAGTGGTGGGCCCTGAGCGCCGAGGCGGTGCGTTACGTGCTCGACTACCACGACCGCCACCCGGCGCTGTTCCGCTTTTGCCGCTTCGTCGATTGCTCCGACGAGTTCTTCTTCCAGGTGGTGCTGTGGAATTCGCGCTTCCGCGACCGCATCAGCCACAGCCTGACCTACACCCATTGGGTGCCGGGGCCGGGCAAGCAGAGCCCGGAGACCATCGACGCCAGTTATCTGCCGCAGTTCGAGGGGCCGGTGATCCGCGACGCCGAGCAAAACAACTGCCCCAACGACAAACGCGAGGTGCTGTTCGCGCGCAAGTTCGGCGCCGACTCGGGCCCGGTGCTGGACCGGATCGACGCGCTGGCGGCGCGCCGCGCGGACGCACTGCGGACCGAACACGAATTAACTAATCAGGGGTAAAACAGTGGCCAAGATTGATATTTTGCTGCCGGTGAAAAACGGCAAGGACTTCCTGGCGGAGTCCATCGACAGCGTGCTGGCGCAAACCGTGCAGGACTGGCGCCTGCTGGTGCTCGACCACGGTTCGACCGACGGCAGCCGCGAAATGGCGCTGGAATACCACGCGCGCGATCCGCGCGTCGAGGTCCACAGCTTCCCCGAGGCGCACGGCCTGTCGGGCCTGCTCAATTGCGGTCTGGCCATCGCCGACTGCGAATTCGTCATGCGCCACGACGCCGACGACATTTGCTACCCCGACCGCCTGGAAGTGGTGCTGGCCGCGTTCGCCGCCATGCCCGACGTGGTGGCCATCGGCGGCCAGGCCGACGTCATCGACGGCGCCGGCCTGCCCATCGGCGAGATGAGCATGCCGATCGGCAGCGCCCGCGTGGCCGCCGCCAGCCTGTTCCGCAATCCGATCGCGCACCCGACGTCGATGCTGCGCTTCGACGCGGTGCGCAGCATGGGCATCCGCTACGGCGTCGACTTCCTGGGCGTGCTGCCCGAGGCGCAGCGCATCGAAGTGCCGGCGCTGGCCGAGGATTATTTCCTGTTCGGCCAGCTCGCCATCCTCGGCAAGTGCGCCAACGTGCCGCAAAAGCTGATCAAGTACCGCTGGCACGGCAACAACGTCAGCGCCACCCGCTTCATGGACCAGATGGCCGTGTCGATCGACATCTCGCGCACGCTGGTGCGCTCGTTCTGCGCCATGCACCAGCTGCCGTGGTTCGATCCGGCGCCGTTCTGCAACCACGGCGGCATCCTGCTCGACGTCGACGGCAAGGGCAATTTCGACGCCGAATACGCGCGCATGGCCGACATCGTCACGCGCGGCCTGGGCGATTCGGCCGAGCTGCGCCGCGAACTGTTGTACCGCAAGGCCATCGCCACGCGGGGCGAGGCCAGCCTGCTGTGGCGCTTCCACCGCTTCCGCGCCGCCAACACGCCGGAGACGGGCGAATGGAACGCCGTGCGCGCCTGGCTGATCCGCCGCTTCCCCGGCAAGCGCAAGATGCGCGTGGCGGCGCAACCGGCTTGACCAGCGCATCGGCGCTACGGTGGCGCCCGCGAATCGGCCGGCGCCGCCCCTTCTTTCAATAGGTACACTATGGCAGTCTTGCACAAATGGCCCGCTTTGAGCTCGTTCAAAGCAGCCGACATCGTCAAAAACCCGTTCCGTCCGGTCTATCTGCTGGGCTTTGTGCTGCTGTGCGTGGCAGGGCTGCTGGGCGCGGCCACCCCGATCCTGGTCGACCTCATGGGAGGCAGCCTGGGCAAGCTGGTGGCGTTGCCGGCGGCCATACTGTTAGGCTTGTTCATCATCTACGACCGCAAGCTCACCTTGCTGATGATCATCCTGTTCCGCGCCAGCGGCGACAACGTGCTCGAGCTGACCCGCTTCTCGGTCGGCGGCTACGCGATCGGCGTCGGCGGCGTCATCAACGCCACGGTGATCCTGCTGGCCATGCTGCTGGTGTTCGAGAAACCGACCCTGGTGCCGCGCCGCGGCTACATGGCCTGGGTGCCGTTCCTGCTGGTGACCATGCTCGGCTTGTTCACCGCGCCGGAGAAGGGCGAGGCCGCGCGCCTGTTCCTGTCCGAGGTGTCGTACTTCGCCGTTTTCGTCGGCGGCTACTATTGCGTGCGCACCCCGCAGGACTTCCGTTTCTGCATGAAGCTGATGCTGTGGTCGTCGCTCATTCCCGTGCTCTACAGCTTGTTCGTGCTGGCCTCGATGGGCCTGCGCGTGGGCGGCGAGTTCCGCCTGCGCGGCACCTTCAACCATCCCAACGTGATGGCGTTCTACACGACGGTGATCATCGCCGTCGCGTTCTACCTGTTCAAGACGCTGCCGGCCAAGACGCGCACGCGGGTGCGCGTGGGCATGGTGGTCTACATGTTCGTGCTGCTGGCCCTGCTGATGCTGACCAAGACGCGCAGCGCCTGGACCGCCACCGCGCTCGCCTTCGGCCTGTACGCGCTCATCTTCGAGCGCCGCTACCTGCTCTACATGGGCGGCCTGGGCGCGCTGGCGCTGCTGGTTCCCGGCGTGGGCGACCGCCTCGCCGACCTGGGGCAGGGCAACCAGGTGACGCTGTACTCCAACCTGAACTCGTTCGCCTGGCGCGTCTACCTGTGGGAGTCGGCGATCGCCTGGATGACGCCGATCAGCTTCATCATCGGCAACGGCCTGCAATCGTTCATGAAGTACTCGATCGTCTTCTTCCCGCTGGCCGGCAAGATAAACTGGGGCGCGCACAGCGTGTACGTGCAGCTGCTGTTCGAGCTGGGGGTGATCGGCCTGATGGCGTTCGCCTGGATGTGCTACTCGCTGCTCCATCAGCTCGCGCAGGTGCGCAAGGTCGACAAGCTGGCCAGCTACACCTTGGTGGTCGTGCTGATCAACCTGATGGTGTGCGCGTTCAGCGACAATATGTTCTATTACCTGTCGTACAACTGGTACCTGTGGTTCGCCATCGGCGCCGGCTGCGCGCTGTACCGCATCGCGCCGGCCGCCGCGCCGGCCGCCGGCCCGTCCACCCACCACGGCGCCGCGCCGCTGCGGCCGTTGTACTGAGTGGCCGTCATGTCCGCTTCCCCGACCACGCCGGCGGCCGCGCCGCCGGCGCATCCGCCCCACCTGGCCGTGCTCGACGGCTGGCGCGGCATCAGCATCCTGCTGGTGCTGGCCGCCCACCTGCTGCCGCTGGGGCCGCACCACTACATGTTCAACTACAGCGTCGGCATCCTCGGCATGGTGGTGTTCTTCAACCTGTCGGGCTTTCTGATCACCTCGTTCCTGCTCAAGGACCAGAACGTGGCCGGCTTCCTGGTCAAGCGCTTTTGCCGGGTGCTGCCGCTGGCCTGGGTGTACATGCTGGTCGCGCTGCTGGCGACGGGCGCGCCGCTGGCCGTCTGGCTGGGCCACTTCCTGTTCTACGCCAACATGCCGCCGGGCGACGGCCGCTTCAACCTGCTGCTGCCGATGACCGAGCACCTGTGGAGCCTGTGCATGGAGATGCAGTTCTATGTCGGCGTGGCGCTGCTGGTGTGGCTGCTGCGCGCGCGCGGCCTGCTGCTGTTGCCGCTGCTGGCGCTGGGCTTCACGGCGCTGCGCGTGTGGGAGATCGTCATGGCCTCGTCGGTCAGCTACTACCGCATCGATGAAATCCTGGCCGGCTGCATCCTGGCGCTGGCCTACCACGGCAAGCTGGGCGCGAACGCCCGCCGCTGGATGGCGCGCGTGCCGCAACTGCCGCTGCTGGTGTTGCTGACCTGGTCGTGCATGCCGCAAGGCCAGTGGCTCAACTACCTGCGCCCCTACCTGGCCGCGCTGCTGGTCGGCGCCACGCTGGTGCGCCCGGACGCGGTGCTGGGCCGGGCGCTGCACGGGCGCTTCCTGGTGTTCGTCGCCGGCATCTCCTACGCCTTGTACGTGATCCATCCGATGCTCGCGCACACCTGGCTCGGCGAGGGCGAGGTCGTGGTCAAGTACGCCAAGCGCCCGCTGCTGCTGCTGGTGCTGTTCGCGCTGGCGTGGTTGTCGACACGCTATTACGAGCAATGGTTCATGACGGCCGGCCGCCGCTGGGCCGCGCGCCTCGGCGCCGGGCGCGCCAAGGCCGCCGCCAAGGCCGACGACGTCACTCTTTCCCAGCCCTAAAGCGCTTCGCCGCGCACACTAGCCCATCTACATGAAAATAGCGTATCTCATCAATCAGTATCCCAAGGTCAGCCACAGCTTCATCCGCCGCGAGATCCTCGCGCTGGAGCGCCAGGGTTTCGAGGTGCAGCGCATCGCGCTGCGCGGCTGGGCCGATCCGCTGGTCGACGCCGAGGACCTGCGCGAGCGCGACAAGACCAGCTACCTGCTGCGCGACGGCGTCGCCGGCGTGGCGCTGGCCACGCTGGGCGTGATGTTTAAAAGCCCGGGCCGCTTCTTCGGCGCGCTGGGGCTGGCGCTGCGCATGGCGCGCCGCGCCGACCGCCCGCTGCCGCTGCACCTGATCTACCTGGCCGTGGCCTGCCGCATGCTCGGCTGGCTGCGCGCCTCGGGCGCGCGCCACCTGCACGCGCACTTCGGCACCAATCCGGCCGAGGTGGCCATGCTGGCGCGCGCGCTGGGCGGGCCGGCCTACAGTTTCACCGTGCACGGCCCGGAGGAGTTCGACAAGCCCGAGTTCCTGCACATCAAGGAAAAAATCGCCCGCTCGGCCTTTGTCGTGGCCATCAGCAGCTTCGGCCGCAGCCAGCTGTTCCGCTGGATTCCGTTCACCGACTGGCCCAAGGTCGAGATCGTCCACTGCGGCCTGGAGCCGGTGTTCCACGCCGGCCCGGCCGTGCCGCCGCCGGCCGCGCCGCGGCTGGTGTGCGTCGGCCGCCTGTGCGAGCAAAAGGGGCAGTTGCTGCTGGTGCGCGCGGTGGCCCAGCTGGCCGCGCGCGGCATTGTCGTCGAACTGGTGCTGGCCGGCGACGGCGAGATGCGCGCCGAGATCGAAACCCTGATCGCGCGTCATCAATTGCAGGCGGCCGTGCGCATCACCGGCTGGATCAGCAGCGAGCAGGTGCGCGAGGAGATCCTGGCCGCGCGCGCGCTGGCCCTGCCCAGCTTTGCCGAAGGCTTGCCGGTGGTGGTGATGGAAGCGATGGCCTTGCGCCGTCCGGTGCTGACGACCTATGTGGCCGGCATTCCGGAGCTGGTGCGCGACGGCGTCGACGGCTGGCTGATCCCGGCCGGCGACGTCGACCACCTGGCCGCCGCGCTGGAACGGGCGCTGGCCACGCCGCTCGAAGAGATCGCCGCCATGGGCGAGCGCGCCCACGTGCGGGCGCTGGCGCGCCACTCGATCGACACCGAGGCGGCCAAGCTGGCCGCGCTGATCCAGCGCGCCAACGGCGCCTGAGCGGCCGCCGGTTTCGCCGGCTTAGAACGACAAAACGGCGGCCCTCGGGCCGCCGTTGTCGTTAGGCATGGGCGCCGGGCGCCCGGAGGTCAGCTCAGGAAATTGCTCTGCCAGCGCCAGGCGTCGGCGCACATCTGGTCGACGTTGCGCTCGGCCTTCCAGCCCAGTTCGCGCTCGGCCAGTTCGGTGGCCGCGTAGCACACGGCGATGTCGCCCGGACGGCGCGCGTTGATGGTGTACGGAATCGGCTTGCCGCAGGCTTTTTCGAACGCGCGCACCATGTCGAGCACGCTGCTGGCGGCGCCGGTGCCGAGGTTGTAGGTCAGCACGCCCGGCGCGGCCGCCAGTTTCTCCAGCGCGCGCACGTGGCCCAGCGCCAGGTCGACCACGTGGATGTAGTCGCGCATGCCGGTGCCGTCGGGGGTCGGATAGTCGTCGCCGAACACGGCCAGGCGCTCGCGCCGGCCCTCGGCCACCTGGGCGATGAACGGCAGCAGGTTGTTGGGGATGCCGCGCGGGTTTTCGCCGATCAGGCCGCTTTCATGGGCGCCCACCGGATTGAAGTAGCGCAGCAGCGCGATGCCCCAGTCGGGCGCGGCGTGGGCGTGGTCGCGCAGGATGTTTTCGATCATCAGCTTGGAGCCGCCGTACGGATTGGTGGTGCGCAGCGGCGAGTCCTCGGTGATCGGCACCGTGTCCGGGTCGCCGTAGACGGTGGCCGAGGAACTGAACAGGAGGCGCTTGACGCCGAACTCGGCCATCGTCTGCAGCAGCACGATGCTGCCGTAGACGTTGACGTCGTAGTAGCGCAGCGGCTGGGCCACCGATTCGCCGACCGCCTTCAGGCCGGCGAAGTGGATGACGGCGTCGAAACGGTGGGCGCCGAACACGGCCGCCATGGCGGCGCGGTCGCGGATGTCGGCCTCGACGAAATCGACAGGGCGCCCGCCCAGCTTGGCGACGCGTTCGACCACGCCGGCCTCGCTGTTGGACAGGTCGTCGACGATGACGACCTCGTGGCCGGCGGCGAGCAACTCGACGCAGGTGTGGGAGCCTATATAGCCGGCGCCGCCGGTGACCAGAACTTTCATCGTTACTTCCTTTTTATCAGTGAAACGGGAAAAGAGGGGGGCGCTCACGCGGCGTCGCGCGCGGCCGTCGCCGCCGCTGCCGGCGATGACGCCGGGGTGGCGATCACGCGGGCCGGGGCACCGACGGCGGTGCAGCCGTCGGGCACGTCGCACAGCACCACCGCCATCGCGCCGATGCGGGCGTTGTCGCCGATGCGCACGCCGCCGAGCACCTGCGCGTACGCGCCGAACTCGACGTTGTCGCCGATGACGGGCACCGGCCCGTCCGGGTGGCGGTTGCCGATCGTCACGCCCTGGCGCAGGGTGCAATTGGCGCCGATGACGGTGTCGGCGTGCAGGAAGATGTTGCCGAAGTGCCAGATCCGCAGGCCGGGGCCGATGCGCGCGCTCTTGGGCAGGCTCACGCCGGTGGCCGTCTCGATGACGCGGAACATCAGCCAGTACAGCGCCAGCGACAGCTTGCGCAGCGCGCCGGCGGGGCGGCGGTCGAGCCGGCGGCCGCGCCGGTACAGCCAGACGGCCCAGATCGATTGTTCTTTTAAGAACGGCCGCCGCATCGCGTAGCGTTGCAGGTCTGCCGCCCAGTCCGGGTCATAGCTCATGGGGTCGGTGCTTTCCTTGCCAGGCGGGCGCCGCCTGGGCGCCGCGATTAAAAAGATGTATTTTAATCCATTGTCGCCGGGGCGGCCGTTTTTTTGGTGCACCGCAAAAGAAAAGGCGCATGGCCGACGCGGGAAGCGTCGGGCATGCGCCGGGCCCGCGTGCGCGGGCGGCAGGCGGAGCGCCTTATTTCTTGATGGCGACCGTCGTGGCTTCGGCCGGGACGGCAACCAGGTCGGCGCGGACCGTCGACGGGCCGCCGACGCCGCCCATGGCCGACAGGATGATCCAGGCGTTGTCCGGCCAGACGAAGCGTGCCGATTCGCCGTTGGCCAGGTCGCCCGACTGGAACTTCATCGTGCTGCCGGAATAGACCTGGATCTTGAGGCGGGCGCCGCCGGTGGCGATGACGCTGAATTTCTGCGTGCTGCCGGCCGCTGGCTTGCCCCAGGTAACCTTGCTCAGGCCGCTAGAGTTGCCGTTGCTCACGATGGTCCTCGTGGTCGAGGTCGGGAACACCAGGGCTTGGGCCCAGGAATCGAAGGTCGGCGTGGTGGTGCCCCAGCTGCGGGTCCATGGACCGCGCATCGACAGCGCGTTGATGCTGGCCGGGACGCTGCCGCTGACGGCCTTGCCGTTGCCGTCCACCCAGTTCGGCGCCGACACCACCTGGCGCAGGTTGGCGCGGATACGGTCCAATTCGGCCGCCACGGCGTTGTTCCAGCCGGTGCCGTGCAGGTTGAAGGCCGCGCCGTTTTCGACATAGATCGCGAACGGGGTGCCGATGTTGCGGTCGACCACATAAGCGCCGTAGCTCTTGAGCGTCTCGGCCACTTTGCGCAGATCCAGATTGGTGATCTTCGAGGTGTCGTAGCTCGCCGGCAGCATCATCAACGCGCCCTGCGGGATCTGGCCCGTATTGGTCTGGACCGCGTCGCGGTCGGCCGAGGTGGCCGGGTAAATATACGGCGTCTTGGCCGACAGCGCGTTATAGGTCAGCGACATGGCCAGCGCGTGCTTGTAGGTGGCCTGGCCGTCCTTGATTTCGTGCGCGCGGATCAGGCCGGCGGTGGCGGGCACGCCGGTGGCGCGCGAGCCGTGGTAGAAGTGCGCCGGGTCGCCCCAGCCGGTGCCTTTGGACGGCGACCAGGCGTACAGCGCGGCCTGCCATTTGCCGTTGACGTTCTTGAGCTGCCAGAACGAGTGGATGATGCCGGTGACCGGATCATAGATGTCGGCGTGGCCGTCGCTGCCGGTGGCTGGCAGCGTGCCGGCAGGCCAGCGCGGCAGGGTCACCGGGCGCGACAGCAGGGTGTCCGGGTCGTTGACGCCGGCCGCGCCGTTCAGGCCGGTCACGGTCATCGGGCCGTCGGTGGTCTTGGCCAGGAACAGCCCGGTCGACCAGGCGCCGCCCTGCACGGTCGGGTAGTAGCTCGACTTCGGAATCTCATACGTGCCGAGCACCGGATTGACCGGGCGCGAGTTCCACAGCGAGGTGGCCGCGAATGGCTTTTGGTAGCTCTCGAAACCGCCGGCCACCGGGGCCGTGGTGGTCTGGGCGCCCGCGTTGAAGCTGAGGGCGCTGGCGCTGAGCATCGACCAGCCGACCAGTTTGACAAGATGTTGGCCGGACGAGCCAGTTGATTTCCCGAAGAACATGATTAACTCCTGATTGGATGAATGTGGAGGGCATTAACCGCATCCCTGAAAAATATTATACACAGATTTCTTGCCGTATGGAATTCTTTTGGGTTTGACGGTTGAATCTGACGTATCCGCGCAAATACTCCGCGGCGCGTGGCGCAATGATTGTCATTTTTTATTTCATTCTGTTCAATGCTTGGGCGTCCGACGCATGGCCGCTGCGGCTGTCATGGCGTTTCTTGCGCAAATTACACCGGCTATTTTTTAAAGTTAATATAATCAATATAATAATTCCTGGTCGTTGCCGATTATTAAAGTCACTGATCAAGGATTAAATATGGTTAGTATTAAAAGAGAATTAAATGAATATCCCAAGATTGCTCCTTGATATGCTTTAGGTATTAAGCGCGCCGGGTTTGCGCCAGCGCAAACCCGGCGCCGCGCACGGTCCGCCAGCGGAGCGGGCGCGCGGCCGCCGGTCTGCTATATTTCGGTAGCGAAACGCAAGAGACGGGCCGGCCGGACGATTTATGTGCACATGCAGCATTTTTCACTGGTAAAAATGTTGTTGCTATGTCATGATCCTTCCTGCCGCCCGGGCCAACCCCGCGTGCGGGCCGCGCGGCGCCACATTGTTGGCGCCCCGGCCCCCGCCGGCGGGCATTTTTTTTACCTATTTTATAGAGGACCATATATGAAGGCGATGATCTTGGCTGCAGGCAAGGGGACCCGGGTGCGCCCGCTGACCTTCGATTTACCGAAACCGATGATACCGGTGCTCGGCAAACCGGTCATGGCTTACCTGATCGAACACCTGGCCAAATACGGCGTCAACGAAATCATGGTCAATGTCAGCTATCTGCACGAGAAGATCGAAGAGTACTTCGGCGAAGGCGACCAGTACGGCGTGCAGATCGGCTACTCGTTCGAAGGGTACACCAATGACAAGGGAGAGGTCGTCCCGGAGGCGCTGGGCTCGGCTGGCGGCATGAAGAAGATCCAGGAGTTCGGCGGCTTCTTCGACGACACCACCATCGTGCTGTGCGGCGACGCCGTCATCAACCTGGACTTGAAGTCGGCGCTGTTCGAACACCGCCGCAAGGGCGCCAAGGCCAGCGTGATCTGCCGCGAAGTGCCGTGGGACAAGGTCGAGAGCTACGGCGTGGTGGTCAGCGACAAGGAAGGGCGCATCAAGCAGTTCCAGGAAAAGCCGAAGCAGGAGGAGGCCCTGTCGAACTTCGTCAGCACCGGCATCTATATCTTCGAACCGGAGATCCTCGACCTGATCCCGGCCGGCGAGGTGTTCGACATCGGTTCCCAGCTGTTCCCGCTGCTGGTGGAAAAAGGTGTGCCGTTCTTCTCGCAGAACCGCACCTTCAGCTGGATCGACATCGGCAGCGTCAAGGACTACTGGGAAGTGTCGCAGAGCGTGATGATGGGCGAGGTCGCCCACATGGACGTGCCGGGCATCCAGCTGGCCGACGGCATCTGGGTCGGCCTCAACACCAGCATCGACTGGGAAGGCACCACCATCGAGGGACCCGTCTACATCGGCTCCGGTTGCAAGATCGAAGCGGGCAGCACCATCATCGGCCCGACCTGGATCGGCCATGGCAGCCATATCTGCGCCGGCGCCAACATCGTGCGCAGCGTGCTGTTCGAATATACCCGGGTGTTACATAACGTAAAGCTTGATGAAATGATCGTCTTCAAGGATTACAGTGTCGACCGCGCCGGCGAGATGCGGCACGTGTCCGAATACGGCGACGGCGAGTGGACCAACGCCCGCGACCGCCGCAACAAGCGGCGCAACCCGGCCGATGCCGAAAAACAAGAGGATGTTGCATGAAAATTTACCCAGTAATCCTGTCCGGCGGCGCCGGCACCCGTTTGTGGCCGCTGTCGCGCGCCGTGTTGCCAAAGCAATTGTTGCCCTTGGTATCGGACCGCACGATGTTGCAGGAAACCGTGCTGCGCCTCAAGGGCGGGGCCGAGTTGCAGGCGCCGCTGATCGTCTGCGGTAACGAGCACCGCTTCATGGTGGCCGAGCAGTTGCGCGAGATCGGCGTCACGCCGCTGGGCATCATGCTCGAATCGGCCGGGCGCAACACGGCGCCGGCGGTGGCCGCCGCCGCCGAGTACCTGCGCGCCATCGATCCGGAGGCGCTGATGCTGGTGCTGCCGGCCGACCACGTGATCACCGACCGCGCCGCCTTCCACGCCGCCATCGCCAGCGCCGCCCAGTTGGCGGGCGAGGGCGCGCTGGCCACCTTCGGCGTGGTGCCGACCGCGCCGGAGACCGGCTACGGCTACATCCATCGCGGCGCGGCCGTCGGCGCCGCGTATAAAGTCGACCGCTTCGTCGAAAAGCCGGACCAGGCCAAGGCCCAGTCCTTCCTCGACGACGGGGCCTATTATTGGAACAGCGGCATGTTCCTGTTCCGCGCCGAGCGTTATTTGAGCGAGCTGGCCGAATTCGCGCCGGCCATCGCCGCCGCCGCCGCGACGGCGGTGCAAAAAGCCTACCGCGACATGGACTTCTGCCGCCTGGACGAAGCCGCCTTTGCGGCCAGCCCGTCCGATTCGATCGACTACGCCGTCATGGAGCGCACGCAGCACGCGGTGGTGGTGCCGGCCGACATCGGCTGGAGCGACGTCGGTTCGTGGTCGGCCTTGCGCGACGTGCTGCCGCATGACGCGGCCGGCAACGCCACGCGCGGCGACGTTTATCTGGACGGCGTGAACAATTCGCTGGTGCGTGCCGAGAGCCGCATCGTGGCGCTGGTCGGCGTCAGCGACCTGGTGGTGGTCGAGACCGCCGACGCGGTGCTGGTGGCGCACAAGGACCAGGTGCAGCGGGTCAAGCAGGTGGTCGAGCATTTGAAGACGACCGAGCGCACCGAGCATTTGCACCACACCAAGGTGTACCGTCCGTGGGGTTGCTACGAGGGCATCGACATCGGCGAGCGTTTCCAGGTCAAGCGCATCACGGTCAATCCGGGCGGCAAGCTGTCGCTGCAGATGCACCACCATCGCGCCGAACACTGGATCGTGGTCAGCGGCACGGCACGCGTGACGTGCGGCGACAGCGTCACCTTGCTGTCGGAAAACCAGTCGACCTATATTCCGATCGGCATGAACCACCGTCTGGAAAACCCGGGCAAACTGCCGCTGGAGCTGATTGAGGTGCAGTCCGGCAGCTACCTGGGCGAGGACGACATCGTCCGCTTCGAGGATGTCTACCAGCGCGTCTGATCCCGCAGCGCGCCGCCGGGGTCCCACGGAACCCGCACCACCCGCGTCGTCCGACGCGGGTTTTTTTTCGTCCGGCCGGTTCCATCCCTGCTGCTTTGCCGGCGCATCCATATTGCGGTTTACCCAACAAAATTGTGTCGCCGCGTGGCTGTTAGCCCACAATGTTCGTCAACCGATAACATGCTGTTGTGTTTTTTGAATTACCCGGTGGCAATTGTTCGCCAATTTGCAAGCAACGTCCAAGTCTTTGTTTTTGAAGAACTTATTGCTGATAAGCTTCTTTGGCAAGGCTGACTGAGCGATGGAGTTTCCGCATTGCGGTAAGTAAAAATACCGCGTCGCAACATTTATTTCACGCTATGAAAAAGGCTTTCAATAAGAATATGTAAAATAAAAAAAGAGCAACTTAATTGCTTTCTTTATGCTATGATGTTGTCTAGTTACTAGTGAACAAACAAGTGGCCGGCTCCGGCGGCCTATAACCTCCTTAAGGATTTTCTGATGAAACTGAAACACATCTTCGCCGCTCTGCTGGCCGCCGCTTCGTTCAACGCCATGGCAGCAGACCAGTCCGTACAGATCTACGTGACCCCGCCGACCAGCGACATGAACCACTTCAACGGCAAGTCCGTTGCAGGCGACGGCATCCTGTCGGGTGGCAGCGACATCATCACCTTCACCGGCCTGGCTGCTGGTTACTACATGATTGACGTCAGCATCAGCGGTCAGAACCTGAGCTGGTCGGCACAGTCGAACCTGAACGGCGTTCCTGGCGAACTGACCTCGGCTGGCAAAGGCCGTTACGCTTTCTTCAGCTCGAGCCCAGCGTCGTCGTTCACCCTGAACCTGTTCGGTACCGCCATGACCGGCGCTACCTACAGCGGTGACGTGACCGTGACCGCCGTTCCAGAAGCCGAAACCTACGCAATGATGCTGGGCGGCCTGGGCCTGCTGGGCTTCATGGCTCGTCGTCGCAAAGCTAAAAACGCTGCTTAATTAAGCACGCGTACGCCGCGGCCGCGCCCAACGGCGCGCGCGGCATCAAAAAGCCCCGGCTACGCCCCGGGGCTTTTTTTATTTTTACGGCCACCTTTCCGCCTCTATAATGATGCAAGTCCGGTCACACCGACCGGCGCAAGCGGAGGAGGGAAGGTGCGCGCCACGCCCTGGTACACAAAGCAGAAAACCGCCCTCGGGGCCGCCATCAACGCCTTGGGCCTGACCCTGGCCGGGCCGGCCGCCGCCGCGCTGGCGCCGTCCCAACTGGCGCTGGTCGTCAATGACGACGAACCCAACAGCGTCGCCATCGGCGCGCTCTACCGCGACGCCCGCGGCATTCCCGAAAAAAATATCGTCCACGTGCGCATCCCCAAGTCGCCGCGCCAGCTCACGCCGGAGCAATTCGCCCCGCTGCGCCAGCAAATCCTCGAGCGGCTCGGCCCCGACATCCGCGCCGTGCTCATGGTGTGGACCGCGCCGTACGCGGTCGGCTGCAATTCCATCACCTCGGCGCTGACCCTAGGCTACGACGCCGCCCAGTGTTCGGCCCCTTGCGGTCCGGGCAAGCCCAGCGGCTGGTTCGCCGCCGACCAGGTCTCGCCGGCCATGGCGGCAATGAAGATCAGCATGCTGATGCCGACCGGCTCGGTACCGCTGGCCAAGGAGCTCATCGCCCGTGGCGGGACCCGCTATTTCCGTTTCCCGGCCGCCAGCGCCTATTACCTGACCACTTCCGACAGCCTGCGCAGCGTGCGCGCGCGACTGTTCCCGCCGGCCGGCAAGGTGGCCTCGCACGATCTGACGATCAAGCGGCTCAACGCCGACGCCCTCGAGGATGCGCAGGACATCATGTTCTACCAGACCGGCATGGTCAAAGTCGACAAACTGGACACGCTGCGTTTCCTGCCGGGCGCGCTGGCCGACCATTTGACGTCGACCGGCGGCGACCTGCTGGGGGAGGGCCAGATGAGCAGCCTGCGCTGGCTCGAGGCCGGCGCCACGGCCAGCTACGGCACCGTCTCCGAACCGTGCAACCACGTGCAGAAATTCCCCCATCCGACGGTGCTGCTCAAGCGCTACCTGAGCGGCGATAGCGCCATCGAGGCCTATTGGAAAAGTGTGGCCTGGCCGGCGCAGGGCGTGTTCATCGGCGATCCGTTGGCGGCGCCGTATTCACGTTGACCCCGCGCTGACCCCGCCATCGACCTTGCGGTTGACTCGCGCTGGCCTGACTGACGATCCGGCAACGGATGACGCATCTCGATCACATCTTGTCATGACGCCGTCATGACAGTGTCATAATATGTAAATTGCTATATTTAATAACAATTCCACTGGATCGTTCATGAAAACTCTCCGCATTCCGTCCGTCCCCCGCGCCATGGCCACCCCGGGCCGCCGCACCCTGATCGCCGCCGCCCTGTCGGCGGTCTTGTCGGCGCCCGCGCTGGCCGCCTCGCCGGTCGTCATCAGCCAGGTCTATGGGGGCGGGGGCAATTCCGGCGCTACGTTCAAAAACGATTTCATTGAATTGTTCAACCGTGGCGATGCGGCGGTCGACATCACCGGCTGGAGCGTGCAGTACGCCAGCGCCGGCGGCAGCAGCTGGGCGGTCAGCAAGGTAACCGGCAATGTCACCCTGCAGCCGGGCCAGTATTTCCTGCTGCAGCAATCGGCCGGCAGCGGCGGCTCCGAGAGCCTGCCGACCCCGGATACCCTGGGTTCGCTGGCGATGGGCGGCAGCGCCGGCAAGGTCGCGCTGGTCAACAACAGCACCGCGCTGAGCGGCGCCGCGCCGGCTAGCGCCTCGCTGATGGACCTGCTTGGCTATAACGCCGGCTTCTTCGAGGGCGCCAACGGCCCCGGCCTGAGCAACACCACCGCTGCGCTGCGCGCCGCCGGCGGCTGCACCGACACCGACAACAACGCCAGCGACTTCGCCACCGGCGCGCCGACCCCGCGCAACAGCGCCACCGCCTTGCGTCCGTGCGGCGTGCCGCAGGCGCCGCCCATCGTCGCCAGCTGCCCGGCCAATCTGGCGCCGGCCTTCGGCATCGACGGCAGCGCCGAGCTGAGCGCCACCGACGCCGACGGCATCGTCAACAGCGCCGCCATCACGGCCGGCGCCGTGCCCGGCATCAGCCTGGTCAACTTCCTGGCGGCCGGCACCGCCGGCGGCACCGCCAGCGCCAGCCTGAATGTGGCTGCCAGCGTGCAGGCCGGCAGCTATCCGGTGGTCGTCACCTTCGGCAACGACCAGGCCCAGCAGGCCATCTGCAATATCAACGTCACGGTCGCCGCGCCGGCCACCCTGACCCACACGATTCCGCAAATCCAGGGCAGCGGCGACACCAGCCCGTACGCCGGCACCGTCCAGACCACCGAGGGCGTCGTCACCGCCAAGGTCGGCACCAGCTTCTTCATCCAGGACGAGAACGGCGACGGCGATCCGTCGACCTCCGACGGCCTGTTCGTCTTCACCACCGCCGCCAACACCGGCACCGTGCAGATCGGCGACCGCGTGCGCATCAGTGGCACCGTCACCGACTACGCGCCGGTGGCAGGCGGCCGCGTCTACACCGAACTGACCGCCGTCACCGCCATCGTCAAGCTGGCCGGCGGCATCGCCGTCACGCCGACCAATATCGCCTTGCCGCACCCGAACCTGGGCCAGCTCGAAGGCATGCTGGTGCGCTTCACGTCGCCGCTGACGGTCAACCAGCTGCAATACCTGGGCGACCGCGGCGAAGTGACGCTGGCCGCCGGCCGGCTGGAGACGGCGACCAATAAATACCGCGCCGGCACGCCGGAGGCGATCGCGCTGGCGGCCGCCAACGCGCGCAACCAGATCATCCTCGACGACGGCATCTTCACCACGCCGAGCGTGATCCCCTACCTGGGCGCGGACGGCTCGCTGCGCGCCGGCGACACGGTCGACAACCTGACCGGCGTGATCGACTTCGGCGCCAAGGGCGGCGGCGGGGCGGGCTTCAAGCTGCAGCCGACGGTCGCGCCGGTGTTCTCGCAGGACAATCCGCGTCCGGCCGCGCCCGTGCTGGCCGCCGGCAACGTCAAGGTCGCCAGCGCCAACGTGCTGAACTACTTCACCACCTTCACCAACGGCGCCGACATCACCGGCGCCACCGGCCAGGGTTGCGTGATCGGCGGCGGCGCGCCGGCGCGCTCGAACTGCCGTGGCGCCGACAATATCGCCGAGTTCAACCGTCAAAGCGTCAAGATCGTCGGCGAGCTCAAGGCGCTCGACGCCGACGTCTACGGCCTGATGGAGATCCAGAACAGCGGCGATTACTCGGTCGCCAAACTGGTCGACGCGCTCAACGAGGCGATCTCGCCGGGCACCGGCCTGAAGACCTACGCGGTCGTGCCGCAACCGCCGGCCACCGGCACCGACGCCATCCGCGTGGCGATGATCTACAAGCCGGCCACCCTGACCCTTGTGGGCAACGCGCTGTCGGACGCCGATGCCATCAACAACCGTCCGCCGATGGCGCAAACCTTCAAGGCGGCCAACGGCGGCAAGTTCTCGCTGGTGGTCAACCACCTGAAGTCCAAGGGCAGCTGCCCGGCGCCGTCGAACGTCGACGGCGACAAGGGCGACGGCCAGAGCTGCTGGAACGCGACCCGCGTGCAGCAGGCCCAGCGCCTGGTGGACGTGTTCGTGCCGCAGGTGGTGGCCGCCGCCGGCGACGCCAAGGTGCTGCTGATCGGCGACTTCAACGCCTACGGCCACGAGGATCCGGTGCAGGCCATCATCAACAAGGGCTATGTCAACCAGCTCGAGCGCTACATCCGCGGCGCCGGCGCGATGCCGTATTCCTACGTCTTCAACGGCGAAGCAGGCTACCTGGACCACGCGCTGGCCAGCGCCGCGCTCAACGCCTCGGTGGTCGACGCGGCCGAGTGGCACAACAATGCCGACGAGCCGACCGTCGTCGACTACAACCTCGACGGCAAGCCGCAGGACAAGTACACGGCAGCGCCGTACCGCGCCTCCGACCACGACCCGGTGGTCGTCAGCCTGAACCTGCCGGCGCCGGCGCTCGACGTCACCGCCGGCGTGCGCGGCGTCGGCTCGGGCCTGGTGTTCACGCGCCTGACCGGCCGCTGGAGCGGCAACTACGCCGTCACCAACACGGGTACCAGCCCGATCAGCGGTCCGCTGCAGATCGAGCTGGGCGGCCTGGCGGCCGGCGTGACCGTGCTCAACGCCAGCGGCAGCCACAATGGCGCGCCGTACATCACCGCCAACGTCGGCTCGCTGGCGCCAGGCGCCACCATCACCGTCCCGCTGAGTTTTACCAAGACCGGCGCGGCCGGCATCAGCTACACGGCCAAAATTTACAGCGGCAATTTCTAAGGAAAACATAACATGATCGTCAAATTCCCCGTAGCATCCCTGCGCCGCGCGCTGTTGGCCCTGGCCCTGGGCGCCTGCGCCAGCCTGGCGTCGGCCGCCTCGACCTTCCACGTCGAACTCGACACGTCGTCGTTCTCGCCCTCTGGCTGGATCGACATGCAATTCAATCCGGGCGATCCGTCGAGCCCGTGGGCGCAGGTGTCGTTGAGTGGTTTCACCGGCTTCGGCGATTCGAGCACGGCGCAGCTGACCGGCAACGCCAGCGGTTCGCTGGCCGGCGGCTACACCTTTGGTAACAACGACGCGGGCGGCTTGAACGGCCTGTTCCACGAGGTCGACTTCGGCGGCAAGATCGGTTTCAATATCACCTTCAGTGGCGCGGCCGACCCGGGCGCCGGTTTCGGCTCGGCTTTCTCGGTGGCCTTGTACAACCAGGCGCAGGACGCGCTGCTGGGCACGAACGATCCGAGCGGCTCGCTGGTGTTGCTGAACTGGACGCCGGCCGGCACCGTGGTGCCGACCATGCTCAACAACACGATCGGCACCAGCGTCAGCGCGGTGAGCGCCGTGCCGGAAGCGCAGACGTGGTTGATGATGGGCGCCGGCTTGGCGTTGCTGGGCGGGATGGCGCGCCGCCGCAAGGTGTAAGGTGGGATGCGCCGCAGGCCTCGATGGCCTGCGGCGTTTGCGTTCCAGCGGTGACACGTAGGGCGGATTAGGCGGAACGCCGTAATCGGCCATGCATGCGTCAACGCGACGCATGCATGGCCGATTACGCTTCGCTAATCCGCCCTACGTGTTTGTGTGGTTTGGATTCAGGCCCGTGCCACAGCCGCCGTCACCGGCAACGGCGTCAACAAATACTCCGCGCAATGCAAGGTCAGCGCGCGCTGCAAGGCCTTGTTGGCCCCGACCGGTTCATACCCCCGGCCGATCTTCGACTGGTGGCCATACAGCAGCATCAACAGCGCCACGGTCGCGCTGTCGAGCGCGCTAACGGCCGTCAAATCCAGGACGATATCCGCGCGCGTGGCCGTGGCCGCCGTCAGCGCCAGCCGCAGCGGCGCCAGATTGCCCGCATGCCAGGCCCCGCCCAGGGTCAAACGGCGCACGCCGTTCTCGGTGCGCACATCGACCGACGGCGCCGGCTGGCGGTCGCGCGCGGCCCGTGCCCGGCGCGCGGCCAGCACACCCGGCAGCACCCGCTTGACCAGCAATCCCAGCAGGGCGAGACCGTCCTGCCAGTAGCGCCGCCACAGCGCCGGCTCTTCCTTGATGCGCCACAACCATTCCAGTCCCAGTCCGCTGACCCGCGACGGCGCCTGCACGATGGTGCCGGCGACGAAGTTGATCACCGCGCCCAGGTGGCTGATCAGCGGCGCGTCGAGCGCGCCGAGGTTGCGTTCGATCCAGGCCTGGCCGCGCTTGGCGCCCAGCGCCACCAGCACGAAATCCGGCTCGGTGGCGTTGATCTGCGCCATCAGCGCGGGCGAACTCATGTCCTCGATGCTGCCGAAGCCGGGCGCGTGGGCGCCGACGCAGCGCAGCGCGCCGCCGTCCGCGTTGAGCACGTCGCCGGCGCGGCGCGCCACGCCGTCCGGACCGCCGAAGAAATACACCTTCAGCGGTTGTTCGCGCTGCGCCCGCAGCAACTCGAACACGGTCGAGCCGGCCACGCGGTGGCGCAGCGGGATGTCCAGCGCGCGCGCCATCCAGATGATCGGCATGCCGTCGGCGAACGACAGGTCCGAGCGCAGCACCGAGTCGCGGAAGGCGGTGTCGCGCAGGCTGGTGACGAGGAAGTTCAGATTGGGCGTCGAGAAGAAGTTACGCCGTCCGGCGCGGGCGTCGGCCAGCAGCTGGTCGCGCGCCTGCTCCAAGGTCAGGGCGTCGAACGGCAGGCCCAGCACACAATAGACGTCGCGCTGGAAGTCGGTACGCGGGGCCGGCGCGGCCACCATTGTTTCATTCGCTATCACGTTTAGACCTCACCCATTCGACCTGACGGTTAATAAAAAAGCGGCAATACAGCGGAATCTTCTTGAAGATGTAAAACACCGCCATCAGCAGATCGCCGGCGCTGAGGATGCCCCGTCCGTGGCGCGCCCAGGCCAGCAGCACGGCCGCGCCGAAGCCGGCCATCGTCAGCAAGGCCAGCAGCAGCGGCAGGCCGGCGCCGGTGAACAGGCTGAACACCAGCGCCACCGCGCTGAGCGCCATGGCGATCAGCGCCAGCAGCGCCAGCGGCGGCACGCACATGTCCAGCGCCAAGGCCACCACCATGATGCGTCCGCGCAGCAGGCCGCGCAACAGCAGCGGCAGCGCCTCGGAGGCGATCATGCTCATGTGCCCGTGCTCCCAGCGGGTGCGCTGGCTGTCGGCGCCCTCGGCGCTGGCGGCGAAGCTGCTGGTGACCAGCGCGTGCGGGCTGAACAGCGGAGCCTTGCCGGCCAGCGCCAGGTCCATGCCCAGTTTCATGTCTTCGACGATGTGGCCGCTGGCCAGCGCCGCCTGGCTGATCATCGGCCAGGTGAAGGCCATGCCGGTGCCCATCAACTGGCACGGCAGGCCGAGGCGGTGGTAGCCGAGCGGGCGCACCAGGTTCTTGACGACCCAGGCGAACTGGCCGATTTTCTTCATCAGGCCGCCGCCGGCGGGCATCTCCATCAGATACAGCGCCTGCACCGGGCGGCCGCTGGCGAGCGCCTCGCGCGCCAGGCGGTCGATGGCGCCGGGCGCGGCGATGCAGTCGGCGTCGACGATGATGACCACCTCGGGGGCGTCGGCCTCCAGGCAGCGCACGCCGAAGTCGAGCGCGTAGCCCTTGCCGCGGCGTTCGGTGTCGAAGCGCTCGCGCGCCTCGGCGCCGGCACGGCGCACGGCGCCGGCGGTGTCGTCGCTGCAATTGTCGGCCACCACCAGGATGCGGTCGCCTTCCACCAGTTGGGGTTGCAGGCTGGCAATTGTTGCACCAACGCCGGCTTCCTCGTTATGGGCGGGGACCAGGATCGCCACGCGCGGGCGGCGGCCGGCGGCGGCCGGTGGCGCGCCCAGCGGCGCGGCCGCCAGCAGCGTTTGCAGCAGCAGCAGCAGCACCGGGATCAGCACCACGGCCAGCATCAGGGATAACAGCGTTGCCAGCAAAAACGTCATAGGGTTCCTTCAGTGAGGGCGGGAGCGCGCGGAGACGGCGACCGCCGGATTGCTTTTGTGCGTTGCAATAAAGTTGTGTCGTCGGTCGCCGTGGCCCGGAAGGGCGCGCGGCGCGCACGCCAAACACGCATTTTAGAATATTTCAGTACGTTACGGTTGGCGCACTGAACACTTTTATGGTTTGTCGGGCAATAAAAAATGGCAACAGCCCGGCGTCGCTTGCACGTTTTTTGTGCGGTGCGATATCATGCCGGATGGGCCGCCAGGGTGCCAGCCCGCCCAATTACCCAATAAAAGGAAGAAGTCGTATGAAACTCTACCCAGTGATCCTGTCCGGCGGCGCCGGCACCCGTTTGTGGCCGCTGTCGCGCGCCGTGTTGCCAAAGCAATTGTTGCCCTTGGTATCGGACCGCACGATGCTGCAGGAAACCGTGCTGCGCCTCAAGGGCGGGGCCGAGTTGCAGGCGCCGCTGATCGTCTGCGGTAACGAGCACCGCTTCATGGTGGCCGAGCAGTTGCGCGAGATCGGCGTCACGCCGCTGGGCATCATGCTCGAATCGGCCGGGCGCAACACGGCGCCGGCGGTGGCCGCCGCCGCCGAGTACCTGCGCGCCATCGATCCGGAGGCGCTGATGCTGGTGCTGCCGGCCGACCACGTGATCACCGACCGCGCCGCCTTCCACGCCGCCATCGCCAGCGCCGCCCAGTTGGCGGGCGAGGGCGCGCTGGCCACCTTCGGCGTGGTGCCGACCGCGCCGGAAACCGGTTACGGCTATATCCACCGCGGCGCGGCCGTCGGCGCGGCGTATAAAGTCGACCGCTTCGTCGAAAAGCCGGACCAGGCCAAGGCCCAGTCCTTCCTCGACGACGGCGCCTATTATTGGAACAGCGGCATGTTCCTGTTCCGCGCCGAGCGTTATTTGAGCGAGCTGGCCGAATTCGCGCCGGCCATCGCCGCCGCCGCCGCGACGGCGGTGCAAAAAGCCTACCGCGACATGGACTTCTGCCGCCTGGACGAAGCCGCCTTTGCGGCCAGCCCGTCCGATTCGATCGACTACGCCGTCATGGAGCGCACGCAGCACGCGGTGGTGGTGCCGGCCGACATCGGCTGGAGCGACGTCGGTTCGTGGTCGGCCTTGCGCGACGTGCTGCCGCATGACGCGGCCGGCAACGCCACGCGCGGCGACGTTTATCTGGACGGCGTGAACAATTCGCTGGTGCGCGCCGAGAGCCGCATCGTGGCGCTGGTCGGCGTCAGCGACCTGGTGGTGGTCGAGACCGCCGACGCGGTGCTGGTGGCGCACAAGGACCAGGTGCAGCGGGTCAAGCAGGTGGTCGAGCATTTGAAGACGACCGAGCGCACCGAGCATTTGCACCACACCAAGGTGTACCGTCCGTGGGGTTGCTACGAGGGCATCGACATCGGCGAGCGTTTCCAGGTCAAGCGCATCACGGTCAATCCGGGCGGCAAGCTGTCGCTGCAGATGCACCACCATCGCGCCGAACACTGGATCGTGGTCAGCGGCACGGCACGCGTGACGTGCGGCGACAGCGTCACCTTGCTGTCGGAAAACCAGTCGACCTATATTCCGATCGGCATGAACCACCGTCTGGAAAACCCTGGCAAATTGCCGCTGCACCTGATCGAGGTGCAGTCCGGCAGCTACCTGGGCGAGGACGACATCGTCCGCTTCGAGGACGTCTACCAGCGCACCTGATTCCGCCGGGGTCAGTCTGACATTCGGACACGGCCCGGCTTTCTCCCTTGATTCTCCCCTCGGTAAACGAAAAACGCCGCACCCGTCGGGGTGCGGCGTCGATGGCTTACGTCAGGATCAGCGCGCGCTGATCCTGCGGCTGACCTTGGCCGCGCCCTCCGCCTGCGGCACCGGATTGTTGGTCTCCACCAGCAGGGTGGTCGACGAGGCGACGGCGCCGTTCAGGTCGAGGTATTGCACCCCGCCGTAGTAGCGCTTGCCGGTCGGCAGGCCGGTCCAGCTGGCCGTGACGGTGGCCACGTTGCCGGCGTAGACCCGGCTCGGCGCGGCCGCCTTCAGCGCGCCGGCGGTGTCGCTGCGGGTGACCACGGCCGACGACAGGTTGAAGTCGGTCGAGACGCCGTCGGCCGGCGCGTAGCCGACCACGCAGACGCGGTAGTTGCCCGGCGCCGGGCTGTTCAGGCGCACCCATTCGGTCGAGCCGCCGCGCAGGCTGCCGCCGGCCACGCTGCCGTCCGGATTGAGCACCACCAAGTCGAGGTCGTCACCGCCATTGGACGAGGTGTCGCGGTCGAACAGTTCGAACGCGGCGGCCACCGTGTTGGCCGGGATGGTCACCGGAATGGCGCGCACGCCGACCGTGTTGGCCACGCACGCGGCGGCCACGTCGGCGGCCGTGTCGAGCGGCTCCAGGATGGCCGGCACGGTTTGCGTGGCGCCCCGGGTGACTTCCTTGAGGCCGCCGACGGCCGTGCCCATGCGGCCGTTGAAGCCGGTCAGCACGCTCAACAGCACCGTGCTCGAAGGGCGCGTGCTGGTCGTCAATGCCGGCGACGAGACGGCCCGGCCGCTGCGCGCCGTCAACGGCACGCGCACCACGTGGTTGGCGTCGGTCCAGGTGACGTTACCGTATTGCCATTCGTTGAACGCGGCGTTGGTGCGGGTCAGCTTGACCGTGTAGCTGGCGCTGGCGTTGGGCGCCAGGGTCAGCGTGGTCGGCGCCAGGACGGCGTCGAAGCCGGGCAGGCTGGCGCTGCCGCTATAGGTGGCGGCGCTGGTGCCGACGTTGGTGACGGTGCGGGTGACCTCGACCGTGCCGAGCGCGTTGTTGACGGTGATCGACGGCAGGTTCAGGTTGTAGCCGGTGATCGAGCCCTCGGTGCACTCGCTGCTAAAGCCGGCGCCGCACTGGTAGCGCTTGTAGTCGCGCGCGCCCAGGTCGTACACCAGGCCCGGGTCGCTGGCGCCCTTGGCGTTGTAGGCGCGGCCGTCGGCCGGATGCGGCACGGTGCCGTACGGATTGATGTGGCCGGCGCCCTGGGCCCACGGCAGCACGCCTTGCTGCAGCCCGGTCAGGGCGTCGGCGAAGGTCGGCGTGGCGCTGGTCATCAGCGCCGACTTGATCGCCGCCGGCGACCAGGCCGGGTGCAGCTGCTTGAGCAGCGCGGCCACGCCGGCCACGTGCGGCGACGACATCGACGTGCCCTGGTACAGCGCCCAGGCCGGCGGCGGCGTCAGGGTGCCGTTGATGACGTTGGTGCGCTGGGCGGCGGTCAGCGCGGGCGTGACGCCGGCCAGGATGTCGACGCCGGGGGCGGTGACGTCCGGCTTGAGCACGTTGCCGTCGTAGCGGTTCGGGCCGCGCGAGGAGAAGCCGGCCGAGACCGGCGCGTTCGGCACGATCACGTTGCTGAACACGCTCAGCGCGGCGACCGGATTCTGCGCCGCCGCGTACGCCTTGATGGCGTCGCCGTCGGCCTTGGTTACGTGCACCGTCGGCACCGAATGGATCTCGGCCACCAGGCCGGAACCGTTGTCGACCATGATCATGCCGACGCCGCCGGCCTGCTTGACGGCCAGGCTCTTGTCGACGCGGGCGTTGGTGCCGCGCACGCAGGTGACGACCTTGCCGGCCACCTTGGCCGGGTCGAGCGTGGGGCCGCCGTTGCCGCCGACGCTGTAGCACAGGCGCGCCTCGGCGGCGCTGGCGCCGGCCAGCACCGCGTCCTCGGAGCGGATCAGCGGGGTGTTGGGCAGGGCCTTGTTGTTGAGCGAGACGCCCTTGTAGCTGGCGCTGTTGCCCAGGGTGACGGTGCCCTGGAACACGCGGTTGTTGACGGCGGCGGCGATCGTGGCCAGCCACGGGCTCACGTGGTTGACCTCGTTGGCGGGGCCGTCGTTGCCGGCCGAGGCGGCCACGAACACGCCGGCGTTGGTCGCGTGCAGGAACGCTTGTTCGACCGCGTCGTTGATGACGGTGCCGCCGCTGATCGAGTAGTTGAGCACGTCGACGCCGTCGGTGACGGCTTGTTCGACGGCGGCCACCGCGTCCGAGCCCCAGCAGCTGTTCTTGCCGCCGGTCGGGTCGCTCGCGTCGTTGTAGCTCCAGCAAATCTTATAGGAGGCGATGCGCGCGCGCGGGGCGATGCCCGAGGTCTGGCCCATGGCGATGTTGTCGCCCAGGGTGGCCGTCACGCCGTTATTGCCGGCCGCCGTGGTCGAGGTGTGGGTGCCGTGGCCGCCATGGCCGACGGTGCCGCCGATCGAATCGCGCGGCGAGACGAACTCGGTCCAGTGCAGCTGGCGCCCGGTGGCCTTGAAGCCGTCGATGAAGTAGCGCGCGCCGATCAGCTTGTTGTTGCAGTAGGCCACGGTGAAGCCTTCGCCGGTGTCGCAGCCGCCCTGCCAGCCGGCCAGCGGCGTATAGGCCAGCGTGCCGCTGTTGTCCCAGGTCGGTTTGCCGTTGGCGTCGATCCGGTCGGCATAGGACAGGCTCTCGGGCCAGATGCCGCCGTCGATGATGCCGACGACGACGCCTTCGCCGGCGCCCTCCTTGCCGCCGAGCTGGCTCCACAGGCCGTTCGGGCCGTCCAGGCCGAGGAAGGTGGGCGTGTAGTTGGTCAGCATCTGGCGCGGGGTGTCGGCGGTGATGTTGGCCACGGCCGTGTTGGCCTTGAGCGCGCGCACCTCGTCGTCGGTGAGCATGGCCGAGAAGCCGTTGAGCACCACCTTGTAGTCGTACAGCATCGGCGCGGCGGCCACGGCCGCCTTGACCGACTGCTGCTTCTGGATCAGGTAGCCGCTGTAGGCCTGGGCGGCGCTGGTGTTGAGGTCGAGCCGCGCGCCGGCGGCCGGCTTGGTGGCGGCGATGCCGGCGACGCCGCCGGTGTAGGACGACAGCGGCTTGTCGGCCAGTTGCACGATGTATGGACGGCGCGTGTCGTCGGCGTGCGCGGCCAGGCTCAGGCCGGACAACAGCAGCAGGACCGCTGCGGAAACAGGGCGTAGTTTCATTGTGTTATTCCTCGATGGATGGCTCAAACGGCTTGGACGTGTGCTTGGGCTTGCTTGCGGCGGCGCGCGGCGCCGACCACGCCGAGCAGGCCGGCGCCCATCATCAGCCACGTCGACGGCTCGGGAACGGGCGCGGCCACCGACGAGGCGATGGTGATGTTGTCGATGGCGAATTGGCCCAGGCCGGTGCTGAACGCCGAGCAGTTGCCGTTGGCGTCGCACACGAAGGCGAAGAAGTACAAGCTGGTGAAGTTGCCGTTGTTGAACAGCGACGACGAGTTGTAGCTGCCGAACTCGAAGCCTTCGCTGCCGGGGGCGTAGAACGAGTAGTCTTCGTACACCGTGCTGTTGTCGGCGCGGAAGCCCTGCACGCGCAGGAAGCCCGGCGTTGCCGGGTAGTCGTAGGCGTTCGAGCCGAGGAAGGACGCGTCGAACGATTTCAGGCCGAAGGCCGCGCCCGGGGTGGTGCTGGTCAGTTCGAGGTAGCCGTCGTTGATGAAGGTCGCGTAGGTGCTGTCGCTGGCCGGGCACTGCAGGAAACCGCACGAGTCCACCGAGTCGGTGCCGTCGATGATGGCGCCGACCGCGTCGCCGGTCTGCGCGTCGGGGTCGTTGGAGTAGGCGCCGATGTTGAAGCCCTGGCTGACGATGGCGTCCTTGTGGGTCAGGCCGATCGGCGCCAGACCGTTGAAGTCGATGGTGACGTCGGCATGGGCCGACGGCAGGACGGCCATGGTCAGGCCGGCGAGGATGGTTGCACGGACCAATTGTGTCAGTCGGAGGCTCGACGCGGCGCGTGGCGCATCGGTGGGGAACGAGCTGCGTTTCATGTATCTACCCTTTTGTGAGTGAAGTGAACGATGGCGTTGATGCCCCTTGACGCGCCGGGACAAGCGTGTGCTCCCGTCTGCGCGGGAGATGTCAATAATAGTAGCAACCCCGACAATAAATTGGCAAAAAGTTTATAAATGAAAATTCGGGTAACTAGCTTTTTCGCAGCGATAAATTCGGTTTCCGCTGGAGGCGGCGCTGAACCGGGGTTGTGCTTGCGTGTGAACAATTCGCAACATTGTTGAGGATGCACAAAGAAGGTGCAGGCCGCCGGCCAGTTTTACGGTAGCGTATCCACCCCCAAAAATCGCCGCGCAAACGACAAGGCGCCGCCCCCGTGAAGGGGCGGCGCCTGATCGGCCGCGGCGTTCGCCGCGGCCGGCTACCAGCGACGAACGCTTACTTCGTGATGGCCGACTTCGGACGCGGGCCCGACAGCACCAGCGGCAGCGGATCGTTGGTCTCGACCAGCAAGGCCGTGGTGGCGGCCACCGCGCCGGCCGGGTTGAGGAACTGCGCCCCACCCAGGTAGCGCTTGCCCGTCGCCAGGCCGCTCCAGCTGGCCGTGACGGTGGCGGCGCTGCCGGCGTACACCTTGCCCGGCGTGGTCAGGCGCAGGTTGCCGCCGACATCGGCGCGACCGACCACCGCCGACGACAGCGTGTAGTCGGTGGCCACCTTGTCGGCCGGCGCGTAGCCGACCACGCAGGCGCGGTAGGCGCCGGCGGCCGGGCTGTTGAGCATGACCGACTCGTTGGAGCCGCCGTTCAGGCTGGAGGCGGCGATGCTGCCGTCCGGCGCCAGCAATACCAGGTCCAGATCGTCGTTGCCGTTACCCGAGGAGGTGTCGCGGTCGAACAGTTCGACCGACAGCACCACCGCGTCCGCCGGCACGCTCAGCGGCGTGACGACGGTGCCGACCACGTTGGCGCGGCAGGCGGCGGCCGAAGCCTCCAGGTCCGCCGGCGGCGCGCCGACGAAGGCGCGCACCGTTTGCGCGGTGCGGCTGATTTCCTTGAGGCCGCCGGCGGCCACGCCGAGGCGTCCGGTGAAGCCGGTGTTCACGCTCAGCAAGGTGGTGCTGGTGGTGCGCGTGCTCTTGGCCAGATCCTTCGCCACGACCTGCTTGCCTTCGCGGGCGCTGACCGGCATGCGCACGATGTGGCTGCCGTCGGTGAGCACCAGCTCGCCGAACTGCCAGACGTTGGCCGGCGCCGTGGTGCGGGTCAGCTTGACCGTGAAGCTGGCGCTGGCGTTCGGCGCCAGGGTCAGCGAGGCCGGCGAGACCGTCACGCTGTAGCCCGGCAAGGTGGCGCTGGCGGTGTAGGGCGCCGTGCCGGCGCCAACGTTGGTCACCGTGCGCAGCACGTCGGTCGAGCCGAGCGTGTTGCCGACGGTGATCGACGGCAGGTTCAGGTTGTAGCCGGCGATGTTGCCCGACGCGCATTGCGCGCTGATGCCCGCGCCGCACTGGTATTTTTTGTAGTCGAGCGCGCCGAGGTCGAACACCAGGCCCGGATCGGCGGCGCCGCCCGGGTTGTAGGCTTTGCCGTCGGCCGGACGGCGCACGCTGCCGACCGGGTTGACGTGGCCGGCGCCCTGGGCCCACGGCAAGGTGCCGGTTTGCGGGCTCGGCAGGTTGTCGGTGAAGGTCGGGGTGGCGGTGGTCATCATGGCCGACTTGATGGCGGCCGGCGACCAGGTCGGGTGCAGTTGCTTGAGCAGCGCGGCGATGCCGGCCACGTGCGGCGACGACATCGAGGTGCCGTCGTACAGCGCCCAGGCCAGCGGCACCGGCGACAGGGTGCCGCTGACCAGGTTGGCGCGTTGGGCCGCTGTCAGGTCCGGCGTGACGCCGGCCAGCACGTTCGCGCCCGGCGCCGTCAGGTCCGGCTTGAGCACGTTGGCGTCGTAGCGGTTCGGTCCGCGCGAGGAGAAGCCGGTGATCACCGGCGCCGGCGTGGTGCTGGCGCCGATGGTGAAGCGGCTGATCGCGGCGGTGGCGCCGGCGGTGGTGGCGTAGGTCTTGACCAGCGCGCCGTCGGCGGCGCTGATGTGCACCGTCGGCACCACGTGCGGATCGGCCACCAGGCCGCCGCCGTTGTCGACCAGGATCATGCCCACGCCGCCGGCTTCCTTGACGGCCAGGCTCTTGTCGAGGCGGTCGTTGGTGCCGCGGTCGCAGGTGACGACCTTGCCGGCCACCTTGGCCGGGTCGAGCGCCGGCGCGCCGCCGTTCCAGCCGGTGCTGTAGCACAGGCGGCCGGCGGTGACGGCCACGCCGGCCACGCGCGCATCCTCGCCGCGCACCAGCGGCGAGGACGGCAGCGCGGTGGCGTTGAGCGAGTAACCCTTGTACTGGGCGCCGTTGCCCAAGGTGGCGGTGGCGCCGAACACCCGGTCGTGGCTCGAGGCGGCGACGGTGGCCAGCCACGGGCTGATGTGGGCGACCTGGTTGCCCGGGCCGCTGTTGCCGGCCGAGGCGGCGACGAACACGCCGGCGTTGACCGCGTGCAGGAAGGCCTGGTCGACCGGATCGGCCAGCGTCTCGCCGCCGCCGATCGAGAAGTTGAGCACGTTCACGCCGTCGATCACGGCCCGTTCGATCGCCGCCACCGAGTCCTGGCCCCAGCAGCTGTTCTTGCTGCCCGTGGCCTCGGTCGGGGCGACGAAGGTCCAGCATACCTTGTAGGAGGCGATGCGCGCGCGCGGGGCCATGCCCGAGACGTCGCCGACGCCCGCGCCGCCCAGGTTGGCGGCCACGCCGTTGTTGCCGCCGGCCGTGGTCGAGGTGTGGGTGCCGTGGCCGCCGTGGCCGGTGGCCCCGCCGAGCGAGTCGCGCGGCGAGACGAACTCGGTCCAGTGCAGTTCCCGGCCGGTGCTGTCGAAGCCGTCCTTGAAGTAGCGCGCGCCGATCAGCTTGTTGTTGCAGGCGGCCACGGTGAAGCCTTCGCCGTCCTGGCAGCCGCCCTGCCAGTTGGCCGGCGCGTCGTAGACCAGGGTGCCGCTGTTGGCGAAGGTCGGCTTGCCGTTGGCGTCGACACGGTCGGCGTAGGACGGGTTTTCCGGCCAGATGCCGGTGTCGATGATGCCGATGACGATGTCCTCGCCGGCGTTGGCCTTGCCGCCGAGCTGGCTCCACAGGCCGGCCGCGCCGTCCAGGCCGAGGAAGGCGGGGGTGTAGTTGGTCAGCGGCTCGCGCGCGACGTCGGCGGTGACGGCGGCGACGTTGCCGTTCGCTTGCAGCGCGCGCACCTCGTCGTCGGTCAGCATGGCCGAGAAGCCGTTGAGCACGACTTTGTAGTCATACACCAGCGGCGCGTTGGCCACCAGCGCCTTGACGCTTTGCTGCTTTTGCGCCAGGTAGGCGCTGTAGGCCTGGGCGGCGGCCGTGGTGAGGTTGAGCTTGGAGCCGGCGACCGGCTTGGTGGCGGCCAGGCCGGCGATGCCGCCGGTGTAGGACGACACCGGCTGGTCGGCCAGTTGCACGATGTAGGGACGGCGCGTGTCGTCGGCGTGGGCCGGCGCCACAAGCGCCGTCAGCAGCAGCGCGATGGCGGCGGAAATGGGACGTAGTTTCATCGATGGTTCTTTCGGAATGGAGTGGGGACTCAGGCGGCGCTGGTGCTGCGGGCGGCGGCGCGGCGGCGGGCGGCGGTGCCGACGGCCAGCAGGCCGGCGCCGAGCATCAGCCAGGTCTGCGGTTCGGGCACGGGGGTGACCGCGCTGGTGCCGAAACTGATGTTGTCGATGGCGAACTGGCCGCGGCCGGTGGTGCCGGCGTAGCAGCTGCCGCTGTCGTCGCACACGGCGCCGAAGAAGTCGAAGCCCAGGTACTTGGACATGCCGAAGTCGGCGGCGGTGTTGTACACGCCGAACTGGAAGCCGCTGGCGCCGGGGCCGCCCAGCGCGTAGGTGATCTGGTCGAAGCCGCCGCCGGCGATGAAGCCGCGCACCACCAGCAGGCCGGCCGTGGCCGGATAGCTGAAGCTGCTCGAGCCGAGGAAGCTGGCGTCGAAGGAATTGAGGCTCAGCAGTTGGCCCGGCGTGGTGCTGGTGATCTCGATGATGCCGTCGTTGAGGCCGGTCAGGTAGCTGCCGTCGCTGGCCGGGCATTGCAGGGCGCCGCAGGCGGCCACCGAATCGGTGCCGTCGACGATGGCGCCGACCACGTCGCTCGGTTGGGCGTCCGGGTCGAAGCTGTAGCCGGCGATCTGCAAACCGTCGATGGTGAACGCCCGTTGCACGGTCAGCTCGCCAGAGGCCTGGTTGCCGAAGGTGAGCGTGGTGTCGGCGCGGGCCGGGGACAGGGCGGCCAGGGTCAGGCCGGCGAGCAAGACGGCGCGGGCCAATTGTGTCGGCCGGGTGCGCGGTGCCGCGTGTGGCGCGGCGGGGAGGAGCGAGCTACGATTCATGAATCAACCTTTGGTAAGTGAGGCCACGATGGCGATGGGCTCCCCGGCCGGCGCGGAGACGGCCGCCGCACGACAGGGATGGCAAATAGCTTAGCAAGCGTAACAATAAAGATGTGGGAGAATTAATAATATTGTTTCGTGCGACGGCGGTTCGATCGCCGAAAACCCCGGCGGAGCATGCAGGCATGCGGTTTGCAAGGCACCCGCCCGCTGTGATTTATTTACAACATTGTGGCGCGCGCGGCTGTTGGCGCGGCCGGCCGCGCGCGCGGGGCTGGCGGGCTGAAGAAAAGATTGTCTAGCTGGCAAACCGCATGGTAGTCTTGCCCCTGCGGCGGGCACCGCCGCGCAGCTCCGGCAAGCAGCGGAACATCTCGGGTTAATTAAGGAGTTGGTCGGATGGAAGTGGCGAAGAATCGCGGTTGGACGGCGGCCCGCAAGGCCGGCGGCTTCACGTTGTTGGAACTGCTGGTGGTGATCGTCATCATCGGTCTGTTGGCGGCCTATGTCGGCCCCAAATATTTCGCCCAGCTGGGCAAGTCCGAGGTGACCATCGCCAAGGCGCAGATCGACGCGTTCGAGAAATCGCTCGACACCTACCGCCTCGACGTCGGCCGCTACCCGACCACCGAGGAGGGGCTGGGCGCGCTGGTGGTGGCGCCGGCCACGGCGGGCGCCAAATGGAACGGCCCGTACCTGAAAAAGGGCGTGCCGCCCGATCCGTGGGGCCACCCTTACCAATACAAGGCGCCCGGCGCCAAGGCCGAGTTCGAGATCATCTCGCTGGGACGCGACGGCCAGCCCGGCGGCGCCGGCGAGGACGCCGACATCGGCGCGCAGTAAGCGTTCGGGTCCACCCCACGCGCCGCGCCCACCGCCGACCTCTCCCCACCGTCAACGAAAGCCGCATTCGTCATGCAGTTCGATGTCCGCACCTTGTCGGCCGATATGGTCATCGCCCATCTGCTCATCGATGGCCGCGATGAGGCCGACGCGCGCCGCCAGGTCGAGGCGCGCGGCCTGTTCGTCAGCGCCATCGCGCCGGCGCGCGGCGGCCTGACCGGCAAGGGCCGCGCCGGCAGGCGGCCGGCGCTCTCGCTGGTATTGTTCAGCCAGGAGTTGCTGGCGCTGCTGACGGCCGGGTTGGGCATCGTCGAGGGGCTCGAGGCGCTGTTGGAAAAAGAGGCCAATCCGGCCACGCGCGGCGTGCTCGAGCGGCTGCTGGCCGGCCTGCGCGAGGGCCAGCGCTTCTCGGCCGTGCTGGCCGAGCAGCCGGAACTGTTCCCGCCGCTCTACATCGGCATCGTCAAGGCGGCCGAGGGCACCTCCGACCTGCCGCGCTCGCTGTCGCGCTTCATCGATTACCAGCAGCGCATCGACCTGGTGCGCGGCAAGCTGGTGTCGGCCGCCATCTACCCTTGCATCCTGCTGCTGGTCGGCGGCGGCGTCAGCCTGTTTTTGATCGGCTACGTGGTGCCGCGCTTCGCCGAGGTCTACCAGGGCGCCGGGCGCGACCTGCCGTGGCTGTCGCAGCAGATGCTCAACTGGGGCCAGTTCGCCAGCCAGCACACCACGCTGATGTTGGGCGGCATCGCGGCGGCGCTGGCGGCGCTGGTGCTGACGGTGCGCCACCTGATGGGCAGCGGCGGCATCGTCCGCTTGCTGAGCCGGCTGCCGGGCATCGGCGAGCGCGTGCGCATCTATGAATTGTCGCGGCTGTACCTGACCTTGGGCATGCTCAGCGAGGGCGGCATCACCATCGTGCACGCCATCGAGACGGTGCAGGGCATGGTCTCGGCCGGCATCCGCCAGAACCTGCAGGCGGCGCGCGCGGCCATCGAGGCCGGCTTGCCGCTGTCGACCGCCTTCGAGGCCAACCAGCTGACCACGCCGATCTCGCTGCGCATGCTGCGCGTGGGCGAGCGGACCGGCGACATGGGGCCGATGCTGACGCAGTCGGCGGCCTTCTACGACGGCGAGATCACCCGCTGGATCGACCGTTTCACCCGCACCTTCGAACCGCTGCTGATGGCCGCCATCGGCCTGATCGTCGGCGCCATCGTGGTGCTGCTTTACATGCCGATCTTTGATCTGGCCGGAGACATGTCATGACGGCCCAGGCCAATCCCGTTGATGCCGGCGTCGCCGCTTCCGCCTTGCCGGCGCTGGACACGGCGCTGGTGGCGCGCGCCCGCCATCTGCGCCAGCAGTCGAAACGCACCTTGGTCGAGGAGCTCGAAGCGCTCAGCGGCATGGAGCCGCGCCTGGTGGTGCAAGCGCTGGCGCAGCCGTTCGGCATGACGGTGCTCGAGACGGTCGACATGCTGGCCTTCGTGCCGGCCTTCGACCTGCTGCCGCTGTCGCAGGCGATGGCGCGCCACTGCGTGCTGCTGCGCGGCTTCGACGGCGTGGTGGTCGGCGTCATCGCCGATCCGTTCGACCTCGATCTGCAAACCTGGCTCGGCACGCAGGCGCGCGCCACGCCGCACGCGCCGCTGCCGGTGCGCCTGGCGCTGCAGGCCGACATCCAGGCCTATTTGTCCAAGCAGGAGGAATCGGCGCGCGCCACCGACTCGCTGCTGCCCGGCGCCAGCGAGGGCCGGCGCGACGGCAAGACCGCCGCCGTGCTGTCGTTCGCGTCGGTGTCGGAGGCGGCCAGTCCGGCGGTCCGCCTGGTCAACTCCACCTTGTACGACGCCTTGAAGGCCGGCGCCTCCGACATCCACCTGGAGAGCACCTCCGGCGGCCTGGCCGTCAAGTACCGGGTCGACGGCGTGCTCGATCACGCCACTGCCGTCAACGGCATCGAGGTGGCCGAACAAATCATCTCGCGCCTGAAGGTGCTGGCCGAACTCGATATCGCCGAGCGCCGCGTGCCGCAGGACGGCAGCTTCCGGGTCGAGGCCAACGGCCGCGAGATCGACCTGCGCGTGTCCATCATGCCGAGCATCCACGGCGAGGACGCCGTCATCCGTATCCTCGACAAGCGCGCCATGATCGAGGCCTACGGCTCGCTGACCTTGGAGGCGCTGGGCTTCGACGCGCCGTCGCTGGCGACCCTGCGGGTGCTGGCGCAGGAGGCCTACGGCATGCTGCTGGTGACCGGGCCGACCGGCTCGGGCAAGACCACCACCTTGTACGCGGCGCTGACCGAGATCCACAACGGCCGCGAAAAGATCATCACCATCGAGGACCCGGTCGAATACCAGCTGCCAGGCATCCTGCAAATTCCCGTCAACGAAAAGAAGGGCCTGACCTTCGCCAAGGGCCTGCGCTCGATCCTGCGCCACGATCCGGACAAGATCATGGTGGGCGAGATCCGCGACCGCGAGACGGCGGAAATCGCCGTGCAGTCGGCGCTGACGGGCCACCTGGTGCTCACCACCGTGCACGCCAATAACGTGTTCGACGTGTTCGGCCGCTTTACCCACATGGGCATCGATCCGTACGCCTTCGTGTCGGCGTTGAACGGCATCTGGGCGCAGCGCCTGGTGCGCATCAACTGTCCGCACTGCGCGGTGGAATACACGCCGGACGACCATGAACTGGCCAGCGTCGGCCTGCGCCGCGTCGATGTCCATGATTACCGCTTCATGCAGGGGCCGGGCTGCGGCGACTGCCGTGGCACCGGTTACAAGGGGCGCCGCTCGATCGCCGAGATACTGACCTTGAACGACGAGATCCGCGAGCTGATCGTCGACAAGCGGCCGATCCGCCAGATCAAACAGGCGGCCTACGACAACGGCACGCGCAGCCTGCGCCAGGCCGCGCTGGAACTGGTCAAGCGTGGCGGCACCACTTTGGCCGAAATCAAACGGGTGACCTTGCATGCGTAGAGCCATCGGACAATCGCTGCGCATCGGCGTGGCAGGCCACGCGGTCAGCCTGGTGCGCGTGAGCCGCTGGCGCGGAGAGCCCTTCACCGTGCTGGCGGAACACGCGTTCGCGCCGTCGGCCGCGCATCCGTTCGACGCCATCGCCAACGCCTTGCGCGCGCTGCTGGGCGAACAGGATGTGGGCGGCTGGCTCGCCAGCATCGTGCTGGCCGACGAATTGACGCGCATATGGCGCGTCACACCGCCGCCCGGCGCCACCCGCCTGGACGACATGGAGGCGGCGGCCGGCCTGCGCTTCCAGTCGCTGTACGGCGAGGCGCCGTCGGCCTGGAAGATATCGGCCGACTGGAACGCGACCGAGCCGTTCTTCGCCGCCGCCATGCCGCGCGCGCTGCTGGCCGTGCTGGAGCTGGTGGCGCGGGAATTCAAACTGTCCATCGTCGGCGTCGAACCGCATTTTGTCAGCGCCTGGAACCGTTGGCGGCGCGGCATGAAGCAGGGCGCCTGGTTTGGCCTGCTGCACGACAATCTGCTGACGCTGGCGGCGATCGACGCCAGTGCCGGGAAGGGCAAAGGCGGGCAAGCGATGCGGGCGATCCGCGCGCTGCCGGTGCCGCCCGGCGCCGATCCGGCATGGCTGACGCAGACCTTGAAGCGCGAAGCGCTGCTGCTCGATATGCCGCCGCCGGAACTGCTGCAGCTGTGCGGCGCAGCATCGGCCAGCGCGGCCAGCGCCGCCGCGTGGACGCGCTCCACCGGCACTGCCGCGCAGATTCCGTGCGAGGCGCTCGATCAGGCGCAGCAGGCCGGCGGCGCCGGGCTGTCGATGGCGGCGCTGCTGGCGCGCGGCGGGAGCCTGGCATGACCAAAAACGCGATGCACATCGACTTCGCGCCGCGCAGCCTGCGCCGCACCCTGTTCCACACGCATCCGGCGCTGCTGGCGCTGGGCGCCGCCGGACTGCTGCTGTGCGCGGGCGCGGCCTTGGGCGGCTGGAAGCTGGTCGAGCAAAAGCGCGAGCGTGAACAGCAGCTGCGCCATATCCAGCAACGCGCGGCCGCCATGTCGGCGCGGCCGGTGGAGGTGGCGCGGGTGGTGATACCGGAAGGGCAGGCGGCCTTCGTCAACGGCGCCATCATGCAATTAAACCTGCCATGGCGCGAACTGCAGGACGCCGTGGCCGCCGCCACGCCGCGCAACGTGGCGCTGGTGGCGATGGAGCCGGACCCGCGCAAGCAGGTGCTCAAGATCACCGCCGAGACCAAGACCAGCGACGATATGGTGGACTACGTGGCGGAACTCAAACAGCAGGAAACCTTCAGTGGCGTGGTGCTGACGCGCCACGAGATCAACGACCAGGACCCGTTGCGGCCCTTGCGCTTCCAGTTGGAGGCCACATGGATAACCCGGTGAGCACCATGAACGCCGTGAACGCGCGGGCGCTGGCGCTGCGCGCGCGCCTGATGTTGCTGCGCCTCGGCGCGCCGGCCTGCGTGGCCATCGCCTTGTGCGTGGCCGGCGTGGCGGCGTGGGCGTGGCTGTTGCCGCAGCGCGCGGCGCAGGCGCGGGTGATGGCGCGGCCGTTGCCGGCGCCGTCCTCGCTGGTGACCGCGCCGCCGCCGCCATCGGCCAACCAGAACCTGGCCGACTTCTATCAGGTGCTGGGTGAGAAGCGCTACGCGGAACAGCAGGTCAAGGTGTTGTTCGACCTGGCCGCGAAATCCAATCTGGTACTGAGCCAGGGCGAGTACAAGTCGGCCTACGACAAGGCCAGCCGCGTCAGCACCTACCAGATCATCCTGCCGGTCAAGGGACCGTACCAGGCCATCTGGCAGTTCGCCATGCAGGGTTTGCGCGAGATGCCGTTTGCCTCGCTCGACGAAATCGGCTTCCGCCGCGACACCATCGCCGATGCGACGGTGGAGGCGCGCCTGCGCTTCACCTTGTACCTCAAGGACGGCGAGCCATGAAGCCTTATCACATCGCGATGGGGGTGGCGCTGGCCGGCGCCGCCGCGCTGGTGATCTTCGGCGACAACACGCCGTCGTCGGACATCGCCGAGCCGGTCGCGCGCCCCGCCAAGGCGCCGGGCGCGGTGGCCGCGGCGCCCGTCGATCGCTCCGACAAGGACGGTAAGGCGGCGGCGGACGCGATGATCCTGCGGCTGGTGCCGCGCGCCACGCTGGTGGGCGGCTCGGCCGACGCCAGCTTCGGCGCCGGCGAGGGAGTGTTCCTGGGTCAGAACTGGAATCCGCCGCCGCCGCCGCCGCCGCCGCAGTCGCAATCGAACGCGCCGCCACCACCGCCGACGGCGCCCCCGGTTCCTTTCAATTACTTCGGCAAAGCCGTCGCCGACGGCCAGTGGGAAGTTTACCTGGCGCGCGGAGACAAGACCTATGTGGTGCGCAACAAAACCGTGATCGAGGGCGCCTACCGCGTCGACCGCATCGCGCCGCCGCTGATGACCGTGACCTATCTGCCTTTGAATCAGGTACAACAGATTAATATTGGAGCATTCGACTGATGGCTAGTCATCTGAATACATGGCGCCGCCGCGCCGCGCTGCCCGCCATGCTGGCGATCGCCGTCGGCGTGAGCGGCTGCGCCGGGCAAATGGCCTTCCGCGAAGCCAACCAGCTGGTCGCCAAGGACCAGGTGGAAGCAGGCCTGCTCAAGTACCAGGAGGCCGTCAGGGCCGAACCGGGCAACGCCGAGTATCGCAGCGCCTACCTGATGGCGCGCGACCGCGCCGCGCAGCGCCTGCTCGAGCAGTCCGAGCGACAGCTGTCGGAAGGCCGTCCCGATCTGGCGGAGCAGGGCTTCCGCCGCGTTCTGGGCCTGGACCAGATGAACGAACGCGCCCGCAGCGGCCTGCGCGCGATAGAGCGCGACGGTCGCCAGGACAAACTGCTGGCCGCCGCCATCGAGCACGTGAACAAGAAGGAATACGACCTGGCCAAGCTGCGCCTGAACGCGCTGCTGACCGAGACGCCGTCGAACGAGAAGGCGCGGCTGCTGCTGCGCGAGGTGACCGAGAAAAGCGCGCAGCCGGTGGTGGAGTCGGGCCTGTCGAAGTCGTACAAGCAGCCGATCACGATCGAGTTCCGCGACGCCCCGCTCAAGCAGGTGTTCGAGGTGATCGCGCGCCGCTCCGGGCTGAACTTCGTGTTCGACAAGGACGTCAAGACCGACCAGCGCACCACCGTCATGCTGAAGAACAGCACCGTCGAATCGGCGATCTACTTCCTGCTGCTGACCAATCAGCTGGAGCAGCAGGTCATGGACGCCAACACGATCCTGATCTATCCGAACGTGGCGGCGAAGCTGAAGGAATACCAGGAAATGACGGTAAAGACCTTCTTCCTGGCCAACGCCGAGGCGAAGCTGGTGGCCAACACCCTCAAGACCATCCTCAAGTCGCGCGACGTGGTGGTCGATGAAAAACTTAATCTGCTGATCGTGCGCGACAACCCGGAGGCGATCCGCCTGGCCGAACGCCTGATCGCGGTGCAGGACGCGCCGGAGGCGGAGGTGATGCTGGAGGTGGAGATCCTGGAGGTCAAGCGCGGCACCCTGATGAATCTGGGCGTCGAGTGGCCGACCAGCGTGGGATTGACGCCGCTGTCGACCGCCGGCGGCGCCGGCCTCACCATCCGCGATTTGCGCGGTTTGAACTCGGACACCATCGGCGTCACCGGCATTTCCGCCGCCATCAACGCCAACAAGACCGACACTGATTCCAACCTGCTGGCCAATCCGCGCATCCGCGTGCGCAACAAGGAGAAGGCCAAGATCGTCATCGGCGACAAGCTGCCGGTGATCACGGCGACGGTATCGTCGGGCATCGGCGGCTTCGCCAGCGATAATGTCACCTATGTCGATGTCGGCCTGACGCTCAACGTCGAACCGACCATCTATCTGAACAACGAGGTGGCGATCCGCGTGCAGCTGGAGGTAAGCAACCTGACCAACACCATCACCACCCGCAACGGCGGCACCGCGTACCAGCTCGGCACACGCCAGGCCAGCACCATGCTGCAACTGAAGGATGGCGAGAACCAGGTGCTGGCGGGCCTGATCAACAACGAGGAGCGCGGCACCGCCAGCAAGCTGCCCGGCGCCGGCGATTTGCCGATCGTCGGACGTCTGTTCGGCAGCAAGCGTGACGACAACCAGAAGACCGAGATCGTGCTGTCGATCACGCCGCGCCTGATTCGCAATGTGCAGCGTCCGGAGGCCAGCGCCTCCGAATTCTCCGCCGGGACGGAAGCGAGCTTCCGCCGCCGTCCGGACCTGACCGTGCGCACTCCGGTGCAGTTGCCGGCGCCTCCGGGCGCATTGTCGGCGCCAGCGGCGCCCCAGGCGCCGAACAATCCCGCCAGCGTGCCGGCACCGGCGCCGGCCGAAGCACAGGGCGCGAGCACGCAGGCCATCCTGCCGCCGCCGGTGCAAGCCATGCCGCTATCGACCGGCCAGCCGGCGCCGCTGCCGGCGACGCAAGGGGTGCAGCCGCAACCGGTGCAGCCGGCGGTCGAGATTTCGCCGTCGCCGCAGCAGTGACGCCAGGGTGGGCATGATGCGCGCGCGCGGTTTTACGCTGATCGAGTTGCTGGTGACATTGACCATCCTCGGCCTGCTCAGCGTATTGGTGATACCGACAGCGCAGGTGGTGGTGCAGCGCCGCCAGGAGCAGGATCTGCGCGAGGCGCTGCATCAGATCCGCCAGGGCATCGACGCCTACAAGCTGGCCTACGACCAGGGACGCATCACCAAGTCGCTGGCCTCGACCGGCTATCCGAAGACGCTGGAGGTGCTGGTCGAAGGCGTGCCGGACCTGCAAAACCCGAAGCAGGCGAAGATCTACTTTCTGCGCCGCGTGCCGCGCGATCCGTTCAATCCCGACACCTCGGTGAGCGAGTCGCAATCGTGGGGCAAGCGCAGTTACGCCAGCGAAGCCGACCAGCCGAGGGAGGGCGAGGATGTCTACGATGTTTTCAGCACGAGCGAGAAGAGCGGCCTGAATGGCGTTCCGTATAATAAATGGTGACCATGAAGACCAAAGGTTTTACGCTGATCGAGTTGCTGGTCGTGCTGGGCATCGTCGCCTTGATGCTGACGCTCGCGGTGCCGCGCTACTTCCCCAGCATCGACAAATCGAAGGAGGTGGTGTTGGCCGATAACCTGCGCAATGTGCGCAACGTGATCGACCAGTACTACGGCGACACCGGCCGCTATCCGGACTCGCTGGAGCAGCTGGTCGAGAAAAAATACCTGCGCGCGCTGCCGGTCGATCCGGTCACCGACAGCGAAACGACGTGGGTCATCATCCCGCCGGAAGACGGCGCCAAGGGCGGCGTTTATAACATCAAGAGCGGCGCCCCCGGCAACGACCGTCGCGGCAAGCCTTACGCCGACTGGTGATGCGGCGGCCGCGCAAGCGCCGCAACGGCGGCTTCACCTATCTGAGCCTGATCATCCTGGTGGCGATCATCGGGCTGGTGTCGGCATCGGCGCTGAAACTTGGATCGGTGCTGCAGCGGAGCAGGGCGGAGCAGGAGTTGCTCGATATCGGCGCCGCCTTCAGCGACGCGCTGCAAAGCTATGCCAACGCCACCCCGGCCGGCTTTCCGCCGCAGCCGCCGTCGTTGAAGGAGCTGCTCAAGGATCCGCGTTTTCCGACCGTGCGGCGCCATTTGCGCAAAGTGTTCGTCGACCCGATGACGGGCAGGGCGGAATGGGGCATCACCTACCTGGGCGACAAGGTCGGCGTGCTGGCGGTGTACAGTTTGTCGGACGCGAAGCCGGTCAAGATAGGCAATTTCCCGCAGCGCTTCCAGGGGCTGGCCGGCAAGCAGAAGATCTCGGAGTGGCGCTTCGCGGCGACCGGCGGCACCTTACCGGTACCGGGACAGGGCCGGCAACCCGGCGCGGTGGAAGTAAAACCCGGCACGCCTTTGCCGGGTAGCCCGGTTACCCCGATACCGCCGGCGCCACCTGCTCCCCCGGCGCAAACACCTCAACCCGAGCCCGAACCTGCGCCACCGCCGCAAGAGGAAAAACCAGCCCCGGAACCTGAGCCAGAACCCGAGCCGCAGCCCCAGCCCACGCAGCCGGAGCCGCAGGACCAAAATAAACCGTCATGACACGTAGGGCGGATTAGCGAAGCGTAATCCGCCATGCATGCTCCGTCCGCAGCTCCGACTAACGCGCCGTGCGTTTGAAATCCCGGAACCGGAACCCCATCACCATCAGCGCGCCGAAATACACCAGCGCGGACACCCCGATGACGGCGACCAGCGCCCCAATGCGCAACAGCGTCTGATGCGCCATTCCTGTCCAATCGACCTGCGCCGCGCTATACCACGCCGTCGCGCCCATCAGCGCGCAGGCGATCACCAACTTGGTGAAGAACAGCAGCCAGCCCGGCTTGGGCGTGTAGATGCCGCGCCGGCGCAGGCCGCTAAACAGCAAGCCCGCGTTCAGGCAGGCGCCCAGGCTGATCGACAGCGCCAGACCCGCCACCGCCAGCTGCGGGACAAAAATCATGTTCATCAGCTGGGTGGCGACCAGCACGCCGACCGCGATACGTACCGGCGTGCGGATGTCCTGCCGCGCGAAGAAGGCGGGCGCCAAAATCTTGACCAGGATGATGCCGAGCAGGCCGACGCTGTAGGCGATCAGCGGCTCGGCCGACGCATGCGCCGCCGCCGCCGTGAAGGCGCCGTTTTGGAACAGGGTGGAAATCAGCGGCACAGCCAAGGTGGCCAAGCCCACGGCGGCCGGCATCGCCAGCAAAAAGGTCAGCCGCAAGCCCCAATCGAGCAGCGATGAGTATTCCTCCGTGTCGCCGCCGACGTTCGCTTTGGACAGGCTGGGCAGCAAAATGGTGCCCAGGGCCACGCCCAGCATGGCGGTCGGGAACTCCATCAGGCGGTCGGCGTAGGTCAGGAAGGAAATGCTGCCCTCGGCCAGATTGGAGGCGATGGCGGTATTGATCAGCAGGCTGATTTGCGCGGCGGCGACGGCGAACACCGCCGGCCCCATTTTCTTGAGCACGCGGCGCACGCCCTCGTCGCGCAGTCCCGACAGCGGATTGAGCGAGATGCGCGGCAGCATGCGGATCTTCAGCAGCGCCGGGACCTGGATCGCGACCTGCAGCAGGCCGCCGACGAAGACCGCGATCGCCATCGCGTAGATGGGCCGCTCCAGATGCTGCTGCAGGAACAGCGACGCCAGGATGGACGCGATGTTGAGCAGCACCGGCGTGAAGGCGGGGATCTTGAACTGGCTCCAGGTATTTAATATGCCGCCGGCCAGCGCCACGAACGACATGAAGGCGATGTAGGGGAACATCAGGCGCGTCATCCACACGGCGGCGTCGAAATCGTCCGGCTGCAGGCCGCCGGCGACCAGCATCAACAGCAGTGGGGCGCCGATGATGCCCAGCCCGCTGATGACGACGGTGGACCAGACCAGCGTGGTGCCGACGTGGTCCGCCAGGTTCCGGGTGGCTTGCTCGGTCTGCTTGTTCTTGTACTCGGATAAAATGGGCACGAACGCTTGCGAGAACGCGCCCTCGGCGAACAGCCGGCGCAACAGGTTGGGGATGCGGAAGGCGACGTTGTACGCATCGGTCATGCCGCCGGCGCCGAAGGCCCGGGCGATGAGGATTTCACGCAACAATCCGGTGATACGGGACAGCATGGTCATGCTGCTGAGGGCGGCTAGAGTTTTTAGCAAGTTCATGGGGCATGATTATAGTTGCTCCCGTCGAAAAAGATCGCTATAATCGCAGGCTGTACAGAATTCTGTTACGCAGACACTAATGTTTGGCAGGCAGTAGTTTGACTCACATGGTTCGGCAGACGCTACTGAACGCACCTGTTTGACAAACAATAATGTTTGCAAACGCACCTTTACCCTGATTTAGGAAATTCCATGGCAAATACCGCACAAGCGCGCAAACGTGCTCGTCAAGCAGTCAAGCAAAACGCACACAACTCGTCCCAGCGTTCGACCCTGCGCACCGCTATCAAAGCAGTTCGCAAGGCAATCCAGGGCGGCGACAAAGCTGCTGCGACCGCAATCTTCCAATCGTCCGTGTCGAAAATCGACAGCATCGCCGACAAGAAGATCATCCACAAAAACAAGGCAGCTCGTCATAAGAGCCGTCTGGCAGCTGCCCTGAAGGCACTGTCCGCTTAATTCCCCTCAGCGGGAGTACAAGCAAGAACCCGCGCTGACTTCGGTCGGCGCGGGTTTTTTCGCTTGTGGCGCGGGAAGTTGGCTGGGTTGGTGGCAGGTGGGGATGCTATGACATCCGCCGGGCCCTGCCGGCGGATGCGGGGGAAGCGCTGAAGACTCAGGCGGCCAGCTTCGGCTTGAACCGCAGCAGTACTTGTTTCCCCATTTGTATGCCCTTCTTTTCCACCGAATTGAACAGCAGCCATCCGATCGTATAGCTGATCGGCAGGGCGATCGCGATGACGATGCCGAAGCGCACCACGCTTGGCAGTGCCACATAAGCCGCCTGGCGCGCCAGCAGGCCGCCCACCGGCAGCACGATCAGCAAATGTACAAGGTAGACGCTGTACGATGTCTCGCCGAGGAACATCGCGACGCGATTGGACAGCAGCCTGCGCAGGCCGATGGTGGCGCCGGCCAGTGCCTTGCTGCCGGGGAGGGTGCCGTTATTCATCAGGTAGAACATGCCGACGACCAGGACCAAGCGGGCCACGGCAACCTGGTTGCGTTCGAGGTAGAGCCACATCAGCGCCAGGCCGACCCCGGCCAGCAAGCCCATATGCATGGTGCGTTCGGCGCGCGCCTGGGCGATCCACATGCCGATCAGGAACACGTAGAACTTGATGGCGAGGAAGGCCGGCATCGGGAAGGAGTGGAAGTAATCGCGGAAGAACAGGCGGATGGCGAGGCAAATGCCGATCAGCAGGCCGCTGGCGACGATCGGCGACAGGCGCGCCATCAGGATCATGATGAACGGGAAGAACAGGTAGAACTGCATTTCCAGTCCGATCGACCAGTCCGGCAAGGCGGTGCGGAACGCATAGGTCGGCGAGAACCCGAACAGGAAACTCACGTGCATGACGATGTTGGTCAGGCTTTGGTCCAGATAGCGTTCCGGCGCGGTGGCCGTCGACGGCCACACCTGCGCGATCGCCTCGCGGAAATGGCCCATCTGCGGACCGGCCACCAGCGCCACCACCAGTACGACGTAGTACAGCGGCGCGATGCGGAAGAAGCGGCGCACCCAGAATTGTCCGATGGTACGCGTCGATTCCCAGGGTTCGGTTTGCTTGCGGGCGATATAGTTATGCGCCATCAAAAAACCGGATAGCAGCATGAACAGATCGACGGCGAGTTCGCCCCATGACAGGATCGGGATGTCGCGCAGGCCGGTAAGAATTTGGATGTGGGAAAGCAGAACCCAGATGGACGCGAGCCCGCGCAAGCCGTCCAGCCAGGGCAGATTGCCCTGGTTTTGCCCTGTCGCCAGGGGGGAGTGGTTGTTCATTTAATTACCTATTGACTATGTTTGTGGAAGGCACAACCTTCCGCCTTCCCATCATAGCACTTTTGCATCATTTCCCGCCGTTCGGTTCACCCAGCCTTCACCAGCTCGGAGGGCTGCACCGGCATCGATTCGCCCGGCATCAGCGGATGGCTCGCCAGCGAGATCGCGCCGATGGCGCTGCGCACCAGCCGCAAGGTCGGCAAGCCGACCGCCGCCGTCATGCGCCTGACCTGGCGGTTCTTCCCCTCCTGCAGAGTAATCGCCAGCCAGCTGGTCGGCTGACCCGCGCGTTCGCGGATCGGCGGATTGCGCGGCCACAGCCACTCCGGCTCGGCGATCCGCACCGCCTTGCATGGCTTGGTGACGAAATCGCCCAAATCGATTGGCGCCTGCAATTTGGCCAGGCTGTCGGCGTCGGCCACGCCTTCGACCTGCACCAGGTATACCTTGGCTTCCTTGTGATCCGGATGGGCGATCTGGTGCTGCAGCTTGCCGTCGTCGGTGAGCAGCATCAAGCCTTCGCTGTCGGCGTCGAGGCGGCCGGCCGGGTAGATGTTGGGGATCTTCAAATAGTCGGCCAGCGTGGCCTTGTCGTCCTGCGGCGAAAACTGGCACAGCACTTGGAAAGGTTTGTTAAATAGAATGAGGGGCATGCTTGTGTGATGATGGATTTGGTGTAGGCTTCAAGGCCGGTGTCGTAAAATCGTAGCGCCCACTAAAATACTGGTGCATAATGCAAAACGCCTGTCTTATGTCTTATAGAAGACCTAGGTATTTGTACTAACTTGGCAATAAAACAAAGAATCCTTGCCCCGGTAGCAGTATTGTATGCCGCTTGCCGAGCGTCCATTTCGGAGAACATGATGTACCAACATATCAAAGTACCTGCCGACGGCCAAAAAATCACCGTCAACGCCGATTTTTCCCTGAATGTACCAGATAACCCGATCGTTCCCTACATCGAAGGCGACGGCACCGGCTTGGATATCACCCCGGTCATGCTCAAGGTGGTGGACGCGGCGGTGGCCAAATCCTACGGCGGCAAGCGCAAGATCAACTGGATGGAAATTTTCGCCGGCGAAAAGTCGACCACCGTGTACGGCCCCGACGTGTGGCTGCCGGAGGAGACCTTGGCCGCGGTGAAGGATTACGTGGTCTCGATCAAGGGTCCGCTGACGACGCCGGTCGGCGGCGGCATTCGTTCGCTCAACGTGGCGCTGCGCCAGCAGCTGGACCTGTACGTCTGCCTGCGTCCGGTGCGCTACTTCACCGGCGTGCCGTCGCCGGTCAAAGAGCCTGAAAAAACCAATATGGTCATCTTCCGCGAGAACTCGGAAGACATCTACGCCGGCATCGAATACCAGCAGGGTTCGGAAGGCGCCAAGAAATTGCTGGACTTCCTGGTCAAGGAAATGGGCGTGACCAAGATCCGCTTCCCGGAAACCTCGGGCCTGGGCATCAAGCCGGTGTCGATCGAAGGCACGCAGCGCCTGGTGCGCAAGGCGATCCAGTACGCCATCGACAACGACAAGCCGTCGGTGACCATCGTCCACAAGGGCAACATCATGAAGTACACCGAGGGTGGCTTCCGTGACTGGGCCTACGAGCTGGCGCTGAAGGAATTCGGCGCGGAGCTGATCGACGGCGGCCCATGGTGCAAGGTCAAGAATCCGAAGACCGGCCGCGACATCACGATCAAGGATTCGATCGCCGACGCCTTCCTGCAGCAGATCTTGCTGCGTCCGGCGGAGTACAGCGTCATCGCCACGTTGAACCTGAACGGCGACTATATTTCCGACGCGCTGGCGGCCCAGGTGGGCGGCATCGGCATCGCGCCGGGCGCCAACCTGTCGGATTCGGTGGCGATGTTCGAGGCGACGCACGGCACGGCGCCTAAGTATGCCGGCAAGGATTATGTGAATCCGGGTTCGCTCATTCTGTCGGCGGAGATGATGCTGCGTCACATGGGCTGGACCGAAGCGGCCGATCTGATCATCAAGTCGATGGAAAAAGCCATCGACTCGAAGAAGGTCACGTACGACTTCGCCCGCCTGATGGAAGGCGCGACGCAGGTATCGTGCTCCGGCTTCGGCGAGGTGATGATCGAGCAGATGCAGGACTAAGTCTGCGCCGTGTGAGTTGCCACGGAGACGCCGTGCTCCGTCGGCGGCTCATGCATGGCGGATTACGCTTCGCTAATCCGCCCTACGTGGTTTAGATGTGGGTTGAATGCTGTGGCCGAGAGCTACTTCCACAGCATGAAGGGCAGCATGCCCCATGCCGCCAGCACCAGCATGCACTGCAGGCTTGCGATCAGCGCCAGCGTATCGCCTACATGGCGCCGCCCATCGCGCCACTGCATCGCCAGGCCCGCCACCAATGTCAGCGGCAGCGTCGCCGTCACCACCGCCAGCATGCCGCTGGCCAGCGTCAATTCCCCCATCCGCATGAACGATTGCGTATAAAAAAGCGGCGCCGGCAGCGCCAGCGCGAATACGCCCATCAACGGCGCGGACAACGGATCGCGCGTCCGCAGCCGCTTGCGCAGCAGCCGCCAGCAACCGATAGTCACAATGTAGGCCAGCCCCAGCAGCCCAATCCCCAGGCTCAGCCACAGGCCTGTCAACAGCACCATGTCGGCTTTGGCGTAATTGCGCATGCCGTCGCTGACGATGCGCTGGCCGTCGTCGCCGATCAGCATCACGTGCGTATTGTCCAGGCGGCCGGACTGCGTGAACAAGTGGCCGCCGGTCGGCGTCAGCAGCGCCGGCTTGCCCTGGAACGGTTCCAACCGCACGACGCCATCCTCCCGGCTCACCCGCATGAAGTTGAGCACGATGTCGGTCCATGCCAGGTTGCTGATCCTGTGCATCGCCGGCACATAAATCCCCAGCCAGTCCGCGATGTCGGCCGCTGGTGTGCCGGTTTTGACCACAGGCGCGGCGGGCTGGAGGTGCAGCTTCTCGATCAGCAATTTGTTGAAGCGGTCGTAGTCCGCCGTTTCGCTGTCCGTATTCATGGCAACGAAGAACGCCTTGCGCTGCGCCGGGTACACGCACAGCATGGCGTTGAAGCCGACCGTGGCGCCGGGATGGCAGTAGCCCAGTTGGCCGTGGCGGTCTCGCCCGGCCAGCGCGTGGCCATGGCCTGTCGTCAGGCCCGCCCGCACGGCTTCGGTGCCGCTCGGCGTGCCCAGCTGCGCCATCAACCTCGGATCGATGAAGGGACGGCCGTCTATGCCGCCGTCGCCCATCAGGAAGGCGGCGAAGCGCGCCATGTCGGCGGCGGTGGTGGTGAGCCGGTCGGCGGAGGGCAGATAGTTGCGTTCGGCCGGATGCGTGACGCCGCGCTCGAAGTGGCCCATCGCCAGACGCGGGTCCGCCTCCGGTCCGGTTTGCGTGACGAAGCCGAAGGTGCTGTCCCGCATGCCCAACGGTTGCAGCAGGTGCGCATCCAGGTAGCGGTCGTAGCGCTGGCCGCTGACCGCTTCGATGACCATGCCGAGCAGCGCGTAGCCAATGTTGGAATAGGCGAAGCGGCTGCCCGGCCGCGCTTGCACGGTCAGCAGCGCGGGATCGGACTGCCCGGACGGCCCGTTGGCGAAGGCGGCGCCGAGCGGCGTATCGGCCCGCGCCGTCAGGCTGAAGACGTGCCACAGCCGGAAGTTTTCCAGCCCCGCCGTGTGCGCGAGCAAATGCCGCACGCGGATCGGGTCGGTGGCCTCCCATCGGTTGGTGAACGACAATGCCGGCAGCAAGGTGGCGACCGGCGTGTCGAGCGAGAGCTTGCCCTCGGTGATCAGGCGCAGCACGCCGGCCGCCACCGCCACTTTGGCGACCGAGCCGACCTGCACGCGGTGGTCGGCGCGCATCGCGGCGCCGCTGCCGGCGTTGGCCAGGCCGGCAGCGCCGGTGACCGCGCCGTCGTCCGGCGTGACGGTGACCCAGACGGCGCCGGTGAGCTGTTCTTGCTGCAGAGTGCGTTGTATTTCAGTCAGCGCACCAAAGCCCGGCATCGGGATCGACAGCACCACCAGGGCGGCCATCGCCAGCGTTATTAGACGAGTCATAGGGGAGAGGGGAACGTCGGACTTCTACAACACTTTCGTTTGGCTATCCAGGGCCCGAGCCGACCGGTGGACGAAAAAAAACCCCGCAGACGGGGTTTTTCACATCTGGTGCCGTGTAACTTAGGCAGCTTGGATGTTGGAAGCTTGCTTGCCTTTAGGGCCTTGCGTGACTTCGAATTGAACTTTTTGACCTTCTTTGAGGGTCTTGAAACCGTTCATGTTGATTGCGGAGAAGTGAGCGAACAAATCCTCGCCGCCGTCATCTGGAGTGATGAAGCCAAAACCTTTGGAATCATTGAACCACTTAACTGTACCTGTTGCCATAAAAAGAACTTTCAAAATTAAAACGGATCACACGAGCCATAAAAGCAAGAAGCTTCTTGCCCCCTCCTCACGCCTCACTTCTTATCAACATGTACATTTCTGCACGAAGCCGATAACGCATTGTTAGCGGACCAATTTTTAAAGTCAAGCAGATTTGTATGCATTTTGCTACTTTTGATCTGCTTAGCGAAAAAGCAACTCTTGATTTTAACAAATGGGTCGCCATCTGCGCCATGTTAAGAAAACGCGTAAGATGGAAAACAATTGGATGTGTATAGTGAAATGCACATTGCATCAACCCCGAAAGCATTAGAATATAAGCGTATGGCAACCAAGCATGACACCGAAACCCTTTTGGAGCGGCAAGCGCTGAAGCCGCCACCTTTGTACCAGGTGGCGTTGCTCAACGATGACTACACACCGATGGAATTTGTAGTCGCTATCATCCAGGAGTATTTCAACAAAGACCGTGAAACAGCCACGCAAATAATGCTCAGTGTTCATCGCTACGGCAAAGGAGTGTGCGGCGTGTTCTCTAAAGATATAGCCTGTACCAAAGTGGAGTTCGTTTTAACGCATGCGCGCAAGGCAGGTCATCCCCTGCAGTGCGTGATGGAGGAAGTATGATTGCGCAGGAATTAGAAGTAAGTTTGCACATGGCGTTTGTCGAAGCGCGACAGGCCCGGCACGAATTCATCACGGTGGAGCACTTGCTGCTGGCCTTGCTGGACAACCCTTCGGCTGCCGAAGTGTTGCGCGCATGCGCCGTCAACATTGAAGATCTGCGCAAAACCCTGACCAATTTCATCGGCGATAACACGCCGACCGTGCCTGGCACCGGTGAGGTCGATACCCAGCCGACGCTCGGTTTCCAACGCGTCATCCAGCGCGCCATCATGCACGTGCAGTCGGCGTCCAATGGCAAGAAGGAAGTGACCGGCGCGAACGTGCTGGTGGCGATCTTCGGCGAGAAGGACTCGCACGCGGTCTACTACCTGCACCAGCAGGGCGTGACCCGTCTGGACGTGGTCAACTTCATTTCGCACGGCGTGCGCAAGGACCAGCAGACCGATGCCGCCAAGGCATCCGAAGGCGTGGAAGAGGGCGCTCCGGGCGGCGAAGGCCAGACCAAGGAAAGCCCGCTGGACCAGTTCACGCAGAATCTGAACAAGTCCGCCGCCGAAGGAAAGATCGATCCGCTGATCGGCCGCGAGGACGAGGTCGACCGCGTGATCCAGATCCTGTGCCGTCGCCGCAAGAACAATCCGCTGCTGGTCGGTGAGGCCGGCGTCGGCAAGACCGCCATCGCCGAAGGCCTGGCCTACCGCATCACGCAGAGCGATGTGCCGGAGATCCTGCAAAATGCCGTCGTGTATTCGCTCGACATGGGCGCGCTGCTGGCCGGCACCAAGTATCGCGGTGACTTCGAACAGCGCCTCAAGGCCGTCCTCAAACAATTGAAGGACAACCCGAACGGCATCTTGTTCATCGACGAGATCCATACGATCATCGGCGCCGGTTCCGCCTCGGGCGGCACCTTGGACGCGTCGAACCTGCTGAAGCCTGCGCTGGCCAACGGCCAGCTCAAGTGCATCGGCGCGACCACCTACACGGAATTCCGTGGCGTGTTCGAGAAGGACCACGCGCTCTCCCGCCGCTTCCAGAAAGTGGACGTCAACGAGCCGACCGTCGAGCAGACCGTGCAGATCCTGCGCGGCCTGAAGTCGCGCTTCGAAGAGCACCATGGCGTCAAGTATTCGTCGTCGGCGCTGTCGACCGCCGCCGAACTGGCCGCGCGCTTCATCAACGACCGCCATCTGCCCGACAAGGCGATCGACGTCATCGACGAGGCCGGTGCTGCGCAGCGCATCCTGCCGAAGTCGAAGCAAAAGAAAACCATCGGCAAGACCGAGATCGAGGACATCATCGCCAAGATCGCCCGTATCCCGCCGCAGACCGTCAACCAGGACGACCGCAGCAAGCTGCAGACCATCGACCGCGATTTGCGCAACGTGGTGTTCGGCCAGGATCCTGCGATCGAAGCGCTGGCGTCGGCGATCAAGATGGCGCGTGCCGGTCTGGGCAAGACCGACAAACCGATCGGCTCCTTCCTGTTCTCCGGTCCTACCGGCGTCGGCAAGACCGAGGTGGCGAAACAGCTGGCCTTCATCCTGGGCATCGAGCTGATTCGTTTCGACATGTCCGAGTACATGGAGCGTCACGCCGTGTCGCGCCTGATCGGCGCGCCGCCGGGTTACGTCGGTTTCGACCAGGGCGGTTTGCTGACCGAAGCCATCACCAAGAAGCCGCACGCGGTGCTGCTGCTGGACGAGATTGAAAAAGCCCATCCGGACATTTTCAACATCCTGCTGCAGGTGATGGACCATGGCACCTTGACCGACAACAACGGACGCAAGGCCGACTTCCGCAACGTGATCATCATCATGACCACCAACGCGGGCGCCGAGAGCTTGCAGAAGTCGTCGATCGGCTTTACGAATTCCAAGCAGGCAGGCGACGAGATGGCCGACATCAAGCGCATGTTCACGCCGGAGTTCCGCAACCGTATCGACGCGACCATCAGCTTCCGCGCGCTGGACGAGGAAATCATCCTGCGCGTGGTCGACAAGTTCCTGATGCAGCTGGAAGAGCAGCTGCACGAGAAGAAGGTCGAGGCCATCTTCACCGAGAAACTGCGCAAGTTCCTCGCGAAGAAGGGTTTCGATCCGTTGATGGGCGCGCGGCCGATGTCGCGCCTGATCCAGGACATGATCCGCAAGGCGCTGGCCGACGAGCTGTTGTTCGGCCGTCTGGTGACCGGTGGGCGCGTGACCGTCGATCTGGACGAGAAGGATGTCGTCAAGCTGGAGTTCCCGGAACCGCCAGACGCCGCGCCGACCACGCCGCCGGAGACTGTGGAAGTGGACTAAGTCCGCCAGACCGCAGCATAGAAAAACCCGCCCGCTCCGCGCCGGCGGGTTTTTTTTCGTCCGCTGCCAATCACTCGATTGATATAAAAATGAAAATACAATTTGACACTTTCCCGCTTTTAACTGATACTTTAAATACTTCATATTATCAATAAAACATCAAAACCAGGGATCGTCATGTTCAAGTTTCTCCTGCCGGCACTCGCTGCCGGTTTTTTGTGTCTGCCCGCTTTGGCCGGCACCGTCTTCATCCAACACACCTTCGATCTCGGCCTGGCCGACACCGCCACCCCCACGCAACTGCGTTATTCCAGCGACGAATTCGCGCCGCTGACGATCCACCAGGGCGACACCGTGGAACTCGACTATTCCTTCCTGCCCGGCCAGGCGGTGAGCATGGCCAGCGCCAACGGCTACCAGCTGTTCAACCTCGGCCTCTACCAGGACGCCAGCGATCCGCTCAACACCAGCAACTTCTCGGTCGGAGGCCTGCAGATGTCGTTGTCGGGCGTGGCCGGCGCATCGCTTGCGACGCTGCACGGCTTCAACCAGAGCGGCGGCACGGCCCACCTCGGCGCCTTGTTCGGCGGACCTTACCTTCCGGCCGACACCGCGATCACCTTCACCGGCATCCGCGCGCGTTTCGTCGTCGGCGAGCTGGAAAACGGCTATGCCAACTACAACGCGGCGTTCTTTAGCGTTGGCGCGGCCAAGGTCGGCGTGGCCGAGGTCGCAGTTGCGGCAGTGCCCGAACCGGAGACCTATGCGATGTTCGGCGCCGGGCTGGCCATGCTGGCGCTGGTGCGCCGCCGCCGCGATGCCGGCAAGGGGGCATGACATGCGATACCTGACCTTGCTTTCCGCCGCGCTGTCGCTGGGCGCCGCCACCGCCGCCCCGGCTGCCGATACCGCCATGGCCGGCCCGCTGATGGCCGCCGCCCGCGACGCGGCGCCGTCGCTGATCGAGCAACTGACGGCCGCCCATGGCCAGCCGGCGCCGTTTGCGCTGGCGCTCGACAACATCCACCCCGGCGTGGCCGGCACGCGCGTCGCCCGCCTGCACCATACCTATCGCGGCGTGCGCATCTGGCAATCGGAATCCGTGGTGACGGTGGCCGACGACGGCGCCGTCATCGGTGAAACGCTGAGCGACCGGCGCACCGCGTTGGCGGCAGCCGCCGAAGAGGGCGCCGATGCGCTGCCGGAGCGTCCGCCGTTGAGCGCGCAGGACGCGATCAATCTGGTGCTTGCCGGTATCGAGCGCGGCGCCCGGCCGCTGGAGGACACCACCGCCGAGCTGGTCGTCTATCCATTGATGGCAAGAACCCGTACCCGCACCGGCGAGGGCAAGCAGCTGGCGCAACTGAACGCGCTCGACGTCGATGACGTGGTCGCCGATTACCGCCTGGCCTATGTCGTCAGGACGCGCATGCTGATCCGCAACGATATGCAGTTCTGGGACCACATCATCAGTGCCGAGGACGGCCATCTGATCGATCGCCACAACGCCCGCACCGACGTCGCCGGCACCGGCCACAGCCAGTACAACGGCATCGTCAAGCTCAACACGACAAAGAGCGGCGCCCTGTACCAGATGAAGGACACCAGCCGTGGCGTCGGCGGCAAGTTCGGCGGGCTGGCGATCACCAACGCCGACAACGACTACATTACGACCGGACCGCTCTACACCGACGCCGACAACCAGTGGGGCGACGGCCTGCAATACGTCGGCGGCGCCAGCACCACCGGCGCCAACGGCCAGACCGCCGCCGTCAACGCCATGTTCGGGCTGATGAGCACGTACGACACGATGAAAAACGTGATGAACTGGCACAGCCTCGATGGCAACAATACCGCCACCTATGCCACCGTGCACTATGGCCAAGCCCACACCAACGCCTATTACGACGACGGCTGCCGCTGCATCCGCGTCGGCGACAGCAACGGCGTCGACTACAAAAACCTGGGCGTGGTCGATGTGCTCGGCCACGAAATGGGCCACGGCGTCACGGCCCGCACCTCCAAGCTGCCGATGTACGGCGAGGCGGGCGGCCTCAACGAATCGGGCGCGGACATCAACGGCGAAATGGCCGAGGCCTACGCGCGCAACGGCGGCGTCGGCAAGACTGTCCCGGCGGGCAACGATTGGATGATGGCCAAGGAGGCCTGGTTCCAGGGCCAGCCGCTGCGCTATCTGCAAAAGCCGTCCAGGGACGGCAAGAGCCGCGACGCCTGGAGTTTCGACATCGGCAAGCTCGATCCGCACTACAGCAGCGGCGCCAATAACCGCATGTTCTACTTCCTGTCGCAGGGCTCGGATGTCAAGGCCGGCGCGGACGGCCACAGCGCCTACCTCAAGCGCACACCCAGGGCCATGACCGGCATCGGCAACGACAAGGCCTACCGCATCTGGTTCACCGCCAACACCACCAAATTCGCCGCCGCCACCAATTACGCGGCCGCGCGCCAGCATGTGCTTGACGTGGCGCGCCAGCTGTACGGCGACCACAGCGCCGAGGCGGTCGCCGTGCAGCGCGCCTACGCCGCCATCAACGTCGGCTACGACATCGACGAGCTTGGCTACAAGTCGCCGGTGGCCTTGCTGACCCAACCGGTCAGCACCGGCGTGACGGTGGGCCGGCCGGCCAACTTCACGGCCTACGCGGAGGCCGGCACGGCGCCGTACTTCTACGCCTGGTACAAGAACGGCGCGCGGGTGCGCAACGTCACGGGGCCTGGCTACAGCTTCATCGCGACGGCGGCCGACGCCGGCGCCAAAATTACCGTGCGCGTGACCGACAGCGCCAACCTGCCGACCACGGCCACCAGCCAGACGGCGGTCCTGACCATCAATCCGCCCGGCACCTTGTACGAGCGCATCGCCAACGGCGGCTTCGAAGACGGCGAACTGGACTGGGCTGGCCATCTGAACAAGATCAACAGCTGGAACCAGTATCCGGCCCATGCGGGCAAGTACATGGCGTGGTTCGGCACCTTTGAATCATCGTCGGGCGCGGCGATTTACCAGGCGCTGACGATCCCGGCGAATACGGCAACCGCCAAGCTGTCGTTCGCGCTGAGCGTGAGCACCACCAGCAACGCGGCCAAAGCGCAGGACCACTTCCGGGTCGAGGTGCGCGGCCTGTTCAACCAGCCGCTGGCGCTGGTCAAGGCGTTCAGCAATCTGGACGCCGCGCCCGGCTTCGTCACGCACAGTTTCGACCTGAGCGCGTTTCGTGGCCAGACCGTGCGGTTGCGCTTCGCGTCGAGCTCGGATGGCAATCAGGACAGCTCTTTCATGCTGGACAATGTCAGCTTGAAAACGGAGTAACAGTGCGGCGGCGGCGGGGCAGTTTTTCTTTGCGTCAAGCGGTCAAGGTATGACAGAATCGTCGTTCCTATCGACAACTTGCAAAGCCTGTCCATGTCACCGCTCCGCCGCCGCTTCCGTGTACGCCCACGCTTTCACCCTCTCGCTTTGATCCTGATGTCAGCCGGCCTGTTGGCCGGCCAGGCGGCCTCCGCCGCAGAATCCTACTACCGTTTCCCCGCCATCCGTGGCGACGCCGTCGTCTTCACCGCCGAAGGCGATTTGTGGCGCACCGGCGCCCAGGGCGGCCAGGCCCAGCGCCTGACCACGCACCCCGCCGCCGAGACCAATGCCGCCATCTCGTACGACGGCAAATGGATCGCCTTCTCCGCCTCGTACGAGGGCGCGCAGGAAGCCTACGTGATGCCGGTCGCCGGCGGTTTGCCGAAGCGGCTGACGTTCGAGAACGGCGCCGTGACGGTGCTGGGCTGGACGGCGCAGGGCGAGGTGCTGGTCAGCACCCAGGATTCGAAGGGACCGTCGGCGCACCGCATCGCCGCCGCCGTGCAGCCATCGACCTTGCAGCGCCGCGTGTTCGCCGTCGCCGACGCCAACGACGCGGTGCTCGACGACGCCGGCAAGACGCTGTACTTCACGCGCTACGGCCTGTCCCTGACCAACGACAACGTCAAGAACTATCGCGGCGGCGCCCACGCGCAGCTGTGGCGCTACGATTTGAACGCTGGCGCGGGGGCCGAAGCCAGGCCGCTGCTGGCCGGCGATGGCGGCAACAACAAGCGTCCGATGTGGTGGCAGGGACGCGTGGTTTTCATCAGCGACCGTGGCGGTTCCGACAATCTGTGGTCGATGGCGCCCGACGGCAGCGACCCGCGCCAGCTCACCAAACACACCGACTGGGATGTGCGCAACGCGGCGCTCGGCGACGGCCGCGTCGTCTATCAACTGGGCGCCGACCTGCGCGTGTTCGATCTGGCCGCGTCGGCAGACCGCCAGCTGTCGATAGGGCTGGTGTCGGACTTCGATCAGCAGCGCGCGCGCCAGATCCGCTCACCGCTGGATCAATTGACCAATGTGCAGCTGTCGGCCAAGTCCGAGCGGCTGGTGCTGACGGCGCGCGGGCGCGTCAGCCTTGCCGGCACCGGTGCGCAGCGCCGCGTCGAGATCGCGGTGCCGGAAGGCGCTCGGGCGCGCGAGGCGGTGTTCAGCCCCGACGACAAGTGGGTCTACGCGATTGTCGACACCAGCGGCGAAAACGAAATCTGGAAGTTCGCCGCCGACGGTTCCGGCCCGGGCGAGCAACTGACGCGAGACGGCATCAGCCACCGCTGGCAGCTGTATCCATCGCCGGACGGCCGCTGGCTTGGCCACACGGACAAGAAGGGCCGTTTCTGGCTGCTGGACCTGGCCACCAAATCGAATATCGTCATCGACGACGCGGGCAAGGCCGGCGTTGACAAGCACGACGAAATCCTGTGGTCGGGCGACAGCAAGAACCTGGCCCTGGTGCGCTCCGCGACCACCGAGCAGCGCGAGCAAATCGGCTTGTACAACCTGGCGTCGAAGCAGCTGGCCTTCGTCACCAGCGACCGTTACACCTCGCGCTCGCCGGTGTTTTCGCCGGACGGAAAATGGCTGTACTTCCTCTCGGCCCGCAACTTCCAGCTGGCGAACGGTTCGCCGTGGGGCGACCGCAATATGGGACCGGTGTTCGACAAGCGCACCGGCGTCTACGCGCTGGCGCTCCAGCCGGGCAACCGCTTCCCGTTCAAACCGGACGATGAACTGGGCAAGCCGGGCGAGAAGGTGGCCGAGGGCACCGCCGACAAGGCGGTGGAGCAGGCCGCCGAGAAGGCGGCTGAGAAAGCGGTCGAAAAAGCCGTCGCCAAGACCGCGCCGCCGGTCAAAAAATCGGACAAGTCGCTGCCGGATATCGTCTTTGTCGGCCTGCAGGACCGTTTGTACGAAGTGCCGCTAGCGCCAGGTAACTACCGTGGCCTGAACATGGACGACAAGCGCCTGTACTTCCTGGACGTGGAGTCCGGCGACGGCAAGGCGAACCTGAAAACGCTGGCGATCGCCTCCAACGGCCCGCAACCGGAAACCTTCGCCGCCGGCGTGCGCGAATTCGACCTGGCCGCGGACAAAAAGCACATCTACTACCGCACCTTCAGCGGAGGCCCGGGCGACATGATCATCGTCGAAGCGGCCGCCAAGGCGCCGACCGACACCTCCAAGGCCAAGGTCAAGGTCGACGACTGGAGCTTCACCTCCAATCCGCGCCTGGAGTGGAAGCAGATGTTCAACGATGCCTGGCGCATGCACCGCGACTTCCTGTACGACGCCAAGATGCGCGGCGTGAACTGGACGGCCGTGCGCGACAAATATACGCCGCTGGTCGAGCGCGTGACCGACCGCGCGGAGCTTAACGACATCCTGGGCATGATGATCAGCGAAGTCGGTTCGCTGCATTCGCAGATCGCGCCAGGCGATATCCGCCGCTCCTCTCCGGAGGGCGTGCCGTCCGGCCTGGGCGCGCTGCTGGCGCGCACCGCCGAAGGCTACCGCGTCGACCACATCTACCGCAGCGAGCCGGAACTGCCGTCCGAGCGCGGACCGCTGGCGCAGGCCGACGTCAACGTGAAGGAGGGCGACATCATCACCGCCGTCAACGGCAAATCGGTGCTGGAGGCGCGCGACATCGCCGACCTGCTGCTGAACCAGGCCGACCGGCAGGTGCTGCTGCAGATCAAACGCAAGGCCGGCGGCGCCGGTCCGGTGATCGTGATGCCGGTGAATATGACCAAGCAGGCCGGCTTGCGCTACAGCGATTGGGAGCAGAGCCGCGCGCGCCAGGTGGAGACGGCGTCGAAAGGACGCATCGGTTATCTGCACCTGCGCGCCATGGGACCGCGGGACATCGCCTCGTTCGCGCGCGACTTCTACGCCAACGTCAACCGCGAAGGCTTGATCATTGACGTGCGCCGCAACAACGGCGGCAATATCGACAGCTGGATCATCGAAAAGCTGCTGCGCAAGGCCTGGGCCTTCTGGGCGGCGCCGGGGGCGCAGCCGGCGCCCAACATGCAGAACACCTTCCGTGGGCATCTGGTGGTGCTGGTCGATGAACTGACTTATTCGGACGGCGAGACCTTCGCGGCGGGCGTCAAGGCGCTTGGACTGGCGACGCTGGTCGGCAAGCGCACCGCCGGCGCCGGCGTCTGGCTGAGCGACAGCAACCGCTTGAGTGACAACGGCATGGCGCGCGTGGCCGAGAACGGCCAGTTCAATACCGCCGACGGCCATTGGCTGATCGAAGGCGTGGGCGTGACGCCCGACGTGGAAGTGGACAACCTGCCGCACGCCACCTTCATGGGGCAGGACAGGCAGCTGGAAGTGGCGTTGGAACTGCTGGATAAAAAGTTGAAGGACAGCCCTATCAAACCATATCAACCGCAGGTGATCCCCGCGTTGAAATAAGGAGACCTTGATGCACATGAAGCGCCTGTTATCGATTGCTGTCGCCGGTGCGGTCATTACAATTGGCCAAACCGCGCAGGCACTGCCTAGCACCAGCGATACCCGCATGCTCACCGAACCGGCGTTGTCGGCCACCCATCTGGCCTTTATCTATGCCGGCGATGTGTGGCTGGCGAATCCCGATGGCGGAGCGCCGCGCCGCCTGACGTCCGACCCGGGTGAAAAATCGAACCCGCAGTTTTCGCCGGACGGTAAATTGATCGCCTACAGCGCGCAGGTCGACGGCAACACCGACGTCTACCTGCTGCCGATCGAGGGCGGGGTGCCGAAGCGGCTGACGTATCATCCGGGCGCCGACGTGGTGCAGGGCTTCGCGCCCGATGGAAAATCGGTGATGTTCACATCGCCGCGCGCGGCGTTCAACAACCGCTATCGCAAACTGTTCACGGTGCCGGTGACCGGCGGCGTGGAGACGCAGCTGGAAGTGCCGAACGCCGCGCGCGCCGCCTGGTCACCCGATGGCAAGAGCATTGTCTACAACCCGTTCTCGCCGGCCTTCCTGCAGTGGAAGCACTATCGGGGCGGTACCAACTCGATCCTGTGGCTGTTCAACCGGGGCGATAAAACGGCGGTCAAGATACCGCAGCCGGCCACGCACTCGAACGATGTCGATCCGATGTGGATCGGCGACACCGTCTACTTCCGCTCGGACCGCGACGGCGAATTCAATCTGTATGCCTACGACGTCAAGTCCAAGGCCGTGCGCGCGCTCACGAAGCATGCCGACTTCCCGGTGCTGAACGCTTCCGCCTCGGGCAACGGCATCGTCTACGAGCAGGCCGGCTATCTGCACGCGCTGGATCTCGGCACCGGCCAGGCGCGCAAGCTGGCCATCGGCGTCAGTAGCGACCTGGGGATGTCGCGCCCGCGCTGGGTCAGCGGCGCCAAATACATCCGCAATTTTTCGGTGTCGCCGTCGGGCGCGCGGGTGGCGTATGAATTCCGTGGCGAGATCGTCACCATCCCCGCCGACAAGGGCGATGTGCGCAACCTGACGCAGACCACCGCCGCCAACGAGCGCTCGCCGGCCTGGTCGCCGGACGGCCGCTCGGTCGCCTACTTCTCCGACGAATCGGGCGAGTACGCGCTGCATATCCGCGCGCAGGACGGCAAGGGCGAACCGCGCAAGTTCAAGCTGACCGGTTCCGGCTTCTACGACAATCCGGTGTGGTCACCCGACAGCAAGAAGATCGCCTACACCGACAATTCCTGGACCTTGTATGTGATGGATGTCGCCTCCGGGGCGGTCAGCAAGATCGCGTCCGAGCCGCTGTATGGCGTGAACAAGACCTTGCGGGCGGCATGGGCGCCGGACTCGCGCTGGATCGCGTACGCGCTCAATTCGATGACCTACACGCGTAGCGCCTACATCTATTCGCTGGAGCAGGAAAAATCGTGGCCGGTGACGGACGGTCTGTCGGACGTGGTCAATCCGGTGTTCGACAAGAGCGGCAAGTACCTTTACTTCTTCGCCTCCACCAACGCGGGGCCGAGCAACAACTGGTTCTCGCAGCAGAACGAGGACAACCGCGTCACGCGCACCGTCTGGATGGCGGTGTTGCGGCGCGACCTGCCGTCCCCGCTGATCAAGGAAAGCGACGAGGAAAAGGCAGCCCTGGCCGCTCCTCCCACGCCACCGGTGTCGGAGAAAAAGGAACCGGCCAAGCCGGAGACGCCGAAGATCGATCCGAAGACGGGGCGCGACGATCCGAAAGTCGCCGTGGCGCCGGTCGCGCCGATGGCGATCGATTTCGACGGCATCGAAACGCGCATCGTCGATTTGCCGATACCGGCGGCGTCGCTATCGGATCTGGAGGCGGGGCAGGACGGCCAGATATTCTTCCTGCGCGAGAACGACGGCAAGAAAGCCATCCAGCGCTTCGACCTGAAGGACCGCAAGGCCGAAACGCTGCTGGCCGAGGCGGATGAATTCGAGGTGTCTTCCGATGGCAAGAAGATCGTCTACCGCCTCAAGGAAGCCTGGGCCATGGGCAGCGCCAGCGCCAAGACGCTGACGCCGGGCGAAGGAAAGATCAAGGTCGAGGCGATCGAAGTGCGCGCCGAACCGCGCGCCGAGTGGGCGCAGATCTTCAACGAAGCGTGGCGCATCAACCGCGACTTCTTCTACGATCCGGGCATGCACGGCGCGAACTGGAACAAGATGCGCGAGAAGTACGCACAATTCCTGCCGGAGCTGTCGTCGCGCGCCGATCTGAACCGCCTGATCCAGTGGCTGTGCAGCGAGCTGGGTGTGGGCCATCATCGCGGCGGTGGCGGTGACTTCTTCACCGACAGCAAAGCGGTGCCGGGCGGATTGCTGGGCGCGGACTACGAGATCAGCGATGGCCGTTACCGCTTCAAGAAAGTCTACGGCGGCTTGAACTGGAATCCGGCGCTGCGCGCACCGCTCACGGAACCTGGCTTGAACGTCAAGGCCGGCGAATATCTGCTGGCGGTCGATGGCCGTCAGTTGGTGGCGCCGACCAATCTGTACAGCGCCTTCGAAAACACCGCCAACAAGGCGATCGACATCACCGTCGGCCCGAATGCGGACGGCAGCAAGTCGCGCACCATCACCGTGGTGCCGGTGCCGACCGAGGACGCGCTGCGCAACCGCGACTGGATCGAGGGAAATATCCGCAAGGTCAACGCGGCCACCGGCGGCAAGGTGGCCTATGTGTACGTGCCGAACACCGCGGCTTTGGGGCATACCTATTTCAAGCGCTACTTCTTCCCGCAGGCCGACAAGGACGCCGTCATCATCGATGAACGCTTCAATGGCGGTGGCAGCGTGGCCGACTACTACCTGGAGATTTTGCAGAAGAAGGAAATCGCCTGGTGGACCATGCGCTACGGCGCGGACATGAAGACCCCATCGGCTTCGATCCAGGGACCGCGCGCGATGCTGATCGACGAAACGGCCGGCTCGGGCGGCGACCTGCTGCCGTGGATGTTCCGCAAAAACCAAATGGGGCCGCTGATCGGCAAGCGCACCTGGGGTGGATTGGTCGGCGTGCTTGGCTTCCCCGTGCTGCTCGATGGTGGCACGATCACCGCGCCCAATCTGGCCTTCTGGACCCGCGACGGTGGCTGGGGCGTGGAGAACGAGGGCGTGGCGCCGGACATCGAGGTCGATCAAACGCCGGCGGACGTCATCGCCGGCCGCGATCCGCAGCTGGAAAAGGCGATTGAGGTCATCAAGGCCGAACTGGCGAAGAATCCGCCGGTACGGCCCGCGCGTCCGGCCTTTCCGGTGAAGTCGAAGTGAAGTGTTCGGAAGTGAACAGCGCCGACGTTCACTTCCGGACAAATGCCGCCGATTCCGCGCGCGGCAGGGTAAAACAGGGTGTAAAAAGCCGTGGCATGGTAGTTGCAATGACCCTTTATCTTCCATCCACGGACTTACCCAATGAAGCTACGCGACTTGCGCATCGGTTGGCGCACCCTGATTCAGGAACCGGCATATTCGCTGTCGGTGATACTGGGCCTGAGCATAGGTTTGGCAGCCTCCCTGCTGCTGTTCGGCTTTGTGAAGTACTCGCTGGACTACGACTCGCATGTGCCGGACGTCGACAACGTCTACGTCGTCACGCAGCGCTACCACGTCGATCCCAAATCCCCGCTGTACGACGTTGCACCGATGTTCTTGCGGTCGGTGGCCATGGCCACGCCCGGCGTGGTCGACGCCACCAGCTTCTTCCCATCGCGCCCGCAAACGGCTCCCCTTGTGATCAGCATCGACAATCGCAAGCTGCAACTGCAGGGGCTCTATGTGCTGCCCGGCTTCGCCGACATGCTGGGATTGACGGCGCTGCAGGGGAACCTGCGCGTTGCGCTGGATCAGCCGGACAGCATCGTTCTCACCGAAGCCTCGGCGGTGCGGCTGTTCGGCACGGCGAATGCGATAGGCCGCACCATGCAGGCCGAACGCCAAGTGGTCCGCGTCGGCGCAGTGGTCGCCACGCCACCGGCCAATACCACGATTCCGTTCGACTCGCTATTGGGCGTTAATTCCGCGCTGGTGGACAAAACCGTTCGCAACGAAATACTGACCGGGGAATTGGGCTGGATGGGCAAGTTGCTGATCCGCGTGAAGCCCGGCGTTTCGCTGGCGGCAATCACGGACGCGTTTCAGCAAGTGGTCGACCGTACGCCCAGTATCCAGAACCATCCGCCGGAAACGCTGGAACGGCTGGGCAAGCGCAAGGTGATGGATCTCGGCCTGTCGCCGCTGCGGCGCGCCTATTTCGACAAGGATGTCGAAGGCAGTCGTGTCTTCGTGGCGGGAAAACGCGGCGACCCGGCCGTTATCGCCGGTCTGACGGCGATTGCGGTATTGATCCTGGTGCTGGCGGCCATAAATTATGTCAACCTGGCGACGGTGCGCGTTTTGCGCCGCCAGCGCGAGGTCGCCATGCGTAAGGTGCTCGGTGCCGGCGTCGGCAGGATCGTGCTGCACTTTCTCATGGAGTCGCTTGCGGTATCGCTGGTGGCGACGACGGTCGGCTTGCTGCTGGCCTGGTTGGCACTGCCGATTTTCTCGGAACTGGTCAACCGTGACTTGTCCAACATGCTCTCCCTGGCCAACATCGTGGCGGCGACGGCACTGGGCGTCGCGCTTGGCGTGTTGACGGCGATGTATCCGGCCTGGATCGCGGTGCGCGTGTTGCCGACGCAAGTACTGGCCGGCCGGCCCGGTAACGAGTCCGTCGGCGGCATGCGTTTCCGGCGGATATTGACGGTGGTGCAAATAGCCACCGCGATGGGCTTCGCGGGCATCACCGCCGCGATCGCGTGGCAGACCGAGTTTGCCATGCGGTCGTCGCCGGGGTTTGATCCCGCTCCGTTTCTGATTGTCGATTTGCCGGCGCCGGTGCGCTACAGCGACCCTGCACGCGCCTTCATCACGGCGCTGAAGACACAACGTGGCGTGGAGGGCGTGGCGTTATCGGAAGATCCTGTTGGACGGCTCGACAACGCGTGGACGCGCGAACTACGACGCGAGGGGGGCTCCGGTGCGGGTATGGAGATGAAGGGCGTCAGCGCAAATTTCTTCGAGCTTTACGGCATACGGCCGCTCGCCGGTCGTTTGTTCCAGGCCGCGTTGGACCAGGAAGACGATCCGGTGCCGGTGGTGCTCAATGCTGTCGCCACGCGGGATCTGGGCTTCGCGTCGCCGGAGGCCGCGGTCGGAAACATCGTTTTGTTCACCGATTACGAGAACAAGATTGTCCGCAAGCGCGTGGTCGGCATCGCCCCGGATCTGCATTTTCACTCGCTGCGCGAAGCTCCCCGCGCCACTGCCTATGAGCTCTGGACAGCCAGCACCACGCTCAGCGTGCGGACAAGCGGCTCGCCGGCGCAGGTGGAGAGCATGGTGCGGGAGCTATGGCCCAGGTACTTCCCGGACGCGATCATGAAGACATATCGCGCCCGGGACATCCTCGCGGTCAACTACGCCGACGATGCCCGCCTGGCCAAGCTGCTGGCGATCGCCACATGCATCACATTGTTGATCGCGGCTTTTGGGACCTATGTCCTGTCGGCCAACACGGTACAGCGCCGCGCCAGGGAAATCGTGTTGCGCAAACTGCACGGGGCCGGGAGGTCCGCCATCGCCATGCTGGTGGTGCGGGAGATAGGGATGCTCATCCTGATCGCCTCGATGATCGGCCTGCCGCTGGCGGCGCTGGGAATCAGGCGTTATCTGTCGACGTACGTGGTGCAAGCGCCGATCGGCTACTGGACGTTACTGCTGGCGCTTTCGCTGACGTGGGCAATCGCGCTGATCGCGATCGCGCGCCATACCTGGCTCGCGATGCGCATGGTGCCGGTGCGTGCACTGCGCATGTGAGTGCGCAGCTGGATGCCGGTCGACCGCTTACAGTGGCATGTGCGGGCTGTTGGCGTACGGCGCGCCTGCCAGCTCGAACGCGCGGCGGATCAGGGCTTTCCAGTCGATGGCTTTGGACATCGGCGCTGTGATGGCTTGCTGGGGGGCGGGGTAGGTAATCATATAAACTCCTTTGTACGGCTTTTTGCGATAACTGCAGTCTAGCCGTTCCCAAGATATAAATATAATTTTAAATTTCGATATTCGATATTCAGGTTATTTATGACCTCTGTCATTGAACCTGCGCGGGGCCTGTGGTGGCTACAGGCTGGCGAGGAGCTTGAACTGCGCCGCGCGCCGGCGCGAGACCTCGATCCGCAACCCTTCGCGCAATGTCAGATCCAGCCCGCCGGCGTCGTTGGGCGTCACCTGCTCGATGTCATCGAGGTTGACGATGTGGCGGCGGCTGGCGCGGAAGAAGCGCTGCGGATCGAGCCGCTCTTCGAGCTGGTTCAGGGACCGCAGCAGCAGCGGCTTGTGCTGGCCGAAGTACACGCGCGTGTAATTGCCCTCCGACTCGAACAGCCGCACGTCCTGCAGGCTGACGAACCAGCATCGCTCGCCGTCCTTGATGAACAGTTTTTTCGCCACCGTGGGCATGAGCGCGCTCGCCGCCGCCGAGTATTCCAGCGTGCGCCGGAGCCTCAACGCACAACGCTGCAAAGCGGCCGCCATGCGCGCCGCCTGGATCGGCTTTTGCAGATAGTCCAGCGCGTTGACCTCGAACGCTTGCAGCGCATACTGGTCGAACGCGGTCGTGAAGATGACCTCCGGGGGCTCGTCCAGCGCCGCCAGCATATCGAAGCCGCTGCCGCCGGGCATTTGCACATCCAGGAAAACCAGGTCGGGTTTGAGCGCGGCGATCTGTTGCACGCCGTCCGCCGCGTTGACGGCTTCTCCCACGATCTCCACTTCGGGATGCGCCGCCAGAAGGCGCCTCAATTCGGCGCGCGCCAGCCGCTCGTCGTCGATCAATACCACCCGCATCACGCGGCCTCCGGTAAGGTCATTGTCGCCCGCACCCAGCCGCTGTGTTCCGTCAAATCGAGATTGGCGCCGGAACCCAGTACTAGTGCCAGTCGTTTGCGGGTGTTGACCAGGCCGACCTTGGTCGAGTTGGCGAAGGGGAGTATCGCGCCCAGGTTGGCGATCTCGATGTGAATCATGCCGTCGCCGGTGCGGTAGGCACGTATCTTGATCTCGCTGCCGGTGGGGCTGGCCTCGACGCCGTATTTGACCGCGTTCTCCACCAGCGTTTGCAGCGCCATCGGCGGGATGCGCACCTGCTCCAGTCCCACGCCGATGTCGACACTGACCTGCATGCGTTCCTCGAAGCGGATTTTCTCGATCGCCAGGTAGGCTTGCACGGCTTCTACTTCCGCCGACAGCGGCACCGTGTCGTTCTGGCCCGACTGCAGGGCATAGCGCATCACGCTTGCCAGCTGATCGACCATTTGCGCTGCCGCGTTCTGGTCTTCGTAGATCAGCGCGCGCACGCTGTTCATGCTGTTGAAGAAAAAATGCGGATTGACCTGCGCCTGCAAGGCGCGCAGTTCGGCGTCCTTGGCGCTGATCTCCAGCCGCAACGCTTCGGCTTCGAACCGGTTGGCGCGGCGCACCGCCAGCACCGACATGTAGCAGGTGTTCCACACCAGATGGATGGTCCACCACGAAATCAGCGCGCCGGGTAGCCAACCGATACCACGCACCGGGCCAAATGGTTTGATGACCAGGAAGCCGACGTATTGAACGCCAGTATGGATGGTGCCGAGTACCAGGATGGCCACGGCGATGGTTTTCCAGCTGATGCGGATGCCGCTGCGGATGCGCCGCTTCAGCATCCGGTGCCAGATGTCGGAGATCGCCAGGCCCGCCACCGCTCCCCAGTAGCCTACCGCCAGCATGGCCAATGGGCGCGGACTGGATGGCGTCATGGACACCATCATGATCGGCAGGGCGTTCCAGCCGACCAGCTGCAGCAGCCAGTACCAGTTGAAACGGGCGAGCAGCGGGCGGTCGTTCTTCATATGCGGCTTAGTTCAGGAATTGGTCGATCCGATCATACATCCAGGCCGGATCGTCGTACATGATGAAGTGACGGGCGTTGTCCGACAGTTCCACCTTGACGCCGTCGAGCCGCTGGTACTGGGTTTTGTACGTCTGTTCGAACATCGGTTTGATGCCGTAGTCCTTGTAGGCGATCCAGCTGCCCAGCACCAGTGTCGGCGCCTTGATGCGGCTGACGTCCTGGCGCAGGTCATCCGACATCAGGTCGGCCATCGCATTGATGACGGTGACGCGGTCGGAACGTTTTCCCCAGGCCGCGACGCGGTCGATGTCTTCCTGTTTGGTGACCATCGTGCGCAGCATTTGTTGTTGGCCGGCGGCGGCCGTCGCGGCGTCCTGCGTCATCATCTTGCTGCGCATGCCTTCGCCCATTTCCTTCAGCTGGGCGCTGGTGGCGCTCGGCATTTGGGCGGCGCCCAGGGCGGGCAGGGAGTCGACGATTATCAGGCGGCCCACCTGGTCCGGATGGTCGGCAGCAAGCTTCAGGCCGAGAAAGCCGCCGAGGCTATGGCCGATGATGACTGGTTTCTTGAATTTTTGGGTGGAGATGTAGTCGCTCAGTTGCTGTTCGACTGCCGGCAGCAGCGGGCCGTCGATGGCGGGCACGCCTGCGAAGCCGGCCAATGTCAGTACGTGGCATTGGTATTTTCCGCCGCCGCAGTAGTGCGCCACGGTGCCGTCCCATACCTCGCCGGACGAGGCCAGGCCGGGGATCAGGATAAGCGGCGCGCCGGTGCCGGTGACTTTTACCTGGAAGGCGGAGGGCGCGGCGCTGGCGGTTGCCGACAGCAGCAGGCCCGCAGTGAGGGTGATGGCGGTGGACAGACGGGTGAACGTGCTTCGTTTCATGGTTTGATTCCTCCTGTACCGCTATCCTAATGGCGTCTCGCGATATCGGAACCGACGAAGTGATGACCGGTCCCCAGCCGGGATGAGCGGCGCTCCGCTGTTTCGCGTTCAATTCGATTCGACGTGACCGGTTTCGTCGCGCAACCGGCGCCACAGCGTGGTGCGGCTGATGCCAAGATAATCGGCGGCGGCGTCGCGCCGGCCGCCGAAGCGGGCCAGCACTTCGGTCGCGCTTTCGACGCGTGTCGGTTTTATCGGCGCGGCCTGTTCGATTTGAGTCGTCGGCATTTCCAATTCCGGCGCCACGCTGAGAACAAACGCCGGCGTCAACGCCTGCAGCGGCTCGGCGGCGAGAAACAGGGCCAAGCGCTCCGTCAGATTGCGCAGCTCGCGCACATTCCCCGGCCAGTCGTAGCGCCGCAGCAGCGGTGCGCAGGCGTTCATCTCCGCATGCAAATTCGGATGCGGGCGCGCGCCCAGCGATGCCATCGCGTTCTTCAGGGACCACTCGGCCAGCGTCATCACGTCTTCCGTACGTGCGCGTAGCGGCGGCAGCGACAGCCGCAGCACCGCCAACCGGTAAAACAGGTCGGCGCGGAAGCGGCCTTCGCGCACGCGCTGTTCCAGGTCGCAGTGGGTGGCGCTGATAATGCGCACATTGACCGGAATCGGCCGCGTGCCGCCAACGCGCACCACTTCCCGTTCCTCCAGCACGCGCAGCAGGCGGGTTTGCAGCGCCAGCGGCATCTCGCCGATTTCATCGAGGAAAAGCGTGCCGCGATTGGCCGCTTCAAACAGGCCGGCATGGCCGCCGCGCCGGGCGCCAGTGAATGCGCCTTCCTCGTGGCCGAACAATTCGGATTCCAGCAGCGATTCGGCGATCGCGCCGCAGTTGACGGCGACGAAGGGCCGGTTCTGCCCCAGGCTGCGCGGGCTTTCGCGGTGGATCGCTTGCGCCACCAGTTCCTTGCCGGTGCCGGTTTCACCTTGGATCAGCACAGTGGCCGGCGACTTCGCATACAGCACGACGGACTGCCGCAGCGTCTCCATCGCCTGCGATTCGCCGCGCAGATCGTTGAGGCCATGCCTGGCGCGCAGGGTGTCGGTCACCACCGCGCCGCGCGTGCGCGCGCGGTTCGATTCCAGCTGCGTCAGGCGCGCCATTTCCAGCGCGTCGTCGAAGGCGTGGCGGATCGAGGCGGCGGAGTAGACGAATACCCCCGTCAGTCCCGCTTCCTCGGCCAGGTCGGTGATCAGGCCCGCGCCGACGATGGCCTTGATGCCGGCCGCTTTCAGATCGTTGATCTGCGCCCGCGCGTCTTCCTCCGTGGCGTAGGTGCGCTGCGCTACATCGAAGCCGAAGGTGCCGGCGAATTCGGCCAGTTCCGGCAAACGCTCCTGATACGTGATGACCCCGATTCTGTCCGATACGCGTCGCGCCCGGGCCAGCGCCTGCATCACGTCGAAGCCGCTGAATTTCGCGATCACCACCGGCACCGACAGGCGGCCTTTCAGATACGCGGCGTTGGAGCCGGCGGCGATGACGGCGTCGCAGCGCTCGGTGGCCATGCGCTCGCGGATGTGGCGCGCCGCCTCGTCGAAACCGAGGTTGATCGGTTCGATCGTGGCCAGGTTGTCGTATTCGAGCGTGATGTCGCGGAAGAGATCGTAGAGGCGCGACACCGATACGGTCCAGATGACCGGTTTATCGTCCGGATCGAAGGGAAGGGGCATGGAATGGCGCATGTTCCAATTGTAGCGCAATCGTTGCATGATATGTTTCGACGTTTCACCGTGAAACAAATATGAAACGTCGGAGAAAGCTAAGTATTTGATTTATATCAAAGAGTCGGGTGGCATGCCCCTTGCAATAACATTGCAAGTTCAATGCAATCCTGAAAGGTCACAAACATGAGTCAATATTCCGCAGGCGCCGCCTTCCGCAAAGCTGTTCAGGAAGAATCCCCGTTACAGGTGGTCGGCGCGATCAACGCCAATCACGCCTTGCTGGCCAAACGCGCCGGCTTCAAGGCGATTTATTTGTCGGGCGGCGGCGTGGCGGCGGGTTCGCTCGGCCTGCCGGACCTGGGCATCTCGAACCTGGACGACGTGCTGACCGACGTGCGCCGCATCACCGATGTTTGCGATCTGCCGCTGCTGGTCGACGTGGATACCGGTTTCGGCGCGTCCGCGTTCAATGTGGCGCGCACCGTCAAGTCGATGATCAAGTTCGGCGCCGCCGCGATGCATATCGAAGACCAGGTCGGCGCCAAACGTTGCGGCCATCGTCCGGGCAAGGAGATCGTCTCGAAGCAGGAGATGGTCGACCGCATCAGCGCCGCCGTCGACGCGCGCACCGACGATAATTTCGTCATCATGGCGCGCACCGACGCGCTGGCGGTCGAGGGACTGGACGCGGCCATCGAACGCGCCGTCGCCTGCGTGGAAGCGGGCGCCGACATGATCTTCCCGGAGGCGATGATCAGCCTCGATATGTACAAACAGTTCGCCGCCGCCGTCAAGGTGCCGGTGCTGGCCAACATCACCGAATTCGGTTCGACGCCGCTGTTCACCGTGGACGAATTGCGCGGCGCCGATGTCGGCCTGGTGTTGTATCCGCTGTCGGCTTTCCGCGCCATGAACAAGGCCGCCGAAAACGTCTACGGCGCGATCCGCCGCGACGGCACCCAGCAGAATGTCGTCGATACCATGCAGACCCGCGCCGAGCTGTATGAGCGCATCAACTATCACAGCTTCGAGCAAAAGCTCGACGCCCTGTTTGCGGCCCAAAATTCCGCTCAAAACGGGACACAGAAAAAATAACAGGAGACCAGACATGACCGAAACCACTTTCAAACCAAAAAAATCCGTTGCGCTGTCGGGCGTCACCGCCGGTAACACGGGGCTGTGCTCCGTCGGCAAAACCGGCAACGACCTGCATTACCGTGGCTACGACATCCTGGATGTGGCCAACTCCTGCGAGTTCGAGGAAATCGCCTATCTGCTGGTGCACGGAAAACTGCCCAACGAGGCCGAGCTGCGCGGCTACAAGGCCAAGCTGCGCTCCCTGCGCGGCTTGCCGCAGGCGCTGAAGTCGGCGCTGGAGGCGCTGCCGGCGTCGGCGCACCCGATGGACGTGATGCGCACCGGCGTCTCGGTGCTGGGTTGCGTGCTGCCGGAGAAGGACGACCACAACGTGCCGGGCGCGCGCGATATCGCCGACCGCCTGATGGCGTCCTTCGGTTCGATGCTGCTGTACTGGTATCACTTCAGCCACAATGGCAAGCGCATCGACGTGGAAACCGACGACGATTCCATCGGCGGCCACTTCCTGCATCTGCTGCACGGCTTCAAGCCGTCCGACAGCTGGGTGCAGGCGATGCACACGTCGCTGATCCTGTATGCGGAACACGAATTCAACGCGTCGACCTTCGCCGGGCGCGTCATCGCCGGCACGGGGTCGGACATCCACTCGGCCGTCACCGGCGCGATCGGCGCGCTGCGCGGCCCGAAACACGGCGGCGCCAATGAGTTCGCGTTCGAGATCCAGAAGCGCTACGAGAATCCGGATGAAGCGGAAGCGGACATCCGCAACCGGGTCGCCAACAAGGAAGTGGTGATCGGCTTCGGCCATCCGGTGTACACGATCTCCGATCCGCGCAATGTCGTCATCAAGGAGGTGGCGCGCAAGCTGTCGCGCGAGGGCGGTTCGATGAAGATGTTCGATATCGCCGAACGCCTGGAGACCGTGATGTGGGAAGTCAAGAAGATGTTCCCGAACCTGGACTGGTTCTCGGCCGTGTCATACCACATGATGGGAGTGCCGACGGCGATGTTTACACCGTTGTTCGTCATCTCGCGTACTTCCGGTTGGGCCGCGCATATCATCGAGCAGCGCATCGACAACAAGATCATTCGCCCGAGCGCGAACTACGTCGGCCCGGAAGATCTGCAATTCGTGCCGATCAAGGACAGGAAATAAATGAATACCTTATTCCGCAAACCTTTGCCGGGCACCCAGCTGGACTACTTCGACGCGCGAGCCGCCGTCGACGCGATCCAGCCAGGCGCTTGGGCCAAACTGCCTTACACATCCCGCGTGCTGGCCGAGAATCTGGTGCGCCGCTGCGATCCGGCGACCTTGAACGCCTCGCTCGGCCAGTTCATCGAACGCCGCCGCGACCTGGATTTCCCGTGGTTCCCTGCGCGCGTGGTGTGCCACGACATTCTCGGCCAGACCGCGCTGGTCGACCTGGCCGGCCTGCGCGACGCCATCTCTTTGCAAGGCGGCGATCCCGCGCTGGTCAATCCGGTGGTGCCGACCCAATTGGTGGTCGACCATTCGCTGGCCGTCGAATGCGGCGGCTTCGATCCCGATGCCTTCGACAAGAACCGCGTGATCGAGGACCGCCGCAACGAGGACCGCTTCGATTTCATCAACTGGACCAAAAAAGCGTTCAAGAACGTCGACGTTATCCCGCCGGGGAACGGCATCCTGCACCAGATCAATCTGGAGCGCATGTCGCCGGTGATCCAAACCGTGGACGGCGTGGCCTTCCCCGACACGCTGGTCGGCACCGATTCGCACACGCCGATGGTCGATGCGCTGGGCGTCATCGCCATCGGCGTCGGCGGACTGGAAGCGGAGAGCGTGATGCTGGGCCGGGCGTCTTGGATGCGGTTGCCCGACATCATCGGCGTCGAGCTGACCGGCAAGCCGCAAGAAGGCATCACCGCCACCGATACGGTGCTGGCATTGACCGAATTCCTGCGCAAGGAAAAGGTCGTGTCGTCGTACCTGGAGTTCTTCGGCGAGGGCGCCGCCCACCTGACATTGGGCGACCGCGCGACCATCTCCAATATGGCGCCGGAGTACGGCTCCACCGCCGCGATGTTCTACATCGACGAGCAAACCATCAAGTACCTGAAGCTGACCGGCCGCGATGATGAACTGGTCAAACTGGTCGAGCTGTACGCGAAGGAAACCGGCCTGTGGGCCGATGCGCTGAAAACCGCCGAATACGAGCGCGTATTGACGTTCGACCTGTCGTCGGTGGTGCGTAATATCGCCGGTCCGTCGAATCCGCACAGCCGCGTGCCGACGTCGGAACTGGCCGCGCGCGGCATCAGCGGCGTGGTGGAGAACGAACCGGGCATGATGCCGGACGGCGCCTGCATCATCGCCGCCATCACCAGCTGCACCAACACCAACAACCCGCGCAATATGATCGCCGCCGGTCTGCTGGCGCGCAACGCGAACGCGCGCGGCCTGACCCGCAAGCCATGGGTGAAAAGTTCGCTCGCTCCCGGCTCCAAGACCGTCACCTTGTATCTGGAGGAGGCGGGGCTGATGCCGGAGCTGGAGAAGCTGGGCTTCGGCGTGGTCGCCTACGCCTGCACGTCGTGCAACGGCATGTCCGGCGCGCTCGATCCGGTCATACAAAAGGAAGTGGTGGAGCGCGACCTGTACGCCACCGCCGTTTTGTCGGGCAACCGCAATTTCGACGGCCGCATCCACCCGTATGCGAAGCAGGCCTTCCTGGCGTCGCCGCCGCTGGTGGTGGCGTACGCGATCGCCGGCACCATCCGCTTCGATATCGAGAAGGATGTGCTGGGCCACGACGCCAATGGCCAGCCGGTCACTTTGAAGGACATCTGGCCCTCGGACGAGGAGATCGACCGCATCGTCGCCGCCAGCGTCAAGCCGGAGCAGTTCCGCAAGGTCTACATCCCGATGTTCGCCAAGCAGGAGGACGATGGCCTGAAAGTGAGCCCGCTGTACGATTGGCGTCCGCAGACCACGTATATCCGTCGCCCGCCATACTGGGAAGGCGCGCTGGCCGGCGCCCGTCCGCTGAAGGGCATGCGTCCGCTGGCGCTGCTGGGCGATAACATCACCACCGACCATCTGTCGCCGTCGAACGCCATCATGCTCGATAGCGCCGCCGGCGAGTACCTGGCGAAAATGGGCCTGCCGGAGGAGGACTTCAACTCCTACGCCACGCACCGTGGCGACCACTTGACCGCGCAGCGCGCGACCTTCGCCAATCCGACACTGAAGAACGAGATGGTGCGCGGGCATGACGGGAAGGTGATGGCCGGTTCGCTGGCCCGCATCGAGCCGGAAGGCCGCGTCACGCGCATGTGGGAAGCCATCGAGACCTATATGGAGCGCAAGCAGCCGCTGATCGTCATCGCCGGCGCCGACTACGGCCAGGGCTCGTCGCGCGACTGGGCGGCGAAGGGCGTGCGGCTGGCCGGCGTGGAGGCGATCGTGGCCGAGGGCTTCGAGCGCATCCACCGCACCAATCTGGTCGGCATGGGCGTGCTGCCGCTGGAGTTCATGCCCGGCGTGAACCGCTTGACGTTGGCGCTGGACGGCACCGAAACCTATGACGTGATCGGCGCGCGCACGCCGCGTTCGACCTTGACCCTCGTGATCAATCGCCTCAGCGGCGCGCAGGTGGAGGTGCCGGTGATCTGCCGTCTGGATACGGCGGAGGAAGTGTCGATCTACGAGGCGGGCGGCGTGCTGCAGCGCTTCGCCCAGGATTTCCTTGAATCCGTGAAGGCTGCGTGACCATGACAAACCACACCATCCACCCGCCGCAAATCAAGATCCCCGCCGTGTATATGCGCGGCGGTACCAGCAAGGGCGTTTTCTTCCGGCTCGGCGATTTGCCCGAAGCGGCGCGAACGCCGGGCGCCGCGCGCGACGCGCTGCTGCTGCGCGTGATCGGCAGTCCCGACCCCTACGGCAAGCAGATCGACGGCATGGGCGCCGGCACCTCCAGCACCAGCAAGACGGTGATCGTGTCGAAAAGCGACAGACCCGATCACGATATTGATTATTTGTTCGGCCAGGTCTCCATCGACAAGGCGTTTGTCGACTGGAGCGGCAATTGCGGCAACCTGTCGGCCGCCGTCGGCGCGTTCGCCATCAGCGCCGGCCTGCTGGACCCGGCGCGCGTTCCGCAAGACGGCATGGCCGTGGTGCGCGTGTGGCAGGCCAATATCGGCAAGACCATCATCGCCCATGTACCGATGATCAACGGCGAAGTGCAGGAAACCGGCGACTTCGAACTTGACGGCGTCACCTTCCCGGCGGCCGAAGTGCAGCTTGAATTCATGGACCCGGCGGCGGACGAAGAGGGCGCGGGAGGCTCGATGTTCCCGACCGGCCGGCTGATCGACGATCTGGAGGTGCCGGGCATCGGCACACTGAAGGCGACCATGATCAACGCCGGCATCCCGACCATTTTCGTCGACGCGGACGCCATCGGCTATACCGGTATTGAACTCCAGGACGCGATCAATGGCGACGTGGCGGCGCTGGCGATGTTCGAGACCATACGCGCGCACGGCGCGCTGCGCATGGGCCTCATCAAGCATCTCGACGAGGCGGCGCAGCGCCAGCACACGCCGAAGGTGGCGTTCGTAGCGAAGCCGGCGACGTACATTGCCTCCAGCGGCAAACGGATCGGCGCCGGCGATATCGATCTGTTGGTGCGCGCGCTCTCGATGGGCAAGCTGCATCACGCGATGATGGGCACCGCCGCCGTGGCGATCGGCACCGCCGCCGCCATTCCCGGTACGCTGGTCAACCTGGCGGCTGGCGGCGGAGCGCTGGAGGCGGTGCGCTTCGGTCATCCATCGGGCACCTTGCGCGTCGGCGCGCAGGCGACACACCAAAACGGCGAGTGGCGCGTGACGAAGGCGGTCATGAGCCGCAGCGCGCGCGTGCTGATGGAGGGCTGGGTGAGGGTGCCCGCTGCGTGAAGCTGGCATGATGCGAGTCGGTGCGCGGCTTGGCCGCGTGTCGTCGCACCACCCCCGCGCAGTGTCGTCGCAGTGTCGTCGCAGTGTCGTATTTAAGAACGCGAAATCAGCACGCGGATGGCTAATGATACCAATGTGGTTTATCATCTGCCAACAATGCTGCCGATATGTAACGATCAAGGCGGCATTTCTTTCGGGTGCCCCTGGTGTTCATGAATCGCGTTTCATCCCATCTTGATTTCGTCGCTGGCGCCTTGGCGCTGATCGGCGTTCCCGCGTGCGCTTACAGCGCCGAGGGACTGGTGTTGGCGGCGAACGCGGAGTTGATCTCCTTGCTCGAATCAGATCCCTCCGGCCAAACCGTGGAAAGCCTGTTCGCGCGCCATCTGCGCGCGGCCAGCGTGGCGCGCCTGAACAAAGGGGAGACCAGCGCGGAGACGGCGCAGCGCTGGGACAGTTGCCTCGCCACCGCCAGCGGCAAATACATCGCCGTACAGGTCTGGACCAAACCACTGCCGGCCGGCGCCGATACAGATGGCGGCACCATCGTGTTCCACGATATCAGCGACGTTCAGCGCTCGCAGCGCGCGTTGCGTAAAACGCTGCTCGAACAGCAGGCCATCCTGGAGAACGCCGCCGTCGGCATCCTGTTCGGCAAGGATGGCCGCATCGCCGAATGTAATATCCGCTGCGCCGAGATGCTGGGCTACAGCCGCGAGGAGTTGGAGGGCGCGCCCAGCGTGACCGTCTATCCGAGCGAGGAGGACTTTCTCAAACTGGGACGCGAGGCCGGGCCGCCGCTGGCGCAGGGCTTGCCGTTCAAGACGGAACTGGTGTTGCGGCGCAAGGACGGCAGCACATTCTGGGCCCGCCTGTTCGGCCGCGCCATCGATACGATCCACACCAGCGAAGGCACGGTGTGGATCGTCGAAGACATCAACGAGCATCGCATCGACGAGGAAAAGCTGCGCCGCGCGCTGATCGAGCAAAAGGCCATCCTGGACAACGCGTCCATCGGCATCCTGTTTAGTAAAGGCCAGATCGTCCGCAACTGCAACCGGCGCATGGCGGAGATGTTCGGCTACACCGTCGAGGACATGGTCGGCATGCCGGCGTCGGACATGTTCCCGTCGCACGAAAGGTATCAGGCCTTCGCTGTGGAGGCGCGGGCGCAGCTCGACAACGGCAAGCCGTACGAAAGCCCCGCGTTCGAATTCAAGCGCAAGGACGGCGTCTTGATCTGGTGCCGCGTGCGCGCCAACGCGATGAATGAAGTAAACACCGAGGGCGGCGCCATCTGGATCATCGAGGACGTGACCACCACGCGCCAGACGCAGATGGAAGTGGAGGCGATCATGACCAACGCCTCGATGAGCATCCTGTTCACCAAGAACCGCATCATCACGCGCTACAACCGGGGCTTCGGCGACATGTTCGGCTATCCCGGCGACACCGGCCTGGGGGTTCCCGGTCGGGCGCTGTATCCGTCGCAGGAAGCCTACGAGCGGCTGGGCGCCGAGGCCTATCCCTATTTGTCGGCGGCGAAGCCTTTCCAGACCGAGATAGAAATGCGCCGCGCCGACGACACGCGCCTGTGGGCGCAGCTGATCGGCTACGTGGTCAATCCGGCCGATCCGGGCCAGGGCACGATCTGGGTGATCGAGGACCGCACCGAGCAAAAACGCGCCGAGGAGGCGCTGCGCAACGCGCTGCTGGAGAACCAGGCCATCCTCGACAGCGCGGTGTTGGGCATCTCGGTGGTGGAACAGGGGCTCAATCTGCGCTGCAATACCAAGATGGAGGAATTGTTCGGCTACGCGCCGGGCGAAATGAACCACCTCAGCGTGCAGGCTTTTTATGCCGACCAGTCGGCGTGGCGGGAGGCGCGCGCGGCGACGGCGCAGGACTTCCGCACCGGCCGCGTCAACGTCGCCGAGTATCAACTGGTGCGCAAGGACGGCAGCCGGTTCTGGGCGCGGCTATCGGGCCGGCCGTTCGACCTGGCGCAGCCCGGCGGACGCTCGGTGTGGCTGGTGGACGACATCACCGCGCGGCGCGAGGCGGCCGAAGCGGTCAGCCGCGCACGCGACGAGCTGGAGGTGCGCGTGCTCGAACGCACGGCCGAACTGGCGGGCGCCAACGCGCTGCTGCAAGGCGAGATCGTCGAGCGCCGCCAGGCCGAGGCGCGCGTGCATCACATGGCCTACCACGACAGCCTGACCGGCTTGCCCAACCGCGCGTTGCTGTCGGACCGGCTGGACCGCGCCATGCTGGCGGCGCAGCGTTCGCAGCGTCAGTTGGCGGTGATGTTCATCGACCTTGACCGCTTCAAGACCATCAACGACTCGCTGGGCCACATGACCGGCGACCAGTTGCTGAAGGAGGTGGCGAGCCGCTTGTGCCGCGCGGTGCGCGCCAGCGACACCGTGGCCCGTTTGGGCGGCGACGAGTTCGTGGTGCTGGTGCCGGGCATCGCCAGCGTGGACGAGGCCAGCCAGGTGGCCGAGAAGATCATCCTGGCGCTATCCGAGGGCTTCCCGCTGGAGGGCCGCAACCTGCACATCACGCCGTCTATCGGCATCTGCGTGTATCCGAACGACGGCGCCGACGTGGCGACCTTGATGCGCCACGCCGATGCCGCCATGTATCACGCCAAGGCGAGCGGCAGAAACAACTACCAGTATTTTAAAGAGGCGATGAACCAGTCGGCGGCGCGCCACTTCGAGCTTGAATCGAGCCTGCGCAGCGCGCTGGCGCTGGACGAATTCATCTTGCACTTCCAGCCGATCATGGATATCGGCACGCGCAGGCTGCATGCGATGGAGGTGCTGCTGCGCTGGCGCCGAGACGACGCGGAGCTGGTGATGCCGGACAGCTTCATTCCGCTGATCGAGGAAAACGGTTTGATCGTGCCGGTGGGGGAATGGGTGATACGCCAGGCATGCGTGCAGTGCATGACGTGGCAGCGCGAAGGCCTGGTCCCGGTGCCGCTGGCGGTAAACCTGTCGCCGCGTCAGTTCATGCATCGGGGGCTGGTCGAATCGATACGGCGCATCCTCGACGAGACGGGCATCGATCCGTTGCTGCTGGAGTTCGAGATCACCGAGACGGCGCTGATGCAGCATGGAGAGCACACGCTGGATATCCTGGGGCAGATCAACGCGATGGGCATCCGCCTGTCGATCGACGATTTCGGCACCGGCTATTCCAGCCTGGCCTACCTGAAGCGCTTCCCGGTCAAGAAGATCAAGATCGACCGCGCCTTCATCAAGGACCTGGAGGACAGCGCCGAGGACCGCGCCATCGTGGCGGCGATCATCGCGCTGTCGGACAGCCTGCAGTTGTCGGTGGTGGCGGAGGGGGTGGAGACGGAGGGGCAGTACGCGCTCCTGCAGCGCAACGGCTGCCAGTTCGCGCAAGGCTATCTGTTCTCGCCGCCGGTGCCGCATGCGACCGCGCAGCTGCTGCTGCCGCGGCCCCCGATCGCGGCCGGGTAGGTGGGTTAGTCGAGCGTGGCGATCACCGGCGCGTGGTCGGACGGCTGCTCCAGCTTGCGCGGCGCGCGGTCGATGACGCAGGCGCTGCAGCGTGCGACCAGCGCCGGCGACAGCAGGATGTGGTCGATGCGCAGGCCTTTGTTGAGCCGGAAGCCGAGGCCCCGGTAGTCCCACCAGCTGAACGATTTTTCGGGCTGTTCGAACAGGCGGTAGGAATCGGTGAGGCCGATGTCGAGCAGGCGGGTGAGGGCGGCGCGTTCCTTTTCGGAAACGTGCACCATGCCTTCCCAGGCGGCCGGATCGTGGACGTCGCGGTCTTCGGGGGCGATGTTGTAGTCGCCGACGACGGCCAGTTGCGGGTGCAGGGCGGCCTCTTGCTTGATCCAGTCGTGGAAGGCCGAGAGCCAGCCCATTTTGTATTCGTATTTCTCGGAGCCAACGCTCTGGCCGTTCGGCACGTAGGCGCAGACGACGCGCACACCGTCGATGGTTGCAGCGAGGATACGTTGCTGGGGATCATCGAGGAGCGGGTTGTTTTTGACGACGTCGGCGATCGGCAGCCTGGAAATAATGGCGACGCCGTTGTAAGTTTTTTGCCCGCTGTACACAACATGATAGCCTGCGGCTTCAATAATACTAGCCGGAAACTTGTCATCGGTTAATTTTGTTTCTTGCAAACAGAGCACGTCTGTTGGATTTTCCGCAAGCCAATTCATAACGTGCGGCAGTCTTACGTTCAGTGAGTTAACATTCCATGTGGCTAGTTTCATCGGGAGATCAGTGTCCTTGCGGGTTTGGTGAAGGCGATACGCCTATGAAACGCATCTTACCGTAACTTGATTTAACAGATGAGCTTGTCTATTTGTCGTGTTTTATAAAAAAACATGAAATAGAACTTCGCAAGTGTGGTGGTAAGGCATAAAATGTTGCAAAAAGTGTGAAATAAAAAAAGAATTGCTACTTTTGTCTCATAGTTGTCAAAATTGTACTTCAGTAGGAGACAGAATGGTAAAAGAGAAATATACTGATACAAAATTAGTGGAAAACTAGTGTTTCCTATCAGCAACCACAAAATAGCAAGAGCCGTGTATATTATTCATTGTGATGCCGCAATAAGTGATACCATACGGAAATAACTTGTAGTTTTAACAGTGAATTGCGCGTAGCGCATTTACAAAGGAATTGAAATGCGAACTGCATTTGAGGCATGGGCACAGCGCGACGGACATATCGTTCGCCGCCGTGAAGATAAGCCAGAAGAGTATCTGGTCTTTGAAACGCAGCGCCGCTGGGTGATCTGGCAAGCGGCACTGGAACATGGCAAAACGCCGGGCGGTCGCAAGACCGCCGCGCAAAAGGAGGCAGCCGCCGCCGAAAAGCGCGCAGCGGAGGCGCTGCAACGTCCACCGGTTATCAATTCCGACGAAGCCGCCGTCCGCAATCAGGTGTTGAACGAAGTGCTCGACGCTTTCTCCACCCTCGGTGGCGAGCGCGGCATGGATGACATCCTGAAAGTGGTGCAGGGCTTGAAGAAGAAGCAGCAGGAGCAGGAGCAGGGCAAAGTCGAGGAACGTGTGGCCAAGTCGGCGCAGGTTCGTCAAAACGCCTGACCTGATGACACGCTTCCGGCATTACAAGGGCGGCCTCTACGAGTTGGTGTGCGAGGCCACCCTGGAGTCCGACCTGAGCACCATGATTGTTTACCGCGCGCCCGACGGGTCCATTTGGGCGCGGCCGAAAGACGTTTTTTTTCAACTCATCGAGGTCGATGGCGTAAAAGTGCAACGCTTTACGCCTCTTGATTGAGCGAATCAATCCGCGCCCGGCTTGCTACACTGTGTCTGTATCTACTTTAGAGGCAGACTATGTTTCTCCGCCCCGTCGCCGCGTGCACCGCGCTGCTGGCTATGCTGGCTAGCGCCGGCTGCGCGTCCCTGACTGAATCGACCCAACAGAATGTGCTGGTGCAGACCGTGCTCGATCACCGCGAGATCGGCGGCGTTGGCTGCGTGTTGTATAACGATGTCGGCAAATGGTTCGTCACCACGCCGGCCCGCGTAACCCTGCGCAAGAGCGCGGCCCCGCTGCGCATCGATTGCCAGAAGGAGGGCGCGGCCTGGGCCTACGAGAAGGTCGCCCCCAAGGTCAACGGCAATTTGTGGGGCAATGTGATATTGACGGCGGGTGTCGGCTATGTCATCGACCGCAATACCGGCGCCGGCTACGATTATCCGTCGGTCCTGACGGTGGTGATGCGTCCGGCCGAGGGCAGGGATGAGGGACCGCCGCCGGCGGCAGGGGTGACCTTGTATTGAGGTTGGCCGGCGCCGAAGATGAATGCTGAACGACGAAGGGCGGATAGCCGGGGCAAGCCCCGACTATCCGCCCTTTGTGTTTTTGCGCTTACGAACCGGCGCGGTTGATCAGGAAGTTCGACAGCAGCGGCACCGGACGGCCGGTCGCGCCTTTCGCGCCGCCCGATTTCCATGCGGTGCCGGCGATGTCCAGGTGCGCCCACGTGTACTTGCGCGTGAAGTTCTCCAGGAACGCCGCCGCCGTGCACGACGCGCCGCCCGGCGTGCCGATGTTGGCCAGGTCCGCGAAGTTGGACTTCAGCTGCTCGTTGTACTCCTCGCCGATCGGCAGGCGCCACGCGGTGTCGCTCGAGGCTTTGCCGGCGGCCATGATCTCGTCGGCCAGCTTGTTATGGACGTCGTCGTCGCGCGTGAACAAACCGCTCTTGTGGTGACCCAGCGCCACGATGCAGGCGCCCGTCAGGGTGGCGATGTCGATCACCGCGGCCGGGTTGAAGCGCTCCGCGTAGGTCAGCGCGTCGCACAGCACCAGGCGGCCTTCGGCGTCGGTGTTGAGGATCTCGATGGTCAAGCCGTTCATCGAGGTGACGATGTCGCCCGGCTTGGTGGCGCGGCCCGACGGCATGTTCTCGCAGCTGGCGATCACGCCGATCACGTTCAGTTTCAGGTCCATCTCGCCGATGGCGCGGAAGGTGCCCAGCACCGAGGCGGCGCCGCCCATGTCGTACTTCATTTCGTCCATGCCGGGACCCGGCTTGAGCGAGATGCCGCCGGTGTCGAAGGTGATCCCCTTGCCGACCAATACCACCGGCGCGTCCTTGGACTTGCCGCCCATGTGCTTGAGGATGATGAACTTCGGCGGCTGCTCGCTGCCGTTGGTGACCGACAGGAAGCTGTTCATCTTCAGCGCTTCGAGCTGTTTGCGGTCCAGGATCTCGACGTCGAACTTGTAGTCCTTGGCCAGCTTCTTGGCGGTGTTGGCGAGATACGTTGGGGTGCAGACGTTGGCCGACAGGTTGCCCAGTTCCTTGGTCAGGTCCATGCCGTTGGCAATGGACACGGCTTGGGCCAGCGCCAGCTTGGTGGCAGGGGTGTTCGGCACCGCCAGGGCGATCTTCTTGACGCCGGCCGGTGCCGGGTCCTTCTTGCTTTTCTGGCCGTCGGTGCGGAACGCCGCCTCGTGGGCGCTCTGCACCACGCAGCGGATCGCCCAATTGACGTCGCGCTCTTTCACTTCGGTCATCGGCAGTGCGATAATAGCGTCGCTCGTGCCCAGGGCCGAGAAAGCCTTCAAGGCCGCGGAAACGCCGCTGGCGAAGCTTTTCTCGCTAACGGCGTCGTCGCTGCCCAGGCCGACCAGCAGCACGCGCTCGGCGCTGGCGCCCTTGACGCCGCGCAGCAGCAACGTGGTGCCGGCTTTGCCGCTGATGTCGCCGGACTTGAGCGCGGCCGTGATGTCACCGGAACCGTCCAGTGCTTTGGCAGCTTGCGACAGCTTTTTATTCTCGAACACCGCCACGGCGACGACGCCCGTTTTGGCCGAGTTGATGGTGTTTTTTGTGTCGAATGCTTTTATGCTAAAGTCCATTTGATTCTCCGTGTCGTGTACGAATTGCCAGCCCCTTGGCCTGATTGGCCGGGCTGTTATTAACTTGTGGCCCTGTGACGAGCCCTTAACTACCGAATTATAACTTTCGAATGATCTTTCAACGCACCCTACGACGTGAAATGGCCAGCACCGCCTTCGCCAGCTTCACGATTCTGTTCAGCGTTTGCGTTACCTGGACCTTGATCGGCATCCTCGGCAAGGCCGCCGGCGGCAAGGTCGCCTCCAGCGACGTCGTCGCGCTGATCCTTTTCGCAACGGTGAATTATCTGCCAACTATCCTCATCCTCACCAGCTTTATTTCGGTGCTGATGGTGGTCACGCGCAGCTACCGCGATTCCGAGATGGTCGTGTGGTTCGCCTCCGGCTTGAGCCTGACCCGCTGGATCGCGCCGGTGCTGACCTTCGGCCTGCCGATGGTGCTGCTGACGGCGGGCCTGAGCTTCGTCGCCGCGCCGTGGGCCAAGGAAAAGAGCGCGGAGTACATCGAGCGCTTCGCCAAGCGCGAAGACCTGCAAAAGGTCTCGCCCGGCCAATTCCGCGAATCGTCGTCGGCCAACCGCATCTTCTTTGTCGAAGGTGTCGCCGGCGACACCTCGGTGGTGCAGAACGTGTTCGTCAACACGGTCGATAAAAACGGCACGGCGGTCATCGTCGCGCGCGAGGGCGTGATCAGCAATGGACCGAAAGGCGAGCGCTATCTGGTGCTCAAGAACGGCCGCCGCTACCAGGGCATGCCGGGACAGTCCGACTTCCAGACCATGGAGTTCGACACCTACAGCATGCGCGTGACCAGCCAATCCCAGGACCTCGACTCCGAGCGCGACACCGACGCCGTGCCGACAATGGAGCTGCTCACCGATACCACCAACTCCGGCCGCGCCGAGCTGCTATGGCGGATCGCCTCGCCGCTGACCTGCCTGGTGCTGGTGCTGCTGGCGATCCCGCTGGGATTCGTCAATCCGCGCGCCGGCAGTTCGGCCAACCTGATTATCGCGCTGCTGATCTTCTTCTCGTACACCAACGCGGTCAAGCTGGTCGAGGGTAGCGTCAGGCTGGGCAAGTTCTCGTTCGCGCTGTCCTGGTGGCCGCTGCACCTGATGGCGGCGTTGACGGTACTCGGCCTGTTCGCATGGAGGCTCAATCTGAATCACCGTTACCACCCGCTGGCGCTGCTGGCCGCGATGAAGCGTTCGCGTAGCGCCAATGGGGCTAACAAGAAGGCGGTGGCGCCATGAAGATCCTGCAACGCTACTTCGCGGTCACCATCTTCCAGGCGGTGGCCTTCGTGCTGGTCGCCTTCCTGGCGCTGCAAGCGTTCATGGACCTGACCGGCGAACTGCCGCGCGTCGGCAAGAACGGCTACGCGATCCAGTATGTGCTGCTGTTCGTGGCCGTCAAGCTGCCGGGCCATGTGTACGAGGTGATGCCGCTGGCGGCGCTGATCGGCACCATCTATACGATGGCGCAGTTCGCGTCGACGTCCGAGTTCACCATCATGCGCGCCTCCAGCATGACCACCGGCATGGTGGCGTGGATGCTGGCCAAGATCGGTGTCGTGCTGGTGATTATCACCTTCATCTTCGGTGAGTTGATCACGCCGCGCACCGCGCCGCTGGCCGAAAAAATCAAACTCAGTGGACGCGGCACGACGATTTCGACCGAGTTCCGTTCCGGCCTGTGGACCAAGGACATCGTCAAGTCCGAAGGCATGACCGGGGAGGTGATCGGTTCGCGTTTCTTCAACGTGCGCGAGGTGCGCCCGGACGGCAAACTGGTCGACGTCAAGCTGTACGAGTTCGATAACAACTTCCGCCTGCGCTCCATCACGGTGGCCAAGAGCGGCACCTACCAGGGCACGAACAAGTGGCTGCTGTCGGACGTGAAGGAAAACATCTTCACCAATCCGGCGCTGCTCAAGCCGGGCAGCCAGGCTAATCTGGCGAACAACTATGAGCAGGGCAGCAGCATGATCGAGACGCGCACCAGCGCGACCAAGGAGCTGCTGTCCGAGATCACGCCGCGCATCCTGTCGGTGTCGCGCTCCGACCCGGAACGCATGTCGGCCAGCGAGCTGGCGCTGTACACCCGCCACCTGCAGGAGAACAAGCAGGAGACGGAGCGCTTCAAGATCGCGTTCTGGAAAAAACTGTTCGATCCGCTGGCGATCTTCGTGCTGATGGCGTTGGCGCTGCCGTTCGGCTACCTGCATACCCGCAGCGGCGGCGTCAGTCTCAAGATTTTCGTCGGCATCATGATCGGCGTCAGCTACCTGCTGGTCAACACCTTGTTCTCGCACCTTGGTTTGTTGAGCACCTGGCCGGCGGCACTGACGGCGATCGCCCCGAGTTTAATTTTCCTGCTGCTGGCGCTAGGCGCGTTGTGGTGGGTGGAGCGACATTAGATGAGCAGTAAAGTGAACAAACAAGCCCTGGTTCTTTTCGCGCACGGCGCCCGCGCCGCGTCGTGGGCGGCGCCGTTCGCGCGCCTGCGCGACCTGACGCAGGCGCGCACGCCGGATGTCCCGGTATCGTTGGCGTTCCTGGAGTTGATGGAGCCGCGTCTGCCGGAGCAGGTGGCGGCGCTGACGGCCGGCGGCATCACGCATATCACGGTGGTGCCGGTGTTCCTGGGGCAGGGCGGTCATGTGCTGCGCGACCTGCCGCTGATGGTCGATCAATTGCGCATCGATTATCCGCAAACCACCATCAACGTGGTCGAAGCGGCCGGCGAGAACGCGGCGGTGCTCAACGCGCTTTCCGACTACTGCGTCGCTTCGCTGGCGCCTTGACGTCAAACCCAACCACCTTTTAGCGATACGCATGCGTCACCGCTTAGGGGTCGTACCCCGTACGGGGTACGACCCCGGGTGGCCGTGCGGGTCTGCCTACTTCCTCGGCACCAGCTTGATCTCGTAAAGCTTGGGCCACAGTTTGCCGGTAACGAACAGGCGTTTTTTGTCGGCGTCCCAGGCGATGCCGTTCAAGACGTTTTCGGTGTTGAGACCTTTGCCGGCCTCCGGGTACAGCTTGCCCAAATCGATCCAGCCGACGATCTTGCCGGTGTTCTGATCGATGCGGGCGATCGTGTTGGTGTGCCAGATGTTGGCGAAGATCTCGTCGCCCACCACTTCCAGCTCGTTGATCTGGTCGACCGCGATGCCGTCGGCCGTCACTTTCACGCGGCGCACTTCGAGGAAGGTCTTGGGGTCGAGGAAGCGCAGGGTTGCGCTGCCGTCGCTGAGCACCAGTTCCTTGCCGTTTTGCGCCAGGCCCCAGCCCTCGCCCGGATAGGCGAACTGGTTGCGCAGGTCGAAGGTGGCGAGGTCGAATACGAAGCCGGTCTGCGTTTGCCAGGTGATGCTGACCAGCGTGTCCTTCCAGGCGGTCAGGCCTTCGCCGAAGTACTGCGGCGGGATGTCCTTGCTTTGCAGGACCTTGCCGGTCTCCAGATTCACCTTGCGGATCGACGATTTGCCGTTCAGGCCCGTGCTCTCGTAGAGAAAACCGTCGCGGTACAGCAGGCCCTGGGTGAACGCCTGAGGGTCGTGCGGGTAGCTGCGCACGACCTTGAAGTCGTAGGTCGGTATCGAGGGGGCGGCCAGCGCGCCGGCGGCCGGCAGCAGGGAAAACAGCAGGGAAAGCAGGAGCGGGGTTGTGATGCTGTTTATTTGCACAATTCGTTTCACTATCAGGCTACCGTTGAATTCTGTAGTTCGACCATGGCGTCGAGGGTGGTGCCGGGGGCTGCGAATTCGGCCTCGATGCAGGCGCGCGCTTCCGGCGAGACGATCAGGCCGATCGCCTGGCGACGCATGGCGTCCGCCGCGTCGACTTCGCCGCAGCCAGCCAGCAGTTCGAGCAGCAGGCGCACTTCGGCCATGTAGTTGTAGACGGTGGCCAGCAGGTCGGACATGCCTTCGTCGGTGAGCAGCTGTAGCTGGGCGACGTGGGCGTTGACTTCCCCCGCGTAGGCCGCCAGGTGTTTTTCCGGCTCCGGCAGGTAGCTGCGCGCCAGCGCGTAATCGCCGCAGGCCATCATCGACGTCAGCGCCGAGTTGGCGCATTCCGCCGCCAGCGCCGCCGGCAGTTGCTTGAACAGCAGCCAGGTGTTTTGCAAGTCACCCAGTTTGTCGTTGATGGCGCGGATGTCGTTGAAGAGGATGGCGTCGCCGCCGTCGGCCAGCAGGCGGTCCGTGAGGCGTTGGCGCAGTTCGACCAGCGCTTGCCGCGCCGGCAGGTGTTCCTCGGCCAGCTTGGCCCAGGCGCTCAGCACATAGGACAGCCGCAGCGGCGCCACTTCCGTATCGCGCACGGAGGTGGCGTCGAACAGCCAGATATAGTCCTTCAGGGCGGCGTCGAACTCGCCGGCGGAATGGGCGCCCCAGGCGCGCTCCAGAACTTCGTGAACATTATCCATTGCTACCTCTTATGAGATGAATGGACATTCTATTACGGATTTCGGGGAATCAGGCGCCGAGCTGGCGGTCTATTGCGCCGCTGATCTCCGCTTCGAGGCGTTGATGCGAGCGGCTTTGCATGGCGTCGCCCAGCATCACCAGCACCGGACCGTGGGCTTCGCCCAGCCCCAGGGCCAGCGCGGCGATGGTCAGGCGGCGGATGCGCTGGTCCGGACGGCTGCAGTTTTCGATGACGACGACCGGGGTGTCCGGACGGTGGCCGTGCGCCAGCAGGCGTTCGGCGGTGGCGATGGCTTCGCGCCCGCCCATGTACTGCACCAGGGTGTCGGTGTCGGGGATGGCGTCGTGGTGTGCTTCGTCCGGCGCCGTCGACGAGGTGAAAAAGGCCACGCTGCGGGCCACGCCGCGTTTGGTCAGCGGTTGCTTGCTGGCGGCGGCGGCGGCGACGGCGGTGGTGATGCCAGGGACGATTTCAACTTCGATGCCGGCTTCCTCCAACGCGCGCAGCTCCTCGTCGGCGCGGCCGAACAGCATCGGGTCGCCGCCCTTGAGGCGCACCACCAGCGCATGGCGCTGGGCGTTCTCGACCAACTGTTGGTTGATGACCTGCTGCGCGGTCGAGCGCTGGCCGCTGCGTTTGCCGACCGAGATTTTTTCGGCCTGCGGGCACAGCTCCAGCATCTCCGGGGTCACCAGCGCGTCGTGCAGTACGACGTCGGCTTGCGCCAGCAGGCGCGCGCCGCGCATGGTGATCAGGTCCTGGGCGCCGGGGCCGGCGCCGATCAAATAGACTTTTCCGAAAGATGCCATTGCCATACCGTTGATTACCGTTTTATTCCGAAAGGCGAATCATACCCGCCGCGACGGTCTGGTGGGTCACTTCGTCGATCAGAATAAAGGCGCCGGTGGCACGGATGTCGGCATAGGCGTCGGCCGCCAGCGGCTGCTGGACGGTCAGGCCGATGCGGGCGATGTCGTTCAGCTTCAGGCCATCGGCGGCGTGGCGCTGCTGGGTGTTGATGTCCAACAGCGAGTCGATGCCGGTGATCTTGGCCGAGGTCTGCTTGGTGCCGTGCTTGATCCAGTACTTGCGGCGCTGGTCGAGCGGCTCGTCGGACATCCAGCAGACGTCCGCCTTCAAGGTCTTGAGCAGGGTCGCAGGCTGTTCGACATTGGCCAGCAGGTCGCCGCGCGAGATGTCCAGGTACTCGTTCAGCAGCAAGGTGATCGACTGGCCGACCACCGCCGACTGGTGCGAGCCTTCCAGGGTGACGATGTCCTTGACGGTGGCGCTCTGGCCGGACGGCTGCACCACCAGCTTGTCGCCGACGCTGACCTTGCCCGCCTCGATGCGGCCCATGTAGCCGCGGAAGTCGTTGGCTTCGTGGCCGTTGTGGCGCGCCACCAGCTGCACCGGGAAGCGGAACGGCGCGTTGTGCGATTCATCGTAGACCGACAGCGATTCGAGCAGCTCGATCAGGGTAGGGCCTTTGTACCAGCTCAGTTTTTCGCTGGCGTCGACGACGTTGTCGCCGCTCAGGGCCGACAGCGGAATCGGTGTGATGTCCTTCAGGCCCAGGGTGGCGGCGAATTCGCCGTAAGCCTTGACGATGCGGTCGTAGATCGCCTGGTCGTAGTTCACCAGGTCCATCTTGTTGACGGCGACGACCACGTGCTCGATCTGCAGCAGGTGGGCGATGGTCGAGTGGCGCTTGGTCTGGATCAGCAGATCGACGCCGCCGTCCTCGCGCAGCTTCACTTTCGAGACGTCGATCAGGATGATGACGGCATCGGCGGTCGAGGCGCCCGTCACCATGTTGCGGGTGTACTGTTCGTGGCCCGGCGTGTCGGCGATGATGAACTTGCGCTTCGGCGTGGCGAAGTAGCGGTAGGCCACGTCGATGGTGATGCCTTGTTCGCGTTCGGCTTCCAGGCCGTCGGTCAGCAGCGACAGGTCGACGGCGTCGCCGACGGTGCGCTTGTGCTTGGAGCGCGACATCGCGTCCAGCTGGTCGGCGAAGATCCCTTTGCTGTCGAACAGCAGGCGGCCGATCAGCGTGGATTTGCCGTCGTCGACGGAACCGGCGGTGATGAAGCGTAAAAGTCCGCGCTCGGTCTGGGTTTCTACTTGGTTGGTGCTAGCGTTCATCAGAAGTATCCTGCTTTTTTACGTTTTTCCATCGAAGCCTCGGAGGTCTGGTCGTCCATCCGGGTGGCGCCGCGTTCGGTGATCTGGGTGATGGCCGTTTCGGCGATGATCGCCTCGACCGTCGCAGCGTCCGACGACACCGGGCAGGTGCAGGAGATGTCGCCCACGGTGCGGAAGCGCACCACCTGGGTTTCGACGGTCTCGCCTTCGCGCGGCGGGGTCAGGTCGGTCAGCGGCACCAGCAGGCCGTTGCGCGGAATGACCTGGCGCTCGTGGGCGAAGTAGATCGGCGGCAGTTCCAGTTTTTCGCGGGCGATGTACTGCCACACATCGAGTTCGGTCCAATTCGAGATCGGGAACACGCGCATGTTTTCGCCCGGGTGCACGCGGGTGTTATACAGGTCCCACAATTCCGGACGCTGCGATTTCGGGTCCCACTGGCCGAATTCGTCGCGGAAGGAGAAGATGCGCTCCTTGGCGCGGGCCTTTTCCTCGTCGCGGCGGGCGCCGCCGATGCAGGCGTCGAAGCCATGTTCGGCGATCGTCTCGAGCAGGGTGACCGCTTGCGCGGCGTTGCGCGAATCGGTTTGCGGATTACGCAGGCGTACCGTGCCTTTTTTGATCGAGTCCTCGACCGAGCCGACGATCAGGCGCTCGCCCAGTTCGGCCACGCGCTTGTCGCGGAAGGTGATCACCTCGGCGAAATTGTGGCCGGTGTCGACGTGCACCAGCGGGAACGGGAATTTACCGGGGCGGAAAGCCTTCTCCGCCAAACGCAGCAAGACCACCGAGTCCTTACCGCCCGAGAACAGCAGGGCAGGGTTGCTGCATTCGGCCGCCACTTCGCGCAGGATGTGGATCGCTTCCGATTCGAGGGCGTCGAGGTGGCGCGCATTCAGGAGCACGTCGTGTACGTTGTTTTCAACTAAAGCGTTCATTGGACTAGCCTATTGTTTTTGTGGTGCGCATGAAGTCTTCTTCAGCTGCCACGGATTTAATACGTATGAGCTTACCATCGACCATATGCAGGCCGCATTCCTTGGAGTCCGGGTTTTCCCACCACCAGCGGCCGGCGCGCACATCCTCGCCCGGTTCCACCGCGCGGGTGCACGGAGCGCAGCCGATCGACGGATAGCCCTGGTCGTGCAGCGCGTTGTACGGCACGCCGTTGTCGCGGATGTAGTTCCAGACGTCTTCCTCCGACCAATCGGCCAGCGGATTAAACTTGGTCATGCCGTGCGCCGGGTCGTCCTCCTGCACATGCAGCTCGGCGCGGGTGGCCGATTGCGCGCGGCGCTGGCCGGTCACCCAGGCCTTCTTGCCGGCCAGGGCGCGGCCCAGCGGCTCGACCTTGCGGATGCGGCAGCACTCGCGGCGCATCTCGACGCTGTCGTAGAAGGCGTTGAGGCCATTTTGCGCGACGTAGGCGTCGACCGCTTCGGTCTGCGGCTTGTACAGGGCGATCTCGTAGCCGTCGTAATGCGCTTTCACCTTGTCGAGCATCGCCAGCGTTTCCGGATGCAGACGGCCGGTTTCGAGCGAGAAGATGCCGATATCCAGTTTGGATTTCAGGATCAAATCGGTCAGCACCATGTCTTCGGCCGCCAGGCTGGAGGCGAAGACCGCCGGGGAAAATTCGCTGGCGATGCGCGACAGCGTGGCGCTGCTGTCGGCAATCAGCTTGCTCAGGTCACTCATTCAAACTCCAATCAGATGCCAGCGCCGTCGTTGTTGGCGGTCGCGCCGGAAGTACGCGCGTGGCGGCGATACAGCGGCAGCTTCTGGTCCACCGACGCCTGGTAGGTCTCCGAGAAATCGGACAAGCCTTTGAGCGCGTCGTGGATGCTGCGGTCCGGGCGCGTGGCGTAGGCGTTGAAGCCGACGCGCTGCATCTGGAACAGCTGGTCGCGCAGCACGTCGCCGATGGCGCGCAGTTCACCGCTCCAGCCCAGGCGGATGCGCAGGTTGTAGGCGATCGAGTAGCCGCGGCCGTCGGTGAATTTCGGGAAATCGACGGCGATGACGGCGAGCTTCGACAGGTCGTCCTTGATCGCTTCCGGACGTTCGTCGCTGGCGATCCAGACGCCGATCTCGCCGGCGGCGGCGCGCGCGGCCAGCAGCTCGCGCTGCACCAGCCACAGGCTTTGCGGCACGATCACTTTGCCCTCGGGGACGGCGATGGTGGCCGGATCGACCGCCGGCGCGCCTTCGACCGGTTCGGCCAGGCGCAGCACCTGCCAGTCGTCCTCGACGACTTCACGGCCCTTGATGATCAGATTTTTCAGATTTTCAGCAACAGCGTCAGACATATTCATCCTCTCCTACCAGGCGACCCGACTTTTCGGCGATCGGCGTGGCGTATACAAATTCCTTGAACGGCGCGACGCCGAGGCGCTGCGCGCAGGCGGCAAACGATTCGTCCTCGAAGCGCTCGCGCACATAGACCTGCAGCAGGCGGGCGATCACTTCCGGCATTTGCAGCGCGGAGAACGATGGTCCGATGATCTTGCCGATGGCCGAATGGTTGCCCTGCGAGCCGCCGATCGACACCTGATACCATTCGCTGCCGTCCTTGTCGACACCGAGCACGCCGATGCTGCCGACGTGGTGGTGGCCGCAGGCGTTGATGCAGCCGGAGATATTGAGCTCGATCTCGCCGATGTCGTGCTGGTAGTCGATGTCGTCGAAGCGCTCGGCGATGGCGGCGGCGATCGGGATCGACTTGGCGTTGGCCAGCGAGCAGAAGTCGCCGCCAGGGCAGCAGATCATGTCGGTCAGCAGGCCGATGTTCGGCGTCGCCAGGCCTTTGGCCTTCACTTGCTGCCACAGGGTGAACAACTGCGACTGCTCGACGTCGGCCAGCACGATGTTCTGCTCGTGCGTGACGCGCAGTTCGCCGAAGCTGTACTTGTCCGACAGGTCGGCCATGAAGTCGATCTGCTCGGCGGTGGCGTCGCCCGGCGGCACGCCGGTCTTTTTCAGCGACAGCACCACGGCCGCGTAGCCGGGCTGCTTGTGCGGCTTGACGTTGCGGTTGACCCAGTTGGCGAAGGCCTTGTTGCCGGCCGCCTCGGGTGCGGCGGTGACGTCGCTGTCGTCCAGCTGCTTGTACGCAGGCGGCTGGAAGTAGTCGATTACGCGCTGCATCTCTTCGGCGGTCAGGGTTTCCGGACCATCCTTGAGGTCGACCCATTCGGCTTCGACCTGGCGGGTGAACTCCTCGACGCCGATGGCCTTGAGCAGGATCTTGATGCGGGCCTTGTACTTGTTGTCGCGGCGGCCGTACTGGTTATACACGCGCATCACGGCTTCGGTGTAGGTCAGCAGGTGCTGCCACGGCAGGAAGTCGCGGATCACGCTGCCCAGGATCGGGGTGCGGCCCATGCCGCCGCCGGCCATGAACTTGAAGCCGATCTCGCCGGCGTCGTTGCGCACCACGGTCAGGCCGATGTCGTGCACGGCGATCGCGGCGCGGTCTTCGACGGCGCCGTTGATGGCGACCTTGAACTTGCGTGGCAGGGCGATGAATTCGGGGTGGAAGGTCGACCACTGGCGCAGCACCTCGGCGTACGGACGCGGATCGATGATCTCGTCGGCGGCGACGCCGGCGTACGGATCGGACGTGGTGTTGCGGATGCAGTTGCCCGAGGTCTGGATGGCGTGCATCTCCACCGAGGCCAGGTCGCTCAGGATGTCCGGGGTCTGTTCCAGCTCGATCCAGTTAAACTGGATGTTCTGGCGGGTGGTGAAGTGGCCATAGCCGCGGTCGTACTTGCGGGCGATGTGGGCGAACATGCGCATTTGCTTGGACGACAACAAGCCGTATGGCACGGCGATGCGCAGCATGTAGGCGTGACGTTGCATGTACAGGCCGTTCTGCAGGCGCAGCGGCACGAATTCGGCTTCGGTCAGCTCATCGGAGAGGCGGCGCCGTACCTGGTCGCGGTACTGTGCGATGCGTTCACGCACGATAAGATGGTCGTATTGGTCGTATTGATACATATTCTTCCTAGATAGTAGCTTGCTAGAATCCCCACACTAGCGCTAATAGTAATAAACTTCGTCTTTATTCCAAACGACTTAGTCTTTATTTGCTTATATAAGGATTGGGCATAAGCATGGACGCTAATAATTTTAAGATGGGCCAAGACTAGATGAACCTTCACCAACTGCGCTTCGTGCGCGAGGCCGTACGCCAGAACTACAACCTGACCGACGCCGCCAAGGCCCTGTTTACCTCCCAGCCCGGCGTGTCGAAGGCGATTATCGAGCTGGAGGAGGAGCTCGGCGTCGATATCTTCACCCGCCACGGCAAGCGTATACGGGGCTTGACCGAGCCGGGACGGCTGGTGTTGGAGTCGGTGGAGTTGATTATGCAGGAAATCGACAGCCTCAAGCGCATCGGCAAGGAATACGCGGCCCAGGACAGCGGCAGCTTCACCATTGCCACCACGCACACCCAGGCGCGCTACACCCTGCCGAAGGTGGTGCAGGCCTTCATGCTGAAGTTTCCGAAAGTGCGCTTGTCTTTATTGCAAGGCAACCCGCAGCAGATCGCCGAAATGGTCCAGCGCGACCAGGCCGACCTGGCCATCGCCACCGAATCCATCGCCGGAATTACCGGACTGATAACGTTGCCGTGTTATCAATGGGAGCATGTGGTGGTGGTGGCGCCGGACCATCCTTTGCTTAAATCGAAGCAGGTGACCCTGGAAGAAATTGCCGCATTCCCCATCATCACGTACGATGGCGCCTTCGCCGGCCGCAGCAAGATAGACCACGCGTTTTCCCTGCGCGGGCTGAAGCTGGACGTGTTGCTGGAAGCCATAGACGCCGATGTGATCAAGACCTATGTGGAGTTGGGCATGGGGATTGGTATCATAGCGGGCATGGCCTATGACGCCGAGCGCGACAAGAACCTGCGCGCCATCCCTGTCGGCCACCTGTTCGGCATGAATGTGTCGCGGGTGGCGGTCAAGCAGGGCGCCTATTTGCGCAGCTATATATATACCTTTATTGAACTGCTGGCCCCGACGCTCAACCGCAAGTTGATCGAACAGGCCATGAGCGGTGAAAAAGAGCACTACGAACTGTAACTAGAAAGCACTACCATGATTACCAATCAGTTGGCACAATTCTATGCCGTCAATGCCGACAACTATGACCAGGTCTACGCGCGCGAAGAGCGCTTCGACGACCTGGACGACCTGCAGGAAATGGTCGCCGAGCTGTTCCAGGGCCACAAGGTGCTGGAGCTCGCCTGCGGCACCGCCTATTGGACCGATTTGATCGCCGAGGTGGCCGAGTCCGTGCACGCCACCGATCTGCTGCCGGAAATGATCGCGCTGGCCGAGACGCGCGGCCTGGACGAGGACGTCGTGACCTTCGGCGTGATGGACGCGTTCAACCTGCCGGACGACCTGGAAGGCAAGTACACCGCGGTTTTCGCCGCCGGGCTGTGGACCCACGTCAAGCGCGAGGACCAGGAAAAATACCTCAAGACCTTGCGCGCCAAGCTGGGCAAGGACGTGATGCTGGTGCTGCTCGACGAGTCGTATGTCGATGGCGACACCATGGTGTTCGCCCGCACCGACCTGGAAGGCAACACCTTCCAGATCCTGACGGCCGACGACGGCCAGCGCTACGAGGTGATGCACAACTACCTGACCGACAGCACCTTGCGCAAGCGTTTCGCGGCGTCGGCCAAGCAGATCCGCATCGAGCGGCTGCAGTACTACTACCTGTTGAGCTGCAAGCTGAAGTAAGTTTGGTCTGAACGCGGCGTTGCCGCGTTACCTTTTTTTTCACGACTGATGTTGATTTACAACAAATTGGTGTTGTCACATTGTTGAAGTAATTGATAGGCATGATTCGCCCCGTGCAGCTTTCTTTCAACCTTCAGTAGAGAACATCAAGTGAAAAAACTTACTCTGGCAGCAATGATCATCGGCGGTTTCGCAGCGCAGGCGCAAGCTCAATCGAACGTAACGATCTACGGTATCGTCGATGCCGGTATCGTCAGCGAGCGCGGTGGCGCGGCCGGCAGCGTGACCAAAGTCACCAGCGGTATCGGCAGCCAGTCCCGTCTGGGTTTCCGCGGCACCGAAGATCTGGGCAACGGCCTGTCGGCCATCTTCCAGATCGAGACCGGCCTGAAAGTCGATGACGGCACCCTGGACAACACCAACAGCGCGCTGTTCAATCGCCAGGCATTCGTCGGTCTGCGCAGCAAGGAAGCCGGCACGCTGACCCTGGGTCGCCAGTACACGATGCTGTACAACGCCATGAGCCAAGTGGCCGACCCGTTCGGCGCCGGCTATGCCGGTTCGATCAAGAACTTGTTCCCGACCGCCGGCGCCAACACCCGCGTCAGCAACGCCGTCGTCTACGCCACGCCTGTCATGTCCGGTTTCAGCGCCGAAGCGCTGTACGCGCTGGGCGAGCAGGCCGGCAGCAGCGAAGCCGGCCGTCAGTTCGGCCTGGGCCTGAACTTCTCGCAGGCCGCGCTGAACGCACGCCTGGTGTACAACAACCGTAACAACGACACCGTCGCCGTCGGCACCACCCCTGCCGTGAACCGCGACTCGGGCCGCAACACCCTGTTCGCGATCAACTACGACTTCAAGGTGGTCAAGGCTTACTTCGCCTACGGCGACAACAAAGGCGTCAACAGCGCCGCGCTGCCTGTGGCCAACGCCTACGGCTACGCCGTCGCACCACGCGCCAGCCTGGAAAGCAACGACATCCTGGTCGGCGTGCAAGTGCCGGTCGGCAGCGGCACCATCATGGCCTCGGCGATCCGCAAGAACGACAAGACCAACTTTAACCAGGATGCCGATCAGTGGGCCGTGGGTTACCTGCACGCGTTGTCGAAGCGTACCGGTGCTTACATCGCCTACGCCAAGATCAAGAACAAGAACGGCGCCGGCTACACCGTGGGTAACAACAACGAAGCCGGTACGGGCGACAAAGCCTTCAACGTTGGCGTGCGTCACTCGTTCTAAGCAGGATCGACGGCGCTTTCCTGGGACCGCAGCGGTAGCCGGATGATGATCCGGGTGCCGCTGTCGCTGAGGATGGAAATGTCGCCGTGCAGTGCCCAGACCCGTTCGCGCATCCCGATCAGGCCAAAGGACGACGCCTTGTCCATGTCCTGTTCGGCGATGCCGCGACCGTCGTCGTGGATAGAAATTTGCAGCGACGATTCCGAACGCCGCAAGGTCAGCTCGACGTTTTGCGCCTCCGCGTGGCGCGTGATGTTGGTCAGCGCTTCCTGCGCAATGCGGAAGATGGCCGTGCTGTAGGCGTCATCGAGTATCAAATCCTCTTCATTCGCGTGCAACCGGCAGGAGATGCCGTAGCGCGACACGAATTCCTGGCGCAGGCTTTCCAGCGCAAAATACAAACCTCCCTCGTCGAGCGCGCGCGGCCGCAGATTGCTGGCGATGCGCCGCAGCGATGTGATGGCCGACATCAGCAGATCGTCCATGCCCGCCTGCAGCTTGCGCGCGGCCGGATCGCCGCCCGACTTCTGCTGCAGCAGCGCCAGGTCGACCCGCAACGTGGCCAGTAGTTGGCCGAGATCGTCGTGCAGCTCGCGGGCGATGTGCTTGCGTTCCTCCTCCCGTATCGTTTGCAGCGCCGCCGACAGTTCGCGCAATTGCGAATACGATTGCTCGAGCTGCTCCTGCACTTGCTTGCGTTCGGTGATGTCGCGCAGGATGATGGTGTAGATCTGGTGGCCGTTTTCCGACAGGGAGGAGATCGATCCCTCGAGCGGGAAGTGCTGGCCGTTGGCTTTCATGCCGGTGACCGCGTAGTCGCTGGCGCGCCGGCCTTTCATGCGCAGGCGGATGCCGGTCGAGCCGAAGTAGTGGGTGGACGAGGTGCCGCCGGTCTGGCGCTGGTCGCGCGGAATGAATTGCTGTAGCGGTACGCCCTCCATCGATTGCACGGTGGTGCCGAACATGGCGGCGGCCGACGGATTGGCTTGCAGGATGTGCTGATGCTCGTCGGTGATGATGATGGCGTCGCTGGCATGCTGGATGATGCCCCGGCTGCGCTTGTGCGCGGCGGAGTTGGCGCTGGAGCACAACCAGCCCATGCGCCACGACAGGCGGGCGAACAAGGCTGCGCCGATACTGATCACGGGCAGCTTGAATAACGATCTGGCTTGGCCGGGCATTTTCATGCGGCATCCCTCAGCCGAAGAGGGCGGCTGCAACGGGTACAGTATCGCAATCTCTACTCAATCCTGTTGACTTGTCTCAAGTGGACGCCGGGCCCCGGCATCCACGGATCGTCGTCACATTTGCTTGAACAAATGCAGGAAACTGCGGCTTACTTCAAGCTTGTCCGACTTACCTTTAATCATAACGAGATGACGGCCACGGATGTCGCGCGTTACGCCTTCGATGGCGTTAACATTGACCAGGGTGGCGCGGTGGATTTGCCAGAACAGCGCGGGATCGAGTTCCTCCGCCAGGTCGCGTACCGGCTTGCGGATCAGCGCCTCGTAGCGCTCGGTCTGCACGCAGGTGTACTTTTCGTCGGAGCGGAAGAACAGGATTTCCTCGACCGGAATCATGCGCAGGTCCTGGCCGATGCTGGCCTGAATCCATTGCAGATACGCTGGTTTCGGCGCGGTGATTTTCTCCGCCAGTTGCGACAGCATCGCGGTCACGCTGGCGTTGACGTCCGCCGCCGGTTTGCTCAGGCGTGTCTTGAGGCGGTCGACGGTGATCTGCAAGCGCTCCGGCTCGGGCGGTTTGAGGACGTAATCGACAGCGCCGCGCTCGAACGCCTCCACCGCGTAGGCATCGTAGGCCGTTACGAAGACGATATGGCTTTTGTTGCCGATGACGGTGGCCGCCTCCATGCCGGTCTTGCCCGGCATGCGAATATCGAGAAACGTGAAGTCCGGCTTGAGCTGGTCGACCAGCTCGATCGCCTCGTCGCCGTTCTTGGCTTCGCCGATAATGTCCAGTTCGGGCCAGACTTGGCCCAGGCGCATGCGCAATTGATCGCGCATCAAACGTTCGTCATCGGCAATGATTGCTGTAGGCATGAGTGGTTTTCAGTTATTAGGTGTGAGTGATTATTTGGTCAATTATTCAACGAATCGGCGCAATAATCAATCGCTCTTCGTTCGGCTTTTACTTCGGCTCGTGTTTGGGTTCTTTATTGGCCAGCTGATACGGCACCTCGATCGTGGCGATGACGCCGCTCGGGCTGTTGGCCGCGATCAGCAGCTGGCCCTGATCGCCGTGCAGTAGTTTCAGGCGTTCGCGGATGGTCATCAGGCCCAGCCCCGTGCCGTCGCTGGGCACCGCGCCAAAGCCGAGGCCGTCGTCGCTGACGATGACGCGCAGTTTATTGTGGGCCACGTCGGCGCGCACTTTGAGCGTGCCGCCTTGCGGCTTGGCTTCGAGGCCGTGCTTGATGGCGTTTTCCACCATCGATTGCAGCATCATCGGCGGGAACGCGGCGGTGCGCAGGCCGTCGGGGATGTCGAAGTCGACCGTCAGGCGCTCTTCCATGCGCATTTTGAGCAAATTCAGATAGGCCACGACCATGTCGGCTTCGCGGCCGAGGTTGGTGATCAGCGCGTTGTCGCGCATTTGCGGCAGCACCGCGCGCAGGTATTTGATCAGGCTGCGCTGCATGGCGGAGGCGCGCGGCGGGTCGGTCTCTATAAGGTGCTCGACCGAGGCCAAGGTGTTGAACAAAAAGTGCGGTTCGACCTGCGCCTGCATCATCTGCATCTTCGCCTCGCTCAGCTGGCGCTGCATGGATTCGCGCTCGACCGCCGCGTTGGCGGTCTGGGTTTCCGCTTCGGCGCGTTTTTTGCTGCCCATGAGTGCCTTGATGCCGAATAGGGCCAGCACCAGCAAGGTGATGAAGCTGCGGAACCAGGTCGACGCCTGGCCGTGGTAGCGGGCGACTTTCTGCTCGGCCGCGTCGTCGACCGCCTCTTCAATAGCGTTGGACAATTCTTCGCCGATTTGCGGCGGCAAATCGATGTGGACCTCCTCGCCAGGCAGGGTGGGCAGGGCGGGGACGGCCGGGGTGATGGTTTTGTCGGCCTTGCCGCCCTTGTTGTGGGCAGCGGCTGGCTCGGCCGGCTCGGCGGGTGCTTCTGGCGCCGCCGGCTCGGCCGGCGGCGCTGGTTCTGCTGGCTCGGCGCGCGGAACGCCATTTTCGTCGACACTGCTTTCGGCCTTTTCCGCATCCTTATTACGCTTGCCGCGCATGTTGAACCGAATGCCGCTGTCGTCGATCACGATATTGGTGTCGGCGCCTTTGCGTTTTTTGTCGCTGCGTACCACTTCCTCCTGAACCGGGCTCGACGAAAATAGCTCGTCCTGAAGAATGGAGCCGGCAATCAGCATCAACACTGCGAACACCAGGAACTTCCACCACGACAGCTGAGTCACCCATGTGGCGGTCGCGTCGAAGCCGCGATGCAGCCCGGCGGCGGCGGTCTTCAGGGTGTCTTGCGTTTTAGGCATAGGAAACATGTAAGGCTTTCACTCTTGAGTACTGGGCAAGTGTAACGAGTTTTGTGACGGTGCAACTGTAACGGTGATGGCGGCTGTACGCCATGCCCATGCGACAGTCTGCAAGAAATAGGGATTGGACGGCGCGGGGAGGGGAACAGAAAATAGGTCTTGCCAAGCCGGTGGGCGCTTTGATATAGTTCGCCTCCTCGCAAAACGACGCACACAAAACAAGGTGTTGCAGAGTGAAACGAGCGAAAGAAGAAGTGGTTTGAGGGGTTGACGAAATAAGCGAAACGCTTCATACTCTTTCTTCTGCGCTGACGAACAAAACGATTTGTCAAGCGTGCAAGCAGCACCAAACAAAGTTCTTTAAAAATTAACAGTCGATAAGTGTGGACGTTTGATGAAAGTGCACGCGGAACAAGGGCAACCGAGTTTCGCGATACTTAAAATATCAAATGTTCACAAGAAGTAATGAAATAGGCGCTACGAAAGTAGTGGCCTGTCAGTATTTTGAGTGAGCGACCTCTTAGTAATAAGAGTGCCGGTAAAACGGCAAAAGTAACAGAGATTAAACTGAAGAGTTTGATCCTGGCTCAGATTGAACGCTGGCGGCATGCCTTACACATGCAAGTCGAACGGCAGCGCGGGGCAACCTGGCGGCGAGTGGCGAACGGGTGAGTAATATATCGGAACGTACCCTGGAGTGGGGGATAACGTAGCGAAAGTTACGCTAATACCGCATACGATCTAAGGATGAAAGTGGGGGATCGCAAGACCTCATGCTCCTGGAGCGGCCGATATCTGATTAGCTAGTTGGTAGGGTAAAAGCCTACCAAGGCATCGATCAGTAGCTGGTCTGAGAGGACGACCAGCCACACTGGAACTGAGACACGGTCCAGACTCCTACGGGAGGCAGCAGTGGGGAATTTTGGACAATGGGCGCAAGCCTGATCCAGCAATGCCGCGTGAGTGAAGAAGGCCTTCGGGTTGTAAAGCTCTTTTGTCAGGGAAGAAACGGGTCTTTCTAATACAGAGGCCTAATGACGGTACCTGAAGAATAAGCACCGGCTAACTACGTGCCAGCAGCCGCGGTAATACGTAGGGTGCAAGCGTTAATCGGAATTACTGGGCGTAAAGCGTGCGCAGGCGGTTTTGTAAGTCTGTTGTGAAATCCCCGGGCTCAACCTGGGAATGGCAATGGAGACTGCAAGGCTAGAGTTTGGCAGAGGGGGGTAGAATTCCACGTGTAGCAGTGAAATGCGTAGATATGTGGAGGAACACCGATGGCGAAGGCAGCCCCCTGGGTCAAAACTGACGCTCATGCACGAAAGCGTGGGGAGCAAACAGGATTAGATACCCTGGTAGTCCACGCCCTAAACGATGTCTACTAGTTGTCGGGTCTTAATTGACTTGGTAACGCAGCTAACGCGTGAAGTAGACCGCCTGGGGAGTACGGTCGCAAGATTAAAACTCAAAGGAATTGACGGGGACCCGCACAAGCGGTGGATGATGTGGATTAATTCGATGCAACGCGAAAAACCTTACCTACCCTTGACATGGATGGAATCCCGGAGAGATTTGGGAGTGCCCGAAAGGGAACCATCACACAGGTGCTGCATGGCTGTCGTCAGCTCGTGTCGTGAGATGTTGGGTTAAGTCCCGCAACGAGCGCAACCCTTGTCATTAGTTGCTACGAAAGGGCACTCTAATGAGACTGCCGGTGACAAACCGGAGGAAGGTGGGGATGACGTCAAGTCCTCATGGCCCTTATGGGTAGGGCTTCACACGTCATACAATGGTACATACAGAGCGCCGCCAACCCGCGAGGGGGAGCTAATCGCAGAAAGTGTATCGTAGTCCGGATTGTAGTCTGCAACTCGACTGCATGAAGTTGGAATCGCTAGTAATCGCGGATCAGCATGTCGCGGTGAATACGTTCCCGGGTCTTGTACACACCGCCCGTCACACCATGGGAGCGGGTTTTACCAGAAGTAGGTAGCTTAACCGCAAGGAGGGCGCTTACCACGGTAGGATTCGTGACTGGGGTGAAGTCGTAACAAGGTAGCCGTATCGGAAGGTGCGGCTGGATCACCTCCTTTCTAGAGTCGCACGAGTTAGCAATAACTCACTCATCAAGCGTTCACACTTATCGACTGTAAATTCAAAGAACAGCATTTGGGGCTGTAGCTCAGCTGGTTAGAGCACCGTGTTGATAACGCGGGGGTCGTTGGTTCGAGTCCAACCAGCCCTACCAGTTTTACCCTAGTAGTAAATCTCAGGGGGATTAGCTCAGCTGGGAGAGCACCTGCTTTGCAAGCAGGGGGTCGTCGGTTCGATCCCGTCATCCTCCACCAAGAGTTCAAATGTAAGGGTAAGCCTTTAGATTTGATCTTTTAGAGATCAAGTGCTGTACGTTCTTTAACAATCTGGAAGAAGTAAGTAAATTTTTATTGATCGCAAACACCGACAGGTGGGTGCGATGGGTAATGATTGTATGTATCAACAAACGCAACAACGTAGTACTTCTTATTCCTATAAACGCTCCTTGTAGACGCGCGGTCAGCGGCGCAGGGGCTAACGTTATAGGGACAAGTGAATAAGTGCACATGGTGGATGCCTTGGCGATTACAGGCGATGAAGGACGTAGTAGCTTGCGATAAGCTGCGGGGAGCTAGCAAACAAGCTTTGATCCGCAGATTTCCGAATGGGGAAACCCGGCCTTTTAGGTCATTGCATACTGAATACATAGGTATGCAAAGCGAACGCGGCGAACTGAAACATCTAAGTAGCTGCAGGAAAATAAATCAACCGAGATTCCCAAAGTAGTGGCGAGCGAAATGGGAAGAGCCTGCACGTTTTAGCATGACGCATAACAGAATCCTCTGGAAATAGGAGCCATAGCGGGTGATAGCCCCGTATGTGAAATGCGATGTGTGGAACTAAGCGTGCGACAAGTAGGGCGGGACACGAGAAATCCTGTCTGAATATGGGGGGACCATCCTCCAAGGCTAAATACTCGTAATCGACCGATAGTGAACCAGTACCGTGAGGGAAAGGCGAAAAGAACCCCGGGAGGGGAGTGAAATAGATCCTGAAACCGTGTGCATACAAACAGTAGGAGCGGACTTGTTCCGTGACTGCGTACCTTTTGTATAATGGGTCAGCGACTTACATTCAGTGGCAAGGTTAACCATATAGGGAAGCCGTAGAGAAATCGAGTCCGAACAGGGCGATAGTCGCTGGGTGTAGACCCGAAACCAAGTGATCTACTCATGGCCAGGATGAAGGTGCGGTAACACGCACTGGAGGTCCGAACCCACTAATGTTGAAAAATTAGGGGATGAGCTGTGGGTAGGGGTGAAAGGCTAAACAAACTTGGAAATAGCTGGTTCTCTCCGAAAACTATTTAGGTAGTGCCTCAAGTATCACCATCGGGGGTAGAGCACTGTTATGGCTAGGGGGTCATCGCGACTTACCAAACCATTGCAAACTCCGAATACCGATGAGTGCGAGCTTGGGAGACAGACGTCGGGTGCTAACGTCCGGCGTCAAGAGGGAAACAACCCAGACCGCCAGCTAAGGTCCCAAAGATTGGCTAAGTGGAAAACGAAGTGGGAAGGCTAAAACAGTCAGGATGTTGGCTTAGAAGCAGCCATCATTTAAAGAAAGCGTAATAGCTCACTGATCGAGTCGTCCTGCGCGGAAGATGTAACGGGGCTAAGCCAGTCACCGAAGCTGCGGATATGCGTAAGCATATGGTAGGAGAGCGTTCTGTAAGCCTGCGAAGGTGTCTTGTAAAGGATGCTGGAGGTATCAGAAGTGCGAATGCTGACATGAGTAGCGATAATGGGGGTGAAAAGCCCCCACGCCGTAAGCCCAAGGTTTCCTGTTCAACGTTCATCGGAGCAGGGTGAGTCGGCCCCTAAGGCGAGGCAGAGATGCGTAGCTGATGGGAAGCAGGTTAATATTCCTGCACCGTCGTATGATGCGATGGGGGGACGGATCGCGGAAGGTTGTCCAACTGTTGGAATAGTTGGTTGCTGCTTCATAGAAGGCGCTTAGGCAAATCCGGGCGCGTAATTCAAGGGAGCGGGACGAGAGACTTAGGTCTCGAAGCAATCGGAAGTGGTTCCAAGAAAAGCCTCTAAGCTTCAGTCATACGAGACCGTACCGCAAACCGACACAGGTGGGCGAGATGAGTATTCTAAGGCGCTTGAGAGAACTCGGGAGAAGGAACTCGGCAAATTGGTACCGTAACTTCGGGAAAAGGTACGCCCTTGTAGCTTGGCTGATTTACTTCAGTAGGGTGAACGGGTTGCAATAAACTGGTGGCTGCGACTGTTTAATAAAAACACAGCACTCTGCAAACACGAAAGTGGACGTATAGGGTGTGACGCCTGCCCGGTGCTGGAAGATTAAATGATGGGGTGCAAGCTCTTGATTGAAGTCCCAGTAAACGGCGGCCGTAACTATAACGGTCCTAAGGTAGCGAAATTCCTTGTCGGGTAAGTTCCGACCTGCACGAATGGCGTAACGATGGCCACACTGTCTCCTCCCGAGACTCAGCGAAGTTGAAGTGTTTGTGATGATGCAATCTACCCGCGGCTAGACGGAAAGACCCCATGAACCTTTACTGTAGCTTTGCATTGGACTTTGAATCAATCTGTGTAGGATAGGTGGGAGGCTTTGAAGCGGGGACGCCAGTTCTCGTGGAGCCAACCTTGAAATACCACCCTGGTTCATTTGAGGTTCTAACCTTGGCCCGTTATCCGGGTCGGGGACAGTGCATGGTAGGCAGTTTGACTGGGGCGGTCTCCTCCTAAAGTGTAACGGAGGAGTTCGAAGGTACGCTAGGTACGGTCGGACATCGTGCTAATAGTGCAATGGCATAAGCGTGCTTAACTGCGAGACTGACAAGTCGAGCAGGTACGAAAGTAGGACATAGTGATCCGGTGGTTCTGTATGGAAGGGCCATCGCTCAACGGATAAAAGGTACTCTGGGGATAACAGGCTGATTCCTCCCAAGAGTTCATATCGACGGGGGAGTTTGGCACCTCGATGTCGGCTCATCACATCCTGGGGCTGTAGCCGGTCCCAAGGGTATGGCTGTTCGCCATTTAAAGTGGTACGTGAGCTGGGTTTAAAACGTCGTGAGACAGTTTGGTCCCTATCTGCCGTGGGCGTTGGAAATTTGAAGGGGGCTGCTCCTAGTACGAGAGGACCGGAGTGGACAGACCTCTGGTGTACCGGTTGTCACGCCAGTGGCATTGCCGGGTAGCTAAGTCTGGAAGAGATAACCGCTGAAAGCATCTAAGCGGGAAACTTGCCTTAAGATGAGATTTCCCAGAGCCTTGAGCTCTTTGAAGGGTCGTTCGAGACCAGGACGTTGATAGGTCAGGTGTGGAAGTGCAGTAATGCATTAAGCTAACTGATACTAATTGCCCGTACGGCTTGTCCCTATAACCTTAGCAGGTTATGGTTGAATAAGAAGTGCGTTGAAACGTTCGTTGATACACAACTTCATTACCCCATTTACTTACTTCTCCAGATTCTGAGCAACGTTCACAAGAACGCGGCTCGTACAAGTCAATGCCTGATGACCATAGCAAGTTGGTCCCACCCCTTCCCATCCCGAACAGGACCGTGAAACAACTCTGCGCCGATGATAGTGCTGCAACCAGTGTGAAAGTAGGTTATCGTCAGGCTAGTTATATTAAAAAGCCCCTTCCAGTGATCTGGTCGGGGCTTTTTTTCGTTCGGACGAAACCTCAATGATACTGTGGAGACACGTAGGGCGGATTAGCGAAGCGTAATCGGCCATGTCAGCGCTGCCACCGGCTCATAGATGGCCGATTACGGCGTCCCGCCTAATCCGCCCTACGTCTTTCCGCAGTACATCAAGCGCCGTGGTTCTTCATGACCGTTCGCCAAAACTCTGTGTGATGCGGTCCAATATGATGGCCAACAACACCACGCATAAGCCGCTTTCAAAACCCAATCCCACGTCCAGTTGCTGGATGCTGCTTAATACCTCTCCACCCAATCCGCCGGCGCCGACCATCGACGTGACGATCACCATCGACAAGGCCATCATGATGGTCTGATTGATGCCGCCCATCAGCGCCGGCAAAGCCAGCGGCAACTGCACCTTGAACAGCAACTGCCACCCGCTGGCGCCAAACGCCTGCCCGGCTTCCAGCTGCTCCTTATCCACCTGCAAAATCCCGATGGTCGTCAGCCGCACCGCCGGCGGCATCGCGAAAATCACGGTAGCGATGATGCCCGGAACGCGGCCGAGGCCGAACAGCATCACCGCCGGGATCAGATAAACAAAGGCCGGCATGGTCTGCATGAAATCCAGCACCGGGCGTAGCACCGCGTGCACATGCCGGTTCCTGGCCGCTAAAATTCCAAGCGGTACGCCCAACGCCAGGCTGATCAACGTGGCCGACAAGGTCAGTCCCAAGGTGACGATCATCTGCGGCCAATAGCCCAGCACCGCGATCAGCAACAAGGACAATCCTGCAAACACCGCGAAGCGCCACGAGAGGCGACGCCAGCCAACGAACACGGCAAAGGTAATCACCACCCACGCTGGCGCCAGTTGCAGCACATTTTCAATAACACCGGCCAAACCTTCGATGACGCGCCCGGCGCTGTCGAACAGGCCGCCGTTGTGATCGATCAGCATTCGGACGACCCCGTTGACCGCGTCTCCCAGCGGCAAATATTGATGGAGTTGTTCGAACATGTCAGCCCCGTGCGCTGGCGCGCGAGATGATGCGCAGCGCGCTGGCGGCGGTGATCAGCCCCAACGCCACACCGCTGGCGTCGCGCACGGTCAATGGCATCTGATAAGCAGTCAGTCGCGGTATCAATTCGCTCAGCCTCGCATCGGCGGCGACGCTGGGCTGCTCGGGCGCCGGCGTGGCCACCGCTTCGTGATCGATCAGGTCGGTCGCGAGCAAATGGCTGGACGTATCGGCGCTGTGGAAGAATTCGCGCACGTGGTCGTTGACCGGATTGCTCAACAGTTCACGCGAGGTACCTTGCTGAACCAGGCGGCCACCACGCAGCAGGGCGATCTGGTCGCCAAGATGCAACGCTTCATCGATGTCGTGCGACACAAACACAATGGTGCGACGCCGCTCGCGCTGCAAGGCCAGCAGCAACTCCTGCATTTCGCGGCGCTTGAGCGGATCGAGCGCGGAGAACGCCTCGTCCATCAGCAGCAGCGCCGGGTCCACCGCCAGCGCGCGCGCCAGGCCGACCCGCTGGCGCATGCCGCCGGACAGCTGATGAGGGTACTGTTGCGCATGCGCCAGCAGCCCGACCTGTTCCAGCATGGCCGACGCGCGCCGGTGCCGCTCCGCCCGTCCGACACCGGCGATCTCCAGGCCAAAGGCGGCGTTGTCGATCACACTTCGATGCGGAAACAGCGCGGACGACTGGAACACCATGCCCATCGTCTCGCGCCGCAGTTGCTGCAACTGGCGCGGCGCCAGGCGGTTCAGGTCGACGCCGTCGATCAGCACCTGGCCGCTCGACGGCGGCGCCAGGCCGTTGATGGTGCGCAGCAAGGTCGACTTACCCGAACCCGACAATCCCATCAGCACGCAGATGCCACCTTCGGCAATGTCGAGCGAGACATCGTCAAGCGCGGCCGCGGGACTCGACTCGAACACCTTGCAGACATTGCGCAGTGAGACTTTAACGTTGGACATGGCATGCTTTCTCGAAGGTGGCGTTTACAGCTTGCCGTTCAGGGTCAGGAAGGCGGCGCGCGGAGCTCCGGCCAGCATGGTGGCGAAACCGCCCGACGGGTCGCTGCTGGCGAAGCCATTGGTGCCGATGGTGGCGAAGTAGCGCTTGTCGAACACATTGGTCACGTTCAACTGCAGCGACGCGCTCTTGAACGGCCCGATGTTGCCGAGCTTGTAGCCCCCGCTCAGGTTTGCCAGCCAGAACGACGGCACCGGGCTGTCGTTGAGATAGGTGTAGTAGCGTTTTCCCGTATATTTGGCGTCGGCGCGCGCGAACCAGCCGGCGTGTTCATATGACACTTCGGTGTTGAACAGCACTTTCGGCGCGTCGACGACGCGCTTGCCGTTGACGTTGATTGGTGTGGCGCCCTCGTAGTACACCGGCGCCTGCTTGTAGGTGGAGTCGTTGTAGGTGAAGGAATTGAACCAGGCCCATTCACGCGCGATCTTCCAGTCCAGCGCCGCTTCCAGTCCCTTGGTCTCTACCTTGCCCACGTTGGCCAAGGTGGTCGGGCAACCGACGATGCCGGTGCAGGTCGCCACATTCAACTGCCGGTTCTTGAAGTCGGCCGCGTACAGCGCCAGCGACGCCTGCAGCGGACCGCGTCGCGAGCGCACGCCGAGGTCGACCGTGGTGGAGGTCTGCGGCTTGACTTTGCCGGCGCTCAGGTCGAATGCCGCTTGCGTCTGCGAGAACGGACCGTCGGCGCCTGCCTGGTAGGCGTTCATGTTTTTGGCCCACGACGAGAACAATTCCTCGCGGTCGGTCAACGCATAGGTCAGGCCGGCCTGCGGCAGGAATTTTTTCGACGCCTCCAGCTTGCCGCCGGCGCGCCCGCCGATCTGATTGTCGCCGTCGATGCGCGCCTTGGTGCTCTTGAAGCCGTAGCTGAGCTTGAGCTTGTCGTCCAGCACCGCGAAACTGTCCTGCAAATACAGCTGCGTGGTCTTGCTGACGAAGCGCTGGGCGATCACCGTCGAGAACGGATTGTCGAGGAAGTGGTCGGTGCTTTCGGGACCATTGACGGCGAAGAAGGCGCGCGACCAGCGGTGCACGCTGCGCTCGCCCCAGACGCCAGCCGTAAGGGTGTGATTGCCCACCTCCCACGTCAAATCGCTGACCACGCCGGTGCGGTCGATGGCGTAGGTTTGCGCCCGCACCGAGATCGGCACGATGGCCGACGACGGCGTGTATGGCGTGTACCAATGGCTTTCGCCGTGGTTGCGGTGATCGTAGACAGTGGTTTTCAAGCGCAAGGTATCGCTTGGATTCCACTCCAGCGCGACGCCGCCGAGCCAGTCGTTGCGCAAGCCGCGCCCCAGGTAATAGGCATCGTCGAGATTGTTGACGCCGCCGCTATAGACGCCCTGTGCGGCCGCGACCGCGCGCTGCCAGTCGGGCGCGTAGTTGTCCCATTTGTAGCCGAGCCGGCGCACGCTGTCGAACGACAAGTCCTGGTAGTCGGTCTCGTCGCGCTCGGAGTAATTGAAGAAGGCGCTCAACTGGCTGGCGCCCAGTTTTTGCACGACCTTGGAATTGAACTGGTTCTGGTCCTGGCCGCCGTCGCCTTTCCATTTTTCGGCGCGCTGGCGCGTCAGCGACAAGTAGGCTTTGGTGTCGGTCGGCAGCAGGCCGGTGTCGTAGCGGACGAAAGTGCGCGACGTGCTGTCGCTGCCCAGCGTTTGCGCCAAGGTGGCGCCGGCAACGTCGGTCGGCCCGCGCGTGGTGAAGCTGACGGTGCCGCCCAGATTGCTGGTCGACGCCGTGCCGAGCGCGCCCGTGCCTTGCGACACCGTAACGTTGCCGACATTTTCGGACGAGATGGCGCGGCTGATGTGCAGGCCGTTGTGGTTGCGGTAGCTCATGTCGCCGAGCGGAATGTCGTCCAGGGTGAACCCCAGCTGGTTCTGGCTGAAGCCACGGATGGAGATGTGCGCCGACCACTCGTAGGCGCCGAATGGATCGGCAGACTGGAACGATACGCCCGGTAACTTCTCCAACGTCTTGAGCGGACTGGTGCCGGGGATGGCCTCGGCCAGATCCTTGCGCGTGATGTTTTGTACCTGGCGGCCTTGTCCCTGCACGAACACGGTTTCGATCGGCGTATCGGTGGTGGCGGCGATCGGGGCCGGGTCGGCCGCCGCGTAGGCTTGGGCGGAGCAGGCCAGCGCCTGCAACACGAGAAGGTGAAGGGGTTTGAATCGCAGTGCGTGTCGCATCGGTGGCTCCGGCGGTAGTGGATGAAGAGATGGGGAAATCAAGGCTGGGCCAGGCGGGCGCGCACGGCGGACGCGGCGTCGCCGCCGGCGCGGGTGGTGACGCCCGCCAGCCAGGCGTTCACCAGCTCGGGCCGGGCGCGCAATTGGCGCAGGGCGGCGGTCCGCGCAGGCTGCTTCTTGTCGAGCATATCGGCCATGATGGCGTGTTCGAGCGGCGCGCTGAATTCGATCTGGGCGAACAGCCGGCCGACGTTGGGGCAGGCCGCGCGGTAGCCACGGCGCGCCACAGTGTTGACGCTGGCGCTGCCGAATTTCGGTCCGAAATACAGGTCGTCGCCGTCGAGGTAGACTAGCTTGTAGGTATTGTTCATCTGGTGCGGTTCCCAGGCGAGGAACACGATCCATTCGGCGTTGCGGCCTTTGCGGGCCACTTGGCTCAGCATGCCTTGTTCGCTCGACTCGACCAGGGTCCAACCGGCGAGGCCGTAGCTTTGGGCAGCCAGCATTTTCTTGATGGATTGATTGGCCGGCGCGCCCGATTCGATGCCATAGATTTTGCGGTCGAACTTGTCGGCGTGTTTGGCCAGGTCGCTGAAGGTGCGCACGCCGGCGCGCGCCACGTAGTCCGGCACGGCCAGCGTGAACTTGGCGCCCGGCAGGTTGGCGTGCAGGAAGTCGATGGTGCCGGCCTTCAGTAGCGGGTCGACCAGCTGACGCTGGGCCGGCATCCAGTTGCCGAGGAAGACGTCGATCTGGCCTTTTTGCAAGCCTGCGTAGGTGATCGGCACCGACAGCGGCAGCACCTTTTGTTCGTAGCCGAGCGCTTCGAGGACGATGCCGGCCAGCGCATTGGCGGCGCCGATGTCGGTCCAGCCGGGATCGGCCATGCGTACAGCGCGGCAGGATTCGGGTTCGGCGGCGCGGGCGGTGTCGGCGATCGCGGCGATCATGACGGCGGCGGCGGCCAGCGCGGCCAGCGTGGTGGCGGCGCGGCGAATGGAGCGGTGCGCCGTATGAAGACGGTTCTGTGGGGATGCGTAATTCATGCGTCGGCTCCTGGTCGGGCGGACAGGCGCGCCCTGGCTTCCAGCGCGTCGAGGTCGAGATGGTTGCGGATGTAGCGTTTGCTGGCGTCGCGCGGCGGCTCGTAATCCCACGCGTGATGGACGCCGAGCGCGTTGGCGGCGCCGATAAAGCGCCGGCGCGCCTGGCTGGCCAGCACTTGGCCGTGCAGCGCCGGCAAGTCCCAGCGCCGCACGGTGTCGGCGCGGAACCCGGCCAGCACGTCGGCGCTGGCCGGGTTCGATGCCAGGTTGTGCAACTCGTCGGGATCGTCGCCGAGGTGGTAGAGCTGGTCGGGATCGGCCGGCGAGTGGATGAATTTCCAGGCGCCCCGGCGCAGCATGACGATGGGCGCCAGCGCGCCCTCGGCCAGATACTCGGCCACTACGCCGTCGTGGCCGCCGCGTTGGTTCAGGTGCGGCAGCAGGCTGCGACCGGCGATGTCGAGCGGGAATGCCGCACCCGCCGGCGGCGTCGCGCCATCGCGTGCCAGGTCGAGCAAGGTCGGCAGCAGATCGACCAGCGACACCGACTCGGCCACGCGATGCGGCTGGAACCGTTGCGGCGCATGGACAATCAGCGGCACGCGGCTGGCCGGTTCGAAGAAGTTCATCTTGTACCAGAGGCCGCGTTCGCCCAGCATGTCGCCGTGGTCGGAGGTGACAATGATGACGGTGTCGTCGGCTTGGCCAGATTCGCGCAGCGCGCGCAGCAGCACGCCGATTTGCTCGTCGACATACGAGATGGCGCCGTAGTAGGCGCGGCGCGCGCGGCGCGTCTGCTCCAGCGTGACCGGCGTCTGGTCCAGGCCGATCACGGCGCGCAGGCGGCGCGAATGCGGGTCCTCGCCGGCCGGCGCCTCGGGCACGCGCGGCATGTCGATCTCGTCATCGCCGTATTGCTCCCAGTACGGCGAGCAGATGGCGTAGGGGTCGTGCGGGTGCGTCATCGCCACCGTCATGCAGAACGGTCTGCGGTCGGGATCGCGGGCGAGGTCGAACAGTTTCTGGCGCGCGGCGAACACGACCTCGTCGTCGAAATCGAGCTGGTTGCTGCGCGCGCAGTGGCCGGCGTCGATCACCGACGACATGTTGTGATACCAGTCCGGGCGCGCGTCCGGTTGCGTCCAGTCCGGCGTCCAGCCGAAGTCGGCGGGATAGATGTCGGTCGTCAGGCGTTCCTCGAAGCCGTGCAACTGGTCGGCGCCGCAAAAGTGCATCTTGCCCGAGAGGATGGTGCGGTAGCCGGCGTGGCGCAGGTAATGGGCGAACGTCACCGCCTCGGAGGACAGTGCGGCGGCGTTGTCGTAGCCGCCGTTGGCCGACGGCAGGGTGCCGGTCATCAGCGCATAGCGTGACGGCGCGCACAGCGGCGAATTGCAATAGGCCGAATCGAAGACCACGCCGGCGGCGGCGAGGGCGTCGATCTGCGGCGTCGAGGTGACCGAATTACCGTATGCAGCCAAGGCACGCGCGGTCAGTTGGTCGGCCATCAGGATCAGGATATTCGGTTGTAAAGCGGGCTGGGAAGGCTGCATAAGGGGCATCTGCGTAAATGGTTCGATGCACGCATTCTGCGATGCCGGCCGAAAATTATGAACGTATCAATTTGCATATTCATATTCGGATAATATAAACCGCGCTTATGTATGAATTTGAGAATTCCTTTGCAAATTCAGCGTCTTGAGGGCAGAATAAATTATCGGAACATAAGAAAAATTTATGGCTAATCCACATCAAGGCGTCCCGCTGCACAGTTTGGTGTTCTTCGAATCGGCGGTGCGGCACCTGAACTTCACGCTGGTGGCGGAGGAATTCGGCACCAGCCAGCCGGCCGTCAGCCAGCGCATCGCCGCGCTGGAAAAGGATTTGGGCACGCCCCTGTTCAAGCGCGCCCATCGCGGCGTGACGTTGACGGCCGACGGTGTCACCTTGCACGAGGCGGTGCGCGATCATCTGGCGGCGATCCATGTGGCCGTCGACAAGCTGCGCGCGCGGCGCACCCGGCAAGTGGTGACGGTGGCGACCGATTTCGCCTTCGCGCAGTTCTGGCTGATGCCGCGTCTGGCGGCGTTTCAGGAGTTGCGACCCGAGCTCGACGTGCGCATCGTCACTTCGCAAAACGCGTTCGACATCCGTGGCGAGGCGGTGGATCTGGCGATCTCGTTCGGCGACGGCCAATGGCCCGGCTGCGATGCGCGGCAGATCTTGCCGGAGCTGGTGGTGCCGGTCTGCGCGCCGGCCTGGCTGGAGCGGCATGCGCAAGCGGGCGGCGCGTCCGCCGACGTGCTGCGCTTGCCGTTGCTGCATTTGGGTGGGGGCGGCCAAAACCGCTGGATGACCTGGCAGGACTGGGCGCGGCTGCAGGGGCTGCCCGACGGCGGCGATATTCCGAGCCTCACCCTGGGCAATTACCCGTTGTTGATCCAGGCGGCGATCGCCGGGCACGGCGTGGCGCTGGGCTGGCGTCCGTTGGTCGATGAGTTGGTGCGGGACGGTCAGCTGGTCACGCTGCCGGCGCCGGCGCTGAGCACGCGGCGCGGTTATTTCCTGCTGCGTCCCCACGGCCGCGAGCCGTGGGAAGCGCTCGACAGCCTGAGCGAGTGGATCGTGCGCGGTTGCGCCTAGAAATTGAAGCGCGCGCCGAACGAATACAGCGAGACTTCCGTTTTGGTCAGATAGCTAACGTCCGCGCCGATCGACCAGTGGCGGTTGAAGGCGTAGCTGATGCCGACGCCGACCATCGGATCGGTCTCGTCGCGGTCGGGCATATCGCTGCGGGTGGCGTGCATCGAGGTACGGCCGACGCCGGCGCGGCCGAACAGGCTTAAGCGCTCGTTGAGCGGTACCGTGCCCTGGACGGCGATGCCAAAGGTGCGATCCGGATAGTAACCTGCCTCGGTGTACATGCCACGGAACGGATTGAGGCTCAGGCCGCGTGTGTAGACGTCGAAGCCGAAGTTGGGGGTGTACTGGTAGCCGATCGCGCCGCCGACTGAAAAGTCGCTGCTGTTGTCCGCGTATTGGGACGAGACCGACGCGCGTCCGCCGGAGACGCCGAGATAAACGCCAGGTTCGAACGGGGCCGCAAACGATGGGCCGGCAATGGCGAACGCGGCCGCCGCGATAATCAAGAGTCGCATAAAGTTCCTTAAGGTTGGGACTGGAAGTGGCGGCATTGATTTATTTGCAATGCATCCGCCCTGCATCCTACGCTTAAATTATCTTTACGGCAACCTTGCCGTTTCCGCCGGCTGGGGCGCCAGCATGCGGCGCACCGCCTCGGCCTCCTCGCCGGGACTGCGCCCAAAGTAGCGCTTGAACTCGCGGCTGAACTGTGACGGGCTTTCGTAGCCCACCTGGGCCGATGCCGCCTGCGCCGTCATGTCGCTGCGCGCCATCAGCAGCCGCGCCTGGTGCAGCCGCGCCGATTTCAGATACTGGATCGGCGAACAGTGCGTCACCGATTTGAAGTGCACGTGGAAGGCCGGTACGCTCATGCTGGCCTCGGCAGCCAGCATGCCGACGTCCATGTCGGCCGCGCAATCGGCGTGGATGCGGCGCAGCGCCTTGGCGATACGGCCGAACTGGCCCTGGCTGGTCAGCGCGGCGCGCATCGCCGCCCCTTGCTCGCCCATCAGCACGCGGAAGCAGATTTCGCGCACGATGGCCGGCCCGAGCACGCGCGCCTCCAGCGGGCAGCTCAGCGCCTCCAGCAGGCGCAGCACGGTTCCGCGCAGGCGCTCGTCCATCCGCGTGGTCATCATCCCCTTGGGCATGGCCGGCACCTCGTTGGCGGTCTGGTCGATGGCGAACATCAGGTCGGCCAGCGTGGTGCGATCGACGCGGATGACCAGGCCCATGAACGGTTCCTCGACCGACGCCTCGGTGGCGCTGATGAATGGCGTGGGGATGGCGACCACCAGGTAGTGCTCGGCGTCGAACTGCAGCACGTCGTCGCCGAAGTGGGCGCGCTTGCGGCCTTGTAGCACGATGGCGATGCAGGGGTCGGACATGGCCGGCGCCTTCGTCACGCTTTGCGTGGCGCGGGTCAGGCGCACGTCTTCGAGCGCCGTCTCGGTGTAGCCGTCGTGCTTGGCCAGGCTGGTGTGCAGCGCGATCATCCGTTCCAATTCAAGTCCTTCCAAAAATACGGTGGCGAATAGGAATGATCCATCAAAGCGGCCGCGATGGCTACGGGGCTATCGTCGATGTATAGGATTAGGCAAGAAACACATAGACATGTGCATTCGCAGCAAAGCCGGATGTTCGTATGATGCATGCTGGTTTTATTGCCATTGAAAGGACCGCATCATGACTGCTGTTGCACACACCAAGCGAAAGGTGATTCTGATTGCCGGCGCCAGCCGGGGCAGCGGTCCTGCCACGGCGCGCCAGCTCGCCGGCGAAGGCCATCACGTGGTGCTCGGCGCGCGCCGCTCCGCCAAGCTGCACGCACTGGTGACGGAGATCCGCAACGCCGGCGGCTCGGCGGAGTGGTTCGCGCTGGACGTCTCACGGCCGGAGGAAATGCGTGAATTCCTGGCCTTCGGCGAGGACGTGCACAAGCGGATCGACGTCGTCATCAACAATTGCTGAGGAGGTCGTGACGCTACGGCCTGAACAATATTTTTAGCAGCGTGTCGGCCGTCGCCTGCAGTTCTTCGGGCGCATGGTAGATGCGTTCCATCACCACATTGCCGCGAGTGAACGTGACCAGCAGGCGGGAAGCTTCCGTTGGCGACAGATTCAGGCGTGCCACAGCGTCCGGTGCCGACAGCCGTTCTTCCAGCACCTCGGCCAGTCCTTCCAGCATGTCGCGCAGCGCCTGGCGTACGGCGTCATCCATTGCTGTCTCGTCGGTGGCGATCTTGGTCGTCAGGCAGCCTCGCGTGGACGAGGAGGGCGTGTCTCCATGCGGCGGGATCGGCTCCGACATCGAGGCGATGACGTAGGCAAAGAAATTGCGCAGCGCGATCACAGGATCGTCCGCGGTCATCTGTTGGCGCACCGCCGCCAGATAGCGCTGCTTATAACGCGCGAACGCCAGTAGGAAGATCGATTGCTTGTCGCCATAGGCGTTGTAGAGCGAGCCGCGCAGCACGCCGGTGGCCTGCGCGAGATCCTGCATCGACGTCGATGCATAGCCGCGCCGCCAGAAAACGTGCATCGCGCACTCCAGCGTTTCTTCTTCATTAAATTGTTTTATGCCTGCCATGGATCGGATTATCGGCATTCTTGACAGTGGTGTCAAGTTTGACTATGCTGTCAAACATGATGAGCCATTAAAGGGATCGTTGATGAGTATCGCAACAGACAAGGGCGCCGCTGCGCGCGCCATATTCGCCGGCCTTTGCGCCAGCCTGGTCGGTATCGGTCTGGCGCGCTTCGGCTACACGCCGTTGATCCCGCCATTGATCGAGGCGCACTGGTTCGCCGCGCAAGACGTGGTCTACCTGGGCGCGGCCAACCTGGTCGGTTATTTGGTGGGCGCGCTGGTGGGGCGTCCGCTGGCCGCGCGGCTGACGGCGCGCGCAACGCTGCGCATCATGATGATGTTGGCGTCCCTCGCATTCTTTGCCTGCGCGTTCCCCTTGTCGGTGAGCTGGTTCTTTGTCTGGCGCCTGTTGTCGGGTGTCTCGGGCGGTATCATCATGGTGCTGGTCGCTTCTACCGTGTTACCGCATGTGCCGGTCGAGCGCAGGGGAATGGCAAGCGGGGCGATCTTTCTGGGCGTCGGTGTCGGCATCGCCGCCTCAGGCACAGTGGTGCCGATGTTGCTGGGCGTCGGGCTGCGGGAGACTTGGCTGGGCCTGGGCACGCTGGCGCTGGTGCTGAGTATCGCGAGCTGGTTCTGCTGGCCGCACGCGTCGCAAGGCCATGTCGCCGCTGCCGGCGCGCAGTCTGCGGCGCCCAAAGCAGGCGCGCGTCTCGATCTGAACGTGCTCTATGTGCAATATGCCCTGATGGCGATCGGTCTCGTTCCGTTGATGGTGTTTCTGGTCGATTACGTCGCGCGCGGTTTGGGGTGGGGGACGCACACGGCGGCCTTGTTCTGGATCGCCTACGGCATCGGCGCGATCGCCGGTCCGATGATGTATGGGGCCATGACTGACCGCATCGGTCCAACACGCACCGCGCAGTTGGCGTTGGTCATGCAGGCGGGCGTCATCGCGTTGATGATGTTTTCGACCAATCACGTGGTGCTGATTGCCGCTACCGTGGTGGTCGGTTCCTTCCCGCCGGGTATTGTGCCGATCGTGCTGGGCCGCGTGCATCAGATATTGCCGGGCGATGCGCACGCCCAGAGCGCGGTATGGAGTCGGGCCACTACGGTGTTCGCCCTGTTCCAGGCGCTGTCCGGGTATGCCTATTCCTACCTGTTCGCGCAGAGCGGCGGCGATCATCGTTTGTTGATGGGAATAGGGGCGGGAGCGTTGTTAATCGCAGTACTAGCTGATGGCGTGAAGAAAGTTCTTGCCAAGCCCGGAGGGGCTTTGCTATAGTTCGCCTCCTCGCAAAACGGTGCACACAAAACAAGGTGTTGCAGCGTGAGGCGGGGCAAAAAAGAAGGTTGACGAAACGGTCTAAACGATTCATACTCTTCCTTCTTCGCTGACAGACAAAACGATTTGTTAGCGACGCAGTGCCAAGCAGTACCAAACAAAGTTCTTTAAAAATTAACAGTCGATAAGTGTGGACGTTTGATGAAAGTGCACGCGGAGCAAGGGTAACCGAGTTCCGCGATACTTAAAATATCAAATGTTCACAAGAAGTAATGAAATAGGCGCTACGAAAGTAGTGGCCTGTCAGTATTTTGAGTGAGCGACCTCTTAGCAATAAGAGAGCCGGTAAAACGGCAAAAGTAACAGAGATTAAACTGAAGAGTTTGATCCTGGCTCAGATTGAACGCTGGCGGCATGCCTTACACATGCAAGTCGAACGGCAGCGCGGGGCAACCTGGCGGCGAGTGGCGAACGGGTGAGTAATATATCGGAACGTACCCTGGAGTGGGGGATAACGTAGCGAAAGTTACGCTAATACCGCATACGATCTAAGGATGAAAGTGGGGGATCGCAAGACCTCATGCTCCTGGAGCGGCCGATATCTGATTAGCTAGTTGGTAGGGTAAAAGCCTACCAAGGCATCGATCAGTAGCTGGTCTGAGAGGACGACCAGCCACACTGGAACTGAGACACGGTCCAGACTCCTACGGGAGGCAGCAGTGGGGAATTTTGGACAATGGGCGCAAGCCTGATCCAGCAATGCCGCGTGAGTGAAGAAGGCCTTCGGGTTGTAAAGCTCTTTTGTCAGGGAAGAAACGGGTCTTTCTAATACAGAGGCCTAATGACGGTACCTGAAGAATAAGCACCGGCTAACTACGTGCCAGCAGCCGCGGTAATACGTAGGGTGCAAGCGTTAATCGGAATTACTGGGCGTAAAGCGTGCGCAGGCGGTTTTGTAAGTCTGTTGTGAAATCCCCGGGCTCAACCTGGGAATGGCAATGGAGACTGCAAGGCTAGAGTTTGGCAGAGGGGGGTAGAATTCCACGTGTAGCAGTGAAATGCGTAGATATGTGGAGGAACACCGATGGCGAAGGCAGCCCCCTGGGTCAAAACTGACGCTCATGCACGAAAGCGTGGGGAGCAAACAGGATTAGATACCCTGGTAGTCCACGCCCTAAACGATGTCTACTAGTTGTCGGGTCTTAATTGACTTGGTAACGCAGCTAACGCGTGAAGTAGACCGCCTGGGGAGTACGGTCGCAAGATTAAAACTCAAAGGAATTGACGGGGACCCGCACAAGCGGTGGATGATGTGGATTAATTCGATGCAACGCGAAAAACCTTACCTACCCTTGACATGGATGGAATCCCGGAGAGATTTGGGAGTGCCCGAAAGGGAACCATCACACAGGTGCTGCATGGCTGTCGTCAGCTCGTGTCGTGAGATGTTGGGTTAAGTCCCGCAACGAGCGCAACCCTTGTCATTAGTTGCTACGAAAGGGCACTCTAATGAGACTGCCGGTGACAAACCGGAGGAAGGTGGGGATGACGTCAAGTCCTCATGGCCCTTATGGGTAGGGCTTCACACGTCATACAATGGTACATACAGAGCGCCGCCAACCCGCGAGGGGGAGCTAATCGCAGAAAGTGTATCGTAGTCCGGATTGTAGTCTGCAACTCGACTGCATGAAGTTGGAATCGCTAGTAATCGCGGATCAGCATGTCGCGGTGAATACGTTCCCGGGTCTTGTACACACCGCCCGTCACACCATGGGAGCGGGTTTTACCAGAAGTAGGTAGCTTAACCGCAAGGAGGGCGCTTACCACGGTAGGATTCGTGACTGGGGTGAAGTCGTAACAAGGTAGCCGTATCGGAAGGTGCGGCTGGATCACCTCCTTTCTAGAGTCGCACGAGTTAGCAATAACTCACTCATCAAGCGTTCACACTTATCGACTGTAAATATCAAAGAACAGCATTTGGGGCTGTAGCTCAGCTGGTTAGAGCACCGTGTTGATAACGCGGGGGTCGTTGGTTCGAGTCCAACCAGCCCTACCAGTTTCTGCCCTAGTAGTAAATCTCAGGGGGATTAGCTCAGCTGGGAGAGCACCTGCTTTGCAAGCAGGGGGTCGTCGGTTCGATCCCGTCATCCTCCACCAAGAGTTCAAATGTAAGCGCGTAAGCGCTTTAGATTTGATCTTTTAGAGATCAAGTGCTGTACGTTCTTTAACAATCTGGAAGAAGTAAGTAAATTTTTATTGATCGCAAACACCGACAGGTGGGTGCGATGGGTAATGATTGTATGTATCAACAAACGCAACAACGTAGTACTTCTTATTTCTATAACCGCTCCTTTGTTTAGTCGCAAGGGGCTAACGTTATAGGGACAAGTGAATAAGTGCACATGGTGGATGCCTTGGCGATTACAGGCGATGAAGGACGTAGTAGCTTGCGATAAGCTGCGGGGAGCTAGCAAACAAGCTTTGATCCGCAGATTTCCGAATGGGGAAACCCGGCCTTTTAGGTCATTGCATACTGAATACATAGGTATGCAAAGCGAACGCGGCGAACTGAAACATCTAAGTAGCTGCAGGAAAATAAATCAACCGAGATTCCCAAAGTAGTGGCGAGCGAAATGGGAAGAGCCTGCACGTTTTAGCATGACGCATAACAGAATCCTCTGGAAATAGGAGCCATAGCGGGTGATAGCCCCGTATGTGAAATGCGATGTGTGGAACTAAGCGTGCGACAAGTAGGGCGGGACACGAGAAATCCTGTCTGAATATGGGGGGACCATCCTCCAAGGCTAAATACTCGTAATCGACCGATAGTGAACCAGTACCGTGAGGGAAAGGCGAAAAGAACCCCGGGAGGGGAGTGAAATAGATCCTGAAACCGTGTGCATACAAACAGTAGGAGCGGACTTGTTCCGTGACTGCGTACCTTTTGTATAATGGGTCAGCGACTTACATTCAGTGGCAAGGTTAACCATATAGGGAAGCCGTAGAGAAATCGAGTCCGAACAGGGCGATAGTCGCTGGGTGTAGACCCGAAACCAAGTGATCTACTCATGGCCAGGATGAAGGTGCGGTAACACGCACTGGAGGTCCGAACCCACTAATGTTGAAAAATTAGGGGATGAGCTGTGGGTAGGGGTGAAAGGCTAAACAAACTTGGAAATAGCTGGTTCTCTCCGAAAACTATTTAGGTAGTGCCTCAAGTATCACCATCGGGGGTAGAGCACTGTTATGGCTAGGGGGTCATCGCGACTTACCAAACCATTGCAAACTCCGAATACCGATGAGTGCGAGCTTGGGAGACAGACGTCGGGTGCTAACGTCCGGCGTCAAGAGGGAAACAACCCAGACCGCCAGCTAAGGTCCCAAAGATTGGCTAAGTGGAAAACGAAGTGGGAAGGCTAAAACAGTCAGGATGTTGGCTTAGAAGCAGCCATCATTTAAAGAAAGCGTAATAGCTCACTGATCGAGTCGTCCTGCGCGGAAGATGTAACGGGGCTAAGCCAGTCACCGAAGCTGCGGATATGCGTAAGCATATGGTAGGAGAGCGTTCTGTAAGCCTGCGAAGGTGTCTTGTAAAGGATGCTGGAGGTATCAGAAGTGCGAATGCTGACATGAGTAGCGATAATGGGGGTGAAAAGCCCCCACGCCGTAAGCCCAAGGTTTCCTGTTCAACGTTCATCGGAGCAGGGTGAGTCGGCCCCTAAGGCGAGGCAGAGATGCGTAGCTGATGGGAAGCAGGTTAATATTCCTGCACCGTCGTATGATGCGATGGGGGGACGGATCGCGGAAGGTTGTCCAACTGTTGGAATAGTTGGTTGCTGCTTCATAGAAGGCGCTTAGGCAAATCCGGGCGCGTAATTCAAGGGAGTGGGACGAGAGATTTAGGTCTCGAAGCAATCGGAAGTGGTTCCAAGAAAAGCCTCTAAGCTTCAGTCATACGAGACCGTACCGCAAACCGACACAGGTGGGCGAGATGAGTATTCTAAGGCGCTTGAGAGAACTCGGGAGAAGGAACTCGGCAAATTGGTACCGTAACTTCGGGAAAAGGTACGCCCTTGTAGCTTGGCTGATTTACTTCAGTAGGGTGAACGGGTTGCAATAAACTGGTGGCTGCGACTGTTTAATAAAAACACAGCACTCTGCAAACACGAAAGTGGACGTATAGGGTGTGACGCCTGCCCGGTGCTGGAAGATTAAATGATGGGGTGCAAGCTCTTGATTGAAGTCCCAGTAAACGGCGGCCGTAACTATAACGGTCCTAAGGTAGCGAAATTCCTTGTCGGGTAAGTTCCGACCTGCACGAATGGCGTAACGATGGCCACACTGTCTCCTCCCGAGACTCAGCGAAGTTGAAGTGTTTGTGATGATGCAATCTACCCGCGGCTAGACGGAAAGACCCCATGAACCTTTACTGTAGCTTTGCATTGGACTTTGAATCAATCTGTGTAGGATAGGTGGGAGGCTTTGAAGCGGGGACGCCAGTTCTCGTGGAGCCAACCTTGAAATACCACCCTGGTTCATTTGAGGTTCTAACCTTGGCCCGTTATCCGGGTCGGGGACAGTGCATGGTAGGCAGTTTGACTGGGGCGGTCTCCTCCTAAAGTGTAACGGAGGAGTTCGAAGGTACGCTAGGTACGGTCGGACATCGTGCTAATAGTGCAATGGCATAAGCGTGCTTAACTGCGAGACTGACAAGTCGAGCAGGTACGAAAGTAGGACATAGTGATCCGGTGGTTCTGTATGGAAGGGCCATCGCTCAACGGATAAAAGGTACTCTGGGGATAACAGGCTGATTCCTCCCAAGAGTTCATATCGACGGGGGAGTTTGGCACCTCGATGTCGGCTCATCACATCCTGGGGCTGTAGCCGGTCCCAAGGGTATGGCTGTTCGCCATTTAAAGTGGTACGTGAGCTGGGTTTAAAACGTCGTGAGACAGTTTGGTCCCTATCTGCCGTGGGCGTTGGAAATTTGAAGGGGGCTGCTCCTAGTACGAGAGGACCGGAGTGGACAGACCTCTGGTGTACCGGTTGTCACGCCAGTGGCATTGCCGGGTAGCTAAGTCTGGAAGAGATAACCGCTGAAAGCATCTAAGCGGGAAACTTGCCTTAAGATGAGATTTCCCAGAGCCTTGAGCTCTTTGAAGGGTCGTTCGAGACCAGGACGTTGATAGGTCAGGTGTGGAAGTGCAGTAATGCATTAAGCTAACTGATACTAATTGCCCGTACGGCTTGTCCCTATAACCTTAGCAGGTTATGGTTGAATAAGAAGTACGTTGAGGCGTTCGTTGATACACAACTTCATTACCCATATTACTTACTACTTCCAGATTAGAGTGCCGTTGCCCGATTGGGAACGACCACTCAGACAAGTCAATGCCTGATGACCATAGCAAGTTGGTCCCACCCCTTCCCATCCCGAACAGGACCGTGAAACAACTCTGCGCCGATGATAGTGCTGCAACCAGTGTGAAAGTAGGTTATCGTCAGGCTAGTTATATAGAAAAACCCCCATCAGCCTGAACGCGCTCAAGATCGCGTTCAGTGCAGGTGGGGGTTTTTTGCGTTTGGAAACCCGCACCGCCATGCGGGGTCGTACCCCTTGGGGTACGACCCCATACCCCGGCGGCGCGCAGGGCGGCGGCGGTCGGTCGGGTTTATGCATGAACAACCGCCTCATGCCGTCGAATCCTCCCCAACAAAAACTGCAGACACTCCAGCACCTCAAACTGATGGTGCAGGAAATACCGCGCCGCACTGTCCTTGCTGCGGCCTATGCGCACGGTCAGCCACGACTCCGGCGCATCCCTGAAGATCTGCTCATCCGCCTCATCCTCGCCGATATACAGCGCCGTCTGCCGCGAGGCATGAGCCAGCACGGTGTTCAACGTCGTGCGCTTACCCGGAGCATCCGGCGGCAGCAAATTGATGCCGCTGCGCGCGCCAACCACCACCGGCGCCGGATGCAGCGCCCCCAGCACCCGCTCGATCTCACGCATCGTTCGCGGCCGGTCGCGCAGCAGCCTGTAATGCAGCCACAACGAACACCCATGATCGGCGATCAGCAACCCAGGATCGACCTTGTGCAAGCCATGCTCGTCGATCATCTGCCGCAGCCAGGCGGCGCAGATATTCCGCGCGCGTGGCGCGTCATTCTCCTGCCCGGGCAAACACCCCGAGCCGTGATTGCCGACCAGATAAGCGGGACGCACGGGCAGCCGCGCCTCGACATCGTCCAGGCTGCGGCCGGTAATGACGGCGACCGGCAGCAACGCGCACAGGTCGCGGAAGCAGCGTTCCAGCGCCGGCTGCATGCGTGCCTGGCTGGGCAGCACAACCGGCGGCGCCAGGGTGCCGTCGAAAGTGAAAGCGAGTACCGGCTCGGTCGCGACAAGCTCCGCGAGCGCCCGCCTGCCGGCTAATGAAAGCAAATGAATCATGCCCCTCCTTGTTGCGCGGCGCCTTGCTCGTTGAAAGTGGCAGCCTGCGGGTGGTCAGAGGGGTTCGAACTGAACCGTATCGTGGCGGCGCGGAACGCCGTGCCACGGAGCTCGGGCCGACATCGCCCGTTCAAACCCAGTCAAAGAAAATTATCGTACTGCCCGGAATCGAGCATGTCAAACGCGATTCTATTGAACAGTTGATGCATAAATGATTCGACGCAACTAATAGCGTTGGCTTCCGCGCTATTTGTGCCTTGGGGCATGTATGATGGATGATCGCACTGTTCAACTCTTGAGGTGTATTCATGGCAAATAAATTCCGTCTGGTCACTCGCAGCGATTTCGACGGCCTCGTCTGCGCCGTGCTGCTGAAGCACCTGGATATGATCGATGACATTCTGTTCGTTCATCCGAAGGATATGCAGGACGGCAAGATCGCGATCACCGACAACGACATCACGACCAATCTTCCCTACGTGCCGGGCGTGCACATCGCCTTCGACCACCACTTGTCTGAAACCATCCGCAACACCGGCGAGCGCGCCAACCATGTGATCCATCCGGAGGCGCCATCGGCCGCGCGGGTGGTCTACGATTACTACGGCGCCGAGAAAGCCTTCCCGGCCTCATGGGGCGATATGATGGCCGCCGTCGACAAGGGCGACGCCGCGCGCTTCAACGAGCAGGAAGTGCTCAATCCGGAAGGCTGGGACTTGCTGAACTTCCTGATGGACGCACGCACCGGCCTGGGCCGCTTCCGCGAGTTCCGGATCTCGAACTACAACCTGATGATGGATTTGATCGAGTACTGCAAGAACCACACGATCGAGCAGATCATGGCCTTGCCGGACGTGAAAGAACGCAAGGACCTGTACTTTGAGCACGCGGAAAAGTGCAAGGACCAGATCCGCCGCTGCGCGCAAGTGCACAAGAACCTGGTGGTGCTGGATCTGCGCAACGAGGAAATCATCTTTGCCGGCAACCGCTTCATCATCTACGCGCTTTTCCCGCAGACGAACATCTCGATCCACGTGCTGTGGGGGCTGAAGAACCAGAACACCGTGTTCGCCACCGGCAAATCGATTCTGAACCGCACGTCGAAGACCAACATCGGCGCCCTGATGCTGGAGTACGGCGGCGGCGGACACGAGAACGCCGGCACCTGCCAGGTCGACAACGAGCGCGCCGAGGATGTACTAGGCGCGCTGATCCACCGGATCAATTCCGAAGGATAAAAAAAACGGCGCCGAGGCGCCGTTTTTCATGTTCGCGATCCGTCGCCGGTCAGAACTCTTTTTCCGGCAGCGCGATCTGGTTGTCGGTGCTGAACTGATAGTCCTTGAACACGTGCTCGGCCGACAGCAGCTGGTACTCGCCATCCGGCTTCTTGTGCGTGGTGTCCTTCAGGCGGTAGGTGTAGTGGCCGCAGGTCCAGCAGTTGAAGTTGCGCATATGCGTGCACAGGCAGGTCTTGTCCATCACGACGATGTTTTTCTCGTTCGGATGGGCCGCCACCTCGCGGTTGTACGAATTGATGTAGGCGCAGTTGCCGGTGGCGTCCAACAGGTAGCCGTAGGATTCGCAGCCCGGACGGATGCCGGCGCCGATCGCCGGCGTGCTCTTGAGCATGCGCATCGGGTAACCGGTCGGCGAGACGCCATTGACGATGATGTCGTCCTCGGTGGCCTTGACGTATTCCTGCTTGACCTTGGCCGGCAGGCCGCATTCGTTGGTGATGGTGAAACGGGTCGCCACCTGTACGCCTGCCGCGCCCGCTTCGAGGAAGCTGACGGCGTCGCTACCGGTGAAGATGCCGCCGGCCGCGATCAGCGGAATGTCGAGGTTCTCGGTCTTCAGATAGGCCAGCAATTCCTTGGTGATCGCCATCAGGTCGTACTCGGCCCAGTCCATGCCGAAGCCCAGGTGGCCGCCGGCCAGCGGGCCTTCGACGATGATGAAGTCGGGCAGGCGGTTCAGCTTGGCGTTCTTGCGCAGGAAGATCTGCAGCGCGCGCACCGACGAAACGATGATGCCCAGCTTGGCTTCGCGGAAACGCGGATGGTCGGCCATCAAGGCGAACGAGCCGAAGTGCAGGCCGGCCGACAGCGTGATGCCGTCGATGCCGGCGTCCAGCGCCGCGTTCAGGCGCGTGCGCAGGGTTTCGCGCGGACCGTTCATGGTCAGCTTTTCCATGCAGTTCACGAAGATCAGGCCGTCGCCTTTTTTCGCCGCCATGGTGGCGCCGATGTGGCGGCGCTGGGCGTCGGCCAGGCGCTCGAGGTCGAACTGCACGACCGACTTGTCCGAATTGTTGATGTTGAACTTGTAGAGCTTGGTTTTATCCTTGACGAAGCTCGTATCGAACTTGCGGTCGGACACGTCCTCGACCATCGCATCGGAGATGTGGCCGATGCCGCCCAGGCGGGCCGCTTCCAGCGCCAGTTCCGAAGTCGAAATGTCCACCCCCATTCCGCCGACCATGATGGGCACGTACTCGTTTTTGCCAAATCGCAGGCGGAAATCATCAACACGTTTCATTGCTATCCTTAGACTACCGAGGTTGTTTGCCGGGCGTGGAGCCCGGCGCTATGCGGGTCGCGCGGCAGCATCGTCGATGGAGACTAAACTAATTCTACTCCAAGTGTGCTACCGCTCTGTGACGGCGCGGCAACGCCGCGCGGGCGGGATCAGTCGCGGAAGTTGTTGAACTCGAGCGGCATGTCGGGGACGTCCTTGCGCAGCATGGCCATCGCGGCCTGCAGATCGTCGCGCTTGGCGCCGGTCACGCGCACGGCCTCGCCCTGGATGCTGGCCTGCACCTTCATTTTGCTATCCTTGATGACGCGCACGATCTTCTTGGCCGCGTCGGCCTCGATGCCATTCTTGATCTTGATGACCTGCTTGACCTTGTCGCCGCCGACCTTCTTGATGTCGCCGTCCTCAAGGAAGCGCACATCGACCTTGCGCTTGGACAGTTTGTTGGTCAGCACGTCACGCACCTGCTGCAGCTGGAACTCGGAATCGGCGACAACGGTCAGTTCGTTTTCCTTGTGCTCGACGGATGCGCCGGTCCCCTTGAAGTCAAAGCGGGTGGCGATTTCCTTTTGAGATTGCTCGACGGCATTCTTCACTTCGATCATATCTGCTTCGGACACTACATCAAACGACGGCATGGCTATTTCCTTTTCGTGTGGCATGGGGTGCTACCGCTCCCCATCAAAGTCTGACATTTTAACGGACAACCGGCCAGTCACCCCCATACGGGCGCTGGTTTTTTGCTTGTTTCGCTCTATAATCGACTAAATTAATCGGTTTTTCCTCCATGCATCCACAGTCTCCCATCCAGCATCAGTTTCCCTTACAGTCCCTCAACACCTTCGGTATCGCCGCGACCGCGCACGCGTATTTGCGCGTGACAAAAACAGAGCAATTGCTCGGCGCTCTTGCCGATCCCGCCTGGGCCGCTTTGCCGCGGCTCGTGTTAGGCGGCGGCAGCAATCTGCTGCTGACGGGCGACTTTCCCGGACTGGTGCTGCACATCGCACTCGAGGGCAAGCAGGTCATCGGCGGCGATGAGCGCAGCCATTTTGTGCGCGCGGCGGCCGGCGAGAACTGGCACGCCTTCGTGCAGTGGACCCTGGAGCAGGGCATGGGCGGGCTGGAAAATCTGTCGCTGATCCCCGGCACCGTCGGCGCGGCGCCGATACAGAATATCGGCGCGTATGGACTGGAGACCAAGGACGTGTTCCACAGCGTGACGGTGTTCGATCCGGTCAGCGCGAGCACCTATGCGATGGATGCCGGCGAGTGCCGGTTTGGATATCGCGACAGCGTCTTCAAGCAGGACGCCGGGCGTCATCTGATTATTCTGGATGTGACGTTCGCGCTGCCGAAGCAGTGGCAGCCGAATTTGCGGTACGCGGAATTGGCGCAGGCGGTGGCCGAGCAGGGTTTTGCCACGCCAAGCGCGCAACAGGTGGCCGATACGGTGGTGGCGATCCGCCGCCGCAAACTGCCCGATCCGGCGGTGATCGGCAACGCCGGCAGCTTCTTCAAAAATCCGGTGGTGACGGGCGCGCAGTGCGCGGCGCTGCTGGCGCGCTTTCCGGCGCTGGTGCATCACTTGCAGCCCGACGGCACGGAGAAGCTGGCGGCCGGCTGGTTGATCGATCAGTGCGGATGGAAGGGCAGGAACCTCGGCGCGGCCGGCGTCTATCCGAAACAGGCGCTGGTGCTGGTCAATAACGGCGGCGCGACCGGCGCCGATGTGGTGGCGCTGGCGCGGGCGATCCAGGCGGATGTGCAGGCGAAGTACGGCGTGCTGCTGGAGCCGGAACCGGTGTTTGTTTAAACCCGCAGGACAGAGGGGTCGTACCCCCAGGGGTACGACGGGGACGCCGAGTCCCTGGTGTGGATCGCCGTGCGGGGTTAATCTTTTAGCCGAAGTGGCAGACGTAATCGACCGTCTCCACCGTCTCGATGTCGAAGTGGCTGTTTCCGGCCACTTTGAATTCCTGCCCCGCGCCGTAAGTCTGCCATTCGCTGGCGCCGGCCTGGCGCACCTTGCACACGCCGCCGGTGATTTCCATCGTCTCCGGCGCGCCGGTGTTGAACGTCAGGCTCGATGGGAAGATCACGCCGACGCTCTTCTTGCTGCCGTCGGCGAGGATGATATTGTGCGACACGCATTTGCCGTCGAAGTAGATGTTCGATTTCTTGACGACGCTGACTTGATCAAATTGAGCACTCATGCTGCTGTTTTTCCTTGTTGGGATTAGGTAGGTGTGGAGCCGGGCAGGTCGTCCGCGCTCATGACGCGGTTGCGGCCTGCGTTCTTGGCGGCGTACAGCGCCTGGTCGGCCAGCTCGATCAGATCCTCGATACTCGACTGCGGCGAAGGTATCACGCTTGCCACGCCGATCGACATCGTCACGGATGAAAGCTCGGTGGTGGCCTGCGGGTTCTCGATGGCCAGGTGTTCCAGGTGTCGGCGGCATGACTCGGCCACGATCAGTGCTCCGGTCAGCGGTGTCTCAGGCAGGATAATGACGAATTCCTCGCCGCCGTAGCGCGCCGCCAGATCGGCGGGACGCTTTAAATGTTCGGTCAGGACGGCCGCCACCTTTTTCAGGCACAAATCGCCCGCAAGGTGGCCGAAGCTGTCGTTATACAGTTTGAAGAAATCCACGTCGCACAGCAGCAAGGTCAGTGGTTTCTTGTCGCGCTGGGCGCGCTGCCATTCGATCGCCATGGTCTCGTCGAAGCGGCGCCGGTTGGCGATGCCGGTGAGCGCGTCGAGCGCCGCCAGCTTTTGCAGTTCGATGTTGGCGTCGGCCAGGTTCTTCTGGCTCTCGCGCAGGAAGCGGAACGCCTGGTCGCGCTGCAGGCGGCTGATATGGGCGCCTGAGTGATAGCGCACGCGGGCCAGCAATTCCAGCTTGTCGGGCAGCTTGACCATGTAGTCGTTGGCACCCATTGAGAAACTGTGCGCCTTGAGCTTGGGGTCTTCCTTCGCCGACAGCACGATCACCGGCACGTGGCGCAACGCTTCCTCGTCGCGGTAGATCTTGATCAGGCCGAAACCGTCGATGGTCGGCATTACCAGGTCCTGCAGGATCACGGTCGGTTGCAGCTGCATCGCCGTCTGCAGCGCCTGGCCGGCGTCGGTCGTGTAATGGAACTCGATATCGGTCTGATCGCTGAGCATGCGGCGCACCGCTTCGACGATGATCAACTGGTCGTCGACCAGGAGTACCCGGACTTTGAAGGCGGTCAGCGCCGCTTCTGGATCTGCTGCGAATGCATTTACATCGGACATCGTGTTCTCTTTATGTGTCGGCGCCCGCGCGGATTAGCGGCTGCCCAGGGTGCTGCGCAAAACGGGGCCGATCTTCGTCAGCGGTAAAATCATCTGCGCCGCGTCGAGGTCGGCGGCGGCGCGCGGCATGCCGTAGACCGCGCTGCTGGCCTGGTCCTGGGCGATCGTGGTGTGGCCGGCGCGGCGCATCGCCAGCAGGCCCTCGGCGCCGTCGCGGCCCATGCCGGTCAGCAGCACGCCGATCGCCTCGCCCTTCCAGTGCTGGGCGACGCAATGGAAAAACACGTCGACCGACGGCCGGTAGGCGTATTCCTTCGGATTGGCATCGTACCGCAAGCGATAATTTTGATCCAGCGTTAAGTGGTCGTTGCTCTTGGCGACAAGGACCGTGCCGGCGGCCAGTTCGTCGCCTTCCTCGGCCGCGCGCACCGGCATGTCGAGCTGCTCGCCGAGCCAGCGGGCGAAGTTGTCGGCAAAGTGCTGGTCGATGTGCTGCACCACCACGATGGCGCAGCCGCGCGGCGGCGTCCAGCCGGCCAGCATCTTGGAGACGGCCATCGGGCCGCCGGTCGAGGCGCCGATCGCCAGCAGCGACGTCACCGGCACCGGCATGCCCGGCGCGTCGGCGCCATGGCCGTTGCCGTTGGCGGCGCCATGGAGCGAGGTGCGCGGCGCCATCGCCTGGCTGCCGCCGCTGTGGCGTATCAGCTTGTCCATCGTGCGGATCTTGGCCAGCAGCTCGGCGTCGCCGCCGGGCTGGCCCTGCAACACCGGGGTCGCCGTCACGTCCAGCGCGCCGGCGCCCAGCGCGCGGAACACCTGGTTGACGTTGTCCTGCGGCCGTCCGGTCACCACCAGGATCGCGCACGGGCTGTGTTCCATGATCTGGCGGGTCGCCTCGACGCCGTCCAGCTCCGGCATGTTCAAGTCCATCAGGATCAGGTCCGGCCGGTTGTCGGCGCACATGCGCACCGCCTCCGCGCCGGTGCGGGCGATCCACAGCACCTGGTGTTCGGCGGTGCTGGCCACCACGCGTCGCAGCGCTTCCGCCGCCATGGCGACATCGTTGGCGATGGCGATCTTCATCTACTGGCGTCTCCAATCAAATCGCTGACCGCGTCAAGCAGCGTCTCGTCATGGAAGCTGCCCTTGGTCAGGTAGTAGTCTGCGCCGGCCGAGAGCCCACGCGCCCGGTCTTCGGGCCTGTCTTTATAGGAGACTATCATGACTGGCAGCTTATGGAGGTGAATGTCCTTCTTAATAAGCGTGACAAGTTCGATACCGTCCATGCGCGGCATGTCGACGTCGGTGATCACCAGGTCGTAGTCGCCGCTGCGCACCACGTTCCAGCCGTCGATGCCGTCGATGGCGATATCGACCTGGAAGCCCCTGCTGAGCAACAGTTTGCGCTCCATTTCGCGCACCGTCAGCGAATCGTCGACCACCAGGATGCGCTTGGTCTTGCGCCGCTCCGCGTGGTCGGACTTGGTCAGTTGATGCAGGCCGCCCTCGTGCAGCAGCTTTTCGATCGACAACAGCAAGTCCGGCACGTCCAGTATCAGCACCGGCTCGCCGTCGTCGAGCAGGGCGGCGGCCGAGATGTCGCGCATCTTGCCGAAGATCGGATCGATGCTTTGCACCGCCAGGCTTTGTTCGCCGCGAATGGTGTCGACCACCAGCGCATAGCGCCGCGTGCCGGTGCCGATGACGACCACCGCCAGTTCGCCGCTGCCGGCGTCGGTGTCGCCCAGTTCCAGCACCTGCGAGGACGAGACCAGGCCCAGATGCTCGCCGCCGAAGTCGAAGAACTGCTTGTTCTCCAGCGTGTGGATAGCCGACTGCGGTATCTTGACCACCCGTTCGACCTGGGCGATGGGCATGGCGTAGGCTTCGCCCTTGACGTCGACCACCAGCGCCCGCACGATCGACTGCGTCAGCGGCAGGGTGATGAAGGTGCGGAAGCCGACGCCGAGCTCCGATTCGATGCGCACGGTGCCGTTTTGCGAACGGATGGTTTCGTGGACGATGTCCAGGCCCACCCCACGCCCGGAAATCTCGGTGGTGCTTTCCTTCAGGCTGAAGGCCGGCAGGAACAGGAATTCCATCAGCTCGGCCGACGACATCGAGCCGGCCATCTGCGCGCTGGCCATCTTCCGTTCGATCACCCGGCGGCGGATTTTCTCCAGGTCGACGCCACGGCCGTCGTCGCTGATCTCGATACTGAGCATGCCGGCGCGGTGTTTCGCCTCCAGCACGATGGTGCCGGTGCCCGGCTTGCCGGCCGCGATGCGCGCCGACGCCGTGTCCATGCCGTGGTCGATGGCGTTGCGCAGCATGTGGTTCAGCGGACTTTCGATCCTGGCCAGAATGTCGCGGTCGACCAGCGTGTCCTCGCCGACAATCTCCAGCCTCACATCCTTGCCCAAGGTACGCGCCAGGTCGCGCACCATGCGGGGGAAGGATTGCACGCCGTCGCGGAACGGCCGCATGCGCATGGTCAGCACCTCGTCCACCATCCCTTGCGAGACGGCCAGCAAGCGGCGCTCGTAGGCTTCGATATCGGCGATGTGCTCCAGCACGAACTGCTTGAGCGGATGGGTCTTTTGCAGCGCCACCAGCGACTGTTCCTTCAGCTTGGCGTCGGTGCTGTTGGCGATCGCCTCGTGCAACTGCTCGATGATAGAAAAAAGGCTGCTCTGGTTGCGCTTGAAGCGCTGCATGTTCTGCACGAACGGATGCATCTGGTGCGCATTGATGCGCGACTCGCTGGCCAGCGAGAGCAGCTTGTCGAAGTTTTGGGCGGCCTTGGGGGCGGCGTGCGCGCGCGCGGCCGGCGCAGGCGCCGAGATCGACGTCGAGGGCGGCGCCGGCGCGGGCGAGGGCGCCGCCACCGGCAGCTCGCCGGGCGGGAAGTGCGGCGCAGCCGTCACCGGCGCCGGGATGGGCGGCAGCAGGCCAGCCTCCGCCTGCAGGTCGAACGGTTCGGGCAGGAAGGCGATGGTGGTAATGGCGTCGAGCGTGCGCGTGATGTGGGCTGCGTTGGCGCCCAGCCAGGCGTCAAGGCCGCTGTCCTCGAGGCGCGACAGCTGCAGTATCAGATCGACGCCGGCCAATAGCACGTCGACCCGGTTGGGCGTCAGCGCCAGCTTGCCGTGTTGGGCGGCGATGAAGGCGTCCTCCATGCGGTGCGCCAGTTGCACCACCACTTCCAGGCCGACGATGGCGGCCGCGCCCTTGATCGAGTGGGCGGCGCGCATCATCGATTCAACCGTGCCGGCGTCCTTCAGGCGCTCCATGGCCAGCAGGCCGTCGGTCAGGATCTGGGTCTGGCTGTCCGCCTCCATGCGGAACAGGTCCATCATGGAGAACTGGCTCAGGTCTTCGTTGTTATCCTGGCTCATCGCAGCGTCCTCGCGAGTTGGTAGCCGATCAGCGCGGAATCGAGCATCCCGATATGCATGTCCCGCTCCGATATCACGCCCGACAGGTAGCGGCTCAGGCCTTTGTTGATGGTGGCCGCCGGCGCCTGCACGGTGGCGGAGGCGTAGCGCATGATGCCGTGCAGGTCGGCCACCGGCAGTGCAAAGGACTGGCCTTCCCACTGGATCAGCAGCAAGCGCGCGAAGGTGTGGCGGTGGGTCGCGGCCTCGCCTTCGCTTTCGTCGATGCCCAGCAGCGCCGCCAGCGACATGCAGGGATGCAGGGTGCCGCCGACGTTGACGATGCCGATCAGTCCCAGCGCGGCGCGGTGCGGCAGCCGGTGCGGCTTGGCCTGCGGCGCCACCGAGACGAACAGCTTGGTCGGCAGCGACAGCCATTCGCGGCCGATGCGGAACACCAGGCACGAGGCGTCCAGCGCTTGCGTGTCGGTGGCGGCCTGGCGGAAGTGCGTGGCCCAGTCCCTTTTATAGTCGTCGCCGACGAGGCGCTGCAGGTTGCGTTGCGCGGCGCCGGCGTGGACGTCGCAATTGCGGCAGTGGATGTACTGCTCCAGCTTTTCGCAACTCTGGTCGCCGACCACGCCGATGCGGTTCCAGCAGTCTTCGATGGCGGCGGGCAGGATGGGCGAGGTGGGTTGGGTGGTGATCGTCATGTGTGGACGCCCTTATGATGCCTGCTGGCGTTTGTAGATGCGCGCCGCGCGCGCCTTGAGCGCGGCGGCGGTGGCCGCGTCGCTGTTGGTTTCGGCCAGCAGGGCCAGATGGCACAACGCTTCGTAGTGGTCCGGCTGCAGGTAGATGCAGCGCTTCCAGTAGTCCTCCGCCTGCCGCAGCTTCTTGGTCAACTCGTTGAGCAGCCCGAGTATGAAGTAGGCCTCGGCCGAATCGGGCACCTGTGCCAGATAATCGCGGCATTTGCCCTCGGCTTCCTTGAGTTGTCCCAGATCGGCCAGGCGGCGCGCGTCGGCCAGCAGGTCGCCGGCCGCCGCCGGAGTGGACGGCGCGGAAGGAGGACGCTGCGAACGGGCGTGCGTGGGCGCGGCGGTGGACGCGGTGGTGGACGCAGGGCGCGGCGGCAGGGTGGGCGGCCGGGCGGGCGGCGGCGGCAGGGAAGACGCCGGCGGCGCCACGCGCGCCACCTTGCGCCGTTCAACGGCCGCTTCGCGGGTCAAGCCGAATGCCTGCGCGTACGGCAGCGGCGCGAAGCCGTTCTGGCACAGCGACGGCACTTCCGCATAGCCGACGAACAGCAGGCCGTCGCGCCGCAGCAGCTGATCGAGCTTGGCGATGGCCGCGCGCGTGGTCGGCTTGTCGAAGTAGATCAGCAGGTTGCGGCAGAAGATGACGTCGTAGGAGCCGGTGCGCGCGTCCAGGTCCGCTTCCAGTAGATTGCCTTGCTTGAAGCGCACCTGCTTGCGGATATCGTCGTTGATGCGGAACTCGTCGCCGTCGCAGCCGGTGAAATGGCGCTCGCGGAAGCCCAGGTCCTGGTTGCGGAAAGCGTTGCGGCCATAGATGCCGGTCCTGGCGCGCTCGATGCAGCCCTTACTGATATCGACGGCGTCGATGATGAAGCGGTCGTGGGCGATGCCGGCGTCCGACAGCGCCATCGCCATCGTGTAGGGTTCCTCGCCGCCGGCGCACGGCACCGACAGGAGGCGCAGCATGCGCTCCGGCGCGGCCGCCAGTCGCGTGGCGAGATAGTCTGCCGCCGCATGGAAGGCTTGCTGGTCGCGGTAGAACCACGATTCCGGCACCACCACCAGCTCCACCAGCGCTTCCAGTTCCTCCGGCGTCATGCCCTCCAGGTAGGCGCCGGCGTCGCGCGCGCCGGTCACCTCCACGCGCTGCCGGATGGCGCGGTCGGCGACGGCCTTCGACAGGCTCAGGCCGGTCGCGGCGTGCAGCATGGTTTGGGCCTGGGTCATGGCAGCGCGTCCGTTGCAGTCTGGAACAGCGTGGCGCGCAACGGCGCCGGTAGCAGCTGCTCCAGTTCGACCAGTTGCAGCATGCCCTCGGCGTCGCCGGCCACCTGGCCGAGGAAGGGCGCGGCCAGCACGCCGCTGTCGGTCAGGCGCGCCTCGCCCACTTCCTGGACGCCCAGCACGCGCTCGGCGCGCAGCCCGAGCGGATGGCTGGTCCCTTCCGGCGTGTGGTAATCGACCACGATGATGCGGGTGTCGAAATAATCCTCGCCGGTGGGCAGGCCGCTGATGCGGCACAGATCGATCACCGGCACCGAGCGGCCGTGGTAGTCCATCAGGCCGGCCACGGCGTCGGGCGCCAGCGGCAGGTGTTTGAGCTCGAGCAGCGGCACCACGCGCACCACGTCGCGCAGGCGCAGGCCATAGCGGTCGGCGCCGATGTGGAAGACGAGCAGTTTCATCGCGCTGCCCGTTCCTAGACCGCGACGGCGAAGTTGGCCACGCTCGTTTGCAGGTCGCCGGCCGCGTACTGCAACTGGTGCACCGCCTCGCTGGTGGCCTTGAGCGACTCCACCGTCTGCTGGGTGGCGTCGTTCAGCTGCATCATCGTCTCCGAGATCTGCTGCGCGCCGACCGCCTGCGACTGCATCCCCTGCAGCACGGCGTCGAACTGCGGCGCCAGTTTCTGCACCTGGTCCATCACGCCGGAGAGCTGGTCGGTCACTTGGCGCACCTCGCCGACGCTGCGGCGGATCTCCTCGGAGAATTTGTCCATGCCCATCACGCTGGCCGAGACGGCCGACTGCATCTCCTTGAGCATCTGTTCGATGTCCCAGGTCGACACGGAGGTCTGGTCGGCCAGGCGGCGGATCTCCGTGGCCACGACGGAGAATCCCCGGCCGGCGTCGCCGGCCTTCTCGGCCTCGATGGCGGCGTTGAGCGAGAGGATGTTGGTCTGGTCGGCGACCTTGGTGATGGTGATCAAAACGCTGTTGATGTTGGACGCTTTCTCCGACAGCGCGGCCAGCTTGGCGTTGATCGAATCAGTGGCCGAGACCATGTGCTGCATGGTGCCGTCCATGCGTTTAAGGTTGCCCTGGGCCTCGGCGGTGGCGCTGGTGGTGTAGTCGGCGACGGCGGTGGCGTCCTCCATCGTCTTGAGCAGCTGGATAGTGTTGGCGGAGATCTCCTTGGTGGTGCTGAGGATCTCGACGCTGGTCTGCGCCTGTTCGATGCCGGTGGCCTCCTGCTGCTTGGCCGAGGCGGCGATCTCGGTGGCCGAGGTGGTGACCTGGATGCCGGCCTTCTGCACGTTGTTGAGCAGGGCGCGCAGGTTCTCGAACATGCGGTCGAGCCCATGGCCCAATTGGCCGATGGCGTCGGCGCCGGTGATCTCGATGCGGCCGGTCAGGTCGCCCGAGGCGGCCTTGGACACCACGCCCAGCAGCGAGTCGACCTTGGACTTGAGCAGGTTGGTGGCCGCCAGCTCGTTGGCCTGGCTGTCCTGGATCGACTGCGCCATGCGGTTGAATTCGACGGTGACCTTGCCCAGTTCATCGGCCGACAGCACCGGCGCGCGCGCCGACTGGTCGCCGGCGGCGATGCGCCCGACGGCGTGGGTGAGATTGTTGATCGGCGCGGACAGCGCCCGCACCAGCAGCCAGGCCACCAGCGCCCCCAGCGCCACGCAGGCCACGCCGCCGGCCGACAGCACCAGCCGCATGCTCGCTTGCAGGCTCTCGGCGGCGGCGGTGCGCTCGGCCAGCAGCCGGTTTTCCTCGGCGGCCGCGTCGTTCATGAATTTGTAGACGCCGCCGATGACCGAATTGCCGCCGGCTAGTTGCGGCGTGCGGCCCATGGCGTCGGCGGCGCCGGGCTTGTCGCCCATTTGTTCGCGCAGCGCCAGTTGCGAGGCGATGACGTCCTTGGCCCAGACGTCGATCATCGATTCGAGCTTCTTGAACCGCTCCAGCTGGGGCGGATTGTCGCGCACAAGGCCTTGCAGCCGGTGGATCGAGGCGGGGATGTCGAGCAGCTCCTTGCGTGTGCGCTCAAGGCGCACCGGCGCGCCGGTGAGGTAATAGCCGCGCGCCTCCACCTGCACTTGCAGCAAATCGTTGCGCAGGCCGTCGATGGCCTGGATCACGACCATCGTGTGGCGGTCTAGCGCGTTGGCGTCCGACAGGCTGTTAAACCGGTTGTAGGCGATCGTCAGCAGCAGCAGGATGATGGCCAGGATGGCGCCGAAGCCCAGATACAGTTTGGTCTTGATGCTAAAGTGCTTCAACATTTTCCTTCTCCCATGGCCACGTTAGGCGCGGCATTGTCCCATGCTTAGGCCGCGACGGCAAAATTGGCGACGCTCGTTTGCAGGTCGCCGGCGGCGTACTGCAATTGGTGCACCGCCTCGCTGGTGGCCTTGAGCGAGTCGACCGTCTGCTGGGTGGCGTCGTTCAGCTGCATCATCGTCTCCGAGATCTGCTGCGCGCCAACCGCCTGCGACTGCATCCCCTGCAGCACGGCGTCGAACTGCGGCGCCAGTTTTTGCACCTGGTCCATCACGCCGGAGAGCTGGTCGGTCACCTGGCGCACCTCGCCGACGCTGCGGCGGATCTCCTCGGAGAATTTGTCCATGCCCATCACGCTGGCCGAGACGGCCGATTGCATCTCCTTGAGCATCTGTTCGATGTCCCAGGTCGACACCGAGGTCTGGTCGGCCAGGCGGCGGATCTCGGTGGCCACGACCGAGAATCCGCGGCCGGCGTCGCCGGCCTTCTCGGCCTCGATGGCGGCGTTGAGCGAGAGGATGTTGGTCTGGTCGGCGACCTTGGTGATGGTGATCAAAACGCTGTTGATGTTGGACGCCTTTTCCGACAGCGCGGCCAGCTTGGCGTTGATCGAATCGGTGGCCGATACCATGTGCTGCATGGTGCCGTCCATGCGCTGCAGGTTGTTCTGGGCTTCGGCGGTGGCGTTGGTGGTGTAGTCGGCGACGGCGGTGGCGTCCTCCATCGTTTTGAGCAGCTCGGCCGTGTTGGCGGAGATCTGCTTGGTGGTGCTGAGGATCTCGATGCTGGTCTGCGCCTGTTCGATGCCGGTGGCCTCCTGCTGCTTGGTCGAGGCGGCGATCTGGGTGGCCGAAGTGGTGACCTGGATGCCGGCCTTCTGCACGTTGTTGAGCAGGGCGCGCAGGTTCTCGAACATGCGGTCGAGGCCATGCGCCAGCTGGCCGATGGCGTCGGCGCCGGCGACCTCGATGCGGCCGGTCAGGTCGCCCGAGGCGGCCTTGGACACCACGCCGAGCAGCGAATCGACCTTGGACTTGAGCAGGTTGGTGGCGGCTTGCTCGTTGGCCTGGCTGTCCTGGATCGATTGCGCCATGCGGTTGAATTCGACGGTGACCTTGCCCAGTTCATCGGCCGACAGCACCGGCGCGCGCGCCGACTGCTCGCCGGCGGCGATGCGGCCGACCGCGTGGGTCAGGTTGTTGAGGGGCGCCAGCAGCGCCTTGGTCAGGACCATGCCGACCACGATGGCCAGCAGCACGCAGGCGGCGCCGCCGACGCCCAGCAACAGCAGCATGGTGCGCTGCAGTTCTGCGGCGGTGGTCGAGCGCTGATCGAGCAGGCGCTTTTCCTCGGCGGTGATCTCGCCGATCAGCTGGCGGATGGCGTTCACGGTGGCGGTGCCGCCCCGGATGTCGTCGATCGTGGCCGCCTGCACCGACATGCCGACGCTCTTGTTCAACGCGCGGCGCTTGGCCACCAGCGGCTCGACGGTGTTGTGCATCCACTGGTCGAACAGCGGCCGCAGTTTGGCGATGCGCGCCTGCTGCGACGGATTGTCGCGCGTGAGCAGGGCGATCTTGTCGATCTGAGTGCGCACCAGCGCCTCGGCCGCGACCAGCGGCGCGGCGATGGCCTCGACGCCGGTCAGCATGAAGCCGCGGTTGGCGCTTTGCACCTGCAGCATGGCGTTGTCGATGACGGTCACTTCGAGCAGTACTTCCTGCGTGTGGCGGTCCCAGTCGCTGGCGGCCGAGAGCTTGCTGAAATTGGTGAACGCCACCAGCAGCAGCACCAGGATGATGGCGACGATGGCGCCGAAGCCGATGGCGAGTTTTGTCTTGATACCGAGGTCTTTAAGCATGTCATTCCACGACGATGATGCGGTGCAAGCAATGTATCATCTTGTCGCGCATTGTGGAGGACAAAAAAAACGGGCCGCTGAATCAGCGGCCCGTTTCGGCGTCAAGCGTGGCGTATAAGCCGCGATGCTCTTTTTTTATTGACCGCGCTTGAGGCGCGCGTTGGCGGCGATCCGCATGCGCAGCGCGTTCAGTTTGATGAAGCCGCCGGCGTCGGCCTGGTTGTAGGCGCCGCCGTCTTCGTCGAAGGTGGCGATGTTCATATCAAACAGGGAGTCGGTCTTGGAATCGCGCGAGACGACGATCACGTTGCCCTTGTAAAGCTTGATCCGCACCCAGCCGTTGACGGTCGCTTGCGTGTGGTCGATCAGGGTTTGCAGCGCGACGCGCTCCGGCGCCCACCAGTAGCCGTTGTAGATCATCGACGCGTAGCGCGGCATCAGGTCGTCCTTCAGGTGGGCCACTTCGCGGTCCAGCGTGATCGACTCGATGGCGCGGTGGCCCTTGAGCATGATGGTGCCGCCCGGGGTTTCGTAGCAGCCGCGCGACTTCATGCCGACGTAGCGGTTTTCCACCAGGTCCAGACGGCCGATGCCATGCTTGCCGCCGACGCGATTGAGTTCGGTCAGCACAGTGGCCGGCGACATGCGCACGCCGTTGATGGCGACGATGTCGCCGCGCTCGTATTCCAGGTCCAGGTACTCGGCCTGGTCGGGCGCGTTCTCCGGGCTCACGCTCCAGCGCCACATGCTTTCCTCGGCTTCGGCGCTCGGGTTTTCCAGGTGGCGGCCTTCGAAGGAGATGTGCAGCAGGTTGGCGTCCATCGAGTACGGCGCGCCGCCGTTCTTGTGCTTCATGTCGATGGCGATGCCCGCGTCTTCCGCGTACTTCAGCAGTTTTTCGCGCGACAGCAGGTCCCACTCGCGCCATGGGGCGATCACTTTGACGCCTGGTTTCAGCGCGTAGGCGCCCAGTTCGAAGCGCACCTGGTCGTTGCCCTTGCCGGTGGCGCCGTGCGAGATGGCGTCGGCGCCGGTCTCGTTGGCGATTTCGATCAGGCGCTTGGCGATCAGCGGACGGGCGATCGAGGTGCCCAGCAGGTATTCGCCTTCGTAGACGGTATTGGCGCGGAACATCGGGAACACGAAGTCGCGGACGAACTCCTCGCGCACGTCGTCGATGTAGATGTTCTCCGGCTTGATGCCGAACTTGATCGCCTTGGCGCGCGCCGGCTCCAGCTCTTCGCCCTGGCCCAGGTCGGCGGTGAAGGTGACGATTTCGCACTGGTAGTTATCCTGCAGCCATTTGAGGATGACGGAGGTATCGAGGCCGCCCGAGTAGGCGAGGACTACTTTTTTAATATCGCTCATGCTAGTTCCAATGGAGGTGAAATGGTGTAGTTGTTATGTGGAGATCACTGCGCGTCGAGGCGGCCGAGCAGCAGGTATTCGATCAGCGCCTTCTGGATGTGGAGGCGGTTTTCCGCCTCGTCCCAGACTACCGACTGCGGGCCGTCGATCACCTCGGCGGCCACTTCCTCTCCGCGGTGGGCGGGCAGGCAGTGCATGAACAGCGCGTCGGGCGCGGCGCGCGCCATCTTGGCGCCGTCGACGATCCAGCCGTCGAAGGCTTTGATGCGGGCGGCGTTTTCCTCTTCGTAGCCCATGCTGGTCCACACGTCGGTGTTGACCAGGTGCGCGCCTTCGCAGGCGTCGGCCGGGTTGGCGAAGAAGGTGTAGCGGTCGGTCGTCACCAGCGACATGTCCATGTCGTAGCCCTTGGGCGTGGAGACGTTGACGTGGAAGCCGAACACCTCGGCCGCCTGCAGCCACGAATACAGCATGTTGTTGGCGTCGCCGATCCACGCCACGGTCTTGCCGGCGATCGGGCCGCGGTGCTCGTAGAAGGTGAAGATGTCGGCGAACACCTGGCACGGGTGGTGCTCGTTGGTCAGGCCGTTAATCACCGGCACGCGCGAATGAGCGGCGAAGCGCTCGATGATGTCCTGGCCGAAGGTGCGCACCATGATGATGTCGCACATCCGGCTCATCACCTGGCCGGCGTCTTCCACCGGCTCGCCGCGTCCCAGCTGGGAGTCGCGCGTGTTCAGGTAGATGGCGGCGCCGCCCAGCTGGTGCATGCCGGCCTCGAACGACAGGCGGGTGCGGGTGGAGTTCTTCTCGAACACCATGACCAGGGTGCGGTCGATCAGCGGGTGGTAGATCTCGTAATTCTTGAACTTTCGCTTGATCAGGTGCGCGCGCTCGATGACGTATTCGTATTCGGCCAACGTGAAGTCGGAAAACTGCAGGTAATGCTTGATCGGTTTTTGGATAGGCATAATGACAACTGACAGGTGAACTGGCCCGTGATTGGATGCGCGGCCGGCTGAGCCGAACAATTATAAAGGCAATTCGGCCAAAGGGGCGAATTGCCGCAGATTGTGCTGTCGGCGGGCGGGTTTTTAACCCGCACGGCCAACCGGGGTCGTACCCGTACGGGGTACGACCCCTAAGCGGTGGCGCATGCGTATCGCAAAATGCGCGCCGGGTTAGACTTTAGTGGTAGATCCGCGCCGCCGCCGTCCCGGGCGCCGGCGCCGGCGCGGTCAGCGGCAGCTCCAGGGTGAAGGTGGTGCCGCCGGGGGCGCTGTGGACGGTGATCTGCCCGCCCAGCAGGGACGTGACAATATTATAACTGATCGACAATCCCAGCCCGCTGCCGCCCTGGCCCAGCTTGGTGGTGAAGAACGGATCGAAGATGCGCGACATGTGCTCGGGCGCGATGCCGGCGCCGTCGTCGCCGAACACCAGGGTCACTTTGCCGTCGGCCGGCGTCGACGCCCGCAGCCACATGCGCCCGCCGCCGCCGCCGTCGCCCGGAGCGGAGCCGGCATCGCCGCCGAACGCGTGCAGCAGCGCGTTGTTGATGAAATTGGCGATGACCTGGCCCAGCGGGCCGGGATAGCTGTCCATGGCGATATCGGCCGGCACCTCGACCTCGATGCGGTGGCCGCAGGCGCGCACCCGGTTCATCATCGTGGCGATCACCTCGGCGGCCACCTGCTGCAGGTCGAAGCGGCGGCGCTGCTCGGTGGTGCGGTCGACCGCCACCTGCTTGAAGCTGTTGACCAGGTCGGCCGCGCTGGTGAGCCCGCGCATGACCAGCGCGTGCGCGGCGACGGCGTCCTCCAGGTAGGTCGACAGGTCGGAGCGGCGCAGGCCGGGGCCGTCCAGGCGCTTGGCCAGCTCTTCGGTCTTTTGGTGCAGGGTGCTGGCGATCAGCAGGCTGTTGCCGATCGGCGTGTTCAATTCGTGGGCGACGCCGGCCATCAGCGCGCCGAGCGCCGCCAGCTTTTGCTGCGACACCAGCTGCGCCTGCGCGTCCTGCAGCTGGCGGTAGGCCTGGGCGTTGTCGAGCGCGATGGCGCCGTAGGCGCACAAGGTGCGGAAGATCAGCCGTTCGCGCTCGCCGTAGGCGCGCGCGCGGGCCGCCTGCACCGTCATCACGCCCAGCGTGCGCTCGCCGACCAGCAGCGGCACGTACAACGCGCACGACATCAGTTGCGTGCCGGGCGCGAGGAAGATGTCGTCCGGGCCGGCGTCGTCGACGTAGATCTCGGCGCGCTCGCGCAGGCTGCGCGCGGCGTTGGCGCGCGGATTGTCGACGGCGATGGTGTTGCTGGCCAGCGGCACGCCGTTCTCGACGCCGAACACCCGGCTCAGGGTGTCGAAGCCGGGGTCGCACAGGTAGATGGCGAAGGTGTTGGCCGGCAGCAGCGCCTGGACGTGGGCGTTGAGCGCGGCGAAGATGGCGCCGGCGTCGAGGTGGGTGGTGATCTCGCGCCCGATCACCGACAGCCGTTCGAGGGTGGCGGTGGTTTGCAGCAGCAGCTCGGCGCGGTGGGCCTCGGACGCGGCCAGCAACCGGTGGTGCAGGCCCTCGGCGCGGGCGCGCTCGGTCTGGTGGTGCACCTGCATGGCGATGGCGCGGTTGGTGGCCTCCTGGCCGTGGGTCTTGTCGCGCGCGGCGGCCGCCGCCAGCGCCGAGGCGTAGGCCTGGGCATGGTCGCCGATGCGGGCATACTGGGCGCCCAGCGCGTCAAGCAGGTCGCCCGGCAGGGTGTAGCCGTCGATGCGCGAGGCCACCGCCAGCGCCCGGTGCAGATAGTGCAGGGTGGCGTTAGGCTCGGTCATGCCTCGTGGCGCCGGCAACGCGTGCCGCGCGTGGATCTCCGACAGCACCCGCAGCGCGGCCACGTGGTTGTCCAGGTGGTCCTGGGCGGTGGCCAGTTCGATCGCGTGCCCGGCGGCGGCCAGCGCCTCCTGCGGGCGGCCGAGGAAGCACAGCGCGTGGGCCTGGCCGCGGCGGGCGATGCTGTGCAGGTCGGCCTGGCGCAGCGCGGCGGCGCGCTGTTCCAGGCCGCTGAAGGCGTCGAACGCGGCGGCGTAGTCGGCGCGCTCGAGCGAGAGCTCGCCCAGGAAGTGCAGCGCCGAGGCGTAGCTGCGGCCGGCCGGCAGCGGCGCCAGCACCGCCAGCGCCTCGGCCAGCAGGTCGGCGCTGGCGTCGAGCCGGCCCAGGCGGCGCATGGTGTCGGCCGTGTGCGACAGGCAGGCGCCGACGCTGCGCGGCCAGCCGGTGGGGCGGGCCAGGTGGAGCGCGCGCTGCAGCCAGTCGAGCGCGGCGTGGTGGTCGTGCAGGATGGCGAAATCGAGGCCGACGTTGACGGCGGCGGTGATGGCCGCGCGCAGCTGGCCGGTGGCGCGCGCGGCCTCGTAGGCGCGGATGAAGTGGCCGGCGGCGGCGCCGTAGTGGCCACCCTGGCTGGCGCGGGTGCCGAAGTAGTCGCCGATCCACGCCGCCACGCCTTGTTCCCCCGGCGCGATCGGCGCGGCCGGTTCCACCGTGGCGCCGGCGTCGGCCACCAGATGGTGCTGGAAGTGTTGAAAGCGCGTGCCCCAGCGCAGGTCGGCCGCGCGCATGTCCTCGATGACGGCCCAGCGCGCGATGGTGGCCTCGGCGATGGAGACGCGTTCGGCGTCGCCGGCCTGGCCGGCGATGGCCGCCATGTGTTCCAGGTGGACGATGCCGCCCTGGTGATCGCCGCCGTCGATGGCGATCCACGCGCGCAGCCAGCGGGTGTCGGCGCAGCCGCGCCGGTCGCCCTGCGCGTGCAATTGGTCGGCGATGGCGGCGGCCAGGGTTTCGGCCTCCGCCAGGCGGCCCTGCAGCCAGGCCGCCTCGGCTTCCACCAGGCGCAGGCGCGCCGAGGTCAGGGTTTGCGCCTCGGGCGTCAGCGCGGTGGCCGGCAGCAGGGCTAGCCCTTCGCGGGCGAGGGCGGTGGCGCGCGCGCTGTCGCGCTGGCGCAAATGCCAGGCGAGCGGCACCAGTACCGGCAGGCGGGCCGGACCGCGCAGGGTCGGCAGGGCCGTTTCCCACTGCGATACTTCGTCGTCGAGCGCAAACATGTCCATCGATGTCCTCGAACCGCGCGTCAGATAACTGTTGATGGAAACGCACGCATAATTTCCCTTGGGAATTATAATCGCCAAACCGGATATCGTGTGCGCGGGTCGTGCAAAAGATGGACTTTGTGATGCCTCAATACTGGTTAATACAGCGTTTGTGACGATTCATGCAACAACTGGCCGTACAAGGTATGGCGCATCTTGGTGATCTTGCCCTCGGCGACAGCCGCCAGGATGGCGCATTGCGGCTCGATCAGATGCCGGCAATTGTAATATTTGCAATGTCCGAGGTAGGGCGCGAAATCGACGAAGGCGCGCTCCAGCATGCCTTCGCTGAGATGGTACAGGCCGAACTCCTGGAAGCCCGGCGAATCGATGATGGACGAACCTTCACCCAGTTCTGGCAGCTGGTATAAACGCGTGAAAGTGGTGGTGTGCTTGCCGGTGTCGAGCGCCGCCGAGATTTCGCGCACGGCGATGTCGGCGTCCGGCACCAGCAGGTTGATCAGCGACGACTTGCCCATGCCCGACTGGCCGATCAGGATCGACGACTGGCCCGCCAGGAGCGGCCTGAGAACGGCCAGCGCCTGGTCCGGGTGCGCCTTGGCCGACACCTCGTGCACAGGATAGCCGAGCGAGGCGTACGGTTGCAGCCGCTCGCGGGTGCGCGCCAGCGATTCGGTGACGTCGGTCTTGTTGAGGATCAGGCGCGCCTGGATGCCGGCCGCCTCGGCCGCCACCAGCGAGCGCGACACCAGGTCGTCGGCGAAGCCGGGCTCGGTCGCGACGACGATGAACAACTGCGTCAGGTTGGCCGCCAGCAGCTTGGATTTGTACTGGTCGGAGCGGTACAGCAGGGTCTTGCGTTCTTCGATCTTGTCGATCACGCCCTGGTCGGGCGAGGTCATGGTGACGTCGACGATGTCGCCGACGGCGACGTTGGTCTTCTTGCCGCGCGTGACGCATTGCAGCTTGACGCCGCCGGCCTCGGCCAGATAGTGGCGGCCGTGGGCGGCGATGATGGTCGCCTTGAGCTTGGTTGGTGCTTGCTGGCTCATGCGGACGCCTTGGCCAGTTGGGCGAACAGCGCGTCGGCCTTGGCCGCGCAGATGAAGTCGTTGTCCGACAGGCCGCCACGGCCATCGTTGACCGAATGGGTATCGTAGCGCACGGTGCAGTTTTTATAAGTCACGGTCATTTCCGGGTGGTGGTCTTCGGCGTGGCTCAGGTAGGCCAACGCATTGACGAAGGCCATGGTGCGATAGTAATTGAGAAAGCCGAAGGTGCGGCACAGTTTGCCGTCTTCCAGCGACCAGTCCGGCACGAGCGTTGCCATGTGCGCGGCCTCGTCGGCTGTCAGCGCTTGCTTGGCGGGCCGGCTGTGGCCCGCGAGCAGGTCAAGGAGGGTGGCGCTGGTAGCGAGGGTGGCGATCATGTTGCGGCCGCCGCGTTCAGATGCCGGATGCGCACGCTCGCCGGCGGGTGGGAGTCGTAGAACGCCGAGTGCAGCGGGTCCGGCGTCAAGGTCGAGGCGTTGTCCTCATACATCTTGACCAGCGCCGACACCAGGTCGCGCGAATCGGTGTGCTTGGCGGCGAAGGCGTCGGCCTCGAACTCGTGCTTGCGCGAGCCGATCGACGTCAGGGGGCTGAACAGGAAGGTGAACACCGGCAGCGCCAGCATGAACAGCAGCAGCACCATGGCGTCGTTGCTCTGGCCCGGCAGCAGCAGCGGATCGACACCAAGGCCGGTGTAGAACCAGACTTGGTTCTTCAGGTAGCCCAGCAGCGCCAGGAAACCGAGCGAGATGGCGAACATCATCACGATGCGCTTGATGATGTGCTTGAGCTTGAAGTGGCCCAGCTCGTGCGCCAGCACCGCCTCGATCTCCTGCGGCTGCAGGCGCGAGAGCAGGGTGTCGAAGAACACGATGCGCTTGTTGGCGCCGAAGCCGGAGAAGTAGGCGTTGCCGTGGGCGCTGCGCTTGGAGCCGTCCATCACGAACAGGCCTTTGGAGGCGAAGCCGACGCGCTTCATCAGTCCCTCGATGCGCGACTTGAGCGACTGGTCTTCCAGCGGCGTGAACTTGTTGAACATCGGCGCGATGACGGTCGGGAACAGCACCATCATCAGCAACTGGAAGCCGCTCCACACCAGCCAGGCGTAGAACCACCACAGGTCGCCCGATTTTTCCATCAGCGTCAGCATGACCCACATCAGCGGCAGTCCGATGGCCGCAGCCAGCAAGGCGCCCTTGACCATGTCGGCGAAGAACAGGCCGCGCGTCATCTTGTTAAAGCCGAAACGCTGTTCCAGGCGGAACTGCTTGTAATAGTCGAACGGCAGGTCGATCACGCCCGAGATCAGCGCGAACGCGGCCAGCAGCGCCAGTTGGTAGCCCATGCCGCCGCCAGTCAGTTTAAAGATCTCGACCGACAGCCACTGCAGGCCGCCGAGCAGCGTGAAACCGACCAGCACCAGGGTGTTGACCAGCAGGGTGAACAGGCCGAATTTGGTGCGCGCGATGGTGTAATCCGCCGCCTTCTGGTGGGCGGCGAGGGGGATTTTTTCGGCAAATTCGGCCGGCACGGCGCCGCGATGGGTCAGCACATGGCGGATATGGCGCGAGGCCAGCCAGAAGCGCACGATCAAGGTCAAAATGATGAAAGATACGAACAAAATCGAAAACGCGAGTGAATACATTCTATGCCTGTGAGAAAATGGCGGATTCGGATTAACGTGGGCTCACGCGAGCCAAGAGAGAATTATGTCACAAGCTAACGATTTGCCAGAAGGTTCCGCTCCTGCGGTCATTACCCCGCGCCAGAATGAAATGAATCTGGTCTGGGTCGATATGGAGATGACCGGTCTGGAGCCGGACACCGACCGCATCATCGAAGTGGCCGTGGTCGTCACCGACATGCACCTGAACGTGCTGGCCGAGGGTCCGGTGATGGTGGTGCACCAGAGCGACGCGGTGCTCGACGGCATGGACGCCTGGAACAAGGGCACGCACGGCCGTTCCGGCCTGATCGACAAGGTCAAGGCGTCGACGGTGACCGAGGCGCAGGCCGAGGAAGAGTTGATCAAGTTCATGAAGCAGTGGGTGCCGAAGGGCAAAGCGCCGATGTGCGGCAACACCATCGGCCAGGACCGCCGCTTCATGGTGCGTTATATGCCGAAGCTGGAGGCGTATTTCCATTATCGCAACATTGACGTATCGACGTTGAAGGAACTGGGCAAGCGCTGGAAGCCCGAGATGGTGGCTGGCTTCAAGAAGCACCAGATGCACACGGCCATGGCCGACATCATCGAATCGATCGAAGAGCTCAAGTACTACCGCGAGCATTTCATCAAGCTGTAAGGGGCGCCCGCGTCCATCGGAACAGGTTCGGTTGAACCTGTTTTTTTTCGTCCGGAGAGTAAGTCATGAAAATTTTGCAATATGTTGTTGCCGCAGCGCTGGCGCTGGTTGGCTCGACGGCCTTCGCGGCCCATTTCACGATCAAGGATTGGGAGGTTGCCTGCGACAATACGCGCGCTTGCGAGGCGGTTGGTTACCAGGCGGACGAGGGCGATAGCGCGCCGGTGGCGTTGTGGCTGGGACGTCCGGCGGGGCCGACAGGGGCCGTGGCGGCGAAACTGACCGCGATCAACCAGGATGAGACGGCGGTCGGCCCGCTGACCTTGCGGGTTGGGAAGCTGGCTTTGCCCGGTTTGACCTCGGAGGCCGAGTTGAAGCCAGCGCAGATTGCTCAGTTGCTGCCGGCGCTGCTGGATGCCGGGTACGCGGATGTCACGGACGGTAAAACCAAGTGGCGGCTGTCGCTGGCGGGCATGAAGGCGGCGTTGCTGAAGATGGATGATTTGCAGGGGCGTGTTGGTACTGTGACTGCACTGGTTAAGCCGGGTGCCAAACCGGCGAGCACGGTATTGCCGGCTGTGCCCGTGCCGGTGCTGCGCGGCTTGGCGCCGGTGGCGCAGCGCAAGCAGGATGCCGCTTTGCTGCCGATGATCACTAAGAAGTTGCCGAAGGGCGGGTGTGACGAGCAGCCGGATTTGATTGGCGGCGGTGAGTCGCAGAGCGAGATTTATCGTTTGTCGGCGTCGAAGGTGTTGTTGCTGATCGAATGCGGGCGTGGCGCCTACCAGTCCAGCTTTGCTGTGTGGACGGCCAATGACAAGGCGCCGTACGCGGCGCAGCGGGCTAAGCTGACGGACGCCGACGGCGCTCCGGACAACGAGTTGCTCAATGTGTCGTTCGACAAGGGCGAGCTGGGCAGCTTCGCGAAAGGGCGCGGACTGGGCGACTGCAACATGCAGGCGACGTGGCTGTGGACGGCGGAAGGCTTCAAGCTGTCGTCGGCGTCATCGGCGCGTTTGTGCCGTGGCGTGCCGGGTGGTTATATGCTGAGCGACTGGAGCGCGCAGGTTAAATAGCGGTGGCATCGGACGACGGAAAATTCTGAATCACGTAGGCGGATTAGCGAAGCGTAATCCGCCATGTATGCGTTGCCAGCGGCACATAGATGGCGGATTACGGCGTTCCGCCTAATCCGCCCTACGTGTCTCCTCGAGGTAGCCACGTCTGCAGGCCGCCTCATAAGTGAATCAACGCACCGTTCGTTACGGAAACGAGGAGGGCGGGTCGACGCGCCGTTCTACACTGGCCTGGATTCCAACGAACTCATCCATTGCCATGCCCCGCATCCCTCGTCCTTATCTCGCGCTTGCCGTCGCCGTGCCTGTCCTGCTGGCGCTGGCTGCCTGCTCCCCGCTGACGGCGCTCAACGCGTTGTCGCCCGGCGGCGCCTCCGAACGCACCGCTAATCTGTCGTATGGCGAGGGGCCACGCCGCATGCTCGACGTTTACCGGCCGAAAGACGCCGGCGGCAAGGCGCCGGTGGTGGTGTTTTTCTACGGCGGCAACTGGGTGGCGGGCGAACGGGCCGACTATGCGTTCGTCGGCCGGGCGCTGGCGTCGCGCGGCATTGTCGCCGTGGTCGCCGACTACCGGCTCTATCCCGAGGTGAGCTATCCCGATTTTCTGGACGACGCGGCGCAGGCCGTGGCGTGGGCCGCCAGGCAGGCCGTCCGCTACGGCGGCGATCCCAAGCGCCTGTATGTGATGGGGCACAGTTCCGGCGCGTACAATGCGGCGATGGTGGCGCTCGACGAGCGCTGGCTTAAGAAGCAGGGCATGTCCGTGCGGGATCTGCGCGGATGGATCGGCCTGGCCGGCCCGTATGACTTTTTGCCGATCGAGAATCCGACAACCAAGCCGGTGTTTCACTTCCCGGATTCGCCGCCGGAATCGCAGCCTGTGAGGCATGTGTCGGCCGCGTCGCCGCCGGCGCTGCTGATCGCGGCGCGTAGTGACAAGTTGGTGGATCCGCAGCAAAACACAGGTCATCTGGCGGAGCGGCTGCGCGCTAACCAAGTAGATGTCACAGAGCTTTATTACGACAAGGTCAGCCACACAACGCTGGTTGGCTCGATTGGTGCGCCGCTGCGCTGGCTGGCGCCCACGCTGGATGATGTGGCAGCGTTTGTCTTGCGCGACGGCGATGGACAGGGAAGCCTAAAACCATCTGAACCACGTAGGGCGGATTAGCGTAGCGTAATCCGCCAAGCTCCGTCGGCGGCTCGTGCATGGCGGATTACGGCGTTCCGCCTCATCCGCCCTACGTGTCTCCAAGGTTATATCCCCGCCTCGTTATCCCGCGAACGCCTGCCACACCAGCCACGCGTTGGCGCTGGAAATCACCGCGAACAGGAACCACGACAACCCGGTCGTCCACCATGCGTTGACGAACTCGCCCATGATGCGGCGCTGCGACGTCAGGCTGATCAGCGGATACATGGCGAACGGCAGCTGCATGCTCAGCACCACCTGGCTCAACACCAGCAGCTTGCCGACAGAATGTTCACCCAAGGTCAGCACGCCGATCATGGCCGGGATCAGCGCCAGTCCGCGCGTGAGGGCGCGTCGCTGCCAGCACGGGATCTTCATTTTCAGAAACCCTTCCATGATGACCTGGCCGGCGATGGTGCCGGTGAAGGTGGAGCTTTGTCCGGACGCGAGCAGCGCCAGCGCGAACAAGGTCGCCGCCAGCGCCGTGCCGGCCACGGGGGCGAGCAGCAGATAGGCCTCGTCGATGTCGAGCACGCGGGTGTTGCCCGGCTCGTGGAAGGCCGCCGCCGCCAGCACCAGGATGGAGCCGTTGATCAGCAACGCCAGCAGCAGCGAGACGACAGTGTCGATGCGCGACAGGCCGATCGCCTCGCGCTTGGCGCTGGCCTTTTGCGACACCACGCGCGTTTGCACCACGGATGAGTGCAAGTACAGATTGTGCGGCATCACGGTCGCGCCGAGGATGCCGATGGCCAGGTACAGCGGCTCACGCGACGACAGGGTCGACAGCGACGGCACCAGTCCGGCCATGACGGCATTCCAGTCCGGCTTGACGAAAATGAGCTCGGTGAACAGGCAGGTGGCCACCGTCAGGATCAGCGCCAGCACGATCGCCTCGATCTGGCGGAAGCCCTTGCCTTTCAGGCCAAGGATGAGCAGCGTGTCGAGCGCGGTGAGTGCCACGCCGGTCGGCAGCGACACGCCCAGCAGCAGCTTGAACGCCAGCGCGCAGCCGAGCACCTCGGCCAGGTCGCAGGCGATGATGGAAATTTCTGCGAAGCCCCACAATGTCTTGGCCACCGGCGGCTTGTACTGCTCGCGGCAATGCACCGCCAGGTCCTTGCCGGTGACGATGCCCAGGCGCATGCTCAAACATTGCAGCACGATGGCGGCCAGACTCGACAGCACCACCACGAACAAGAGCTGGTAGCCGAACTGCGAGCCGCCCTGGATGGCCGTGGCCCAGTTGCCCGGGTCCATGTAGCCGACCGAGACCAGCAGGCCGGGACCGGCGAAGCGCAGCACTTTCTTCCAGAACGGATCGCCCTCTGGCACCTGGACGGTGCCGGCCACTTCCGACGGGCAGAACGGCGCCGTGGCCGTGGTGGGGAGCTTGAAGGGCAGTGAGAACATGGGCATCCTGACAATGAATGCCCAAATTCTACTTGAGTTGGTGCAACTTTGTCCCTATCCCTTGCGGAGCGGATAGGGATGGCATGGCCTTATTCGGCCGCGTCGTTGGCGGCTTCGTCGCCGTGGCACTTCTTGTACTTCTTGCCGCTGCCGCAAGGGCAGTCGTCGTTGCGGCCGACTTTAGGCTCGTCGCGCTTGACGGTGGCCACCGGCGCTTTGCGGCGCGGCACCCAGAACTTGTAGATCAGCGGCAGGTTCGCTTCCAGGTCCTGGGCCAGCTTGTGGGCCTTGACCGGATCTTCGACCAGCGGCAGTTCCTCTTCCTCGATCTCGTCGGCGCCCAGCAGGTAGATCGGCTTCATCAGTTCCTGCACGTCCGAATCCCAGATTTCCTGCCACGAGCCCGGGCGCAGTTCCATGCCTTCCCAGAAGCCCCAGCACCACGCTTCCGCGTCGATCAGGGTCTGGCCTTCGTGCTCATGCTCGACGAACAGCGGCTCGAACTCCTTCGGCGCCACTTCAAACGTCACCAGCACTTCGTTCATGAAGCGCATGATCAGGTTGAGGATGCGCTCCTCTTCCTTCGGGTTCTTGAATTTCGGGACGTCGGCTTCCTCCTGGCCCCACACGCGCTTGAGCCACTCGGCCGGCATGATGGTTTCCGGGCCGATGGCGATGGCGGTCAGGTAACCGTGCAGCATGTCCATCGTCATCGCGTCCTCGGGGCTGCGCTCCGATAACAGGAAATTGTCTAATTCGTCGAATTCTTTGTCGCTCAGTGGCTGGTCGAGTTGCATGGCTTGCTCTTTTTATTGGGTTGAAGGCGACAGTATACACGTCGCGCCCCGTACAATGCGGGGATGAACCAAGATAACCAAGATCATTTAGACGACGAAGAAGAAGACGCCCGCGCCGCCGCGCTGGCCGCCGCCATGGCCGGGCCGCAGGGCGGCGCCGACGGCGGCGATTTCGCCGAGCTGGACGGCGCCGCCGCGCCGGTGCACGTGCCGCACCCGTATTCCGCTCTCAATCCCGAATGCGTGCTCGATGCGCTCGACAGCATCGGCCTGCGCGGCGATGGCCGACTGCTGGCGCTGAACAGCTATGAAAACCGCGTCTACCAGGTTGGCATCGAGGACTCGCTGCCGCTGGTGGTCAAGTTCTATCGTCCGGGACGCTGGAGCGACGCCGCCATCCTGGAGGAGCACGCCTTTACCGAGGAGTTGGCAGCGCGCGAAATTCCGGTGGTGCCGGCGCTGGCGCTGGACGGCCGGACTTTGCACCAATTTAACGGCTTCCGCTTTGCCGTCTTCACCCGCCACGGCGGCCGCGCGCCGGAATTGAGCGATCCGTCGGTGCTGGAGTGGACCGGGCGTTTCATCGCCCGCATTCACGCCGTCGGCGCGGTCAAGCCGTATCTGGAGCGGCCCGCGCTCGACATCGCCACGTTCGGCACCGAGCCTTGCGAATTCTTGCAGACCAATCAATTCATTCCGGCGGATCTGCGGGAGGCGTACGCCAGCGTTTCGGAGCAGGCGCTGGACGGCGTGCGGCGCGCGTACGACAGGGCGGGGGAGTTGCCGCAACTGCGTCTGCATGGCGATTGCCATGGTGGCAACGTCTTGTGGACCGATGCCGGGCCGCACTTCGTCGACTTCGACGACAGCCGCATGGGACCGGCGATCCAGGATTTGTGGATGATGCTGTCCGGCGAGCGGGCCGAGCAGGTGCGTCAGATGTGCGACATCCTGGCCGGATATGAGGATTTCTGCGAATTCAACCCGCGCCAGTTGCATCTGGTCGAGGCGTTGCGCACGTTGCGGTTGATCCACTACTCGGCGTGGCTGGCGCGGCGCTGGGACGACCCGGCCTTCCCGGCCGCGTTCCCGTGGTTTAATACACAACGTTACTGGCAAGACCGCATCCTCGAATTGCGCGAGCAGGTCGCGTTGATGGAAGAGCCGCCGTTGCCGGTTTGATATGTAACCCAAACCCGTCAACCATGCCGCCTTGAGGCCCGCGCCCCGGGTTTGGGGTCGTACCCCAAGGGGTACGACGGGGACGCCGAGTCCCCGCCTGGCTGTGCGGGTTTGGCATGGCTGCGTGGGGTTAAACCGGAATAAGCGGGTTTTCCCCCCTCTGCTTGCTGTTCGGCCCGCATGTTCGCTGTTTGATAATGAGAGCTCAGAAGTCCCGTCGTGTGCCGGGACGCATCCTCTAGCGAGAAATCTCATGCAAGCAGAACTGGCTCAACGCGAAAGCGCAATCGAAGACGTCCAATTGGGCGTGGCTTTTTCCGCCGATACCGTTCCCACCGTTGTCTTGCATGACCCGGATGAGCCTGCCAACAAGGAGCCGACTCCGCGCGCGGCGATGGAAATGAAGGCCATCCAGGAAGCCATCGCCCGCGTCGAAGCCGAGGCCAAGGCCGCCTGCGCCGCCGAAAACCGCGCCCACGCCGAAGCCCGCGCCCGCTCGCTGGCCGAGGACCGCGCCGCCATCGACGCTGCCGCCGCCGCCGTCGCCCAGCAAAACGCCCAGGCCTCGGAAGAAGCCATCGCCGCCAACCGCGACCGCCTCGAATCGCTGCGCGCCGCCGCCCAGGCCAGCGTCGCCCGCCTGGATGCCGTGAAACAGGAAACCGCCGAGTTGCGCGCCCGCGTCGAAGCCGACACCCAAATCCGCCTGGCCGCCGAAACGCGCGCCAAGGCAGAAAACGAAAGCCGCCAGCGCGCCTTCGAGCAGATCGCCGCCGAATCGGAGCTCGCCGAGCAGGCCGCGCGCGCCGCCGAGGAACTGCAAGCCCAAACCGAACAAGCCCGCATCCAAGCGGTCGAGCGCGTCGCCGCCGTGCAGGCCGCCAAGGATGAAGTGGTCGGCATCGCCAGCGCCGACGCCCGCGTCGCCACCATGGCGCGCGAACGCGAGCGCCAGGCCTACGCCGCGCGCCAGACCGCGCAAATGCTGGTCCAGGCCGAGGCCGAAGCGCTGGACTTGACCGTCCAGCGCGAGCGCGCCGACCAGATCGCCCTCGAATCGGCTTTCAACCGCGCCGCCGCCGAAGTGCGCGCGCTGGAAGAAGCGCGCGCGCTGGCCCATCTGGAACAGGAGCGCGAGCAGATCGCCCTGGCCAAAGCCGAATCCGAACGCAGCGCCGCGCAGTCGCTGCACCTGCGCCTGCAAACCGAAAAGGAAATCCGCGACGCCGCGATCCACCGCGAACGCCTGGAAATGGTGGCCGCCGCCAGCGCCAAGGCGCGCCGCGACGCCGACGCCAGCATCATGGCCGCCACCGAAGCGCGCATCGAAGTCGACAGCCAGCTGCGCGCCGTCGCGCTGGCCCGCGTGCAGGCCGAGCAGGAAGCCGAGCTGAGCACCCACGCCAAGGTCGAAGCCGAGTCGCTGGCGCTGGCGCAAGCCAAGCAGCGCCAGGCGGCGGACGAGGTCGCCGCCGAGGCGGCCCGCGTCGAGACCCAGGAACAGCAGCGCGCCGCCGCGCTGGCCGAGGAGCGCGCCGCATTGTCGCGCACGGCCGCCGAGCTGGCCGCCAGCGTCAATACCGCCGAGCAAGCGGAAGTGGCCACGATCGCGCGCCAGGTCGAGGCGCAACGCCAGGCCGACGCGCTGGCCAGGCAAAAGGCCGGTCAGGCCGAGGTGTTGCTGCAAGCCGAGCAGGCGCGCGCCGCCGACGAGCAGCAAGCCATCGCCGCGCTCAAGGAAAAATTGGCGGCCGAGGAGGGCGCCAGCGCCGCCGCCAAGCAGCGCGTCGCCGCCGAGCGCGCGCAGACCGAAGCGCTGCGCCAGCAACAGGAAGCCGAGCAGCGCCTGGCCGCCGCCGCCGACAAGCAAGCCGAAGCCGCAAACGTGATCGCCGCGCAGGTGGCTTTGGAAGCCGGGCAGCAGGCCACAGCCGCGCAGGCGCTGGCCGCGCAGGCGCGCCTGGCCGTGGAATTGGGCGTGGTGCATGCAGAGCGCGCCCGGATCGAGCAGGACAAGGCGGCAGCCGCCGAAGCGCTGTTGCAGGCCGAGCGTGAATTCATCGAGACCGAGCGCGAGTCGCTGGCGCTGATCGAGCAGAAGCTGGCGCAGCAACGCTTGACGACGGCGTCGGAAGTGCGTGCTTCGAAGGCGATCGCCGGGCGTTTGGAGGCGGAGCGGCAGGTTGCCGAGGCGGCGCGTCAGCGTGCCGACGCGGAGCAGGCGGAAACGGATGCGATGACGCAGCGCGCGCAGGCTGAGCAGGCCGCGGCGCAAGCGGCGGTGGACAAGGCAGCCGGTCAGTTGGCGTTGCTGGAAACTGCCAAGGCGTATGCCGGCATGCAGCGCAAAGTGGCCGACACGACGGCCGCGATGACCGCCGCCAAGCAGAAGCTGTTGGATTTGGAAACCCGCCGTCATGGCGCGGTGCAGAAGGCGCTGGCAACGGTGCAGGCCAAGGTGGATGCTGCCGAAGGCGCCGTGGTCGAAACCTTGGACGCGGCCCGCGCCCGCAAGGAAGCGCGTCAGGCCCAGCCGGTGTGGCGCGCACGCTGATACAGAACAGTGGCGATACGGGGAGACACGTAGGGCGGATTAGGCGGAACGCCGTAATCGGCCATGGTTACGCCGTCGGCGGCGCATAAATGGCCGATTACGCTTCGCTAATCCGCCCTACGTGTTTTAGAACTGTTATTGCTGTACTTGCACTTTGGTGATGTAATACTCCGTCTCGCCGAAGCACTGCGTCGGCACCCCCTTGTGCTGCGAGTAGCTCAAAATCACGCGCTTGCCGGTGGCGTCGGTCAATTGCTTGGCCACATTCTCATCGCGCACGCTGAACTCGAACTTCTCCGGTATCGCACCCGGCATCGAGGTCAGCAAAATCTCCCCTTCCCAGGTCTTGCAGATCCAGCCACGGGTGGAGAACTTTTGCAGGTAGCCCGCGCGCTCGCCATCCGAATAGGAAATATGCAACATCGCCCAGGTATAGGCGACGAAGACCAGCAGGGTGGCAGCCACCAGGGCGATGAAATACAGAACGATACGCGATGATTTTGTCATAAGTAAGCCGGTTGAATATCCAGGTAAGTCCGCAATGTTTTCAATCTTATCATGCGGGGTGCAGTCGCTTGTGACGTATTGACGACCACAGCGATACGGCGATGAACGCCACCCCGGACAGGCCCGTGAACCACTCCGGGATATGGTATTTGACACTGGCCAGCATGATCAGTGCCAAAATACCGATCGCATAGTGCGCGCCGTGTTCCAGATAGACATATTCGTCCAGTGTGCCCTTGTGCACCAGGAACACCGTCAGCGAGCGCACGAACATGGCGCCGATCGCCAGGCCCAACATGATGATGACGACATCTTTGGTGATGGCGAACGCGCCGATCACGCCGTCAAAGCTGAACGACGCGTCCAGCACCTCCAGATACAGGAAGCCGCCGATGCTGCCGCGCGACACGGCCGAAACGACCGCGCCGACGCCGGCCTCGGTGGTGTCGCCGTCCTCGGCCGGCGGATCTTCCTCCAGCAGGCTGCTGATCCAGCCCACCGCCAGATACACCAGCACGCCGACCACGCCGGCGGTCAGCACGCTCAATTTCTCCGTTTCCGGCACCAGATAGACGCAGCCGAACACCGTCGCCAGGGCCAACAGCACGGCCAGGCTCTCGGTGCCGTGCTCGCCCAGCTTGGCCTCGATCCAGCCGAGCCAGTGCAGCTCTTTTTCCTCGTCGAACAGGAAATTGAGGAACACCAGCAACAGGAAAGCGCCGCCGAAGGCCGCCACCTGGGCGTGCGCGCCGGTCAGATAGCGGGAATATTCGTCCGGATTCTTGGTGGCCATGGTCCACACGTCCATCAAGCCCAGGCCGGTGGCCATGGATACGATCAGCAGCGGAAACACCAGCCGCATGCCGAACACCGCGACCAGGATACCGACCGTCAGGAACAGCTTGCGCCAGAATTCGTTCCAGTGGCGCAGCACGGAGGCGTTGACCACGGCATTGTCGAACGACAGCGACACTTCCATGATGCCCAGCACTGTGCAAATCCACAACGCTTGCAGCAGGCCGGAGCTGCCGCCGTGGCTGAAGCCCCACCAGCCGGCCAGGCCCAGGAGGATGAAGGTGACTATGAAGGAGACGCCGAAATGTCGCATAATTGTCTTTATGGAAATGATGTGATGTATTGAATTTTAGCTGACTTGCTTCCGCCACTGTGAACCCATCTGCGATAATTGCGCCACAAAAATGCAAAGGAATTCCGGATGGACATCGCTTACCTCGTCACGCCCCTGATCACCTGGGTCACCGTCGGCCCGATCAAGTTTCTTATTAATAGCGCCAAGGCGCGCAAATGGGCCTTCAATCTGGTCGGCAACGGCGGCTTTCCGAGCAACCACAGCGCGGTGGTGTCCAGCATGGCGACCCTGATCGCGCTGCGCGAGGGCATCGGGCATCCGGCGTTCGGGGTTGCCGTGGCCTTGTGCTTCATCGTCGTCATCGACGCCAACAGCTTGCGCCAGCACGTCGGCAAGCAGGCCGCCGCTATTAACAGGCTGGCGTCGGCGGAAAGCCGGCCAGCCGCCGTGCCCGCCGGCCACACCTGGCTGCGCGAACGCATGGGCCACACGGTGGTCGAGATCATCGGCGGCCTGTGCACCGGGATCGCGATCGCGCACGCCATCCACGCCATTTTCGGCCGCGGTTGATTTTGGCCGCAGCGCCGCCGGCACCGTTCAACCCGCACGGCGGCGCACAGGGGTCGTACCCGTCGGGTACGACCCCGCCTCACGGGGTTGCCGCCAGGCTCAATCCACCGACGTAATTCCCTTCACCTTTACCGTTCATCCTCCAATTTGGCATTTCAGCCACAAATTCTACCGTCCGTCGCACGTTGATTGACCTCCGGGAGCCACTCGGGGATACTCTGCGCGCTGTAGTCTGGCTAAAATACTAATAGCACCACGTCCACTATCTCGGAGAACTTTATGTTGCGCAAAACCCTACTCGCTCTCGCCGTCGCTGCAGCCTTGGTTGCATGCGGCAAGTCTGCCAAGGAGCCCGAGAAAGGGGCGGCAGCCTCGGCCACCGCCAAGGCGGACGGCAAGGGCGACAAGGATGCCAAGAAAGAACCGGAGGTGGTGTTGCAAATGGCGCAGGAGGACATCCTCGCTGTCGAATCGAACTCGCTCGCGTCCGGCCCGGTGATCACGGGTTCGATCCAGCCCGAGCGCCGCGCCGACCTGCGCGCCGAAGTCAGCGCCGTCGTAATTCAAGTACTCAAGGAAAACGGCGAGGCCGTCAAAAAGGGCGACGTGCTGGTGCGCCTGGACGAGACCTCGATCCGCGACAGCCTGACCTCGGCCGAGGAAGCCTCGCGCGCGGCCCAGCAATCGCTGGCCCAGGCCGAGCGCATGCACGAACGTAACACGACCCTGCGCGCCTCCGGCATGGTCTCGACGCAGGCGCTGGAAGACGCCGAAATCCGCCGCAACAACGCCCTGAGCGACCTGTCGGCGGCCCGTTCGCGTCTGGTGGCGGCGCGCCAGCAACTGAGCCGCACCACCGTGCGCGCGCCGTTCGACGGCATCGTCAGCGAGCGCAAGGTCTCCAACGGCGACACCGCCCAGGTCGGCAAAGAGCTGATCAAGGTGATCGATCCGGCGAGCATGCGCTTCGAGGGCCTGGTGTCGGCCGACAAGATCGGCGAGGTCAAGGTGGGCCAGCCGGTGCTGTTCCGCGTCAACGGCTATCCTGGCCAGAACTTCACCGGCAAGATCAAGCGGGTCGATCCTGCCGCCAACGCCGTTACCCGCCAGGTCGAGGTGCTGGTCGAGTTCGCCGAATCGGCCCAGCCGAGGGTGGCCGGCCTGTACGCCGAAGGCCGGGTCGAGTCGAAATCGTCGTCGTCGCTGATGGTGCCGCCGTCGGCGCTGGTGCAGGCCGGCGACAACAATTATGTGTGGCGCGTCAAGGGCGGCACCGTCAACAAGGTGCCGCTGACCATCGGGGCGCGCGACGAGCGCAGCGGCCGCTGGCAGGTGCTGTCCGGCCTGGCCGCCGGCGACACCATCGTGCGCGTGCCCGGCTCGGGCTTCAAGGACGGCCAAAAGGTTGTGCTCAGCGCGCCGAAGCCGGTGTCTTCGGCCACCGCGTCGGCCTCGGCCTCCACCGCGGTAGAAAAATAAGGAATCACCGCCATGTTCTTATCCGATTTCAGTATCAAACGGCCGGTCGCGACCATCGTCCTGATCGTCGCCATGATGTGCCTGGGCCTGATGGCCCTGAGCAAATTGCGGGTCAACCAGAATCCTGACGTCGAAGTGCCGTTCATCGTCGTCATGATCCCGTATCCGGGCGCGTCGCCGGAGACGGTCGAGCGCGAGATCGTCAACCGGCTTGAAAAGTCGTTCCAGTCGATCACCGGCGTGACCGAGGTTAATTCGACCGCGTCCGAAGGCCAGGCGCGGGTGTTCATCAAGTTCGCCTTCAGCAAGAACCTGATCGAGGCCTCCGACGAGATCCGCAATTCGATCGCGTCGGTACGCTACAAGCTGCCGATCGAGATGCGCGAGCCGATTCTGCAACGCATCGACACCTCCGCCCAGCCGGTCATGCAACTGGCGCTGTCGTCGAGCGTGCAAAGCCACGCCGTCATCTCGCGCCTGGCCGAGGACAAGCTGGCCGACCGCTTCCGCGGCATCGACGGCGTAGCGTCGGTCAACATCGACGGTTCGCTCAAGCGCGAGCTGAGCGTGCTGCTCAAGGCCGAGAAGCTGCGGGAATACAACGTCTCCGTGGGCGAGGTCGTCAACGCCTTGCGCAACCAGAACACCAACGCGCCGGTCGGCAAGGTCAAGGGCGACCTCGACGAGAAGAGCATCCGCCTGGTCGGCCGCATCGAGCGTCCCGAGGACTTCCAGCAAGTGGTGGTCAAGCGCAACGGCAACGAGCTGGTGCGCCTGGCGCAAGTGGCGACGATCGAGGACGGTTTCGCTGAGATGAGCTCGCTCAGCGTGCGCTCGGGCAAACCGAACGTCGGCATCTCGATCACCCGCTCCAAGGACGCGTCGACCGTGACGGTGGCGCACAAGGTGCGCGAGATGGTCGAGGAGATGCGCAAGGAATTGCCATCCGGCGCCACGCTGGAAGTGACCGAGGATGGCGGCGAGGACGCCGAGAACAGCCTGAACAACGTGATCGAGGCGCTGGTGTTCGGCGCCGGCCTGACCATTTTCGTGGTCTACGCGTTTTTGAATTCGTGGCGTTCGACGATGATCACCGCGCTCAGCCTGCCCACTTCGGTGATCGCCGCCTTCATCGGCGTCTGGCTGTGCGGCTTCACCCTGAACTTCATGACACTGCTGGGTCTGTCGCTGGCGATCGGCGTGCTGATCGACGACGCCATCGTGGTGCGGGAAAACATCGTGCGCCACATGCAGATGGGCGCCGACCGCCGCACCGCCGCGCTCAACGGCACGGCCGAGATCGGCATGGCCGTGGCCGCCACGACCTTCTCCATCATGGCCGTGTTCATTCCGGTGGCCTTCATGCCGGGCATCACCGGCGAGTGGTTCCGTCCGTTCGCCTTGACAGTGACGTGCTCGGTCGCTGTCTCGCTGCTGATCTCGTTCACCCTGGACCCGATGCTGTCGGCCTTCTGGGGCGACCCGCCGGATCACCACACGGCGCCGCGCAAGGGCCTGGGCAAGGTGCTCGAACGCTTCAATAACTGGTTCGACCATCAGGCCGACCGTTATGGCAACGTCATCGCCTGGGCATTGCACCACCGCAAAGCGATGGCCATACTGGCGGTGCTGACCTTCGTGGCCGCGCTGGGCCTGCAAGCCAAGCTGGGCGGCTTCAGCTTCCTGCCGGCGTCGGACTTCGGCACCATCGCCATCGACGTGCGGGCGCCGTCGTCGGCCAGTCTGGAATACTCGCGCCTGAAACTGGACCGCGCCGCCAAGATCGCCTTCACCATCAAGGAAACCAAGCAGACCAACGCCTACGTCAACCCGACCGGTGGACGCATCTATGTCGACATCGGCAAAAAGACCGAGCGCAAGCGTTCGGCCATCGAGATCGCCAAGGAATTGCGCGAGAAGCTGGCCGGGCTGGTCGGCGCCGAATACACGGTGCTGGAAGACCTGAGCAACAACGCCGCCAAGCCGGTCGAGATCCAGTTCACCGGCGCCGATTCGCGCAAGCTGATGGAAATCACCAACGCCTATATGGACCGCCTGCGCAAGGTGCCGGGCGCGGTCGACGTCAGCCTGTCCGAGCAGGACCCCAAGGACGAACTGCAGATCGAGCTGAACCGGGGCTTGGCGAACTCGATGGGCATCGCCGCCGGCGACGCCGCCCAGGCGCTGCGCGTGGCCTTCGCCGGTATCGAGGTGGGCGACTGGGTCGACCCGACCGGCGAATCGCGCGACGTTGCCGTGCGCCTGGCGCCGGAGGACCGCACCAGCGCCGAAAACATCGAGCGCCTGCCGATCGGCGTGGCCGGCACCAACCAAATGGTGCCGCTCGACCAGATCGCCAGCGTGACGATGGGCAAGGGACCGTCCACCATCAAGCACAAGGATGGCAAGCGCATCATCTCGGTGAGCGCCAACGCCCAGGGCCGTTCGCCCGGCGAGGTGACCAACGACGCCATGAAACTGGCCAAGGAAATCGACTTCCCGCCGGGCTACGGTCTGTCGCTGGGCGGCGCCGGCAAGGACATGAACGAAGTGTTCAGCCAGATGATGATCTCGCTGCTGGCCGGTATCGGTTTGATGTACCTGATCCTGGTGATGCAGTTCGGTTCGTTCACGGCGCCGATCGCGGTGATGCTGTCGCTGCCGCTGTCGTTGATCGGCGTGGTGCTGGGCCTGCTGATGACCAAGGGCACGATTAACCTGATGAGTTTGATCGGGGTGATCATGCTGATGGGCTTGGTGGCGAAGAACGCCATCCTGCTGCTCGACGCCGCCCGCAAGCGCGAGGAGGAGGGCTACAGCCGCGAGGACGCGCTGATGTACGCCGGCCGCATGCGTCTGCGTCCGATCCTGATGACGACGTTCGCGCTGATCGCCGGCATGTTCCCGGTCGCGCTGGCGTTGGGCGAGGGTGGCGAGTTTTATCGTCCGATGGCGATCGCCATCATCGGCGGCACGATCACCTCGACCGTGCTGACGTTGCTGATGGTACCGACCTTCTACGACAGCATCGAGATCAACAAGGACAACCTGGCGATCAAGTACAACCGCCGGGTGAATCACTGGACCGGCCGCTTCGGCGCCTGGGGCACGGCGGTCGCGTTCGTTCTGACGGCGATCGAAGTGCTGTTGTTCCTGACGTTCATCCGCTACGTCTACCGCTCGCTGATGTGGGTTGTCCGCAAGGTCACGGGCAAGAGCGGCGGCGGCACGCCAGCCATCGTCGCGCCGACAGTATCGCTCAACAAGAGCGCCTTCGATCCGCAATAAAACAGCGGGGTCAGGTCCGACATTCGGACACGGCCTCGGCCTTTAACCAGCGGGGTCAGGTCCGACATTCGGACACGGGCCCTGCCGTAAAGGCAGCTTGCGGACCAGTTCGTGTCCGAATGTCGGACCTGACCCCCGGGGTTGAAAAAAGGGCTTTTGGCCCTTTTTTTACGTCTGGGATGCAGAGCAAGTGCTCGGTTTCAAGGTGAAATTTAGTGCTTGCACTCTAGGAACAGGCCTTTCGGTAAAGTTTATTAATGTAGTAAGCTGCTGGCCTTCCAGCACCAAATCCGGCCTCATCGGTTTGATTTGCTGTCGGACCAGAAAAAACCTGGCGCAAAGTCGCCGACTACAATGAGAGACTCCACCATGCAACGCAAGCATCTTCCCCTGATTATCGCCGCCGCCCTGAGCCTGGTGACCACCGGCGCCAGCGCTTCCGGCTACCGTTTCGGTTCGCAGAGCGTGGCCGCCCAAGGCACCGCCGACGCCAGCGGCGCCGAAGCCAACGACGCTTCGACTATCTTCTACAACCCGGCCGGCATGTCGCGCCTGGAAGGCACGCAGATCAGCGCCGGCGCCACCGTCGTGGTGCCGCATTCGACCTATACCGACACCGGCTCGACCCGCTTCACCGGGTCGCGCACCGGCGGCACCCAGGCGTCCGGCTACGCGCCGGACGCGGTGGCCGCGCCGTCGCTGTACGCGACCAAGAAGCTGAACGATCAGTGGACCGTCGGCCTGGGCCTGTTCGTGCCGTATGGCGCCAAGCTGGACTACGGCAGCACCTGGAACGGCCGCTACGCGCTGACCGACGTGCTGGTGGAGGCGATCACGCTCAATCCATCGGTGTCGTTCAAGCTGAACCAGCATCATTCGTTCGGCTTCGGTATCGACGCGGAACACATGAAGGCCGAACTGGGCCAAGCCGTCGACGTGCCGGGCACCATCGCCGCGCTGCGCACGCCGGCCAACGCCGCGCAAGGCGCCGCGCTGATCCGTCAGATCACCGCGTTGGGCGGCAATCCGGCGCTGCTGGCCACCGCCGGCGACGGCCGTGGCGAGAACGAGGTCAAGGATTGGGGCTATGGCTTCAACCTGGGCTATATGTTCACCTTGGACGAAAACACGCGCTTCGGCTTGAGCTATCGTTCGTCGATCAGCCACAATATGCGCGGCAGCACCCTTTGGGACTTCTCGAAATCGACCACCGATCCGGTCGTCAACGGCGTCTTGGCGACCGCGTCGCACCGTGCCAACTCGGCGGCGCTGGTGTCCCTGCGCACGCCGGACACCTTGTCGGCCAACGTCTTCCACCAGTTCGATTCGAAGTGGGCCGGTATGGCCGACGTGACCTGGTCGCGTCATAACCGCCTGGGCAACCTGGATATCGAGTTCCCAGGCACCGTCGAGGGCGCCGAGGTGATCCGTCAGCAGTGGAAGAACACGGTGCGCGTGGCGGTGGGCGGCAATTATGTCTACAACGAGAATGTGACCTTGCGCGCCGGTGTGGCGTTCGACGAATCGCCGGTGCAAAACGCCGAGCTGCGCCACCCGGCGCTGCCGGACAGCGACCGCATGCAGTATTCGCTGGGCATGAACTGGAAGCTGGATGCGCGCTCGTCGATCGATCTGGCGTACAGCTATGTGGACTTCAAAGATGCGCAGGTGAACTACACGAACCAGTGTAATACCTTGTCGCGCACCTGCACCGGCAATGGTGAGACCACGCGCGGTACGTACAATACCCACCTGTCGCTGATTGGTGTTTCGTACAACTACAAGTTCTAAGATATCCGCAGTGGTTTAACCCACTGCGAATATGCGTGCAAGAAAGGGCCTCTCGAGGCCCTTTTTTACGTCTTATTGACCGGGAGGCGTGGTGCCGGTGCCACCCGTGCCCGTGCCACCGGTCCCATTGCCGCTACCGGTGCCCGTGCCGGTGCCGCTACCCGTGCCGCCGCTGGTGCCCGTGCCGCTGCCGGTCCCGCCCGAGCCGCTGCCGGTGGCGCCCGGTGTGGTGGCGTCTGGCGTTGGGCTGGGGGTGGTGGATGGTGTCGACGGCGTGGTGCTTTCCGGTGTCGGCGACGGGGTTTGTGGCTGGTCGGCGGGACGCTTGTTGCAGCCGGCCAGCAGTGCGACCGCGAAGGTCGCGCCCAGAATTACGCTGGTTGTTTTACGCAGGGAAATCATCATTCTTTCCTTTCAAAAAAAGGTCAGGGAAAAAATTAGACACCGCCCGCATGCGGGCGGTTCCCGCTATTTTAGCTCAAGCCGTTTTGCGTTCGCTGTCCGCTTCGCTGTCGATCGGCAGGTCGGCGTCGCTGTTGAAGACGGCGACGTCGGTCTCGCCCAGCACCCGGCTGGTGACCGTGCCGGCGGTGATCGAGCCGCTGACGTTGAGCGCGGTGCGGCCCATGTCGATCAGCGGTTCGATCGAGATCAGCAACCCGGCCAGCGCGACCGGCAGGTTCATCGACGACAGCACGATCAGCGCGGCGAACGTGGCGCCGCCGCCAACCCCGGCCACGCCCACCGAGCCGATGGTGATGATGGCGAGCAGCGGCAGGATGAAGTGCGCGGTGAACGGGTCGATGCCGACGGTCGGGGCGATCATCACCGCCAGCATGGCCGGGTAGATGCCGGCGCAGCCGTTCTGGCCGATGGTGGCGCCGAACGAGGCGGCGAAGTTGGCGATGCCTTCGGACGTGCCCAGGCGCAGCGTCTGCGTCTGCACGCTCATCGGGATGGCGCCGGCGCTGCTGCGCGAGGTGAAGGCGAAGGTCAGCACCGGCAGGATTTTCTTGACGAAGCGCACCGGGTTCAGTCCGGCGCCGGTGACGATCAGCAGGTGCACCAGGAACATCAGGAACAGCGCGCTGTACGAGGCCAGCACGAAATCGATCAGGTGCAGGATGTCGGTGTAGCTGGAGGTCGACACCACCTGCGCCATCAGCGCGAACACGCCGTACGGCGTCAGCCGCAGCACCAGGGTGACGATGCGCATGACGATGGCGTGGGCGACTTTGATGAAATTGTCGAAGGAGGCGAAGATGTCCGGCTTCTTGTCGTGGATGCCGGTGGCGGCGATGCCGATGAACACGGCGAAGATCACCACCGCGATGGTCGAGGTCTTGCGCGCGCCGGTCAGGTCCAGGAAGGGATTGGCGGGGATGAAGCTGAGCAGCATGCTCGGCAGCGAGATCGCCTGCGCCGCTTCGACCTTGCCCTGCAGGTAGACCCCGCGCGCGATGTCGGCCGCCGAGGCGGTCAGGCCCACCGCCGTCAGGCTGAACAGCTTGGCCATCAGGATGCCGATGCCGGCGGCGATCAGGGTGGTGACCATCAAGGTGCCGATGGTCAGCGCGCTGATTTTGCTTAGCGAATCCATGCCCTTTAATTTGAGGATGGCGGCGATGATGGAGACCATGATCAGCGGCATGATGATCATTTGCAGCAGCTTGACGTAGCCCGAGCCGACGATGTCGAGGTACTCGCCGGTGGTTTTCAACTCGGCCGAGCCGGCGCCGTAGATGGCCTGCAGCGCCGCGCCCAGCACGATGCCCAGCCCCATGCCGGTGAACACGCGCACCGAAAAGGACGCGTGCTTGCGCTGCTGCGCGTAGAGCGCGCCCAGCAACACCAGCGCCGCCAGCAGATTAAAAACCACGTTGATAGTCATTGCCCACCCTTTGCCACAAATTAATCAAATCATCCGCCGCCGTATTTTCCCCTTGCCGGAGCGGGAAAAAAGCGACCGGTCGGTCATTTTATAGCTGTTTCTTGATATAAACGAGGCCGTTATCGCCCATGCAGCGAATATTTAGCTATAAGCCTATGTGTTTTTCGTATAAACAGGCTTGTTGCGCAGTTGCATCATTTTTCATCAATGTGACAAACGCGGGCGTACAATCGTTTCAGGTTTCGTCACTACTGGAGGTCGCATGGCACTCAACAGCATGAAAGTCGGTACCCGGCTCAGCCTGGGCTTTGGTCTGGTTCTGACACTGCTGGTGTTTATCGCCGCGCTTGGTATATGGAACATGAGCACGATCCATGCCAAGCTCGACACCATCGTCAACGAGAACGTGGTCAAGAGCGAGCTGGTGGAGAATATGTCCGAGTCGGTGCACATCGTCGGGCGGCTGTCGCACTCGGTGGTGCTGCTGCATGAGGATAGCGCCATCCGCGCCGAGATGGCCAAGGTGGACAATGCCCGCGCCAGCTATGCCAAGGCGGTCGAGCAGCTGGCGAAGATGCCCACGACGCCCAAGGAGACGGCGGTGCGCGACCGCATCGCCGCGCTGGCCCAAGCGGCGCGCCCCCTCAACGACAAAGCGTTCGCCCTGGCGCTGGCGCACAAGGATGACGAAGCCGTCGCGGTGGTGTTGACGCAGGCCGCCCCGGCAACCCAGCAATGGCAAGACGCCATGGACGATTACGCGGCCCTGCACCGGGAAGACAGCCATGAGCATGTCGCCGAGGCCAGCAAGTCCTACGCGCGGGCGTGGATGTCGATGCTGGTGTTGTGCGGCCTCGCCATCGTGATCGGCGTGGGCGCGGCCGTGGCCATCGGCCGTTCGCTGCTGCGGCAGTTGGGCGGCGAGCCGGCCTACGCGGCCGAGATCGCCGGCCGCATCGCCGCCGGCGACCTGACCATGTCGGTCGACACCCGGGCCGGCGACCAGCACAGCATGCTGCACGCGATGAAGTTGATGCGCGATTCGCTGGCCGGCATCGTCTCCGAGGTGCGCAGCGGCACGGAAACCATCGCGACGGCGTCGACCCAGATCGCCACCGGCAACCAGGACTTATCCTCGCGCACCGAAGAGCAGGCCAGCGCGCTGGAGGAAACGGCTTCATCGATGGAGCAGCTGACCAGCGCGGTACGCCAGAACAATGAGAACGCGCGCCAGGCCAACCAGCTGGCGCACGCCGCGTCCGAGGTGGCGCAGAAGGGCGGGCAAGCCGTGTCGGAGGTGGTCGGCACGATGGGCGCGATCAACGAGTCGTCGCGCAAGATCGTCGACATCATTTCCGTCATCGACGGCATCGCCTTCCAGACCAACATCCTGGCGTTGAACGCCGCCGTGGAAGCGGCCCGCGCCGGCGAGCAGGGGCGCGGCTTCGCGGTGGTGGCCTCCGAGGTGCGCAACCTGGCGCAGCGTTCGGCGACCGCCGCCAAGGAAATCAAGGAGTTGATCGGCGACTCGGTCGAGAAGGTCGAGATCGGCAGCCGCCAGGTCGAGCAGGCCGGGCTGACGATGAGCGAGGTGGTGACCAGCGTGCAGCGGGTGACGACGATCATGGCCGATATCTCCAACGCCGGCGACGAGCAAAGCCTGGGCATCGAGCAGATCAACAAGGCCGTCATCGAGATGGACGGGGTGACGCAGCAGAACGCGGCGCTGGTGGAGCAGGCCGCCGCCGCGGCCGAAGCCTTGCAGCAGCAGGCGGTCAATCTGGAGCGGGTGGTGAGCGTGTTCCGCGTCGACGGCGCTGGCGGGCCGGCGAAGCGGGCTTCGCCGGCGATGGCGGTGGCGCACAGGACCGCGTTGATGAAGCCGGCCAAGTCCCTGCCACGGCTGGGCACCCCGCCGCCGCTGGCGCCGAGTGGGAAGAATTCTGACCTGCGGCAGTTGAATAAACGAGGAAACACGTAGGGCGGATTAGCGTAGCGTAATCGGCCATGCAGGCGCCGTCGACGGCTCGTAGATGGCCGATTACGGCGTTCCGCCTAATCCGCCCTACGTGTTTTAGAGAAATTCGACGTTCAGGGTTTGAACCAGATATCAAACCGCGTGGCCCCGTCCCCGGTGGCCGCCAGCCGATACGCAAACCCATGCCGGTTCATCACCTCGCGCACGAACAGCAAGCCTATCCCCTGGCCACCCTTCTTGGTCGTGAAAAACGGCGTGAACAACTGCCGCGCCGGCACCTTGCCCAGCAGGTTGCCCGAATCGGTCACCGATAAGCGCACGCCATCGGTCTCGTTCGCCAGCGCGAACTCGATAAACCGCTCGCCGGCCGCCGCTTCCTCCACCGCCTCCATCGCGTTCTTGACCACGTTCAGCAGCGCCTGCTCGATCAAGTGCCGGTCCAGCCCCATGGCCGGCACCTCGTCGCAGCGCGCCCAGCCGATGCGGATGCCGCGGCCACGGCACGGCTCGCGGTACAGATACAGGATATCGTCCATGATGTCGCGCACCGGGCAGGCACGCAGCTCCGGCGCAGGCATCTTGACCACCCGCGTGAAGCGCTCGATGAACTCGCCCAGGCTGCCATTGCGCCGCTTGACGGCGACGATGGCGGTGTTGAAGTCGTCCCCGTCGCGCTCGTTGAGCTGGCCACGGTAGTACAGCAGCGAATCGAGCACCGAGCCGGTGGCGGCGACCGTGTTGTTGACCTCGTGCGCGAGCACGCGTATCAGCTTGTCGTAGGTGTCCTTTTCCGAGCTCTCCAGCTCCTCGGTCAACTCCTCGATCAATAGAAAGTGGCGGGCGAAGCCGCGATCGTAGAAGTGGCCGCGCTGGGCCCGGTAGCGGCGGCCGTCGGCGTCGGTCAGCAACTGGCTCTCGCCCAACGGCAGCAGGTCCAGCTGGGCCAGCAGGGCGGGGGAGCGGCTGCCGGCCGGCGCGCCCGCGCCGGTCGAAGCCTCGCCGGCCAGCCATGCCCGCAGCGGTTTGCCCTTGGCGTCGTCCAGCCCCAGCAGCGCTTGCGCGCTGGCGTTGAGCAGGCTGATACGCCCGTCGAAGTCGAACACGATCACGGCGCTCGGCGTGGCCTCCAGCAGACGGTCGAGGAAGCCTTGCTGCTCGCCGATTTCCAGCCGCTCCTGATAGAGCCGGCCCAGCATGGTGTTGAACAACTCGACCAGTTCGTTCAACTCGCGGTTGGCGCTGTGCTGCAGGCGCGACGCGTATTGCTGGTCCTGCAGCAGGTCATGGAAGTGGCGCGTGTAGCCGAGCGGTTCGAGCGCGCGGCGTATCAGGCGCGCGCCGAGCATAAGGCTCAGCAGCAAAACCACCTCCAGGGCGATCATCAGCCACGGCGCGCCGCGCAACAGCATCACCGTCACGCCAACGAACAGCAGGTGGGTGGCGATGAGGTAGGCATACAGCCGATAGCGCAAACTCATGAAAGAGGCTCGCCGTCAGGCGCGGCGCCCAGGCCATGGCGCTCCAGCCGCCGGTACAGCGCCGTGCGGCTCAATCCCAGCGCCTTGGCCACCCGCGAAATGTTGCCCTGGTGCTGGTCGAGCGCGTGCGCGATCATGTGCCGCTCTACCTGCTCCAAGGTCATGCCGTCGACCCGCAGGGCAGAGCGAGAGCCGCCCGGCGCGCCATCGTTCTGTTCGGCGGCGATGAAATCGGCCTGCCGCAGTTCGCTGCGGCCGACCAGCAGCAGGGTGCGCTCCAGGGTTTGCTTGAGCTGGCGGATATTGCCGGGCCACGCTTGTGCGCCAAGCCAGTCCAGCGCCTGCGGCGCGATCGTCGCCGGCCCCAGTCCGTAGCTGGCCGAGACTTCGCCGATGATGTGGCGCGCCAGCAGGGCGATGTCGCTGCGGCGCTCGCGCAGCGGCGGCAACCGTATCGTGATCAGGTTCAGCCGGTAGAACAAATCTTCGCGGAACTCGCCGCTGGCGACCAGCTCGGCCAACTCGCGGTTGGTGGCCGAGACCACGCGGATGTCGGCGCGCTCGGTGCGGCTGGCGCCAACCGGCTGGTAGGTCTGGTCTTGCAGCACGCGCAGCAGCTTGACCTGGTCGGAGCGATTCAGTTCGCCGATCTCGTCGAGGAACAAGGTGCCTTCGTGCGCGCTGGCGACGTGGCCTTTGCGGTCGGTCTTGGCGTCGGTGAAGGCGCCGCGCACGTGGCCGAACATTTCACTCTCGAACAACGACGGCGTGATCGCGCCCATGTTGATTTTGACGATGGGACGCGCCGCGCGCGGGCTGTTGCGGTGGAGGGCGTCGGCGATCAGTTCCTTGCCGCTACCGCTCTCGCCCAGGATCAGCACCGGCGCGCGGGTCGCGGCCACCTGGCCGATGGTGGCCAGCACCTTGAGCAGGCGGGGATGTTCGCCGACGATGCCGCTGAAATCGAATTGCCGGTCGAGCGCCTGGCGCGACGCGGCCGCTTGGGGCGGCGAGGCGGCCGGGCCCGCCGTTTCCAGGGTCGCGCGGATCAGCGCGATCAGTTGCGGGTTGTCCCACGGCTTGGTGAAAAAGTTGGCGGCGCCGGCCTGCACGCCACGCACCGCCAGCGCGATCGACCCCCAGGCCGTCATCAGCAGGACCGGCAGGGCGGGGCGGGCCCGCTTGATGTCGGCCAGCAGTTGCAAGCCTTCCTCGCCGCTGGTTTGCAGCGAGAAATTCATGTCCTGCAACACCAGATCGACAGGCTGTTGCGCCAGGGTGGACAGCGCCTGCTGCGGGTCGTCGCAGCAAACGGCGTCGAAGCCGGACTGTTTGAGCAGCAACGCCAGCGACACCTGGACCGCGCTGTCGTCGTCGACAATTAATATGCGTTGCTTACGGGATGATTCCATCAACATCTAACAGCCTTATTCATAGTGCAGCGCCTGGGTGGGACTGAGGCGCGCGGCGCGCCAGCCCGGGTAGAGCGAACACAGCAAGGATAGCAGATAGATCACACCGGCCGATAGCGCCGCCGCCGTCAAAAACACCGGCCAGTTCAGGCCGTCACCGAACACGCCGGTCAGCGGCAGCTGCACCAGCAACACCAGCGCGACCGCGATCGCCCCCGAGCTCAGCAGCATTTGCTCGGCGATGATCTGCCGGTAGATGTGGCCGGCGTCGGCGCCGAGCGCGCGGCGCAGGCCGATCTCGGGAATGCGCTGGGTGGTGTTTTGCCACAGCACGCCGAACAGGCCGAAGGCGACCATCAACAGCAGGAAGGCGGCGATCACCGACATGATCACCAGCGGCAGCATCTGCAGTTTCTGCATCGACTTGCGCGACTCGCTGAGCGGGCTGATGACGAACGACCAGTCGTTGTGCTCGCGCTTGAGACGGGCGCTGAGGCGCGCCTCGAACGCGCGCGGCGTGCCCGGCTTGAGCCTTAGCATGATGATCATGGGCGGGTCATCGTTGACGCCGGGGACAAAGCGCGGCAGCACGACATTAACCGGATCCATATATTCGCCGTTCGTGCGGTACTGCTCGACCACCGCGCTGACGCGGTAGCGCTGCGGCTTGCCGATTGCCATGCCTTCGGCGTCGATGAACAGTTGGCCGACCGCCGGGGTGCCCGGGAACAGTTTGTCGGCCAGCAGGCGGTTGATCACGACCGGCGTGGCGTCGGCGCCGTCGTCGGCTTTGGAGAACCAGCGGCCCTGCGCCGGCGTCATTTGCATGGCTTCGAAAAAGTCATCGGTGCTGCCCATGCTGTCGGACTCGACGCGGTTGCTGCCATCCGGCAGCGAAAAAAAGCCCATCCTGCGTGACATCTCGTACGGCGCCACGGCGGTGAAGGCGACCTTTTCCACTTCCGGCAGATCGAGCAGGGCGCGCTTGAGCGCGTCGTACATGGCGGCGTCGTTGGGAATGCGCTGGGCGTTGCGGATGATGACCGACCACTGGTCGCGCCAGGCGAAGCCGGTGGGCATCTGTTGCAGCTGGTAATTGCGCACGGCGAACGCGGCGATGGCGAACACCACCATGAAGGCCAGCAGAATTTCCAGGCTCAGCATCATGTTGCGCGATTTGCGTTTCCAGATCAGTTTGAGGAGATGGTGCAGCATCAGGTGTTTCCTTTCAGCGCGCGGACCGGGTCCAGGCGCGACATTTTCCAGGCGGGGATCACCCCCGACAGCACGCCGAACACCAGCGTGAGCAGCAGTCCGTAGCCGAACACCGCCAGGTTGAGTTCGACCTTGAGGTAGGGAATCAGGCCGGAGCCTTCCAGCCACCGCAGCGCGCCGGCGGCGCATACCAGACCGATGGCGCCGCCAACCAGGCACAGCACCACGTTTTCCAGCACCAGCTGCGCCACCAGTTGGCGGCTGGTGGCGCCGAAGGCCTTGCGCACGCCGATTTCGCTGCCGCGCTCCATGATGCGCCCGACATTGAGGTTGACCAGGTTGAGCGCCGGCAGCGCCATGAACAGCAGCATCAACACCACGATGCCGACGACAAATTGGGGCACTCCGGCGTCCTCGTTGCTGTTGCTTGTCAAGGTCCGGGCGAACAGTTCGAGCTTGGAGTCACCCCAGAACTGCGTCACGTTGTATTGGTTCGGATCGTTATAGCGCACCGTCTTGGCGATGCGCACGATGTCGCGCTTGATGGCCGGCAGATCTGCCGCCGTGCGCGCCAGGATCATCAGGGTAAAGCTGCCGAATTCCTGGCTCTTGTAATCGGTGGAGGCCAGCGTGGTGGTCGGAACCCAGGCGTCGGCATAGGCGTTCACTTGCAGCGCATCCTCGACCACGCCGATGACGGCGAACGTCTGGCCGTCCATCAGGATTTTCTGGTTCAGGTAAGGCTGGCCAGGGAACAGCTTGCGCGCCGTTGACAGGTTGAGCACGGCGACGAAGCGTCCCTGTTCGACATCGTCGGCGCTGATGACCCGTCCCGAGACAACGTGGAAATCGAGTATGCGCCAATACTCGGCGTCGGTTCTCCGCAGTTGCACGTCGCTGACCCTGCCGGCCTGGTACACCGCCACCGCTTGCGGAAACATCGATGCCGACACCGCCTCGACGCCATTCATGGGCTTGAGGTATTGCTCGACGATCTTGTAACCGAAAAAACCCCTGAACTGGCCGTTCCGGTCGGTGTGGCCGGACTGCATCATGACCATTTGCACGAAGCGGTCGCTTTTGCCCTCGACGCCGGTGGGGTAGAAGGCGTTTTGCAGCAGCGCGGTGACCACCATCAGCACCACCAGGGTCAGCACGATGCACAGCAGGTTGATCGCCGTGAACAGCTTGCGGCGCATGAAGACCTTCCACGCCGTCAGCAGATAATTTCTGAACATGCGACCCCCTTATGCGACCAGCTGGCCGTCGAATACGCGCACGATGCGGCCGGCCATCTTCGCCTCCTGCTCGTTGTGGGTGACCATGATGACGGTGGTCCCCTCGCTGTGCAGCTGGAGCAGGATGTCCATCACCTCCTGGCCCATTTTGCTGTCGAGGTTGCCGGTCGGCTCGTCGGCCAGCAACACCTGCGGCTGGCCGACGATGGCGCGGGCGATCGCCACGCGCTGCTGCTGGCCGCCGGAGAGCTGGTTGGGGTAGTGGTCCATGCGCGCGCCGAGGCCGACTTTTTCCAGCGCCTCGCGCGCCAGCCGCTGGCGCTTCTTGGTCGAGATATTGCGGTATAACAGCGGCAGCTCGACATTGTCGATCACGCGCAGGTCGTTGATCAGGTGGAAGCTCTGGAAGATGAAGCCGAAGGTCTGGTTGCGCAGCTTGGCCACGTACTTGTCCTTGTACGAGGCCACCGGCGTGCCGGCCACGTGGATGGCGCCGCTGCCGGGATGGTCCAGCAGGCCGATCAGGTTGAGCAGGGTGCTCTTGCCGCAACCGCTGGGGCCCATGATGCAGACGAATTCCGCTTTTTCGACGTGCAGGTCGATGTCTTTCAGTGCCAGCGTTTCGACCTTGTCGGTCTGGTAGGTCTTGCTGACTTTTTGCAGGCGAATCATGTATGTTCTCTCCGTATGAAGTTAGTCGACGCGGATGCTGTCGCGGTCTTTGTAGTTGCGGGTGTCCGAGATGATGAGGCGGTCGCCGGCGCGGGCGCCGGCCTTGATTTCGACGTTCTTGCCGTCGCTGGCGCCGATGTCGAGCGTGGTCTTGCGGGCCACGCCGTCGCGCACGACGAAGATCTCCTGCGGGCCCCGGCCGTTGAAGGCGGGACCGCTGTCGGCCAGCAGGATGTTCTTTTTTTGCTCGGTGACGATGTTAACCTCGACGCGCAGCTTGTTGCGCAGTATCGCGTGGTGCGGGTTGGCCAGGGTCACCAGCAGCTTGACGGTGCCGTTCTGGATCTCGGGCAGGATGGTGTGGACTTCGCCCTGGAGCTTGACGTTGCCCTGTTCGACCAGCACCGGCTGGCCGGCGCTGAGCGCGCGCGCATGGAAGTCGGACAGCGAAGCCTCGACCTTGTAGTTGTTCAGCTCGGATACCCTGGCGACCAGCTGGCCCGTGGCCAGGCTGGCACCCTCGTCGGCCAGCAGGAAGGTCAGCATGCCGGCGAACGGCGCCCGCACCTGGGTTTGCGCCAGCAGTTGCTGCTGCTCCTGCAACTGTTTTTGCAGGATGTTTTTTTGCAGCCGCGCGCCTTCGATGTTGCTGGAGGTGACGCGCTTGCTGCCCTCGATCTGTTCGCGTTTTTGCCGCAGCTGGATCTCGTTGCGCTGGACGTTGAGCTCGGCCGTGAGCAGATCCTCGGCCGAGACGCCGCCGGCCTTGCGCAAGGTCTGGTTGCGGCCCAGGCGCACGCGCGTGGCCTGCAGGTCCAGTTCCAGCAACTCGATGGCGCTCAGCAGCTCCTTGCGTTTCTGCTCCAGCTCCAGGGTCAGCGCCAGGATGCGGTTTTCCTGTTGCGCCAGCTGTTCCTTGAGGCTGTCGATCGCCAGCAGCACGGTGCGATTGTCCAGTTCCAGCAGCAGCTCGCCGGCCTGTACCTGCTGGCCCAGCTTGGCCTGGACTTTGGCAACGCGGGTCTGGATCGGGCTGGCGACCAGCGCTTCGTGGATGGGGATGACGATGCCCGACGCGTTGATGGTGTTGGCGATATCGCCGACCCGCACCTCGGCGATGCTGACGCCGCCCGCCTCCACGCTCGGAGTGACGGCGCGGTTGATGCCCCAGGCGCCGACGCACAGCGTGGCCAGCAGCGCGGCGATGGCGAGCAAGGTCTTGCGGCGCCGGCCGGCGATGATCTTGGGGTTGAGGGCCTGGTCCATGTTGATGCGTCAATAGTGAGTGGAGATGGTGTTCCCCTCACTATTGCAATCGCCGTGCCACCGGGTTGTTTTTTTGATTAGGTCATATAAATCAATGCGATAGCAACGGTTAAGTGGCCGCCGGCGCGGAGGGCGGTTGCCCGGCTTCGCTCACCCTTGTCCGGAAACGGACACCCCTGGGATCAGCCCAGGCGCTTGCTCATGCCGCTGTACGAAAAACGCCGGCCGTCGATGTCGAACATGTCTTCGATTTCGCCGGTCTTGTGGAAGCCGTTGCGCAGGTAGAGATTGATGGCGGGGGTGTTGGAGGACAGCACCTGCAAGTCGATCCATCCGAGCCGCGCGGACTGAACCGCCCACGATTGCGCGTGCGCGATCAGGCGGCCGCCCAAGCCAGCCTTGCGCTGGCCGCGATCGACACCCATCCCCAGCAGGCAGCGGTGGGCGGCGTAGCGCTCCGCATGCGCGCGCAGGTCGATGTGGCCGGCGATGCGTCCGTCCGCGTCGCGCGCCACCCAGACGCGGCGCCAGCCGGGCGCGCCCACGTCGATGCCCATGCCGGTCTTGAAGGCGTCCGCCTTGTCGGCGGGGAAGCGCGAATCGTCGCGCGACAGCGGCTGGAAATAGCCTGTGCCGTCGCGGCCGTTGTCCGACAAGTGGTCGTTGAGATAGGCGAGGAAAAGATCGAAATCTTCGGATGTGAGTTGCTCGATTGAAGTCATATGGAAATGTGTTCGTGTGGAAATTTACCAACCGTTGATGTAAATCAATGTGTTACGGTGGGGTCCAGAACATCGTCGTTGGAGAAGGTCCATGGCTATCAAAAATATGGTTGTCGTACTGCTTATGTTGCCTGCGCTGGCACTGGCGGCGGAGGATGAAATCGCCACCGACCGGCCCGATTTCGTCGAGTCCAGCAACGTCGTCGGCAAGGGACGCTTCCAGATCGAAACCAGCCTCGCCGGCGATCGCAACAAGGCCGACGGCATCAAGGACAAAGCATACGCGACACCGACCCTGTTGCGCTACGGCGTCAGCGAAGATTGGGAGGTGCGGCTGGAAACGGCCGGCCGCATTCGCGCCACGTCGACCGATACCGCCAGCGGCGCCCGCTTCACCGAAAGCGGCTACGGCGACGTCTCGCTCGGCGTCAAATGGCACGCCGCCGACGAGCAGGGTGCGCGGCCATCGATCGGCCTGCTGGCCCATGTGGACCTGGACACCGGCTCGGCGCCTTTCCGCGCGCAAGGCAAGGGCGCTTCATTGCGGATGGTGGCCGAATGGGAGCTCGCCAATGACTTTTCGCTGGGCGTGATGCCCGGCATCGCATCGCAGGTCAACGACGACGGCGACCGCTACACCGGTGGCATCCTTGGCGTCGTGATCGGCAAGGGGTGGACCGATGAGTTCCGCAGCTTTGTCGAGTATTCGTCCGAGCAGATCGCCCATGTGCGCGATGGCGGAACGTCGAGCAGCCTCAACGCCGGCGTGGCCTACCTGTTGACCAAGACTGTGCAACTCGATACGGCGCTGTCGCGCGGCCTCAATAGCAGGACGCCGGACTGGGGCTGGACCGTCGGCCTTTCCATGAAGTTTTAAGCAGGAGTTCCCATGCGGTTGACGATCAGGCAGCGCTTGCTGTTATCGAATGTGGTCACGCTGGCGTTTGTCAGCCTGGTTGGCGTAGTCGGTTACGTGGCGGTACAGGTGCTCGACGGGGCGATCCACGCCATCAGCACCAACAGCGCGGCGATGAAGGATCAGTTGCAGGCCGATATGATGCACGACGCGCTGCGCGCCGATGTGCTGGCCGCGCGCATTGCCGCCGAGAAGAACGATCCGGCCGAGGTCAAGGGCGTGCGCGAGGACCTGGCCGAGCATATGGCGCTGTTCCGCAGCGGCATAAAGGACATGGAGGCGGCCGACATCGATGACCAGGTGCGGGCCGCCATCGCCACGGTGCGGCCGGACGTCGAGCGCTACCTGAAAAACACCGAGGAAATGGTCGAGCTGTCGCTGACCAACAAGGACGCGGCGCAGGCCAAGTTCGCCGGCTTCATGGACAGCTTCCGCGTGCTGGAAAAAAGCATGTCGACGCTGAGCGATCTGATCGAGAAGAATTCGGAGTCGGCCAAGCTGGTCGGCGACAGCGCCGTAGCCAACTCGCGCTACCAGATCATCGGCTTCTCGCTGCTGGCGGTGGTGGTGGCGGTGGTGATCGGCCAACTGATCACCCGCTCCATCATGCAGCCGCTGAACGAGGCGGTCGGGTTCGCGGAGAACGTGTCGAAGGGGGATTTGTCCGGCCGCATGACGCTCGACGCGGCCGATATCTCGGAAACCGGCCTGCTCAAGCGGGCGCTGGCCAATATGAACGCCAGCCTGCACACGATTGTCAGCCAGGTGCGCAGCGGCACCGACGCCATCGCCCTGGCGTCGAGCGAAATCGCCTCCGGCAATATGGACCTGTCGTCGCGCACCGAGTCGCAGGCCAGCTCGCTTGAGGAGACGGCCTCGTCGATGGAGGAGTTGACGTCGGCGGTGAAGCAAAATTCCAGCAACGCGGGGCAGGCCAACGACCTGGCGTCGTCGGCGGCCCAGGTCGCCAGTAAGGGCGGCGCGGTCATGACGCAGGTGGTCGAGACGATGGGCGCGATCAACGCCTCGTCGCAAAAGATCGTCGACATCATCGGCGTGATCGAGGGGATCGCGTTCCAGACCAATATCCTGGCGTTGAACGCGGCCGTGGAAGCGGCGCGCGCGGGCGAGCAGGGCCGTGGCTTCGCGGTGGTCGCCTCCGAGGTGCGCAACCTGGCGCACAGGTCCGATTCTGCCGCCAAGGAGATCAAGCAGTTGATCGACGCGTCGGTCGCGCAGGTGGGGGCGGGCAGCGTGCTGGTCGGCCAGGCCGGCGGCACGATGGACGAGATCGTCACCGGCATCAGCCGCGTCAACACCATCGTCGGCGAGATCGCCACTGCCAGCCGCGAGCAGGAACTGGGGATCGAGCAGATCAACCAAGCGATCGGCAGCATCGACAGCACCACGCAGCAAAACGCCGCGCTGGTGGAGCAGGCCGCAGCGGCGGCCGGCGCCTTGCAGGCGCAGGCCGACCAGCTGGCAGAGGCGGTGAAAGTCTTCCGACTCTCCCGCTAAAGAGTGTTCCGACGGTCGCGCTAACAATTGTTCCGCCCGTCGCGCTAACAATTGCTCCGGCCTTCTCGCTAAAATTGTTCCGGCCGTCGCGCTAACAATTTACCGGGGTAACACGTAGGGCGGATTAGGCGGCACGCCGTAATCGGCCAGCCTAGCGGCCCGACCGGCGCAGCCGCAGAGCGCCGATGAGCCCCATTCCGGCCAACAGTAGCGTCATCGATCCAGGCTCAGGCACCGGCGACGCGCTCTGGAAGCTCAGGTCGTCCATCACATACGACCCTTGAAAGCCGCTGGAAACGACGATTTTGTCGACGGCGCCATCCCAGCCGGCGGCCAGGTAGGCCGGCGCGTCCGACAGTTGCAGCACTGCCGAACTCGCGACCAGCTGATTTCCGACATATAAGTCAAAGCGCACGTTGCTGTCGCTGAAACCCGAGAACCAGGCGCCGTTGAACACGGTTGGCGCCAGGAAGCGGATGGTGCTGGCGACCGGCCCGCCGTCGATCCAATCGGTGGTCACCCTGCCGTTGCCGGAATGCGGCGTGAAGGGCGCCTGCTCGCCGGTGAACACCGACAGGCCGGCGGCCGACCAGTCCAGTCCACCGTAGTTGTCTGGCACGTGGGCGTAACCGTCGGGACCGACGATGTCGTCGAAGTCGAGCACGGCGGCCGAGGCCCAGGCTGTGCACAGCGCCATGGCGGCGCCGAGGGCGAGTTTGCGGATGATGGAATGCATGAATGTCCTGTCGCAGTGAAGTAGATCAGTAAATTGAAAAAAGCGGCAGCCGGCCACGCCGGTTGCCCGCCTGTGCTTAAGCCTGGCCCAAAGCCGGGTCGCTGACCGTGTGCCGGCCGGTCTCGACGCGGCCGGCGAAGCGCCGCAGGTAGTCCGGCTGGCCCGACACCGTGGCGCTGAAGTCATACCAACAACCGTTGCCTGTCACCGGAATGCGCAACACCAGTTCGCTGCGCGGCGCGACCGTGTGGAGCTGCCTGAGCGGCGCGTAAGCGTTCGCGTTCAGGTTGAACGTGCAAACGCTGGCGCCGGTGTTGACAAGGCGGACCACCAGCTCCGCCGTGGTGGCGTCGCAGCGCACCTGCACGTCCGGGCGCGGCTGGCCCGCCGCGACGGCGCGCAGCGCGCTGCCGGTGAAGTGGCGGTGGTAGCCGTTCGGCCCCAGCACCCACAGGTCATAGGCGCCCCCGACCGCCGGCGTCCAGGCATCCGACAGCGATTTGCCCGGCTCGACGGTGTAACGGCGCGGCACGGCGGCCAGGTCCTTGCGGTCGTACACATGGAACACGGCGGCCTGGCGGCCGGTATTGACGAAGCCCAGGGCGACCCGCGCGGCGTTCATCGTGGCGCCGGGCTGCACCTCGCAGGTAGTCGCCAGCTCGTAGGGCAGCGCGCGCGACGGCCGGGTGCCGGCGGCTTGCACCGGCATGCTCGGCGCGGCGGGCGGCCGGATCTGCGACAGCCGCTGCTGCGCGGCGCGCAGGGCGTCGGCCTGGTTTTTGTTCTTTTTCCCGGCGAGCTGCGGCAGCGCCTCGGAGTTGGGCGTGGCAAAGTTGAAGGCGCTCGTCAAATCGCCGCAGACGGCGCGGCGGAACGGGCTGATGTTCGGCTCCTGCACGCCGAAACGGGCTTCCAGGAAGCGCAGCACCGACGTGTGGTCGAACACCTGGGAGTTGACCCAGCCGCCACGGCTCCAGGGCGAAATCACAAACAGCGGCACCCTTGGACCGGGGCCGTAGACGCGGCCATCCGGGGCCGGTTGCCCCCCACTGCCGGCCGGCTTCGGATAGGTGTGGTACTCGGGTGACAGCTGGGCTTGCGACAGCGTGGTCTTGCCGGCGTAGCCGCCCTTGCCGTCGGGCGAAGGCGCGGACGGCGAGGGCGCATGGTCGAAATAGCCGTCGTTCTCGTCGTAGGTGACGATCAGCACGGTCTTGCTCCAGACCTCGGGATTGGCCGTCAAGGCGTCCAGGACCTCCTGCACGAACCACGCGCCCTGCACCGGGCTGGACGGGCCGGGATGCTCGCAGTAAATCGACGGCGCGTTCACCCACGAGACCTGCGGCAGCTTGCCTTCGCGGATGTCGCGCTTGAACGCATCCAGGTACTGCTCGGGCTGGGTGCCAGGCAGGGTGTTGGCGACGCCTTTGTACAGCGGGTTGTTGGCGTTGTCGGTCGCCGCATCATAGGCGTGATAAGGCAGGGCCTGGCCGGTGTTGGTGTAGGGCCGGCCGGGCGAGCCGCCGCTGGAGACGGGATAGCCCGACGCGATGTTGGCGCGCCTGAATTGCCGGAACGCGCCCAGCATATTGTCGCCCCATTCATCCGGCATGTTCTGGTAGCTCATCCAGCGCACGCCGGCGGTTTCGAGGCGTTCCGCGTAGGTGGTCCAGGTGTATCCGGTGTTGACGCCGCCGGGCAGGCCATCGATGGCATCCCACTCGTTGCTGACGAAGGCGGTGCCGGTCGGCACCGCGCCATTGGTGCCGGTCAGGAAGAACGAGCGGTTCGCATCGGTACCCGTGTGCATCGCGCAGTGGTAGGCGTCGCACAAGGTGAACGCATTGGCCAGCGCGAACTGGAACGGCAGCTCGGCTTCCTTGAAAAAGCCCATCGAAATCGGATTCTTGTAGCGCGGCCACTGGTCCATGCGGCCGTTGTCCCAGGCCAGCTGGCTGTCGAGCCAGTCATGCGGCGTACCGCTGGCGCGCTGCGCATTGCCGGTGCTGCCATCCAGGTGGAAGGGCGATATCACGGTGCCGTTCCCCGTGCGCTGCTGCCATACGTTGCGGCCCTCCGGCAACGGGATGGGGAAACGGTCCCCGAAGCCGCGCACGCCGGCGAGCGTGCCGAAATAATGGTCGAACGCGCGGTTCTCCTGCATCAGGATCACCACATGCTCGACGTCCCGGATGGTGCCGGTCGCATTGTTGGCCGGGATGGCGAGCGCGCGCTGTATCGACGGCGGAAAGGCTGCGTAAGCGCCGGCAGCGATACCCGCGCGGGCGCTGTTGAGGAGGAAGCTGCGTCGTGAGGTCATAGAATTCGTGTGAGGACGTTGGGGGATACGCGCCGGGGGATGCGCGTGGTTTGTTGTCTTCGTGTTACCGTTTTGCTGTGCGGCCCCGCTACTTTAGGTCGCAAGTGTTACGGCTGAATGACAGGCGATGTCCCGAATTCACTTACTGCTGGTACCGTTTCCATATAAACTTGGCATTCTGCTCATTTTGCCAAGGTAACTGGAACCGATGAACACCACTTCCTCCCGTCTGGATGTGATCGACGCGCTGCGCGGCTTCGCCATCGTCTCGATTATGCTGCTCCACAACATCGAGCATTTCGACTTCTATTTTTCCCCCGGCGGGCTGCCAGAGTGGCTGAAGCTGATCGACAAAATGATCTGGGATAGCATGTTCTTCCTGTTCGGCGGAAAGTCCTATGCCATCTTTGCCCTCCTGTTCGGCATAACCTTTTATATCCAGTGGCATAGCCGCGAGCAGCGCGGCGAGGATTTCCGGCCCCGGTTCGCGTGGCGCCTGGCATTGCTGCTGGCATTCGGCCTGTTCAACTCCATGTTCTACCAGGGCGACATTCTGAGTATCTACGCCGTGCTGGGACTGGCGCTGATCCCCGTCGCGCGTCTTCGCAGCGGAACGGTGCTGGCCATCGCCGTGATATTGCTGCTGCAACCCTATGCATGGCTGGAGTTTTTCCAGGCATTGCCAAATCCTGATGAGAAACTGGCCGATCCGGCATCGTGGGCTTATTTCGGCCGCACGTCGAAATATATGGCGAACGGTTCCATGTTCGATGTGTGGTGGGGAAACCTGACCAACGGCAAAGAGGCGGCTTTGCGGTGGAGCTGGGAGAATGGTCGTATATTCCAGATACCCGCGTTGTTCATGCTCGGTATGCTGGCCGGCAGAAAAGGCGTATTCAAAACCTCGCCCGAAAATAAAGCATTCTGGTTGCGGACCCTGGTTATATCAGCGCTGGTTTTTATTCCGTTCTACCTGCTTAAATCTTATCCAGAGTCATGGATTACGGGCCAGGCGATTCAGCGGCCGTTGCTTGTGATCGTCACGTCGTGGTCGAATGTGGCCTTTATGCTGGTATTGGTATCCGGTTTTGCGCTGCTGTTTTATTCCTGGCGCTGGCTGGCGTTCTTCTCGCCATTGGGGAAAATGAGCATGACCAGTTATATCGTGCAATCGATCGTCGGCACGTGGATTTATTATGGCTTTGGTCTGGGTATGTACCAATATACCGGCGCTAGTTATGCCTTGGCGATTGGGATAGTGCTGGCCCTGCTGCAGCGCCAGTTCAGCGTATGGTGGCTGAAGAACCATCAGCAGGGACCATTCGAAACCTTGTGGCACAGGGCCACTTGGGTCGGCGTTCCCCGGTAGGGCGTGCCAACTATTGGCGCGAATATACCAAAATCGAGCTTGTGACGGATGGAAGCCGCGTGCCTGCGGTCTTCCTTATTCGGTTGCCGATTCGTCATCGGGATCGATCCAGAGGATGCGGCCATGGCCGGCTTCGTTAAGGCGGGTGATGAATGAAGCGGCGGCGGTGTCCGCCATGCTGAATTCAAACCTGACGTCATCGGCGTGGAATACATTATCGAGGCTGGCCCCCGCCATTTCAATTTCGCGCCGTATCATTCCTTCCATCGCATACGGCACCGTACAGATTAAATGGCGCAGCTTGATAATGGCGATTTTCTCGGCGCTTAATAAAGCCTGTGCCACGCTGTCGGTATAAGCGCGCACCAGTCCACCCGCGCCCAGCTTTACGCCGCCGAAATAACGCACGACGGTGGCCAATACCCCCTCCAGATCCTGGTGTCTTAAAACATCGAGCATAGGCCGTCCGGCCGTTCCGCTGGGTTCACCATCGTCGACCGCCGCCGATTGGCCGCCCGCTAATAATGCCCAGCAAACGTGCGCGGCCTGCGGATGTTGCGCCCATAACTCCGCCACCACTTTTTGTGCGGCGGCCCGATCCGTCATTGGCTGCACGCAGGCAATAAAGCGGCTTTTTTTAATCAGCAATTCATGCTGGACGGGGGCGATAATGGTTTGAGGCATTGCGGTGATTTCAGGGCTGGCTTTGCGTCGGAACCGCGTATGGTGCCAGATATCATTGGGAAATACAAAAAACGGGCGCAGGAGCGGCACGATATAATCTGGCGGTATCGATCCAACATAGACGCACTCGCCAAGGCAGCACCATGACAGACATTGCAGATCAAGAAAACGACGACGACCTGATGCGCCAGCTCGGCCTGACGGCCAAGGGGTTTTTGTTGTCCCGGATGGAAGGGCGGGTGTTTTTACGCCTGACCGGCATTGTCGAGTATAACGGCACACATTACCCCTACGATCTGGTGCCGGCGCAAGGCGTGCTGGCCAAGCCGTCCAAGTGGCGCAAGATGGATGGCGACGCAAGGTCGGCGCTGCTGTGCGAGCGCGCGAGCGACGCCGTCGTCGCCGAACTGCATGGGTATGTTGGCGAATTCGTCCGCGAGATGGCCGATGCCTGCGACGATTGCGACCTCGACCCGCAACCTTTCCTGCAAGCCCTGGCCGACATGCAGATCTCCGAGCCGGCCGGCACGGTGTTCGACCGCATCCGACAGCGGCTGGAGCACGCCGTCGAGCGCGAAATGGAGGAGCAGCATGCCGAGCGCACCCGGCAAAGCATCAATCTGGCCGAATATCCGGCGTCGTTCGACGTCGCCCGCCGCATTAAACGCAAGTTCATCGCGCTGCTGGGTCCGACTAATTCCGGCAAGACGCACCAGGCCATCGAGGCGCTGGCCAAGGCGCCGAGCGGCGTGTATCTGGCGCCGTTGCGTCTGCTGGCGCTGGAGAACTATGAGCGCCTGCAGGGCATGGAGCAGCATGGCAGGCCGCTGGCCGTCAGCCTGGTCACCGGCGAGGAGCGGCGCCTGGTCGCCGGCGCCACCCACGTCGCCAGCACGGTCGAGATGCTCGATACCCGCACGCCGGTCGATGTGGCCGTGATTGACGAGATCCAGATGCTGGCCGACCGCGATCGCGGCTCGGCCTGGACCGCCGCCGTCTGCGGCGCCCCGGCGCACACCGTCTACCTGGTCGGGGCGCCGGAAGCGCGCCGCGCCATCGAGGTGCTGGCCGCGCGGCTCGAATGCGAGCTGGAAGTGCATGTGTTGAAGCGCAAGGGGCCGCTGTCGATGGAGCCGTCGGCCGTGCGCAAGCTGACCAATCTGCGGCGCGGCGACGCCGTCATTTGCTTTTCGCGCCGGGAGGTGTTGATGTGGCGCGACATGGTGACCGAGGTCGGCCTGTCGGTGGCCACCGTCTACGGCAACTTGTCGCCGGAGGTGCGGCGCGCGCAGGCCCAGCGCTTCCGCGAGGGCGCGGCCGACGTGGTGGTCGGCACGGACGCCATCGCCATGGGGCTGAATATGCCAATTGCGCGCATCGTGATGACTACGTCCGTTAAATACAATGGATATGAAGAGGAAGAGATTCCTGCGGCGCTGGCCCGGCAGATCGCCGGCCGGGCCGGGCGCTTCGGCGTGCACGAGGAGGGCCTGGTGGCAGGCTACGACAACGAGACGCACAACGTGATGCGTTCGCTGTTGCAGGAAAAGCCGGTGCCGCTGAAAACCACCGGCTTTGCCGTGGCGCCAACGTTGGAACATTTACACCGGATTTCATCGGTGACCAACGAGCATGGACTGGCCAAGCTGCTCAAACGCTTCGTGCATAACATCGATGTGCCGGATGGTTTCTTCTATCCGCGCATCACCGAGGACCAGTTCGAGCGCGCCGCCTGGCTCGATACCTTGCAACTGACGGTGGCGGAGAAGTTCGCGCTGTCCTTGGTGCCGATCTCGTCCAAGGTACATACCTTGCAGCACGCGTGGGAAGGCTGGGCCACCGCGCTGGCGCACAAGAAGATCACGCGCCTCAAGCCGGAGCAGAATCCGCTGCATTTCATGAACTTGCAGGAGGTGGAGGACGCCTGCCGGCTGTATTCGGCCTACGCCTGGCTGGCCTATCGCCAGCCGGAGTATTTCCCGGACACGGAGCTGGCGCAAAAGCTGTCGCGCGAAGCGTCGGAGCGCGTCGATTCGATTTTGCAGGATCAGAACTCGGCCGCCCGCAAGCGTCAGCCGAAGAAATTCCGGCGCTGATCAATCGCCCGGCTGCGGCGCGCCGTGCAGCTTGAAGCGGCAGGATAATTTGAACGGCCGGGTCACGCCTTTGGGGTCGGACACCATCGGCACGGTAAAGGATTGTTCGTCGAGCAGCTCCAGGGTCCAGGTGGTGGCGCCGAAGAAGTCGAAGTGGATGATGTTGGGTTCGACCAGTTCGAGTCCGGTGAAGGCGCCGGTCGAGTACATCGCGCTCAGCCGCGCGGCGTCGACGATGTCGAGCTTGGGATCGAGCAGGTAGATGCGCAACGTGTCTTCGTGGATGATGTCGTCGGTCAGGAAGATCAGGAAGTGGCCCTTCCAGCAAACGGCCGCTTCCAGCACCGCCCCTTCGACGATTTTTTCCGTGGTTTCGCCATAGAGTATGAGTTCGCTGCGCGGCAGGCCGTCGCCGGTCTGCCGGGGGCGGATCGAGAGGTCGTCTGTCGAAAACAGTTTCATGATGGTCTACCAGATTGAGCTGACACCAAAGGCCGCCAGTGCGCCCCCGATGAAAGCACCCACTGTAACGCACACCGGCGCGCCCGGCCCGCATGCCAGGCCGGCCAGCGCGCCGCCGGCCATGCCGCCCGCGATGCCGGCGCCGTTGATGGCGATTTCCTTGCCGGTCGCCGCCGCCTTGTTGGTCGAGGTCGTCACGTTGTAGATCGACAACCCCAGCGACACGAAGATCACGCCGCGCCCCACGTACGACAAGCGTGACATCGTTTGCGTGACCGCCGGATTGGACTTGCCGGCCGAGCTGACGATGGACGCGTAGACGATGTTGCGCTGTGAGGCGGTCAGCCGGGCGAAGGTCGCGCCGGGGCCGTACATGCGGGTGGTCTGGCGGGCCACCAACTCGTTGAGCGTGTAGCCCTGCGCCTTGATGCGCTGCGCCACCGCGCGGCCCACCGACGTGCTGCGCGAACGGATGATGGTCATGACGGTGTTGCGGGTTTCCTGCGCTTGCGCCGCCGCCTGGGCCCAGGTGATCCTGCCGGTGAACGCTTCGGTGCGGAGCCGGTCCGCCATGTGCTTGATCTCGCGCGCGTAGGCGATGCGGGCGGAGGCGTCGATGGTCAAATGGGCGCCGGCGTTGGCGAGCTGCGCCTCGAGCGATCGGATCGTCTGCTCGAAGAGTTCCTGGTTCTCATCTTTTGTCGCTGTCGCCATGTCGCTCATCCCTGTCTAGTTATGGTGAAAAATTACGATGAAAAATAAAGAGGAATTCACAGGTTAGAGATATCCGGGCCGGACGAATTGTGGCCGCGCAAGCGACTGCGCAAAGTGTTGCGCGACTAGCGACATGACGTCCCGTTATTGCTGCATGTCAATAAGTTTTTTCGCAGCAATGCGATGATCGACAGCCTGTGCGGTTCGACCATCGCCATCACGGCTGGGGTCGCATGGGTTGTCACGGATGCCACGATGGATAAACTGCTGCCGTATGTCGAACGCGAACTGGGCCTGCTGCGGCAGGCCGGCGCCGAGTTTGCCGGGCGCTATCCCAAGCTTGCCGGCAGTCTCGGCACCAAAGCAGAGGGCGGCGCCGATCCGCATGTCGACCGCCTGATCCAGGGTTCTGCCGTCCTCAATGCCCGCGTGGGCAAGCTGCTCGACGACGGCTATGCCGGCTTCACCGAAGCGCTGCTCGGCATGCTGTATCCGCACTACCTGCGGCCGATGCCGTCGTGTTCGATCGCGCACATCGACCATGGCGGCGCCAGGGCCGGCGAGATCTCCGGCGTCACGATGGTGCCAATTATTGTGCCGCGCGGCACCCCGATGACGGCGCTGGGACAGGCGAAGGTGGCGTGCCGCTTCCGCACGGTCTACGACGTCGCGGTCGCGCCGGTGGCGATCGGCGCCGCATGGTTCGAGCCGCACATCGAGGCGCCGCCGGGGCTGCCGCTACCGGCGAACGCCGGCGCGGCCATTTGCATCACGCTGGAAAGTGTCGGCTGCGCCCTCGGCCCGGCGTTGAACGGGCTGTCGAGGTTGAGAGTGTTCATCGATGGCGAACCGTCGCTGCGCGCCGCCTTGCGCGACACCTTGTTCATGCGGGCCGCCGGCGCCTGCGTGGAGGCGGACGGGCAGTGGAGCGTGTTGTCCGGGTCGCCCATAACGCCGGTCGGCTTTGCCGATGACGAGGCGCTGTTGCCGGCCGCAGCCTCCGAGCACGGCGGCTACCGGCTGCTCGGCGAGTATTTCGCCTTTCCTGAAAAATTCGATTTTTTCGACATCGACCTCGACGCCGTGCTGGCCGACGTGCCAGCCGGTTGCGGCCGTTTGACGCTGCGGCTGGCGCTGGCCGGCTGCCGGCCCGACATGCCCGCCGCGCGCATCCTGCGCGCGCTGGTGGCGGATAATCTGGTGCTCGGCTGCACGCCCATCGTCAATCTGTACACGCAGCCGGTCACGCCGATTCGCGTCACGCACGCGCTCAGCAGCTATCCGCTGATGCCCGACCAGATGCCCGGCAGCGGCAGCGAGATCTACAGCATCGACTCGGTGCATTTGGTGCGGCCATCGGCGAACGGCGACAGTGTGACCGAGTTCTTTCCATACTATTCGCTGCGCCATGGCGGCGCGGCCAGCCGCAAGGGCCGCTACTGGCTGGCCAGCCGCGACGAGGCGCTGGCCGCCGGCGCGGGCCACGATTTTTCGCTGACCCTGGTCGACCACGATTTTTCTCCGTTGCGCAACGAGCAGGCCACGGCGTCGGTGCGCGTCACCTGCACCAACCGCGATTTGCCGCATCATATGGAATACGGACGGCCCCGGGGCGACCTGGCCACGGAGGCGGCCGTTGGCGGCTTTCCGATCCGCGTGCTGCGCCGGCCGACCACCTCGTACCGGCTGAGCGCGAACGGCAATGGCCAGTGGGGACTGATCAGCCATCTGGCGCTCAACCACCGCGCGCTGACGCACGAGGGATTGCCGGCGTTGACGGAGATGCTGCGGCTCTATGCGCGGCCGGACAACGCCGTCTCCCAGCGCCAGATCGACGGCATCGCCGGCCTGTCGCACCGGCCCGCCACCAAGCTGGTGCGGCAAGCGCAGGGCAGCGCGACGCTGCGCGGCACCGAGGTGACGGTCACCCTGGACGAGGAAGCGTTCGCCGGCACCGGACTGCATATGTTCGCGCAACTACTCGACCATCTGTTTGGTTTGCACGTCCATCTGAACAGCTACACCCAGCTGGTGATTGTCTCCAGTATCAATGGAAAGGAGTTGCTGCGATGTCTGCCCCGCAACGGCGCGTTGAGCTTGGCCTGATCGGCGAGCTGCTGGCCGAACCCCACCGCTTCGAGTTCTTCCAGGCGGTGCGGCTGATCGCGCTCGCGCAGCAACAGGAGGGCGGCGCCGGCTTGAGCGACGTGCGCTTCCGCAACCGGCTGTCGCTGGGCTTCCCGCCCAGCCAGATCGACAGCGTCAGCAGCGACGACAAGCGCATCCGCATCACGCCCGCGTTCATGGGATTGCTGGGCAGCCAGGGCAGCTTGCCGCTGCATTATTCGGAGCGCATCAACCGCCATGAGAAAGGCAACAGCGACGGCGGCCCGAGGGCGTTTCTCGACATGTTCTCGCATCGCGCGCTGGACATGTTTTACGCGGCCTGGGCCAGGCACCGGCCGGAGTGCATGGCCACGCCGGAAGGGGACGACGCGTTCATGGGCATGCTGACGTTGCTGTCGGGCGCGCATTGCGCTCCGGACGACGACAGCATCGAGCGTGAGACGATGGCGTTCTATGCCATGCAGATACGCGGCCGGGCGGTCTCCGCGCCGCTGATGGCCGGCATGTACGCGGAGTACTTCGACGTGCCGTTCGCGGTGGAGCAACTGGTGGGGGAGTGGCAGGACTTGCCCGCCGGCGACCAGGCGCGCTTGGGCATGGCGAATGTCGATCTTGGCGGCGGTGTATTGCTGGGCCAACGACTCTATCGTTGCGACGCCCGCGTGCGGCTGCGCATTGGTCCATTGGACCGAGATGGTTACGACCGCTTCCTGCCCGGGAACAGCGGCGCGGTGCGGCTGGCCGCGCTGCTGGCGCTGCAGTGCGGCGTGGACATGTGCTACGAAGTGCATCTGATCCAGCGCGCACAGGATGTGCGCGGGTTCAGCCTGGACGAGGCCAACGGCGCGCGGCTGGGCGTGGATACCTGCCTCTACAGCCAACCACCCGGACAGGACCGCGAGGATTTGATGTATTTGCTGCGTACCTGAAGATCGCCGACACAAAATAAAGTCTGTTTTGACCTATACAAATATTACGCCTATTTGCCTTTTTTATACTATAGTTGGACCATCAACGATTCGATTAGAGATTTTCATGGTTACCTGCTATCTGCGCTACGTGATTGATGCACACAAGCTCAAGGAATTCGAGCACTACGGGAAAATCTGGATACCGCTGGTTGAAAGATTTGGCGGCCAGCACCATGGATATTTTCTGCCGTCAGAAGGCGCCAACAACGTGGCGCTGGCGATGTTCACCTTTCCATCGCTTGCCGCATATGAAGAATATCGGACCAAGTCGCAGGATGACGCCGAATGCCAAGCCGCCTTCAAATATGCAGAGGAAACCCGCTGCATCATCAGCTATGAGCGCAGCTTCTTCCGACCTGTCTTCCAGTAATATGGAATCCCCTGGCGCCGGTCACCGCTGCCGCATGCCGACTGTGGTTGATATGCAACTTAATTACTTTGTGGAACTTGTGGAAATGCGATAGACTCGTCCGATTGACGCCGGAGCCCGATTCCTGCCCGCGTCCTTCCCCTGGCCCCGATCGTGCCGGACACTCGTAGCCATGCCTTCCCCGCACGTGGTGAGGCAGAGACCGACATGAAACCAGTGGCCCGCATCATCCAGAGTTTTAATTTCAAGATAACCATGCTGGTCACGGCGATGGTGATGCTGGCCGCGCTCGGCGCTGGCGGCGTGTCCCTGCTGGTCGCTGAAACCGAAATGCGCGAGGGTGTCGCCAGACAGCAACTGTCACTGCTGAGCAGCGCGGCCGGCCACATCGACAACGATCTCAAGGGAAAAAAGCTGTTGCTGTTTTCGCTGATGGAGGAAATGCGCGAGCATGGCACGGCGCCGGGACAGGTTCAGCGCTTGCTCGAGTCGCGCGAGAGCCTGCGCGGCGAGTTCTTTAACGTGACCGCCTTCGACGTTCAGGGCAATCTCATCGCCAGCCTGAACAGCCGCAATGCGCGCCGCATCAACGTCGCCGGACGGCAGTATTTCAAGGATACGCTGGCTGCGCGCGAGGGCGTGGTCTCGGCGCCGTTCGTCAGCGCGCTATCGGGCAAGCCGGTGATCGCCCTCACCCAGCCGGTCGAGGACGAACAGGGCAACGTCATCATGGTGCTGCTCGGCGCGATCGACCTGCTGCGCCCGTCTTTCTCCGACTATCTCGACTCGCTGCACCGCAGCCAGGGCTATCTGTTCATCGTTGGCGCCGACGGCACCATCATCCATCATCCCGACAAGGCCCGCGTGCTGACCCACCTGGACCCGGACGGCGCGCTCGGCCAGGCCGTGCTGCACCGTCCGGAGGGCTGGCGCGACGACGTGCTCGACGACGATACACCGGTGCTGGTGGCGCACACGCTGCTGCGCAAGGTCGATTGGACCATCGCCGCCGTCTATCCGATCCGCAACGCCTTCGCGCCGATGGCGGCGGTGCGCGGGCGGGCGCTGGCGGCGGCGTCGATGATCACGGCACTGGCCGCGTTCTTCGGATGGGTCCTGACCAAGGCCTTGATGCAACCACTGGCGCACTTGCGCAAACAAGTCGAGTCGATCAATTCCGGCATCGCCTATATCGACGTGTTCGCCAGCGAGCGGCACGACGAGTTCGGCACGTTGAGCCGCGCACTGCACCTGCTGTCCCGCCAGCGGCAGGAGGCGCAGGACGCGATGCAGCGCTTGGCCAGCACCGACCCGCTTACCGGTGCCAACAACCGGCGCATGTTCGACCAGTTGCTGCCGGCGGCGATCGCGCGCGCCGGGCGCGCCGATTGCTATGTGGGCCTGGCCTTCCTGGATATCGATAAATTCAAGCAGATCAACGACACCTACGGCCACGGTGTCGGCGACGCCGTCTTGGTCGAGTTTGCCCGCCGGCTGAACGACGCGGTGCGCGGCGGCGACACCGTGGCGCGGCTGGCCGGCGACGAGTTCGTCATCGTGTTCGAGCAGCTCGGCTCCGTGGCGGAGGGCGCGCCGCTCGGCGACAAGATCGTCGAGGCGATGGCCGCGCCCTTCCATTTCGGCGCGATCGGCGGCCCGGGCCTGCGCGTGACCGCCAGCGTCGGCATCGCCATCAGCAACGACCCGAGCGCTACGCCTGAGGGCTTGATGCACGCGGCCGACCAGGCGCTGTACGGCGTCAAAAGCGCCGGGCGCAACGGTTACGCCATCAATGTCCACCACGACGCGCGCGTGTTGGCGCTGCGCCGCACGGGCTAGGCCAGTCGCGGGCACGGTTGCGGTATGATGGTTTTTCCTATCATCCAGCCGCAGGACGACCATGCCTACCCCGATCACCATCGCCAAGAACGACTCCATCTCCTTGGACTTGCTGTCCAACCTGGTCAACCGCCACGGCTGCATCACCGGCGCCACCGGCACCGGCAAGACCGTGACCTTGCAGAAGATCGCGCAGTCGCTGTCCGAGATCGGCGTGCCGGTCTTTATGGCCGACGTCAAGGGCGACTTGTCCGGCATCGCCAAGGCCGGCGCGCTGAGCGAGAAGATGGGCGCCCGCCTCGCCGCGCTCAAGCTGGAGACGCCGCAGTGGGCCGGCTGCCCGGTCACCTTCTGGGACGTGTTCGGCGAAAAGGGCCATCCGGTGCGCGCGACCGTGTCCGACCTGGGCCCGCTGCTGCTGGCGCGGATGCTTAACCTGAACGATACGCAGGAGGGCGTGCTGCAACTGGTGTTCCGCATCGCCGACGACAACGGTTTGCTGCTGCTCGACAGCAAGGATTTGCGCGCCATGCTGCAGCACGTCGGCGACAACGCGGCCGACTTCAAGACCAGTTACGGCAACATCAGCGCGGCCAGCATCGGCGCCATCCAGCGCGGCCTGATCGCCATCGAGGAGCAGGGCGGCGACCAGTTCTTCGGCGAGCCGATGCTTAACATCGACGACCTGCTGCAGACCGACGCGCGCGGCAAAGGCGTGATCAACATCCTCAGCGCCGACAAGCTGATGAACGCGCCGCGCCTGTACGCGGTGTTTCTGCTGTGGATGCTGTCCGAGCTGTTTGAGAACCTGCCCGAGGTGGGCGACCTCGACAAGCCGAAGCTGGTGTTCTTCTTCGACGAGGCGCATCTGCTGTTCACCGACGCGCCCAAGGCCCTGCTGCAAAAAATAGAGCAGGTGGTGCGCCTGATCCGTTCCAAGGGCGTGGGCGTGTTCTTCGTCACGCAAAATCCGATCGATATCCCGGACACGGTGCTGGGCCAGCTCGGCAACCGCGTCCAGCACGCGCTGCGGGCCTATACGCCGCGCGACCAGAAGGCGGTCAAGGCCGCCGCCGAGACGTTCCGCCCCAATCCTGCGCTGGATGTCTCACAGGTGATCACCGAACTGGGCGTGGGCGAGGCGCTGGTGTCCTTCCTCGACGAGAAGGGCGCGCCGCGCATGGTGGAGCGCGTCTTCATCCTGCCGCCGGCCAGCCAGCTCGGCCCGCTCGACGCGGCCGAGCGCAAGGCGGCCATCGACGGTTCCATCGTCGCGGGCGTCTATGAAAAGACGATCGACCGCGAATCGGCCTATGAGAAGCTGAACGGCCGCGTGGCCGCCGGCGCCCGCTCGGCGCAGGATGCTCCCGACGCGGCCGCGCGCGGGGCATCGCCTGGACAGCAACCACAACAACAGCCCCCGGAAGCGGCCGGCGGCGGCGCGATGTTCGGTGACGTGCTGGGCGGCTTGTTCGGCCAGAGCGGCAAGCGCGACACGGCGGTGCAGGCGATGGTCAAGTCGGCCGTGCGCAGCATCGGTTCCCAGGTCGGGCGCGAAATTATTCGCGGCGTGCTCGGCTCGATCATGAAGAAACGTTAATTCCCTAACGCAACTGAGCAATGCGCGCGCCACCGATATGCCAGCCTCAGCTATGATAGCGACCGGTCTACAACATTGACAGCAATTCAATTGCTTTTAGATATGTTGTGGAATGGTTTTGGCACGGCAAGGAATCGGTATGACGTTAATGGCAAAAGGAGCGGTTGGGGCGGAGATGCGTCCGCCATCGCAATTTGGCTTGATCAATCTGTTGAAGGCGGGCGCGGCGCAGCTGATCGTGCTGCATCATCTCGCCTTCTATGGTCCGATGGCCGATCACGTGCGACCCATGTTGCCGGCCTTGATAAGTTGGCTCGGGGATAGCGCCCGCATCGCGGTGCAGGCCTTCCTCGTCATCGGCGGCTTTTTGGCCGCCAAATCCCTGGCGCCCACGGGCCACGCCGGCATGGCCGACCCAATCGGCGCGATCTGGCGACGCTACGCCAAGCTGGCGCCGCCGTTCATGGTCGCGACCTTGCTGGCCGCCGCCGCTTCCATGCTGGCCGGTAAGTTGATGGCGCATGATTCGATCTCTGAACCGGCCACCTTGAGCCAGCTTGCCGCGCATGCGCTGTTGTTGCATGGCGTGCTGGGCTATCCGTCGCTGTCGGCGGGCGCTTGGTATGTCGCCATCGACTTCCAACTGTATGCGTTGATGGCGCTGATGTTGTGGATCGGCGGCCGTCTCGCCGCCGAGCGCCGTTCGCCGTGGCTGATGCCGAGCATGATCTCGCTGGCCGTCGCGCTGTCCCTTGTGTACTTCAATCTGGATGCCGACTGGGATAACTGGGCGCCGTATTTCTTCGGTAGCTATGGCTTGGGCTTGATGGCCTGGTGGGCCAGCGATCCGCGTCGCAAACCGGGCGCCGCCGCGTTGCTGGTGGGAATGGCGTTTTTGCCCGTGCTGGCCGCCCAGGCACTCGATTTCCGCAGCCGCATCGCGCTGGCGATGGCGGTTGCCTGCGTTTTAGTGTTGTTTGGTCGCGCCAAAACAACATCCAGCGGTAAGGGATGGTCGGTGGTCAACGGATTGGCTCGGATATCGTATTCCGTGTTTCTGATACATTTTCCGGTATGTCTGCTGGTGAACGCGGCGTTCACCCGTTTCGTGCCGCCGGAGCCGGAATTGCAGGCCTTCGGCATGCTCGTGGCGTGGGCCGCCAGCCTGGCCGCAGGGGTGGTTTTCTTCAGGTGCGTAGAGGCGCCGCTAGCCAGCCTGGTTCAGCGTGCCACAGGTCACAGCGTCGTGCGCCCGTCGCCCGCCTAGCGGGTTAAAGCTTCCACTGCGGTAACGAAAGCCAATCCATCATGGGTTGGCTTTTTCATTTGCTTGTTCAGGACAAAATGTTGCAATGCTAGTTATATGATTTTGGAATATGAATTTGCAAATAAATGATAGATTGGCATTGTTGAGAGGGGCTTATTATAAAAGTCATGCAGCCATGGCAAGTACAAAAAGGACTGCAATAACAACATAGGAGACAACAATGACAACGCCTCAGACCCGTATGCGGAAGACTGTATTGGCAGCCCTCATCGCCGAAATGGTAATTTCTTTTAGTGCCTCCGCGCAAACGGCCGACCAGCCGGTAGTGGATCCTTCCGCGACAGTCGTCGTCAGCGGCATCCGCGCTTCCCTCAGTTCCTCCCTCAACACCAAACGCATGCAGGACGGCGTGGTCGACGCTGTTTCGGCCGAGGACGCCGGTAAATTCCCCGACACCAATATCGCCGAATCCTTGCAGCGCGTGACCGGCGTGCAGATCCAGCGCAACGGCGGCGAAGGTCGCTACATCTCGGTGCGCGGTTTGGGACCTGAGTTCAACAACGTGCTGGTCAACGGCCGCACCATGACCAGCGACACCGGCGGCCGCGAGTTTTCGTTCGACATGCTGTCGTCCGACCTGATTTCCAAGGTGCTGGTCTACAAGACCTCCCAGGCCTTCCTGCCCGAGGGCGGCATCGGTTCGACCGTGGATATCCAGACCGCGCGTCCGCTGTCGGGCAAGGTAGGGCACTCGACCGTGTTCAACGCGTCGAGCTCCTATGACGACAATTCGAAAAAGTACACGCCCAACGCCAGCGGCATGTATTCGTTCGCCAACGAGGCGCGCACCTTCGGCGTGGCCGGCTCGGTGTCGTATACCGACCGCGCGTCCAAGCAGAACAAGGCCGTCAACGACGCCTGGAACTACCGCGACGTGGCGATGATCAACGGCGACCTCAACTCGCGCGGCTTGACGATGGCCGACGTCACCACCCGCAAGCTGTATATGCCGCAGAGCTACGGCTTCCAGCAGGAGGAGGAAAGCCGCAAGCGCCTGGTCGGTAACCTGGCCGTGCAATACAATCCGTCGCCGACGTGGAAGCTCAGCGCCGACGCCCTGTATTCGCGCCTGGACCAGAAAAACGATGTGGTCGCCGTCAGCGACTGGAACAATCCAACCCAGCTCGGCGTGAAGTACGACAACAACGACCAGGTGACCAGCTTCCTGCGTCCCGGCTCGATCTTTTACGCCAACAACCCGGAGATCGCCGGCGCCGGCAAGCTGCTCGGCGAAGCGAACTCGAACGACATGATCGTCAAGGGCGGCGATCGCCTGTCGATCACCCGCGCCTTCGGCCTGAATTCGAAATGGAAGCTGGGCGACGAATGGCGCCTGGAGGGCGATGTGTCGACCTCGCGCTCGACGTCGGCCACGCCGGACATGTGGGTGGTGGCCGGCATGGTGCCGAAAAACGGCGACATGCTCAGCTTTAACGGCACGCCGAGCATCACCTTCGGCGACGGCTTGGCCGACCCGACGGCGGTGCGCGCGCACGCCGTCTCCAACGGCCAGGTCAACCTCCACGACAAGTTGAAAGAAGGGCGCATGAACCTGTCGTGGGACCACGATATCGGCTTCTTCAAGGGCGCCGATACCGGTGTCGGCTATTCTCAGCGCGAGGTCGGCCGCCTGACGTACAGCAGCGATTCGTGGAACGCCTTCAGCGGCTACCACGTGGGCCTGCCGGCCAGCCTGTTCACGGTGACGCCGCTGGAAAACTTCCTCGGCGGCGGCGCCCAGGTGCCGCCCGCCTATCTGCGCTTCGACCCGCACGCCTACATCAATTATCTGAACCAGCCGTCTCTGCTGCCGCAGTCCAACGATCCGGCCCTGTATTCCGACAAGACCAGGTATCCTAACGGCCCGATGGCGATCGACTACACCAAGCCGTCGTCGTGGGGCGTGGAGGAAAAGGTCAAGAGCCTGTTCCTGGACACGCGCTGGGAGGGCAGCGGCTGGTCGGCCAACGCCGGCATGCGCATGGTGCGCGTGAACTCGTCCTCGACCGGCACCAGCCGCGTGCTGCTGTCGGCGGTGAAGAGCCCGAACGACACGACCTTCATTTCGCAGTGGGGACCATACCAGGTCATCACCGTCGACAACAGCTATAACAGCTACCTGCCGTCGGCCAATCTGAAAATCGACCTGACCAAGGACATGCTGCTGCGCTTTGCCGCCTCCAAGACCGAGACCCGGCCGACGCTGAGCCAGATGAGCGTGGACAACTGGTACGGCGGCCGCTTCGGCGACGTGCAGACCGGCGGCGGCAACCCTTACCTGAAGCCGATGCAGTCGAAGAACTTCGACATTTCGTATGAATGGTATCTGTCGAAGACCAACTATGTCAGCACGGCCGTGTTCATGAAGAAGGTGTCCGACTTCCTCGAGACGACCTTGCAGGACATGCGCATACCGCAGTTCGACGAGGTGGTGCACGACTCCCGCGTGCGCAACGGCCAGAAAGGCAAGATCAAGGGTATCGAGATCGCCGGCCAGTACGCCTTCGACGACTCGATCCCTTGGCTGCAGGGCTTCGGCGTGTCGGCCAACTACACCTACGTGGACGCCAGCGCCGAGCGCGCGGGCAGCGCCCCGGCGTGCGGCTACCCAGGCCTGTCGCCGCAGTCGTACAACGGTTCGCTGTTCTTCGAGAACACCCAGTTCTCGGCGCGCGTGAGCTACAACTGGCGTAACCACTTCTCGGTCGATTGCGGCGGCGGCAGCACCATGCCGCGCAACCGCGCGGCGTATGGCCAGACCGATGCGAGCTTGCGTTACAACATCACGCCGAAGATCTCGCTCTATCTCGACGCAATCAATCTGAACAACGCGAGAATGCGCGAGTACGCCAACAACGAGAGCCAGTTCCTGACACTGGAAGATGTCGGCCGCCGTGTGAACCTCGGCGTGCGGATGGCTTTCTAAGTCCGCTCCGCACAGAACGGCCGGGTTCCGCATCGCATGCGGGACCCGGCCGTTTTTTTATGTCCGAAGGGCTGATGCGCGCGCAATCGTGCGCCGTCGGTGACCGGACTCGGGGATAAAATGACGATGAGATGAGGAGGAACAGGGGACGCGACATGCACAGAGTCATTGCCATCGGTGGTTCGTTCGGCGCGATGCGCGTGCTGCTGAAGATCGTGTCCGCGCTACCCGCAGATTTTCCCGGCACCTTGTTAATCGTCACGCATATCGGCGCGCGCAGGAGTGCCCTTGCCGAGATCCTGGCGAAGGATAGCGTGTTGCCCGTGCGCGACGCGCGCGACGGGGCGCCGGTCGCGGCCGGCGTGGTGTTGCTGGCGCCCGCCGACTACCATATGCTCGTCAGCGAGGACGGGAGCACCGTCCGCTTGCATCACGGGGCAAAGGAAAACCATGCGCGGCCGGCGATCGATCCGCTGTTTCGCTCGGTCGCCGTGGCTTACGGCAAGCAAGCGATCGGCGTCATCTTGACCGGGTATCTCGACGACGGCGCCGCCGGCTTGCAGGCGATAAAGTCGCTTGGCGGCTGCGCCATCGTCCAGGACCCCGCCGATGCGGCGGCCGCCAGCATGCCGAGCATGGCGCTGGCGAGCGTCGCGGTCGATATGATGTTGCGCTCGGACGACATCGGCCCCGAGCTTGTCAGGCGCGTTCAATCAGAGCGATTGGAGTCTTCCATGACCACACCATCGGACGACGCCGAAGCGGCGTCAGTCAAATCCTGGCTGAAGTTGGAAAACCGGATGAGCGCCGGTCAGGGCGGATTACAGGAGTTGGCGAAGATCGCGACGCCATCGACCTTTACCTGCCCGGAGTGCCACGGCACGTTGTGGCAATTGACCGACAACGGCGTTCCGCGTTTTCGCTGTCACACCGGGCATGCCTATACGGCGCGCATATTGGAGGAATTGCAGGGCGATGTCGTCGAGGAGGCGCTGTGGGCGGCTGTTCGGGCGCTGCAGGAGCGGGAAAAAATGCTGCGCGATCTGCACGCCGGCGCGTCCGAGCGGGAGCGTGCTGAAAAGGCATACGCGGCGCAATCGGCAATCGCATCGGATCAGGCGGCACTCTTGCGCGGGATGCTGGAGCGGCCGGAAAAAGACGCCGACCAGTCGTGACGTCGGCCGTTTTCCAAGCCGCCATGAACCGCGAAGCGCTACCTGCCCAGTAGTCGCGGTGGCTCCGACGCATAGATTTTCGGCAGCAGCGGATGGTCCAGCGTGAAGCAGCGGCTGGCGCTGGCTTTCACCAGTTCGATTTCCTTGGCGAAGTAGCGCGCGGTCAGCGCGTCCAGCGAGCCATCGCGTTTGGCCATCGACAGACCGGCCTCGAGCCGCTGCGCCAGCCGCGGCTCGTTGGCGCTGACGTAGTACACCACCGGCAAGGGGTAATACAGCATCAGCCCCGGCACCAGTGCCAGCGTGTCGGCCAGTTGCGCATGTTCCTTCATCAGGAAATCGGCTTCGACCACGCTGATCGGCAGATAGTCGAAGCGGTGGCTGACCAGCATGTCGAGCAAGGTTGCAATGTTGCCGCTGTCGACGACCTGATAGCCGTTGTGGCGCAGCACGGCGTTATCCACCCAGCCCCGGCCTTGTCCGGCCACCAGCCGTTTTAACTGTGGGGCGGTGGTGATGGCTTGAAATTTCGGCAGGTCGTCGCGGCGCACGATCAGTTGGCGGTAGCCCAGCAGGCCGCTCAGGACGGGCGTGCCGATCATGATGGCGCGCTCTTCCGGGTCGTCGGCGTCCAGGTCGCGCCACGGGCCGGCATGGACGTTCATACGCTTGCCGGAATGGATTTCACGCCGGACGCGCGTGGTGCTCATCGTATCGACCACGTGCACCACCGTGAACGGGCCGTAGTCCGGCGTCGTCTTTTGCAGGGCCAGCTTGAGCGCGGCGGTCTGGTATTGATCGCGCTTGGGGGTTTTTCCCCAGTCCCAGTAGCGGTAGGCCATCGGCTCTGGCGCCGCCAGCGCGTTGCGCGTACCAAAGGTCCAGGCGGTCAGGGCCAGTAACGCGGTTCTGCGTGATGTGCCGCGTGGCGCGCCGGCTGGAAAGTGTGGCGTAAACGGTGAATGCATGGAAGAAAGTTTAACACCGCTCACCGTATGCGAGATGTCTTCCTGGGAGGGTGCGGCTTATTGGCGACAAGTCACGCAAATGTTTGCAGCAGCCAGCGCAACGTGCTTAGGCGAACCTCGAAAATCAGCGATTGCGCCAGATTGGCGCGCTGTTCCAGCTTGCTGACGTTGGGGCACGAGGCGACGCGGATCAGGAATCCGGCGAGCATGCTGCGATACCTTTTGTTCTCTGCGGCGTTGAACAGATGGGATTGTCGGAAGTAATTTTCCTTGTGGAAGGCGAGCGTCTCCCGCGCGAGCAGGGCTTCGTCCGTCGTGAGCGCTTGGTCGTGATGGCGGTAGCGGGCGACGGTGCGGTCGAGGAAGCCGATCCGCGCCGTCTCCGCGAACCGGTACCACATCGAGATGTCGTCCAGGATGCGGTAACGCACGTCGAAGCGCTGGCCGACGATGACTTCGCGCCGGCACACGATGGTCTGCGTGCTCATGCCGGTCTGCAGGCCGGCCATGCAACCCCAGAAGTTGCGGCACCGGTACAGCCCGTCCCCCAGCGGCTCCAGGTAGCCCCGCGCCTTCGATGTGAATTCCTTGTGCGTCAGGTAGCCGCGCTGCCCGTGCAGCGCCTCGCCGAACGGTTCGAAATCCGCGAAGAGGATGTCCAGGTCGGCATGCTGCGCGAAGATGCGCGTGGCGTGTTCCAGTTTGTCCGGCAGCATCACGTCATCCTGGTCGCAGAAGGAGATGTACCGGCCCCTCGCCAGCGACAGTCCGACATTCTTCGGCAACGCGGGCGCGCCGGAATTGACCGCCGTCGACACTACGCGCACCCTGGTGTCGCGCGCGGCATAGTCGGCCGCGATCGCCGCCGAGTCGTCGGTGGCGCAATCGTTGACGATGATCAGTTCGAGCTCCGCGCAGGTTTGCCGCAGGATGCTGTCGATCGCCTCGGCCAGATAGGTCTGGCCGTTGTAGGCGGGCATGATGACGGAGTGTAGTGGCATATCGTTTCCTAACGCCTTGCCGGCTTCGGCAGCAAACGGCGCAGCAGCGGGCGCGCCGTCGCCACCAGGTCCGGCTTGATCTCGTGGTTGAGCAAGACTACCCCCGCCACCCAGCAGGCCAGCGCTGCGGTACCTTCGAGCGCGAGCAGGACGAGCGGGCTGGCGTCGTCGAGGCCGGGCGACAGCATCAGCAGCGCCGGGCCGGCCACCGTCAGCGCCGTCAGGGCGGCCGAGCGCGCCACACCGCGACCAAGCTCGGCGACGCGCATGCCGGTCAGCGCCGCCAAGCTGCGATACAGCAGCGCCGAACGTAGCAGCGACGTCGCGGCGATGCTCCAGGCCACCGCCTCCAGCCCGAACGGCGCCGCCACGACGATGCCGGCGATGCGTGCCGACACGCCGACCGCCTCCAGTTGTGCGCGCAGCCGCACTTGTCCCATGGCGACGAACAGGTCGCGCGCCATGCCGAGCAGGCAGAACGTGGCGGTCGAGACGCACATGATGCGCACCAGCGGGGCGCTGGCATCCCACTGCGGGCCGTACAGCAGCCGTGTCAGCGGCGTGGCCAGCACGGCCAGCACGGCGAAGAATGGCCACGCCAGCCCCGCCATGTAGGCGACGGTGCGCAGATACAGCCGCTTGACGTCGTGGCCGTCGCGGACGTTGGCGGCGAACAGCGGCAGCAGCACGGGCGTGACGGCGCGGGTGATTAGCATGTTGAAGATGTTCAAGGTGGCCTGCGCCTTGCCGAACAGTCCCACCGCTTCGACATCGATGAGCTTGCCGATGATCATGTCCGGCGCGGCGACACCGCACTCGTCGATGACGTTCGAGCCGGTGGCGTAGACGCCGAAGCGCAGCAGCTTGCGCATGCCGGTGAAGCCGGGCAGCCAGGGGATGTCGGCGGGCCGGAACGGCAGGCTCACCAGCACCGTCACCAGGCTGCCGGCGACCGCCGCCCACGCCAGGCTCAGGTAGCCGAAGCCTAGTTTGATCAGCATCAGGCAGACGAGCAGGTTGGTCAGCGCGTTGGCGACGTTGATGCAGTAGAGCGCGCGGAAGCGCAGTTGCCGGCGCAGCACGGGCAGCGTGATGGAGCCGAACGGGATCAGCAGGACATTGAGCGCCAGCACGCGCAGCACCTCGCCGACACCGGGCTCGTCGTAGAAGGCCGCGACCGGATCGCCGGCCAGCGCGAGCAGGGCGGCCATGCTCCAGGAGATCAGCATGGTCAGCGTGTAGGCGGCGCGCAGGTGCTCCGCGTTTAAATCTTTTTGCTGGATCAGGTATTGTCCGACGCCGAAATCGCGCACCATCTGGGTGATGCCGACGACGACGGCGCCGATCGAAAAGATGCCGATCTGGCCTGGTGTCAGCAGCCGCGCGATGATCATGCCGCCGGCCATGCCGATCACCAGCACGGTGTATTTTTCGGCGAACGACATCAGCAGGGAACTTTTAATCGCGTTCATTTTCGGGTTGTCCGCATGAACGCGGCGGCAGTATGGTGGGCGCTTTGGCATCTTATGCGGATGTGGACCCTGGTCCTTTGACCTGGAACGAACTTTGGTGCTGTAGTGCATTGCAGGCCAACCGAATCCCTGGCGGAGTCCGAGCCATGGCGTGCGCAAACCCCGGCCATACCAATTGATTGGTCACGATCCTACAGGATCGCTATACGGCGGCCTACGCTGGGCAGCGCGGCGGCGCCTACCATGTATGCAGCGGTGGCCGAAAGGCGGACACCGCGCGCCTATACCGAGGAGGATCACATGCTGGCAATGGACTATTGAGGCCCTTACCGCGTCCGCGCGGTGCAAAAACCTGACCCCGAGATCGAGCATCCCGGTGACGCGATTGTTCGCGTCACGCGCTCGTGTATCTGCGGATCGGACCTACATTTGTATCACGGCATGGTGCCGGACACCCGCGTCGGCAGCACGTTCGGCCATGAATTCGTCGGCGAGGTGGTCGACGTCGGCAGCGGCGTGCAGCGGCTCAAGGTGGGCGATCGGGTGCTGGTCCCGTTCAACGTGTTCTGCGGCTCGTGCTTCTTTTGCGACCGCGAACTCTTCGGCAATTGCCACAACACCAATCCACAAGCGAGCGCCGTGGGCGGTATCTACGGCTACTCGCACACGGCCGGCGGCTACGATGGCGGGCAGGCCGAACTGGTGCGCGTGCCGATGGCCGACGTCGGTCCCACGGTGATACCGGCCGACATCCATGAGGACGACGCGGTGTTGCTGACCGACGCCTTGCCGACCGGCTATCAGGCCGCCGAAATGGGGGATATCAGCGAAGGCGACACGGTGGTGGTGTTCGGCGCCGGACCGGTCGGCATTTTCGCCGCCAAGTCGGCGTGGTTGATGGGCGCCGGGCGGGTGATCGTGGTCGACCATGTCGAGTACCGGCTCGATTTCGTGCGCCGCTACGCGCAATGCGAGGTGGTCAACTTCCGCGAGGTGCGCGATATGGCGCTGCACATCAAGAAGATGACAGACTGGCTCGGCGCCGACGTCTGCATCGACGCAGTCGGCTGCGAGGCAGCCGGTAGTGCGGCGCAACGCCTGAGCGGGCGTTACATGAAACTGCAGGGCGGCTCGGCCACGGCCCTGCACTGGGCCATCAACTCGGTGCGCAAGGGCGGCAACGTGTCCATCGTCGGCGTCTACGGCCCGACCTTCAACGCGGTGCCGATCGGCAACGCTGTCAACAAGGGACTGACGTTGCGCATGAACCAGGCGAGCGTCAAGCGGCACTTGCCGCGCCTCATCGAGCATATCCGCGCCGGCCACATCGACCCGAAACAGATCATCACCCATCGGGTGCCGCTCGAAGAGGTGTCCGATGCGTATCACATCTTCGCCAAGAAGCTGGATCAGTGCATCAAGACGGTGTTGATTCCGCCGAACGCCCCCCCCCGGATCGCCACGACGCCCGCCGGCGTCATCTTGCACTAGGAGGCACCATGCAAAACGACGATAAAGATTACGATGAAAACGACGTCGGACACGTCCACGGGCATGGCCACGCGCACGGGCGGCACGGCGTCGTCGCGGCGCGCCAAGGTGTGACGCCGCGCGAGCAGATACCCGGCTGGGGCAGCGATCTCGACCGCGCCAACCGGCCCGGGGTGCCGATGGAACGGACGCCGCCCCGGCTCGACGGCCCGCTGCGGCCGCCCGAACAGCAACATAGCGCCGTCGAAGTGCTGGTATCGCCCGAACGGCCCGGCATCACGCCGTTGTACGGCACCAGCGCGCCGCCGCGTGGCCTGAGCGGCATGCTGCGCCGTGCCGCCTTCAAAACGACCGAGAACGATATTCGGCATTGGCTGATGCTGTTGCTGGCCGATCGCGTCGATGCTGTCGAAGGCATCGGTGATGACTTGCGTCACGGCAGGGTGCCCAACGTTCTCGGCGAAATGGGCATGGCTGCGGAGTGGCGCTACAACAAGGCCGGCGTGGCGAAGAAGGCCGCGATCGGCGCAGCGGTGGTGGGGATCGGCTGGTACCTGCTCAAGCGGCGGCGCGCCTGAGGGCTCCACCGCATCGGCCAACGCAGCGTGGTTCAACCCGATGCCGGTTAAAGTGCTATTCTTGCAATGTCCCGCTCGGATACGCTGAGCGGGAGGCCTCCTCATTGCTCACACTCGAAGGTGCACACATGGCTAATGAATTCACGCTGGCGACCGCGGTCGCGCTTCCCGTCGGGTCTGGCGTCACCCGTGTGTATAAGTCGGTCGACCTTGCCGACGCCTTCGCGATACGACTGCCTCTGGGCGCCTCCAACGATCCGGATTTGTTGGCAAGGTTCATCTTTTCGCACCAGCCATCCTGGGTGGATACGCTTCTTAGCTTGCGCGATGTGATCGTCGCCGCTTTCGGTCTGAAAACGAGCAAGCAATTGGCGGTGATCGCCGCCGCGGCGAAGACTTCCGAGCGTGTCGGAATCTTTAAGATCTACAGCACCAACGAGACCGAGATCGTGCTCGGTGAGGACGACAAGCACCTTGATTTCAGGCTGTCGGTGCTATGCTCGACGGGAGCGGCGCCCGACAGCGGCCGCCAGCTGACGCTTTCCACCGTGGTGCATTGTCACAACCTTCTGGGGCGTGTCTACATACAAGTTATCGCCCCGTTTCATCGCATGGTGGTCAAAGCCAGTCTGCGTCGTGCCGCAGAGGTCGGTTGGCCGAGAGCCTAGTGGCGCAGGACGATGGTGAGTAGCGCCACCGAATCGGCCAGCGCGCGGACCGCGTGCGGGGCGCCACCTTCCAGGTACAGCATCTCACCGGCCTTGAGCGTGGTGGGCTGACCGCGCGTGATGAACGCTATCTCACCGGACAGGCATTGGAACGTGATCTCGCCTTTGACATGGTGCTCGGGCATTTCTTTCCCGGCAGGCAGCACCAGACGGATCAATTCGATTTGCTCGGTCTTGGTGAGCGCGATTGAAGAAAAAGTCGAGACGTCCTCGCCCGCGTGTGTCAATGCGATAACTTTTCCGGGTTTCGCGTGTTCCAAAGCCATGATGCCTCCCACGTTGATGAGTAAATGTCCATGTTAGCACCGCTGGCGATGCCCGGCAGGGCAACAGGACGCGCCTATGCATCGGCTCGTGTGGAAATGGTGGACCTGACCCCGGAGCCCCGCTATAGTTGACTTCCCTTGCCACTTCGATCACTTTTGCACACATGAAGAATATCGCCTTGGCGCTCGCCGCCGCCACCGCCTTCCTCGCGCTGCCGGTTCAGGCCGCGCCCGCCAAGCCCCTGCGTGTGCTGATCGTCAGTGGCGGCGGATACCACAACTATCCTGAACAACGTCGTCTGCTGGAGGACGGGCTGGAGGCGGCGCTCAATGTCGAGGTGTCGCACTTGTTCAACGAGACGAGCGGGGCCGAGAGGCGCCCGATTATCGGCAGCGCGAACTATGGCGACGGCTACGATGTGATCATCCACAATGAATGCTCGTCCCAACCCGGCGACACGGTGGCGCTCGACAATGCGCTGGCCCCGCATCGGCGCGGCATCCCGGCCGTCAACCTGCACTGCGCGATGCATTCCTATCGATTGGAAACCTGGCGTGAGCCGGCCAAGCCGGGCGCCGCCGATGCGCGTTGGTTCGCGTTCACCGGTATCCAGTCCACCGGTCACGGGCCGCAGTCGCCGATCAAACTGAGCGCGATCAACGCGGGGCACCCGATCGCCAAAGGGCTGGAACTGTGGACCACGCCGGACGAAGAACTCTACAACAACCTGGCGGATTTCGGCGTCACGCCGATCCTGGCGGGCATTCAGCCGAACGCGGTGAAGGAAAGCGAACGCAGCCAGCAGTTCACGGTGGCATGGACCCATGAGTATGGACCGGCCAAGGCGAAAGTGTTCAGCTTGACGTTGGCACACAACGAGAACACCATGGCCGATAAGCGCTACCTGAATCTGGTCGCGCGCGGGGTGGCTTGGGCGACCGGGCGTTTGAATGATGACGGAAACTTCGACGCGGTCATCAGGCCTCAAAAATAGATCCCGGCTGTTCAACCATCATCTACTTATTTCGCTGCTCTCTCGTATTCACGGAGAGGGCGGCACTGAAGGGAAAATTCCACATGATAATGTTCGTCGTGTTTGATCCACGGCGTCGTTTTCATAAAGGGAACCGTGTTCCGAAGTACATTGCCGCGCTTTGTCTGGAACAGTAATTCCATGAGTTCCTTCTGGAAGATCACGGTCTTAATTTTTACCTGATGCTTCTTTGCCGCTTCGGCAAGTTGGTAGAGGTGCTCCGCCATGGCTTCGAAGTCGATTTGCAGATTGTCCAGCGAGCCGCGCTCATCAAATTCCAATTCGTAGCCGAATTTGTTTTCCATCGTCGCCGGCATCAGCACGGATTTGTGTGCGCGGTCGATGACGGGCACCATGAAGTCGACCGAAACACCGGATTGGTGAGTCCGGTGGGGCTTGAATAGCCCGCCAGTCGCCAAGCCGGTTTCGCCATACATAAAGCGCTTGTCGGGCGCGCTGATGCGAGTCGCCGCATAGGCATCGACAACGATGTCTCGGACTGTTTGATGCACATAAGTGCGGCCGAGCGTGACCCCCATAGCGCTGTATGGGACATAATTTTGTCCGTGGGCTGGAAGTTGCACGCCGCCTTGCAGGCGTCCTTGAGCCGGCGTGCCATAGCACGTGCTGGCGCTGGCCGTTACCAAGGGAAGCGCAAAGAAAGGTGCCCACAAGATTCTATTCATATTCCCTCACGGATTGCATTTCGGCCGGCATCGATAGTGTTCATCATTTTGCAATTGTACGTCGGACAAATCGCATTGGGCGGGGCTGAATCGCGCAAAGAAAGCCCACAAACCGAAATTCGTGGGCGTTCAAATGATCTGATTCGCATCCCTAAAAAACCGCTCCCTCGATGTGATAAACCGTCGGTTCTTCCGATAAATATTCCTGTATGCCCGTCATGAACACCCGATGGTCTTCACTCGCTTCGAAGCCCGGCGTGTGATCTTCAAGCGACTGCCATCGCACGATCAGATTGAAACGATGCGGTGTTTCAATTCCTTGCGCGAGCAGGTGACCGCCGTAACCCTTGGCGCGCATGAGCAAAGGAGCGACCTCTGCAAATGCACGCTTGAAGATGTCGACGTCTTCATGGCGAACCGGGAGCAGGGCGATCTCGTAAATCATGACGCACCTTTGACGTCGATCACGATTTTCCCACGGAGACCGTTGTTGGCACTCTCCAGCCGCGCATGGGCCAGCGGGATATCGGCCAGCGAATAGACGGCGCCGACGTGTGGCCGCAGCTGTCCGCGCTCGATCAATGCACTCAACTCATCGAGCTTGCCACGGTTCTGTCTTGTGAAAACAAAGTGATAACTCGCGTTCTTGCCCCAAGCCTGAATCAGGTTCTGTGGCTTTGCAATGTCCACGATGCTGACCACGCGGCCAAGTTGGGCGAGCACGTCTGCGCTGCGCGCAAGGGTGTCGCCACCGATGGTGTCGAACACGACATCGACTCCGCGTCCCACGGTTTCACGCATGACGGCGTCGACATAGTCTTCTTTTTCGTAGTCGATGGGCACATCGGCACCCAGGCTGCGGGCGAACTCAAAGTTTGCCTCGCGCACGGTGGTGAATACCTTCGCACCGATTGCTTTCGCCAGTTGGATCGCCACATGGCCGACGCCGCCCGCGCCGCCGTGGATAAGGATGCTTTCCCCGACCCTGAGACCCGCGCGCACGACGAGTGCTTCCCACGCGGTGCCACCAACCAAGGTCAGGCTTGCCGCCTCGAGATGACTCAGCGAGGCGGGCTTCTTGCCGATGATGCCTTCCGCAGCGACGTGGTACTCGGCATAGCTGCCCGGACCATCGAATATTTGCGGTGTGTACCAGACTTCGTCCCCTGGCGCGAAGGACGTCACGCCCGGCCCGACCGCCTCGACAACGCCCGAGACATCGTGTCCGGTAATGGCCGGCAGTGGCACCAGGTCGGGATAGTCGCCGCGCCGGACCTGGAAGTCCAGTGGATTGATGGAAGTGGCGTGTACCCGGACCAGGACCTGTCCAGCTTGCGGGATTGGCTTGGGCACTTCGCTAAGTTCGAAGGAATCGGGACCGCCAAATGATGTAAGTGTCATCGCTTTCATTTCATATCCTCATTTCGTTAAAAATAGATATCGATAATTATCGATATGTTGTGACAAAAAAAATTACAGTTCTGTCCCCATGACGTCAGCAAGCGCCTTGATGGCCGCTTCGTTGCGCTTGTAGTACGTCCACTGGCCGACGCGGGTCACCTCGACCAATCCCGCACGCTGTAGCGTGGCAAGATAATTGGACACGGTGGACTGCGACAACCCAACGCCTTCCTGAATACTGCTGACACAGACGCCTAAGGTGTGAACGTCGCCTTCATCCTGGGGAGGGAAGCTGTTCGCCGGATCCTTCAGCCCCTTCAAAATGTCAAGGCGGGTTCGGTTTGAAAGGGCTTTGAAGATTTCGAGAAGGTCCATGCACGTAGTATATCTAAGTTTCTCGATATGTCAATGTGATTTCGTTCATGCGGTTTGCCGTCGGATCGGAGTGCAAGATGCGAACCGGCGACCAGCCAAAGGGTTAAAAGAATCAGGCCACGGCGATGAACGAATGTTGCGTTTCGCCTCTTGACGAGCGGCGTGGTAGCGATGTGGCGACCTGTGTCCGCGGCGCCTTCTCACTTTGATTTGAAATCTCGCATGCCCCTTGCGGTTGTGGTTTGCCTTCGATGCGGAAATGCCGGAAGAATTTGAACTTTCGGCTCACGCCGCCAGGGTCGGAAAGAAAGGGAAGGGAAAATTCCTGCTTGTCGAGTAGTATCAGGCGCCAAACAGTGCCACCAAAAAAACGGAACGTCAGTGAATTCGGCGGCAGGAGATTCAGCTCAGCAAACGTGCCTGTGGAATACCTCGAGCCGAGCACTGCCGAATCGACCAATGTCATATTGGCGTCGAACATGTAAATCCGCAGCATGTCTTCGTAGGGGATGTCATCAGTAAAGAAGGCAATGCTGCAACCCTGCCATGCCAAGGCTGTTTCCAGCACTGCACCGGTCACGATCAGTCCACTCGGCCTACCGTCTAAAAGCAATTCAGAGGACGGCAGTTCCGTGTCGGTAGGAGGTGACGCCAATCGCGCCGCAAACTTTGAGGTCGGGAGTAATCTCACGAGCGTGCTCTACCAAATAAAGCCAGCACTGAAGGCGGCCAGAGCTCCCCCAGCAAACGCACCTATTGTCACACATACCGGGGCACCAGGGCCGCACGCCAAACCCGCGAGCGCCCCTGCGGCGATGCTCCCACCGATTCCTGCCACCGTGGTGATAAGCTCGCGTTTGACCGCAGTGGCCTTGTTGGAAGCGTTGAGAACGTTATACATCGATAGTGCCAGTGACAGCAAAATGACGCCACGGCCCAAGTAAGACAATCGCATCGCATTGCGTGTAACCGCAGGATGAGATCTACCGGCTGACGCCACAACTTCGGCAAAGACGCGATTCTGCTGTGACGGGGTGAGTTTTGCGAAGATTGCACCTTTCCCGAACAGCTTCGAAGTTTTTTCAGCGATTAGCGCATTCAGACTACGACCCTCCGCCTTTCTGTACTCTGCGTAAGCGCGGGCGGCAGGAGTGGTGCGTGATCTGATAAGTTGCATGACGACGTTTCGGGTGTCGTGGGCCTGTTCCGCCGCTTGCGCCCAACTCATCTTGCCGCTGACGACTTCGCGGCGCAGGCTGTCTGACATGGCTTTTATTTCGCGTGCGTAGATCCGGCGGGCTGTGGAATCAAGCTCTAGATGCATCCCTGCGCTGGCAGCTGTCGCTTCGAGCGATTTGATCGCGTTTTCGAACACTTCTTCGTCGGATCGTTGCATGGTCAATTCCTGTCAATGGTGTTTGACAAGACTACTGCGTCGTAGGGCGACGGCATTTGAAGGAGCGCAACTGCTCGATGAAGAGAGCTAATGCCTTACTTAGAGAAATTCGACAATTTGGTCGGTACCGAGGAGCGGTTGTGTTGCTTGATTTCCGACGGATGGTTAGCAAATTAAAGCTTTGCCAACGGGTAATTGCTTGATGAGGGCAGGCTATTTGTGCGTTGATAGTGATGGAGCAAAAAAAGCAGACCCAGAGAGCGACCCAAAACAAAAAAGCCCACAAACCGAAATTTGTGAGCTTTCTTGATGAATCTTGGTAGGCCGTGCGGGATTCGAACCTGCGACCAACGGATTAAAAGTCCGCTGCTCTACCAGCTGAGCTAACGACCCAAGGGTGCTTCGGTGGTAGGCCGTGCGGGATTCGAACCTGCGACCAACGGATTAAAAGTCCGCTGCTCTACCAGCTGAGCTAACGACCCCCGAAGAAGCGAGATTATAGGGGGTATCGGCCCAACCTGTCAAATGCCCTCAGGACATTATTTGCCACTGAGGCGCTGTTTCGCCGTGACGGCGGCCGAGGACTCCGGATATTGCTTGATCAAGTCCTGCAGCGTCTTCTTGGCGGCCTTGTCCTTCAGCTCGGTCTGGCAGCTGGCGATGTTGAGCATGGCGTCCGGCGCCTTCGGGCTGTCCGGATAGTTCTTCAGCACCTGCAACTGGGCGCTGATGGCGCTCTTGCAGTCGCGCTGGGCGTAGAAAGCGTTGCCGAGCCAGTACTGCGCGTTGGGCGTGTACACGGAGGCGGGGTACTGGCGCACGAAGTCGGACAGGGCAGTGCCCGCCGCCTTGTAGTCGCCGGCCTTGAACAGCTCCATGGCTGCGCCGTAATTCTTTTCCTCGTTCGGATCGACCTGGGCGGCCTTGCCGTCCACCGTCACTTCACGCGGCTCGAGCTTGCGCAGGCGCGTGTCGAGGTCGACGTAGAAATCCTTCTGGCGCTTTTGCGCATTCGACAGCTCGTTTTGCAGCACTTCGATCTGGCCGCGCAGCTTGTTGAGCTCCTGCATCGTGTTTTCGTTTTGCGTGACCAGGTCCAGTGCGCTGGACTTGTCGGACTTGGTGTCCATGCGCGCGTTCATTTCGATGCGCATCGCTTCGACCTTGGCGCGCAGGTCGAGCAGGGCTTTACGGGCTTCCTCGTCGTCGAACAGGCCGGCGTGGGCTTGCATCGGCAGCCACGTCAGCGCGGCCAGCAGGGCGGCGGCGAGGCCGGATTTGGTGAGTTTCTTCATGTCGGGCGCTTTCAGCAAATCAAAATGGAAACGGGGCAGGGCGCGGATGAATACCGCGCGCCGCCCCGTATTATGCCTGTGACCCGGCAAAAGGGTAGTGCTTTCGATTACTTGTAGACGATGTCAGCACGACGGTTCTGTGCCCATGCTTCTTCGTTCGAACCGGTCGCTTTTGGCTTCTCTTTGCCCAGCGAGACGGCTTCGATTTGCGATTCCGGCACGCCCAGGGTGGTCATGGCTTTGCGCACGGCTTCGGCGCGCTTCTGGCCCAGCGCCAGGTTGTACTCGGAGCTGCCGCGTTCGTCGGTGTTGCCTTGGATCAGGATGGCGCGCGATTTGTTCTTGGCCAGGTAAGCGGAGTGGTTTTCCACCACTGGCTTGCCGTCGGCGCGCACGACATAGCTGTCCAGGTCGAAGTAGATGCTACGGTTGGCCAGCACGCCTTTTGGATCGTCCAGCGGGTCCAGCGATTTGGTTTCAACCGGGGCGACGGTGCGGGTGTCCGACTGCGACGGCGCGGCCTTGTCGGCTGGACGCTCGACGACTGGTGCCGGCTCCGACACTTTGACCGGGGTCGAGCAGGCGGACAGGATGGCGGCGGTGGTGATGACGAAAGCTAAGCTGCTGAGTTTACGCATTTGATTCTCCTAGTAATAATTAAAGACCAGATTTATTTACTGCATGAACGGACCCCAGGTGGGCTCCTTGATGTTGCCCGCCTGCGTGGTCAGGCGCTGCTTTACACGTCCGTCGACGGACACCACGGCCAGCGACTTGCGGCCGCCGGCTTGCGTGGCGTACATGATGTATTTGCCGTTGGGGGCGAAGCTCGGCGATTCGTCGCTGGTGGTGTCCGACAGGCGCTGCTCCTGGCCGCTGGCCAGGTCCAGCACGTACAGCTGGAAGTTGCCGTCGCGGCGAGAGATGTAGGCCAGGGTTTTGCCGTCCGACGAGATGCGCGGGCTGGTGTTATAGGTGCCGCTGAAGGTCACGCGCTTGGCTTCGCCGCCGTCGGCGCTCATGCGGTAGATCTGCGGGCCGCCGCTGCGGTCGCTGGTGAAGTAGATGCTCTGGCCGTCGGCCGAGAATTGCGGCTCGGTGTCGATGCCGTTGCTGTTGGAGACGCGGCGCAGGCCGCTGCCGTCGGTGTTGACCGTGTAGACCTGGGTGTGGCCGTCCTTCGACAGCGCCACGGCCAGCTTGTTGCCGGCCGGCGACCACGATGGGGCCGAGTTACTGCCTTTTTCGTTGGCGACCACGGTGCGTGCGCGGGTGACCAGGTTTTGCACATAGACCACCGGTTTTTTCTGCTCGAACGAGACGTAGGCGACCTTGGTGCCGTCCGGCGACCACGATGGCGAGATGATCGGCTCGTTCGAGCGCAGCGCCAGTTGCTCGCCTTCGCCATCGGCATCGGCCACCAGCAGCTGGTAGTTACGGCCTTCCTGCTTGACGTAGGAGATGCGGGTGGCGAAGGCGCCACGGATGCCGGTCAGCTTGAAGAAGACGTCGTCGGCGATCAAATGGGCCGACAGGCGGGTGAACTGCGCCGTGACGGCTTTGTCTAAATTGGAGATCTTGGCTTGCTTGACGGTGTCGAGCAGTTTGTAGCGCACGTCGTAGCGACCATCGGCCAGCGCGTCGACGGTGCCGACGACGAGCGCGTCGGCGCCTTTGGCTTTCCAGGCGCTGTAGTCGATGTTGTTGACGTCGGTGATGACGCCGGCGTCGATCACTTTAAAGGCGCCGCTGCGCTCGAGGTCGGCCTTGATGATCTCCGAGATTTTTTGCGGCGATACGCCTTCGTTGGCGAAGCCGGCCACGGCAACCGGGATCTGGTTGCTGCCGACACCGGAAATTTCGATGCGCATTTGTGCCTGGGCGCTGCCCATGGTGGCAGCAATGGTCAGGCCGGCGTAAAGGAGGGTCAGTTTTTTCATATCAATGCATATCCTTCATGTTGAAGTCGGCTGTAAATTCGCGTTCTACCGTACCATCTTTCTTCTTTGGTAGTGGTGACGATTTGGCAATCGCGTTCTCGATCGCACTGTCATAGGCGGCCGAGCCGCTACTTTTCGTCTTGCGCACGCCGATAATTTCACCGGACGGTAGCTGCGTGATCTGGTACGTGGCGCTCAGAGAGTCATCGATCGTGCCGTAGACCAGGTTGCTCCTGATCTTGGCCACGATGGCCGCCTTGTAACCGCCGTCGGCGCGGCCGCCGGTCGATTGCGCGGCCGTGCCGGTCGAGCCCTTGGCGGCCGAACCCGTGATGCGGCTCATTTCCGCTGCGAACGCCTTATCCTTGGCCGCCTTGTCGGCTTTTTCCTTGGCAAGTTTCTCTGCGGCTGCCTTTTTCTTGTCCTTTTCCTTCTCGGCCAGTTCCTTCTTGTCCTTCTCGGCCTGTTCTTTCTCTTCCTTCAGCTTCTGCTCGGCCAGTTTCTTGTCAGCCAGTTTCTTGGCTTCCAGCTTGGCCTGCTTCTCTTCGGCTTCCTGTTTCAGCTTGGCTTCCTTGGCTTCGGCCAGCTTCTTCTCTTCGAGTTTTTTCTTGGCCTTCAGGCGTTCGAGGGCGATGTCCGGTTCCTTCGGCGCAGGCGGCGCCTCCACCGGCGGTGGCGGCGGCGTCTTGATTACGGGCGTCGGTTCCGGCTCCGGCTCCGGTTCGGGCGTGGGCTCGGGAGTAGGGGCGGGCGGCGCGGCGTCCTGCACCTTCATGTCCCAGATCTCGGCCTGCACTTCGGTCGGCTCATTGTTCTGCCAGCTCACGCCGACCCACAGGAACAGCAGCAGCACCGCGTGCATTGCCACGGCCAGCACTACCGAGCGCCAGCCTTCGTTATGTCGCGGAACCTTGTACGGACCGCCTGCGGTTGCGGGTTTCATCGTCTGCACTAGTTATTTGGTGGACAAGCCGACCCGGTTGATGCCCATCTTTTTCGCTTCCGAGATCAGCTGGATCACGTCGTCGTACTTGCTTTCCTTGTCGCCGGCGATCAGCACCGGATAGTCCGGATGCGTCTCGTGCAGCGTGCGCAATTTCTTGACCAGCGCGTCGCGGTTCGGGGCCGTCTCGGGCGCGTCCTCGCCTTTGCCCTTGACGCCGATCGACAGCGCGCCGTTCGGCTTGATGACGATCTGCACGTAGTCGCTTGGCGGCTTGGTCGATTTTTCAGCGTTCGGCAAGTCGACGATGCTTGGATCGGTAGCCGACGGCATGACCATGAAGATGATCAGCAAAACCAGCATGACGTCGATGTACGGCACGACGTTGATTTCGGATTTGAGCTTGCGGCCGCGGCCGCCGCGCATGCTGCTGGAGAAAGAGGAAGCCATGGTCTCTCTACCTTATTAACGCGATTGACGTTGCAGGATGTTGGAGAACTCTTCGACGAAACTTTCGAAGCGGATCGCCAGACGATCGATGTCGTGCGTGAAGCGGTTGTAGGCGACGACGGCCGGAATCGCCGCGAACAGGCCGATGGCGGTGGCGATCAGCGCTTCGGCGATGCCGGGCGCGACGGCGGCCAGGGTGGCTTGCTGCACGTTGGCCAGGCCGCGGAAGGCGTTCATGATGCCCCAGACGGTGCCCAACAGGCCGATGTACGGCGACACCGAGCCGACCGAGGCCAGGAAGGCCAGGTGCGATTCGAGCACGTCCATTTCGCGCTGGAAGGCGGCGCGCATGGCGCGGCGCGCGCCGTCCAGGATGGCGACGTGGTCGACGGTGTCGCGGCTGGCGGCGTAGGCGGCCTTGCTCTTGATGAATTCGCCCATGCCGGCTTCGAAGATGCGCGCCAGCGGGCCGCTGGTGGCGCGGTCCTTGCCGGCGTTCTGGTGCAGCGCGTGCAGGTTGCCGCCGGCCCAGAAGGTTTTTTCGAAGTCGATCGTCAGGCGGCGCGCCGAGCGGACCGCGAACAGTTTACTGAAAATGTACGTCCAGCTGGTCAGCGAGATGATGAACAACAACGCCATGATCAGTTGCACGATCAGGTGGGCGTTGGAGATGAGGGACAGGAAAGAGAGGTCTTGGGTGACGTTCATTGTTTATCAGTCTGATCAGTCTGTTTTCGTGATGTTGGTGGTGCTGCGCATTTTGTCCGCGACCGCCGGCGGCACAGCGCGCGGGCGCAGCGTCGAATCGACGCAGCCGACCTTGACCCGCGCCGTGTTCAGCAGTTGCTCGCCGCACCATGCCTCCTGGACAAAGGAGATCGAGGCGCGTCCTAATTTTTCGATACTAAGTGTCAATTTTATTACGTCGTCAAGCTTAGCAGGCGCATGATACTCCGCGCTGACGCTTTTGACGACGAACATAGCGTCGTGTTCCTGCAATAAAGCGTGCTGGCTCACATTGAGCTGGCGCAGCCATTCGGTGCGGGCGCGCTCGAAGAACTTCAGATAGTTCGCGTAATAGACGATACCGCCGGCGTCGGTGTCTTCGTAGTAGACCCGGACGTTCCAGATGAACTCTGCTGGCATGTTGTTAGGATTGCAAGTTGTGTTGAGCAACATTCTACGCGATTTTGTTCTTTTGGTTGAAGTTTGGACGGGGAAATCCGCGTCCATCCCGCCACTTGTGCGGGATTTCAACTTGGGGCGCAAAGATTGCACTGGTGACAGTTAAGCGGTTTACAGGCAACTTGCCAAGGATTGTAACAACCGCTTACGAATTGGGGGGGAGGGGTACGCGCGCTTTCACCCGCACGGCGACGGACCACCGGGGTCGTACCCCATGGGGTACGACCCCTCTGAAGTTAGGGTTAGACATTGCGCTTGATGGCCAGCGGCCCGTAGCCTTGGCACGTCGGCATCATCTCGATGCGGTTGATGTTGATGTGCGCCGGCAGGGTCGCGATCCAGAACGCGGTGTTGGCGATGTCCTCGGCCGTCAGCGGCACGGTGCCTTCGTACACCTTAGCGGCGGCTTCGTCGTTGCCCTTCATGCGCACGTTCGAGAATTCGGTGCCGCCGCACAGGCCTGGCGCCAGATTGGTGGCGCGCACGCCGGTGCCGACCAGATCCGCCCGCAGATTCAGGGTGAACTGTTCGACAAACGCCTTGGTCGCGCCGTAGACGTTGCCGCCCGGATAGGGCGTGGCGCCGGCGACGGAACCCAGGTTGATGACGGTGCCGCTGCCGCGCTTGACCATGTCCGGCAGGATGGCGCGGGTCATGGCGACCAGGCCGCTGCAATTGGTGGCGATCATCGTGTCCCAGTCGTCCAGCGACGATTCATGGGCCGGGGTGACGCCCAGCGCCAGGCCGGCATTGTTAATCAGCACGTCGATCTGCTTCCATTCGGCCGGCAGGCCGTCCAGCGCGGTTTTGATGGAGGCCTTGTCGGTGACGTCCAGCACCACCGGCAGCACGGCGTCGCCCAGCTCGGCGGACAAGGTATGCAGGCGGTCCTCGCGGCGGCCGCTGATCAGCACTTTGTGACCGTTTTGAACGAAAGTGCGGGCCATGGCGGCGCCGAAGCCGGCGGTGGCGCCAGTGATGAAGACGATCATGTTTGTCCTTGGTCGGTGTAAGAGGGTGACAAAATTGTAGCCTAAAACCCAACCCGAGGCCGATGGGGGCGGACCCCAAGGGGTCCGACCCCGCAGCGTACCGGGGTGCGGGGTCCCAAAATGCTTAATCTTTGAGCAATCACTTCCTTGCTCAAATCTGGCGCATAAATTACAATCCGGGTTCCATTACGTCTCACGTAACTGGCGAAAAGCTGCGGTCGGCCCCAAAATGGTGCGTCGATCCGTCGGCGAAAGGTGGGCATCCACCGGGAAACGTGAGATTTCATTAGCCGTTCGCCTGGGCAGCCCATCGATGGAAAGCACGAAAGAGGCTGCCTGTCCGCTATCGGCGTCCCTCATTCGATCCAGCCTGCCAAGTCATACAGTTACTCATTCGATTGGAGTTTTTCATGTTCGCAAAAGATCACACCCTCGCCAGCGTTGACCCGGAATTGTTCGGCGCCATCCAAAAAGAAAACACCCGCCAGCACGACCACATCGAGCTGATCGCGTCGGAGAACTACACCTCGCCGGCCGTGATGGAAGCGCAAGGCTCGCAGCTGACCAATAAATACGCCGAAGGCTATCCAGGCAAGCGCTACTACGGTGGCTGCGAATACGTCGACGTCGTCGAGCAACTGGCGATCGACCGCGTCAAGCAACTGTTCGGCGCGGAAGCGGCCAACGTGCAGCCGAACTCGGGTTCGCAGGCCAACCAGGGCGTGTTCTTCGCCGTCCTGAAACCGGGCGACACCATCATGGGCATGTCGCTGGCCGAAGGCGGCCACCTGACCCACGGCATGCCGCTCAACATGTCCGGCAAATGGTTCAACGTCGTTTCGTACGGGCTGACCCCGGAAGAGGACATCGACTACGCCGCCATGGAAGCGCTGGCCAAGGAACACAAGCCTAAGCTGATCATCGCCGGCGCGTCGGCCTTCTCCAAGAAAATCGACTTCGAGCGTTTCGCCGCCGTCGCCAAGGCCGTTGGCGCCTACTTCATGGTCGACATGGCCCACTACGCCGGCCTGATCGCCGCCGGCCTGTACCCGAACCCGGTACCGCACGCCGACTTCGTCACCTCGACCACGCACAAATCGCTGCGCGGCCCGCGCGGCGGCATCATCCTGATGAAGGCCGAGCACGAGAAGATCATCAATTCGGCCATCTTCCCAGGCATCCAGGGCGGTCCGCTGATGCATGTGATCGCCGGCAAGGCCGTCGCCTTCAAGGAAGCGCTGACGCCTGAGTTCAAGGCTTACCAGCAACAAGTCGTCATCAACGCCGACGTGCTGGCCAAGACCCTGATCAAGCGCGGCCTGCGCATCGTGTCCGGCGGCACCGAGTCGCACGTGATGCTGGTGGACCTGCGTCCGAAGAACCTGACCGGCAAGGAAGCGGAAGCGATCCTGGGCACAGCGCACATCACCACCAACAAGAACGGCATCCCGAACGATCCGCAGAAGCCATTCGTGACTTCCGGCATCCGTCTGGGCAGCCCGGCGATGACCACGCGCGGTTTCAAGGAAGCGGAAGCGGAAGAAGTCGGCAACCTGATCGCCGACGTGCTGGACAACCCGCACGACGCCGCCACCATCGAGCGCGTCAAAGCGGCGGTGAAGGTGCTGGCGGATAAATATCCGGTCTACGCCAAGTAATTTGCTTTATAAGTAGTAATGCGGGGCGCCGGCCTGGCTGGCGTCCCGTTAAGTGGTTCAATGCAGTTTTGCCCATGGCTCATATGAAATGTCCGTTCTGTCAGCATGACGATACCCAGGTTCTCGATACGCGTGTATCCGAGGAAGGGGATTCCATACGCCGGCGCCGACGTTGCGGCAAATGCGATAAACGATTTACCACGTATGAGCGCATCGAGCTGGTCATGCCGTACGTGGTCAAGAAGAACGGCAGCCGCACCGAGTATTCGGCCGCCAAGTTGCGGGGCAGCCTGACCCTGGCCCTGCGCAAGCGCCCCGTGGCGGCGCCCGCCGTTGACGCTGCCGTGTTGTCGATCGAAGAAAAATTGCTCACCAGCGGCAAGCGCGAAGTCGACACCGGCTACATCGGCGAACTGGTGATGCAGGAGTTGCAGCGCCTCGACAAGATCGCGTATATCCGCTTCGCATCGGTTTATAAAAACTTCGAAGACCTGGCCGAGTTCCAGGACGCCATCGCCGAAGTCGGGCAGGACCGCAAGCCGCGCAAAAGCTAGCATCCTGCTAGCGCACACTTGATCCATCTCATACCTCGGCCATTGGCCGCTGCTACCGTCTAGCATAGTCATAATCGACTTGCGGAGGTTTGCATGCCCATGGCCCGTGCTGTTGCCGGCTTTACCCTGGTCGAAGTGATGATCGCCGTCCTCGTGCTGGCGTTGGGCATCGTCGGCGGTGTGTCAATGCAACTGGCGGCGCTGCGCGCCCGGCATCAGTCGACCTTGCTGGCGCAGGCCTCGTGGCTGGCCGTCGGCATGGCCGAGCGCATGCGCGCCAATCCCGAACAGATGCGCCTCCCTGACGGCGGCAATCTCTATCTCACCCTCGACTACGATGTGCTGGCCGAGCCCAACCCGTCGATGCCGTCCGCGCTGTGCTACGGCGGCGATTGCGATGGCGCCCAGCTTGCCGCCTTCGATCTGTATGAAATGAAGGCGCTGATGCGCGAGAACCTGCCGGCGGGCCGCGCGGTGGTGTGCCGTGACGCCGGCTTGTGGTCTGGCGGCAAGCTGCGCTGGGCGTGCAGTGGCGGCGCCGGCGCGCCTTTGGTGATCAAGGTCGGCTGGCGCGGCAAGAATCCGAACGGCACGCAGCGTAAGGACGAGGCCGGCGAGTATGTTCCCGGCGTTGCCTTGACCGTGGGGGCGCCATGATGCGGGCGCGCCAGCAGGGCTGGACCATCATCGAACTGGTCATCGCCACCGGCCTGGGCTTGGTGCTGACGTTGCTGGCCAGCGGATTGTTGCTGGCGACCAGCGGCAGCTACCGCAACCACAGCGAGAACATCTGGATCGACGATGGCGGCCGCTATGCGCTGGAGATTATTTCGCAGGCGATACGGCAGGGCGCCTATGTCAACTGGGACAGCAAGGAAGCGCCCGCCGAGCTGGCCGCGCACGAACCGGCGGCCATCGCCGGGCTCGACGCCAGCAGCATCAGCAAGGCGAGCGACGGTATCTCCGGCGTGGCGCCGGACGTGGCCAACGGGAGCGACGTGCTGGCGGTGCGCTTCTCCGGCTATGGCGAAGGCCCGAATGGCGACGGCTCCAGTCTCAACTGCGCCGGCTTCGGCGTGGGCGCGCCATCTGCCATGATCGAACGCGGCTGGAGCATTTTTTATGTCGCCGCCGACGCCGGTGGCGCGCCGGAATTGCGCTGCAAGTACCGCAGCGCTGCGGGCTGGGGCGCGGACGCGATCGTGCGCGGTGTCGATTCCTTTCAGGTGCTGTACGGACTCGACAGCGACGAGCCGGCCGACGGTATTCCCAACAGGTTCGTCAACGCGACCGCGATCAACGGCATGGACGCGGGGCTGGCGCTGGTGGGCGCCACGCCGGAGGAACTTCAGCGCGATTTTCATCGCAAGACCAACTGGAAGCGGGTCTGCACCGTGAAGCTCGCGTTGCTTTTGCATGGCGAGAACAACACACGGGCCGACACGGTGGTGCGCCGGTTCGATCTGTTCGGACCGGCGTATTCCGAAGGCCATGGCGGCGACCTGGGTGTGCGGATCGGGGAGGGAATATTCCCCGCGTCGCAGCGATGGCGGGCCCGGCGGGTGTTCGGGATGACGGTCGCGCTGCGCAACAGGAGCGGTTGACATGCCGGCGCGCGTAAGTGTTCGCAAGGCGCATCGGCAAGAGCGCGGCGTGGCGTTACTGGTGTGCCTGCTCATGCTGATACTGGTGATGTTGCTGGGCGTGTCGGCGGCGCAGCTGAGTTTGCAGGGCGAGAAGTCCGCGCGCGGCGAGCGCGATCGGGAAGTGGCGTTTCAGGCGGCGGAGGATGCGTTGGCGGATGCGGAACGGGACATCCAGGCGGGCGGCGGCGAGGTCGTCGATCCGGCCTGCGGCGAGGCGCCGGTGTGGCAGCGGGTCGACCTGTCCGGTGCCGTCGATGGCGGCTGCACGGTCGCGTACGGCACGGCGACCGGAGCGGCGATGCAGACCGGACAAGGCTTTCTGCCGTTTAAGAAACCGCGCTACCTGATCGAACGTGCCGAGTGCCACCATCCGGGCGAGGATGCGTCGGCCGCCGCCACGCCCAGCTATTGCTATCGGGTGACGGCGATCGGCTTCGGTGCGAAACCGGCGACCGAGGTGGTGTTGCAAAGCGTATTTAGCAAGCCGGAGTGAGGAGGGTGTATGTCTGCGATGAACGGTCGGCGCTGGTTTGTGGGCATCCTGAATGGGGTGGCGATACTGGCCGCCATGATGGCCTCGTGCGCGCACGCTGCGCCGCCCGTGCTCGACATCGCCAGCGAGCCGCTGACGGCGGCGTGCCGCGTCGCCTCGGCGCCCGCCGGTGCCGCCGAGTTCGACGGCGCCTCGTTGCTGCGTGTGGCGCCACCGCCGGCAAGCGCCAGTGCCGGCGATCTGTTTCAAGCCAGTATGGACATGGCCGACTGGAGCGGGCACTTTTCCCGCTACGTCTTATCTCCCGGCGGCGCGGGGTCTTCGTTCGCGCCAACGGCGATGTGGGATGCCGGCGCACTGCTGACGGGCGACGGCGCGCGCCCGCCATCGCCGGCCCCGGCCGCACGCAAGATCTTCACGGCCATCGTGCAGCCGGACGGCGCGCTGGAGATGATCCCTTTTGAATGGAGCGCCTTGTCGGCCGAGCAGCGGCAGCAACTGGACCAAGCGCCGCCGCCCGCCACCGGTGCCGACGCCTTGGGTGAGCAACGCCTGGCTTTCCTGCGCGGCGATCGCACGCGGGAAGGCACGCTCTTCCGCAACCGCAGCAGCGTGCTGGGCGACTCCATCAACAGCACGCCGGTGTATGTGGGACCGGCCTCCGGCGCGGCATCGGGTACGCGGCCGAATGTCGTCTACGTCGGCGCCAACGACGGCATGCTGCACGCGTTTAACGTCGCCGATGGCAGCGAACTCTTCGCCTATGTGCCGAATGCGCTGATAGCGACGTTGCATCGTTTGACCAGCGGCGACTATGTTCACCAGGCGTATGTCGACGGGCCCGCCAGCGCCGCCGAAGTGGTGATATCAGGTACCGGCAAGACGGTCCTGGTCTCCGGCATGGGCGGCGGCGCGCAAGGTGTCTTCGCGCTGGACGTCACCGACCCGGGCCGGTTCGCCGAAGGTGGCGGCGTGCTGTGGGAATTCACCGACCGCGACGATGCGCTGATGGGCAACGTCACCACGCGCCCGCAGATCGCCAAGTTACGCACGCGCACCGTCGCGGGCGTGCCGATCCATAAGCATTTCGCGGTCGTCGCGAGCGGCTTGAATAACTACGCGGCCGACGGCAACGCCAGTCCGACGGGCAAGGGCGCGTTATTCCTGCTGGCGCTCGACAAGCCGCGCGGCGCGGCGTGGCGGCTTAACGTCAACTACTACCGGCTGATCACGCCGGTCGCGGATGCGGCGCTGGCCAACGCGCTCAACGCGCCGGTGCTGGTGGCCGACCGCACAGGCGCGCTGCGCCATGGCTACGCCGGAGATTTGCAGGGCAACTTGTGGCGCTTCGATTTCGGCGGCGGCGCGCCCTGGGGTGGCGCTGTCGGTCCCGGTGCGGGCGGCACACCGCTGTTTGTCGCGCGGGACGACAGCGGCAGGCGCCAGCCGATCACCCAGCAGCCTTCGCTGGCGTATGCGGATGGCGGCGGTTATCTAGTCTTGTTCGGGACCGGAAAGTTGATCGAAAAGACCGACCGCGCCCCGGCCGGTTTCGCACCGCAGTCCTATTACGCGATCCGCGACAGTCTGCGTGATCCCGCCGAGGTCATCACCAGCCGCAGCCAGCTGACCCGGCGCGTATTGAGCGGCGACGCGAACGCGCCGCCGTTCAGCGTACACGGTGCCAAAATGGAATTCGACAGCATGGGCTGGTATGTCGATTTCTTGCAAGCGGAGACAACGGGCGAGCGCAGCATCGATAGCGGCGTGCTGGCCGGTGGCGAGGTGTTTTTCAATACGCTGCTACCTGGCAGCGATCCCTGCGATAAAGCCCGCAGCCGCACTTACGCGTTCAACGTGCTTACCGGTCTGCCCCGGGATGGCGCCGTTGCAAGGCTACCGACGCCGCCTTCCACCGACCAGCCGATCGTCGGGCAGATATCGGACGGTTACAGGTCGACACCGTCCCTATTGCCCGTCACGTCAAGCAGGACGCCGCGCGATCCGACCGGCCGCACGCGTCTGCTCAAAGAGCTGGCCGTTGCCAACGTCACCCCGCAGGGCAGCGTGGTTGTTGGCCGCGTCAAAGTGCAGCTGCGTGCCGGCCGCCTGAGTTGGCGCGAAGTGGGCAACTGGCGTCAACTGCACGAGGCCGTCAAATGAGCCGCCGCGCGCATAGGGGCTTCAGCATGATTGAAATGCTGATCGTGATGGTGATCCTTGCCGTGCTGGCCGCTGCCGCCATGCCCGCCTGGCAGCAGCATGTGATCAGCACCCGCCGCAACGAGGCGCAGGCGATGCTGCTGAAGTTGATGCTGCAGCAGGAGCGCTATTTCACGCAGCACGGCACCTATATCGCCTTCTCCTCCGGCTCGACAGGTTACGAGGAACGCCAGTTTCAGTGGTGGAGCGGCAGCCGCGCGCCCGATAGCGGTTATGAGATCGAAGGCAAGGCCTGCGACGACGAGCCGATCGAGCAGTGCGTGCAACTGGTCGCCACTGCCGGCACCGCCGTGGTGGACGCCGACTATCGCGACGACGAATGCCGCGAAATGAAGCTCACCAGCATTGGCGAGAGGCTGTCGGTCGGCACGCTCGCCAGTTGCTGGCGCTGAGCAGGGGCGGCCATGGAGCGCAACAACGCCGGAGTGTCGCTGGTTGAACTGCTGGTTGTGCTGGTGCTGGCCGGCATACTGCTTGGCGCCGCCGCGTCCGCCTATCAAGACGTGATGCGGCGGCAGCAGTTGCGGGTCGCCGTCAACGATCTGGTGGCGGCCATCGACCTGACCCGCTCGCACGCGATCGCGCGCGGCGGCCCGGTCATGCTGGGACCGCTGGAGGCCAGCGGCACGAACTGGGCCAAGGGCTGGGTGGTGTTCGTCGATGACAACGGTAATCGCCGGCCGGACGCGGACGAACAGCGCATCTTCCAGCACGGGCCGCTGGCGGAAGGGATGACGGTCGACTCCGCTTTTTCGTCCGGCGGAGCGCCGCTCTACCTCGCCTACAACGGCGCGGGACGCAGTTGCGCCGCCAGTAACAGCTTGTCGGCGCGCTGGGGCACGCTGTCGCTGGCGCGGGGCGACGATGTGCGCAACATCAAAATCAACATGTTGGGCCGGCTGCGCGTCTGCGACCCCGCTAAGGACCCGGTCAATTGCGGCGGGTAGGCATTTAAACCTAGAAATAGGGCTAGCGGCAGCCAGATGAATAGTGCTCCCGTCGAACCGCCCAACATGAATGTCCGATTGCGACTGCGGCCTCAGAGTGGCTAGTCAGCAGCGTGTTGGGCCGCGTCCTTCTTTCGATCTGCAGACCGGACATTATGCATTTGACGCGATGAGAGGTGTTTCCGCCGCAGCTCCTTATAAGCTTCGGATTCTGCGGCACCGACATTTTCGCTTGCTGTCTGTTCGACAGCGACGACGAAGTTTGACTCTGCAACACTGAGCCCGCGTAAGACCTCGCCACCGTTACCGTCGGTAGAAATTGCGTTGTTGACGCTCAAAAGTTTGCGTTCGATTTCACCGAGATTGAGCATATTTTATCTCCCGAAATGGATGTTATTTTGTAACTAAATCGTAACGTAAACACATTCTTAAGTCCGCAGTGCGCGGCCGAATGTCCCGGTTTTGACACCGAAAGATGTGCTGCGCTGCAACGTGAAGCGTATCTCGCAACTACGCTGACTTCTTCCATCCACGACATAGACAAACGCGATCTGCGGACTGTGTCCCCGGATCTGCCGAGGCGCGGATTAAACACTTCCAAATTCGTTTGCTTATAATGACGCAGGCCGCAGTGGTCGCGGTCGGCGTCAACGATAAGGACAATGTGAACATCAGCAACGATCTCGAAGGCATGACCCTTGCCCTGGAATGGGCCGCGAAGGGGCTGTACACGACGTCGCCCAATCCGCACATCGGCTGCGTGATCGTGCGCGACGGTCAGGTCATCGGCGCGGGCGTCACGCAACAAGCCGGCGGCGACCATGCGGAAATTCAGGCGCTCAAGGATGCGCAGGCGCGCGGCCACGACGTGCGCGGCGCCACCGCCTATGTCACACTGGAGCCGTGCAACCACTTCGGCCGCACGCCGCCATGCTCGGACGCGCTCGTGCGGGCCGGCCTTGGCCGCGTGGTGGCGGCGATGGAGGACCCGAATCCGCTGGTCGCAGGGCAGGGCCTGGCCAAGCTGCGCGCCGCCGGTATCGAGACCAGCACCGGTCTGCTGGCCGAGCAAGCATATGAATTGAACATCGGGTTTTTCTCGCGCATGACGCGCGGCCTGCCGTGGGTGCGCATGAAGAGCGCCGCCAGCCTGGATGGCATGACGGCGCTGCACAACGGCGTGAGCCAGTGGATCACCGGGCCGGAGGCGCGCGCCGACGGCCACGCCTGGCGCGCGCGCGCCTGCGCCATTCTGACCGGCATCGGCACCGTCAAGGCCGACGATCCGCAGTTGACGGTGAGGGCGGTCGAGACGCCGCGCCAGCCGCGCCGCATCGTGGTCGACAGCAAGTTCGATATCAGCCTGTCCGCCAAGATACTGGAGGGCGGCGGCACCTGGATCGTGGCGGCGGTCGCCAATCCGGAGAAGGAGGCGGCGTTGCGCGCCGCCGGCGCCGACGTCATCATGCTGCCCAACGCCGCCGGCAAGGTGGACCTGCCGGAACTGATGCGCGAGCTGGGCCGCCGGCAGATCAACGAGTTGCACGTCGAGGCGGGCGGCAAGCTCAATGGCTCGCTGATCCGTGAGGGCTGCGTCGACGAGCTGCTGCTCTACCTGGCGCCGAGCCTGATCGGCGACGCGCAGGGCATGTTCGCGCTGCCGGCGCTGACCGACCTGTCACTCCAGCAGCGCCTGAAATTTCACGAGGTTAAGCAGATTTGCGAAGATTTGCGTATCCTTGCACGATTCACCCATCTTTAAGATTGCACTCACATGTTTACAGGAATCGTCGCCGCTGTTGGCAAAATTGAATCGGTTAAACCTTTGGAAGGCGGCTCGTTCGCGGGCGTCCGCCTGAACGTCAACGCGGGTGGCTTGCCGCTGGCCGATGTCGCGCTAGGCGATTCGATCGCCCTCAACGGCGCCTGCATGACTGTGATCGAAAAGACCGGCACCAATTTCAGCGTGGACGTCTCGCGCGAGAGCCTCAATTGCACCGTCGGCCTCGACACCTTGACCGAAGTGAACCTGGAAAAGGCCGTGACCCTGAACGAACGCCTCGGCGGCCATCTGGTGACCGGCCACGTTGACGGTCTCGGCGTGGTGCGCAAGTTCGAGGCGGTGGGCGAGTCGTGGGAGCTGGTCGTCGAAGCGCCGCACCATCTGGCCAAGTTCCTGGCCTTCAAGGGTTCGATCGTGGTCAACGGCGTGTCGCTGACCGTCAACCGCGTCACCGACATCGGCACCGGCGCCGATCTGGTGTGCCAGTTCTCGATCAACCTGATTCCGCACACCATCGCCGTGACGACTCTGAAGCACCTGAGCGTCGGCAAGCAAGTCAATCTGGAAATCGACCTGATCGCCCGCTACGTCGAGCGCATGGTGTCGATCGGCGCGGCGACCATGCCTTAAGCCGGTCTCGCTGCCGCTACCAGAACTTAGCCAACGGCAGCACGATCCCGCTGAACAGCGACCAATCCGGGGAGGCTGAAGTGAGCCCCCTGGCGACGCCCCAGTCGATGGTCAACCGCTTGGTCGGGCTGTAGGTGGCCGCCAGCAGCAGTTGCGCGGTGTTGCCCTGGCCGCTGCGGCGCGTGCCCGAAAGTTCCGTGGTCACGCCCCATTTTTCCGACACCGGGGCGGAGAACGAGGCCGACCAACCCTTTTGAATCCGTCCACTGCCGGCCTCGTAAGCCCCCAGTCGGGTCGCGTTCAAATTGGCGTCCATGTGGACGATGCCTATGTCTTGGCTGTAGATGCCGTTGAGGACGTAGTCGCTGCGGCCGCTGCCGATGCTGTCTTTGGCGGTTGGTAGTTTCACGCCCAGCTCCAGGCCGAACGCGGTGCCATCGTCGATGAGGAAGGCGCGTTTGAGTTCCAATGTCGTATCGCCGATGCCGCGCTGGCGCGGATCGCCGCCGCTGCGCGAGGACACATAGCCTTCGCCGCCGATCAGCACGCCCCATTGTTCGTTGAATCCGAGCTTGAAGGTGTAAGGCAAGCTCGCGCGCCGGTCGTCGTCCGTCTTGGTGCTCAGGCCGCCGAGTTCGAATTCCAGTTGCCCGGGTGCGGGCAACTGCGCAGGGCTCGATACCGACGGACGGTAAGGGGTGATCGGCGGGCCGTCTTCAGCGTGAAGGGGCATGGCCATGGCGCCCAAGGCGAGCGAAATCAGCAGTTTGGCGGCCGGCACCGGGTTTTGTCGCGTCACGTGAGCCATCCGAAAATCTCCAGTTTATTGTTTTGATTCCGGCCCCGATTGTACCCGCCGGCTCGACGCCCAAGCACGCCGCGTGCCTTACCAGTCGGTAATGTTTGCAATATGCAAAGGTCGCGGGCTTCAAAGTCCGTCTTTTGCCGGATAAAAGCGGCTGTTTACGGTAGGGAAGGCGTAAATCCTTTAAAATAGCGGCCTGTTCTCGCATAGTTCCCAAGGATTAAAAATGTCAATTTCCAGCACCGAAGAAATCGTCGCCGAATTGCGCGCTGGCCGCATGGTGATCCTGGTCGATGAAGAAGACCGGGAAAACGAAGGTGACCTGGTGCTCGCGGCGGATTTCGTCACGCCGGAAGCCATCAATTTCATGGTCAAGCACGCGCGCGGTCTGGTCTGCCTGACCCTGACCGAAGAGCGCTGCGACCAGTTGAACCTGTCGATGATGTCGACCCGCAACGGCACCGCCTTCGGCACCAACTTCACCGTCTCGATCGAGGCGGCCGAGGGCGTGACCACCGGTATCTCGGCCGCCGACCGCGCCAAGACCATCCAGGTGGCCGTGGCCAAGGATACGCTGCCGACGGACATCGTCCAGCCGGGCCACATCTTCCCGCTGAAGGCCCAAAAGGGCGGCGTGCTGATGCGCGCGGGCCATACCGAAGCCGGTTGCGACCTGACCGCGATGGCGGGCCTGACCCCGGCCTCTGTGATCTGCGAGATCATGAAGGACGACGGCTCGATGGCGCGCCTGCCGGACCTGCTGGAATTTGCCAAGGAACACAATCTGAAGATCGGCACCATCGCCGACCTGATCCACTACCGCAGCCGCAACGAGTCGCTGGTTGAGCAGATCGGCGAGCGCCAGCTGAAGACGGCGCAGGGCGAGTTCCGCATGATCGCTTACCGCGACAAGCCGAGCGGCTCGGCCCATTTGGCGCTGATCCACGGCCAGATCGAAAAGAACAAGGAAACCCTGGTGCGCGTGCACCAGCCGGTCTCGATCCTCGACATTCTTGAGTCGGAGGCGACCACGCACTCGTGGAACCTGTCGTCGTCGCTGGCTGCGGTCAAGGCCGCCGATAGCGGCGTGATCGTGCTGCTCAACTGCGAGGAGACGGCCGACCAGTTCTTCTCCCAGTTCCAGGCGCTCGACAAGCCGGAGACGAAACCGAAAGGCCGCGCGGCCAGCATGGACCTGCGCAGCTACGGTATCGGCGCGCAGATTTTGAAGGAAGTCGGCGTCTGCAAGATGCAGCTGCTGGCCAGCCCGCGCAAGATGCCGTCGATGACAGGCTTCGATCTTGAAGTGACCGGCTACCTGGCCAAACCGAACTAACAACACACAAATTAAAGAGGTCCATCATGACGGTAGGAAGCTACGAAACCAATTTGTCCGGCGACGGTTTGCGCGTCGGCATCGTTCAGGCGCGTTTTAACGAGGACGTCTGCCACGGCTTGCTGTCCGCCTGCCTGGCCGAACTGAAGCGCCTGGGCGTGGCCGACGAGGACGTGCTGCACGTGGCCGTTCCGGGCGCGCTGGAAGTGCCGCTGGTGCTGCAGAAGATGGCCGAGTCGCAGCAGTTCGACGCGCTCATCGCGCTGGGCGCGATCATCCGCGGCGAAACGTACCACTTCGAGCTGGTGTCGAATGAGTCGGGCGCAGGCATCACCCGTATCGGCCTCGACTATGGTATTCCTATCGCTAACGCGATTCTGACCACCGAGAACGACGAGCAGGCGGAAGCACGCATGGCCGTCAAAGGCGCCGACGCCGCCCGCGTGGCCGTCGAGATGGCCAACCTGACCATCGCGCTCGAAGAGCTGAGCCAGGATCAGGGCGACGACGAGTAATATTTGTAGGGCGGCAGGGTGTGCCGGTATGCGCCGGCGCACCAGGCCGGATTTTCAGAAGTGTAGTGAGTATTTAAACAGGTATAACCATGACAGATAAAATTTTGCACGCCAACCCTAGCAAGAGTCGCACGCCGCGTCACCGCGCACGCGAGTTCGCGTTGCAGGGTTTGTATCAGTGGCTGCTGAACAATGAAGACGCCGCCACCGTGGTGAACAACATCCGTGGCGCGCACGGCTTCGACAAGGCCGACGGCGACCATTTCACCGTGCTGTTGTACGGCGCGATCAAGGATTCGGTGGCGTTGCGCGAGACGTTCGCGCCGCTGGTCGACCGTGGCATCTCCGAACTGTCCCCGATCGAGCACGCGGTGCTGCTGATCGGCGCTTTCGAACTGAAGAACAACCTGGAAATCCCTTACCGCGTCGTCATCAACGAAGCGGTGGAGTTGACCAAGTCGTTCGGCGGTATCGACGGCCACAAATACGTCAACGGCGTGCTGGACAAGCTGGCCCCGCGCCTGCGTCCGGATGAAGTGGCGGCCGACAAGAAGCGCTAAGCCGCTTCCGGTATCGTCAAAAGCCACCCAAGGTATCTTGTGGTGGCTTTTTTTATATCGTCGTTGACCTTGCTCAGCTTGCATCGCAGAATCAATTGATATTCGACTAATTTTGAAGGCGCATTATCGAACTTTATCCTGCCCAGGGCCCCCAGGTCTGGCGACGGCGCGGCTGGCTGGCGCTAATCGGCGGCGCCCACGTGCTGGCGTTCTTCGTGTGGCAGACGCCTGAGCGGCCGCTGGCGGCTTCCTTGACGCCTCACGCCGCCATCACTTATATACTCACGCCGATTAAACGGCTTCAGCCAGCTGCGCCAACGCCCCCCAAGGTCGCAGCGCGGTCATCATCGAAGCTCCCCAGCGTCAGGTTGGAGACGCCGGTTCCGATCGCGACAGCTCCTGTCGTGCCGACGCAGCCCCAAGCGATCACTCAACCGCAAGCTATCACCCAGCCCATATCGCCGCCTGACCCGTTTGCCGAGCAGCCCCTCAAGCCAACAGAGGACTTGCGGCAGCGCGCACTGAAAAGCGCCGCGCTGGTCGACAAGCAGTTGCGCAAGGAGGCCTGGAATCCACGCGACAAGAAGATTGCCAACGATACGACCGTCCTGGCCGCCAAGATAGGCGGCGCCTACGTGGGCAACGACAGTGGCACGACGATGGAGGAGGTGAGCACGCCGGACGGGCGACTGATGACCAAGGTGCGCACACCCGGCGGCGGCACTTACTGCGCGTATAAGGAAAACAATGCGCTGACCGGCGGCCGCGACCCCTTCCGCGACGGCATCAAGACCAAGGTCACCAGTTGCCCGTGAGCCAGGGACAATAAAAAAGGCCGTTCAGTCTGCACTGAACGGCCTTCTTTGCGACGCCCTCTATATATATTAGAGGCCGGCGATTTGCGTGTCGTGGTTCGCGCTTGGCGCGGCCGCGATCGGCGCCGTTTGCTGTTGCGGCTGTTGCTGCGGTTGTGGCTTGGCGGCCGCCAGCATTGGCGTGATCGTTGGCACTTTCTTGCCTGCCGAAACCTGCTTCAGGCGATTGTATTCCGCCATCACTTTCGAGCCATATCCGTCGTCGTGTTCGAACGCTGCCGCGCCGACGTAGATTTTCAGGCCGGCTTCGACCGAGCCGCCGCGCTTGACGTAATCCTTGAGGATCAGCGAACCGACGCGAATGTTGGCGACCGGATTGAGCGCCGCTTGCAGGCCGCCCATTTCCTGGAACTTGTCGTGGTGGATCTTCGACATGACCTGCATCAGGCCTTGCGCGCCGACCGGGCTTTCCGCGAACGGATTGAGGCCGGATTCGATCGCCATCACAGCCAGGATCAGCAGCGGATCAAGTTTGATCTCGCGGGCCGTCAGGTAGGCGGTGGAAACGAGCATGTTGGCGGCGTCGCCCGCCACGCGGTAACGCTTGGACAGCCACGACGTGACCCACTGTTGCTGCTTCTGGGTACCCAGCAGGGCTTTTTCGTCGGCGGTCAGCGGTGCGTCCGTGGCGTTGGCCACGGTGCCGGCAGGGGCGGGGGCTGGGTGTTGCATCAGAGCCGACAGCGGCGGCGCCACGACGGCGGCGACGGCTGGGACTTCTGGAGCCGGGTTCAGGCTGTCGCTCAAGGCTTTGGCCAGGTCCGGACGAACAAAAAATACTGCCATGACAACTAAAGCGGTCACACCAAGAATGGTCAAAGTGTGCTGGGCGGTGGTCAACACACCCTTTGCCGATACGCGGGCCGTCAAAAACGACGTCGCTGGCTGGCCGGCCAGGTAAGTGCGGGCCGCAGCCGACGCACTAGTGAAGCGATTAATCATAGAGTTCCCCTGAAATGCCGTAAAAGCGGGTCCCTGCCAGCGTTGAACGCAGCTAACCGGGTGCTAATGCCATGCATCAGAAATATCATCGTCCGTCGCCGCTATGGGTGCGCGCGTTGGACGCCGTCATTGCTTGCCTGAGCTGATCTTTCCCTGTGGTATTCGATCAGTCGCAATACAACTTCTTTCGGGGGTAAGGCAGACGCCTTTTGAAAACACTCCTTAAAATGTCATGTGGAGCCCCGACTCCGTGAATGAATGAGCAACAACAACATGTGCTTCCATGTGGTCCTGGGACCGTGTCCTCTTCAAGTAGGGCAAATTGTAGAAGCCGTTTTATATCAAGTCAATACTAACGCAATTGAAAGCTATTACTTTTAAGTCTAACATTTTTGCTTGTGTTCGCTGGAAAACCAATAAAATCAACTACTTGACCTGTATTTTTAAACAGTAGGCTTCACCGTAAGAAAAAATTAAAAAACGATGAAATATTCAGATTTGCGAGATTTTATTTCTCAGTTGCAACGAATGGACGAACTTAGGCCCATTTTATTGCCCGTTTCGCCGCATTTAGAGATGACCGAGGTATCCGACCGCACATTGCGCGCCGGCGGCCCGGCATTGCTGTTCAAAAATCCCACCGGGCACACCATGCCGGTGCTGACCAATCTGTTCGGTACGCCGCGCCGTGTCGCGCTCGGCATGGGCGCCGAGGATGTCGGCGAGCTGCGCAAAATCGGCCACGTGCTGGCGCGCTTGAAGGAGCCGGAGCCGCCGAAGGATTTCAAGGACCTGCTGGGCTTGGGCTCCTTGGTGAAGGCCGTCTGGGACATGGCGCCGAAGGAATTGCGCGGCGCGCCGTGCCACGACATCGTGTGGGAGGGCGCCGATGTCGATTTGGCCAAACTGCCGATTCAACATTGCTGGCCGGGCGATATCGCGCCGCTGATCACCTGGGGCCTGGTGATCACCAAGGGACCTAATAAGAAGCGCCAGAATCTGGGCATTTACCGCCAGCAGGTGCTGGGGCCGAACAAGGTTATCATGCGCTGGCTGGCCCATCGCGGCGGCGCGCTCGATTTCCGCGAGCACGCCATACAGAACAAGGGCAAGCCTTATCCGATCTGCGTCGCGCTGGGCGCCGATCCCGCTACTATATTAGGCGCGGTCACGCCGGTGCCCGACAGCTTGTCGGAATACCAGTTCGCCGGCCTACTGCGCGGCAGCCGCACCGAGCTGGTCAAGGCCATCGGCAGCGAGCTGCGGGTGCCGGCGTCGGCCGAGATCGTACTGGAAGGCCATATCTATCCAGACGAGAACCACCCGTCCGGCTACGAGCACGCGCTGGAGGGGCCTTATGGCGACCACACCGGCTACTATAATGAGCAGGATTCCTTCCCGGTGTTTACCATCGACCGCATCACGATGCGCCGCGATCCGATTTACCACTCTACTTATACAGGCAAGCCGCCGGACGAGCCGGCCGTGCTGGGCCTGGCGTTGAACGAGGTGTTCATCCCGCTGCTGCAAAAGCAGTTCACCGAGATCACCGATTTCTATCTGCCGCCGGAGGGTTGCAGCTACCGCATGGCGGTGGTGCAGATCAAGAAGCAGTACGCCGGCCATGCCAAGCGCGTGATGTTCGGTGTGTGGAGCTTCCTGCGCCAGTTTATGTATACCAAGTTCATCGTGGTGGTGGACGAGGACGTGAACGTGCGCGACTGGAAGGAAGTCATCTGGGCGATCACCACCCGCGTCGATCCGACCCGCGATACCACCCTGGTCGACAACACGCCGATCGATTACCTGGACTTCGCTTCGCCGGTGAGTGGCCTGGGCAGCAAGATGGGCATCGACGCGACCAACAAGTGGCCCGGTGAAACGACCCGCGAGTGGGGCACGACGATCACCATGACACCCGAGGTGAAAACGCGTGTCGATCAGATTTGGCAGGAGTTGGGCCTGTAGAGTATAATTGATCCCGGCGGGCCCCTGCGCATTGTGGCACGGCTAACCTGGTCAGGTCGGGAACGAAGCAGCCACGGCTGTTAACCATAAGTGCCGCAGATCAGGCTCGCCTCCTTCGGGAATCCTTCGGGAATATTAAAAAGCTGCCATTAGGCAGCTTTTTTTATGTCTACCGAACTTACGGCTGGCTTAGTCGCCCCGCAGTTCCGCCTCGTACGGCCGCTCCGACGCGACGATCGTCGGGTTGGATTTCATCAAGTCCGATTCCGGCTTGAGCGCGATCTCGTGCTTCGCGTTGGTGTTGTAGACCTTGGCGCCCACCTTCAGCTGCGCCGGCTTGTCGAACTTGAACAGCACCACATCCACGCTCGGGGCGAACATGCTCATCGCGCCGGCCATCTTCTTGATGGCGTTGTTCATTTGCCCGACGCTGCCCATCACGGTGGCGTAGGACCATTGCAGGCCTTCCGGCAGCGGCGTCACGGCTTCGTAGTTGACGGCCGTCTTGTCTTCCTTCGGCAGGTTGGTCATGATCTTGACGTCGTCCTTCATCCATTTTGGATTGGGCGCGCCGATCGCCAGCCGGAAGTCCGGCGTGAGCGCGGGCAGGGGCGTGCGTTCGCTGCCGTTGACCACGGTGAGCACGACGTCGGACGGTTTGTAGGTTTTGTTGACCGGCTGTACCTTGATGAACAGGTTGACCCTGTCGCGTTCGGCGGGCGGCAGCGCGTAGAATCGGTCCAGGCGCAGGCCCTCGACCAGTTTTTTGTACGGCGTCCATTCACGCTCGGCGGCGTGCAGGTTCAGGGACAGCATCAGCAGGGAGAGCAGGGCGATTTTTTTCATTTTTCACAGGTTGAAGCAAAAACAAATTGTAGGGCAGAATTGTTGCCGTACCTATTATCGCGCCGAGTTGTTACAATTGCCGCTTTGGCGCGCCCAACGCAGCCCCTTTGCTCCTGCTATCTACGGTAAAATCCAGCATGTCCTATCAAGTCCTCGCCCGTAAATACCGCCCCAAGAACTTCGAAACGCTCGTCGGCCAGGAGCACGTCGTGCGCGCGCTCACGCACGCCCTGCACAGCGGACGGCTGCATCACGCCTACCTGTTCACCGGCACGCGGGGTGTCGGCAAGACCACCTTGTCGCGCATCCTGGCCAAGTCGCTCAATTGCGTCGGCCCGGACGGCAACGGCGGCATCACGCCGACCCCGTGCGGCGTATGCGAGGCGTGCACCGCGATCGACGCGGGCCGCTTTGTCGATTACATCGAGATGGACGCGGCGTCGAACCGGGGCGTGGACGAAATGGCGCAGCTGCTGGAGCAGGCGGTGTACGCGCCGAGCAATGCGCGCTTCAAGGTCTATATGATCGATGAGGTGCACATGCTGACCAACCACGCCTTCAACTCGATGCTGAAGACGCTGGAGGAACCGCCCGAGCACGTCAAGTTCATCCTGGCGACGACCGATCCGCAAAAGATTCCCGTGACGGTGCTGTCGCGCTGTCTGCAATTTAATTTGAAGCAGATGCCGCCGGGCCACATCATCGGCCATCTGGAAAATATCCTGGGGCAGGAGGGCATCGCCTTCGAACAGCCGGCCTTGCGCCTGCTGGCCGCCGGCGCCCACGGTTCGATGCGCGATGCGCTGTCGCTGACCGACCAGGCCATCGCCTACGCGGCCGGCGAAGTGACGCTCGACGCGGTGCAAGGCATGCTCGGCGCGCTGGACCAGTCCTATCTGATCCGCCTGCTCGACGCACTGGCCGCGCAGGATGGCGCCGACCTGCTGGCCGTGGCCGACGAGATGGCCACGCGCAGCCTGTCGTACAACGGCGCGCTGCAGGATCTGGGCACGTTGCTGCACCGGATCGCGCTGGCGCAGACGGTGCCGGCCGCACTGCCGGAGGATTTGCCTGAGTACGCCGATGTCGTGCGTCTGGCTGCCGCGTTCGACGCGGAAGAAGTGCAACTGTATTACCAGATTGCCGTGCATGGCCGCAATGAACTAGGCCTGGCGCCGGATGAATACGCCGGTTTCTCGATGACCTTGTTGCGCATGCTGGCCTTTCGGCCCGGCGTAGGCGGGGCCGAGGGACAACCTGCGGGTGCGCCGGCGATGTCGCGTCCGGCCGCCGTGGCCGCCGCCCGCGCTGCCGCCGCGCCGCCGGCACGCGCGGCCTCGCATGTGCAGGCCAATCACGCCAGCATGACGCCGCCCGCCGTGGTCGCCGGCGCCGCCGCCGCGATGGCGCGTGGCGAGATGCAGCCGCCTGCGGCCGCCCCGGCAATGGCTCCCGCAGTTGTCGCGCCGGCGAGTCCACAGGTGAATACGGCGCCGTCCCCGACGATGGCGCCACCGGCGCCTATGCCGGCTCCTGCGCCCGTGGCCGCGCCAATGGCCGCACCCGCACCGGCGCCACAGGCCGCCGCGCCTGCCGCTCCGTCGGGACCGATCAGTCCCGCCCGTGCGGCCCTGAATGCCGCGCTGGAAGCGGCCCGCGCCGGCTCCAAGCCGGGCGCGCGCGCCTATGGCGGCGGACCAGCCCCATCAGCGCCAGCGCCCGCCGCTGCCGAGCCGGCCCCAACGCCAGCGATGGCCGCGCCACCGCCGCCATCGCAGCCGCAGGCACCAAGCGCCGCCTACACGCCGCCGGGGGGCTCCGCAAATTTTAATGCCGCGCAGGCCGCCGCACCGTCGCGTCCTGCGCCATGGGAAGATATGCCGCCGACTGCGGCCTCGGGCGGCGATGCCGCTGTGTTGGAAGCGCCGGTCCGCCAGGTCGTGCAGCCCGTTCAGCCAGTTGAGCCAGTTCAACAACCGGCGCCTGCCGCCGCGCCGCATTACGCCGCGCCCTCCGCCCAGCCTGCACAACAGCAAGCCGACGACGAAGACGACTTGCCGCCGTGGGTCACCGAATTTTCCGACGACAGCGCGATAGCGCAATCGTCGCCGGCGCGCGCTGATCACACCACAGGCTACGCGCCGGCCGCGCAGAGCCAGTCGTACGCGCCGTCGCACAGTCCATCGGCCGCGCCTGCCCCGGCCGTCAACGCTGTTGGCGATGGCGTGCAGGCGTTCGTCGCGCCGGCCCGCGCCGCGCCGGCACCCGCCAAGGCGCCGTACGCCTACGTGATCACCCCGGTGCCGGAGCTGAATTGGGACGGCAACTGGCCGGCCGTCGCCGCCGCGCTGCCGTTGCGCGGCGTCGCCCAGCAATTGGCGATGCAAGCCGAGTTGATCGAGTGCAGCATTGACGGCAACGCCGTCGTCTTCAAGGTCCGCGTGCCGATCGAAACCTGGCGCACGCAGGGCAACGTTGAAAAACTGACCGTGGCGCTGACCGAACGCTTCGGCCGCGCCGTGCGTGTCGACACCGAGCTGGGCGCCGTCTGGTACACCGCCAGCGCCGAGGCGCAGGCGCACCGCGCGGCCTGCCAGCGGGCCGCCGAAGAGACCATCGCCAACGATCCCTTTGTGAACAGCATGATCCGCGAGTTCGACGCCTGGGTGGTGCCGGGCTCCATCGTGCCGCCGGCCGCGGCCTTGGCCGCGTCGCCGAGCTGATCACATCTTCGATCACAACTTTACAATTTCAAACACGGAGAACTCCATCATGATGAAGAACCAACTGGCAGGCTTGATGAAGCAAGCGCAAGCAATGCAGGACAACATGAAGAAGGCGCAGGACGCGCTGGCCCTGATCGAAGTCGAAGGCCAGTCCGGCGCCGGCCTGGTCAAGGTCGTCATGAGCTGCAAGAACGACGTCAAGCGCGTGTCGATCGACCCGTCGCTGCTGGCCGACGACAAGGACATGCTGGAAGACCTGGTCGCCGCCGCCTTCAACGATGCCGTGCGCAAGGCCGAGGCGACCTCCGCCGAGAAGATGGGCGGCCTGACCTCCGGCATGAATCTGCCGGCCGGTTTCAAGATGCCGTTCTAAGGAAGGCTTCGGTCCGGGCATATGTCCAAGTCGCTGGAATTTCTGACGGAAGCGTTGCGCCGTCTGCCCGGCGTCGGCCCCAAGTCGGCGCAACGGATGGCGTTCCATTTGCTGCAGCATGACCGCGAAGGCGCGGACATGCTGTCGCGCGCGTTGCATCAGGCCGTCAGCGCCGTGCACCACTGCGCGCTGTGCAATACCTTCACCGAGGAAGACGTCTGCGACATGTGCACCGACGAGCAGCGCGACCGTCGTCTGCTGTGCGTGGTCGAGACGCCGGCCGACCAGCTGATGATCGAGCAGACGCTGACGTACAAGGGCTTGTACTTTGTTCTGATGGGGCGGCTGTCGCCGCTCGACGGCATCGGGCCGAAAGATATTCATCTGGAAAAGCTGGTGGCGCGCGCCGCCGACGGGCTGGTCACCGAAGTGGTGCTGGCCACCAATTTCACCAACGAGGGCGAGGCCACCGCGCACTACATCAGCGAGCTGCTGAAGGCGCGCGGGCTGAACGTCAGCCGTCTGGCGCGTGGCGTGCCGGTCGGCGGCGAGCTCGAATACGTCGACGCCGGCACGATCGCCCGCGCGATGCTGGACCGCAGGTCGACATGACAGATCCCAAATCTTCCGGGCCCTTAGCGGGCATCAAAGTGCTTGAGTTGGGCACGCTTATCGCCGGGCCGTTCTGCGCGCGCATGCTGGCCGAGTTCGGCGCGGAAGTGATCAAGATCGAGTCGCCCGATGGCGGCGATCCGATCCGTAAATGGCGGGTGTTGAAGGACGGCACGTCGCTGTGGTGGTCCGTGCAGTCGCGCAACAAGAAATCGTTGACGCTCAATATGAAGAGCGAGCGTGGCCGCGCCATCGCCCGTCAACTGGCGCTGGAAGCGGACATCATCGTCGAGAACTACCGCCCCGGCGTGCTGGAAAAATGGGACATCGGCTACGAGCAATTGAAGGCGCTCAATCCGGCCACCATCATGGTGCGGCTGTCGGGCTTCGGCCAGACCGGGCCGATGAAGGACTTGCCGGGCTTCGGCGCGATCGGCGAATCGATGGGCGGCTTGCGCTATGTGTCTGGTCACGCGGACCGGCCGCCGGTGCGCGTGGGCGTGTCGATCGGCGACTCGGTGGCGGCGCTGCACGGTGTCATCGGCGCGATGATGGCGCTGCGGCATCGCGACGCCACCGGCGGCAGGCTTGAGGGCGAGGGCCAGATGGTCGACGTGGCGCTGTATGAATCCGTCTTCAATCTGATGGAGTCGCTGGTGCCCGAGTTCGATCATGCGGGCGTGGTGCGCGAGCGTACCGGTGGGGCGTTGCCGGGCATCGTGCCATCGAATACCTATACGACGAAAGATGGCGAGAACATCGTCATCGCCGGCAATGGCGACGCGATCTTCAAGCGGCTGATGCTGGCCATGGGGCGCTTCGACCTGGCCGGGGATGCGCAGCTGGAGCGCAACGACGGCCGGGTGCAACGCACGCAGGAAATCGACGACGCGATACAGGCGTGGTGCGATACGCAGGATATCGACAGCGCGCTGACGGTGTTGAAGGCGGCGGATGTACCGGCCGGCAAAATTTACTCGGTGCGGGACATGATGGTCGATCCGCAGTTTTTGGCGCGCGGGATGTTCGAGCAGCACCAGTTTGCGGATGGAACGCCGGTCAAGTTGCCGGCGATATCGCCGAAGCTGTCGGCAACGCCGGGCCGCACGCAATGGATAGGGCCGGCGCTGGGGCAGCACAACGATGAGGTGCTGCGGTCGCTGGGCTATAGCGACGACGAGATCGCCGCGATGAAGAAGGACGGGGTCCTCTGATCGAGGACCCTCGGGACTACGTTACAACGGCGTGGCCAGCGCGCACTGGTTGCTCAGCATGAGCGTGATCGATTCCGGCGGCGACGGGTGGCCCAGGTAATAACCCTGCACCATGTCGCAGCCATATTCCTCCAGCAGCACCAGTTGCGCGTCGGTCTCGACGCCTTCCGCCACCACCGCCATCTTCAAGCCGTGCGCCATCGCGATGATCGCCCGCGTGATTGCCGCGTTCTCCGAATCCTGCGGCAACCCACAGATAAAACTCTTGTCGATTTTGAGCGCCCGCACATCGAAGCGTTTGAGATAATTCATCGACGAATACCCCGTGCCGAAGTCGTCTATCGACAGGTACACGCCGATCGCGCGCAACTGTTCCAACGTGACCATCGTGGCGCGGGCGTCGTCCATCAAGGTGCCCTCGGTCAGTTCCAGTTCCAGCAGCTCCGCCGGTAATCCGGTATCGTCCAGCGCCGACATCACGATCTGCGTCAGATTCTCGTCCTTGAACTGCTTGGCCGACAGGTTGACCGCCACCCGCAGCGGCTGTTTGCCCACCGACTGCCACGCCATGGCCTGCTGACACGCCGTGCGCAGCACCCATTCGCCGATCGGGACGATCAGGCCGGTCTCCTCGGCCAGCGGAATGAACTCGGTGGGCGAGATCACGCCGCGCTCCGGATGGCGCCAGCGCACCAGCGCCTCGACGCCGACGATCTGCGCGCTGGCGACGTCGATCTGCGGCTGGTACAGCAGATACAGCTCGTCGTTCTGCAAAGCCTTGCGCAGGCCGACCTCGAGCTTGACGTGGCTCATGATCTGCATCGTTAGCGAAGAGCTGTACAGCTTCGCGTTGTTCTTGCCGCAGTTTTTGGCGTGGTACATCGCCGTGTCCGCGTACTTGAGCAGGGAGTTGCAATCCTCGCCGTCCTCCGGGTACAGGGAAATGCCGATGCTGGCCGTGACAAAGATTTCGTGGGCGTCGATCAGGAACGGGCGCCGCATCGCTTCCTTGACCCGGTGCGCGACGTTGAGCGCGTTTTCCACCCGCTCCAGGTCGGGAATCAGGATGGTGAATTCGTCGCCGCCCAGCCGCGCCAGATTGTTGCCGCCCACTTCGGTGCGCGAGACCAGGTCGCTCGGCCGCGTGGTTTCGCGCAGGCGTTCGGACACGGCCATCAGCAAATGGTCGCCGACGTCGTGGCCCAAAGTGTCGTTGATGCGCTTGAAGGCGTCCAGGTCCATGAACAGCACGGCGAATTTCTTGTTGCCCTTGCGCGAGCGAATCAGCTCGGCTTCCAGGGTCTCCAGGAAGGCTTGGCGGTTCGGGATGCCGGTCAGGCTGTCGCAGTAGGCCAGGCGGCGGATCTGTTCCTCGGTGCGCTTGCGCTCGCTGATGTCGCGCACCAGGCCCAGCACCTCGTCGGGTCCCGTCGCCACCAGGCGCGCCTCGAAATGCCGCACCGGCAAGGGCACCGCGTGCTCGCCGTGACGCACGCGCGGGGCCGGGCCGGGGATCGGCAGTTCGTAGTCGAGCGAGCGGATGTGCTGGGTTTCCAGCACCGTGCGTACCTCTTCGAGCATGTGCTGGGCGATTTCCTCCGGCAGCACCTGGTTCAGGTGGCGGCCGACGCAATTGTCGCTGGAGAACACGCTGCTCGCCTCGTGGCCTTGTTCGTAGTCCAGATAGAAGCCGTCCTTGTTCATGCGGAAGAAGGTGTCCGGTATCGCCGCCAGCACGGCGCGGTGATGGGCGTCGGCGATGCGCAGGCGGGTGATGGCGTCGCTGGCGCGCAGCACGTAGAGCACGCGGTGGCCGAGGATGGGCCAGTTGATCGGCTTGGAGACGAAATCGGTGGCGCCGGCCTCGTAGGCCTTGGTGACCGATTCGAGCTCGTCGCCGCCGGTGACCATGATGATGGGCACGACCGCGTGCGTTTCCAGCCGGCGGATTTCGCGGCAGACGGAAAAGCCGTCCATGCCGGGCATTTCCACGTCGAGCAACACCAGGTCCGGCGCCATGCTCTGGTAGCAGGCAAGCGCCTGCACGCCGTCCTCGGCCTCGATGGCGTCGAGGCCGACCTGGGCCAGCATTTCCAGCATCAGCAGGCGCATCACGGGATCGTCGTCGGCGACCAGCACCAGACCGCGCTTGGGGGAGAAGGGCGTTGCCATTTTAAATTTCCTTTTCCAGGATAGCTCCCAATGCCTGCCGTACGGCCTGGAAAGATCGTTCCATATCATCGAGCAGGGCAGCGGCGCCTGCGGTGGTATCGTTGCGGCCCAGCTGTTCCATTTCCCTGCAGCGCTGCGCCAGCGCGTCGGCGCCCACGTTGGCGCTGCTGGATTTGAGACTGTGCGCCGCCTTGCGTATTTGCACAGTGCTGCCGCTGTCGATGGCGGACTTGATGGTGCGCAAATGGGTCGGGGTGTCTTCCAGATAAGCCTGCAGCACCCGCTCGAGCAGCGCGTCGCCATTGCTGGCGCTGAGCGCGCGGATGTTTTCCAGCGCTTGCCGGTTGATCAGCGGTTCCTGCAGCGGCGGGGCCGCCACGGCCGCAGCCACGGCAGCGGCGGCGGACGTTTCCGGCTCGTCGGGCGGGTTTGGCACATGGGCCGGAGCCAGCGCTTCGGCCGGGCCCTCCTGCGGCCCCGGCGCCACCCGTGGCAGCGTGATCCAGCGGCCGATGGTCTGCCCCAGCGCCTGCTGCGTGAACGGCTTGCTCAAATAGTCGTCCATGCCGGCGGCCAGGCAGGATTCGCGGTCGCCCTGCAACGCGTTGGCCGTGATGGCGATGATCGGCAGGCTGCGCGAGCGGCCGCGTTGTTGCTCGTGGCGGCGGATTTCGGTGGTGGCGGCGAAGCCGTCCATCACCGGCATCTGGCAGTCCATCAGGATCAGGTCGAAGTCGCCGGACTGCACCGAGCGCAACGCTTCCTGGCCGTTGCAGGCGCGGCTGACGTCGAGGCCCAGGCCCTCGAGCATGGCGCTGGCCACCTCGACATTGACCGGATTGTCCTCCGCCAGCAACACCTTGCGGCCCTTGCGCGCGCGCTGCGCCGGCAACGTCGTGCTGGAGCTGAATGTCGACAGCGGCGGCGCCGCCGGCGACGCCGTCCCCGTATGCGACAGGCGGATCGGTCGCTCGTCGCCATGTGTCAACGATTGCAACGATGGCGGGGACGCCGGCGGCGGCGCCGTGCGCGCCGGTTCGGCGTTGCGCATCTGCGTCTGGGTGACGACGCAGTCGTAGAGGTCGCACTCGCGCGGCGGCTTGATCAGTTGGAAGGCGACCCCGGCCTCGCGCTGCTGGACCCGGTCGGCGGCGTTGCGTTCCGTGCTCAGCAACAACAGCCGCGTGGCGGCCAGGCCGGCGTCGGCGTGGATCGCGGCGGCCAGCGCCAGGCCGCTGGTGCGCGGCAACTCCATGTCGAGAAGCACGACGTCGAAGGGCTGCGCGACCGACGCGGCGTGGCGCAGCTGTTGCAACGCCTGGGTGGCCGACGCGCTGGTGCTGAGCACGCGCCAGGCCGTCAGACGCCGTTCCAGTTCGGCGCGGCTGGTGGGGTTTTCGTCAACAATCAAAGCGCGTATTCCCAAATTGGTGTTGGAAGGATCGTCAAAATCGACGCGTGGTTTATCGAAATTTACGGCAAACCAAAAGATCGACCCTTGAGTTAACGCATGATCGACGCCTATCGTGCCTCCCATGAGCTCCACCAGTTGTTTTGAGATCGCAAGTCCGAGTCCGGTGCCGCCGTGTTTGCGCGTGGTCGAGCCGTCCGCTTGCGAGAAGGAATCGAAAATGCGCGAGCGCGCCTCGTTCGAGACGCCGATGCCGGTGTCGTGCACCTCGAAGCGCAAGCCGACAGTTTGCGTATCCTCCTGCACCACCGCGACCTTGACGGTGATCTTGCCGCTTTCGGTGAATTTGACGGCGTTGCCCAGTAGATTGAAGATCACCTGGCGCAAGCGGTTCGGATCGCCGTGGATGGCCACCGGGATGTCGTTGGCGATGGCCAGCTCCATCCGTATGCCCTTGGCCTGCGCCTGCGGCGAAAACACGTTGTCTATATCGTCGAGCAAATCGCGGAAGTTGAAATGGATGTATTCCACTGTCAGCTTGCCGGCCTCGATCTTGGAGAAGTCCAGGATGTCGTTGATGATCACCAGCAAATGCTCGCCGGAACGCTTGACCATGCTGGTGTAGTGGCGTTGCTGCTCGCTCAGTCGCGTGGCCAGCAGCAACTCGGTCATGCCCAGCACGCCATTCATCGGCGTGCGGATTTCATGGCTCATGGTGGCCAGGAAGGCGCTCTTGGCCTGGCTGGCCGCCTCGGCCGCGTTCTTGGCCTTTTCCAGTTGCTCGGTACGCACGCCGACCTGGCGTTCGAGCTGGTCGCGGTATTGCGCCAGCGCGCCGTCGCGCGCCTCGACCTGGGCCAGCATGTCGTTGAAGCTGTCGATCAGCGCGCCGAGCTCGTCGCTGCGCTGGTGGCTGATGCGCTCGGTGGGCTGGCCGCGGCTGACCTGTTGGGCCGCCGCGATCAGCTTGCCGACGGGCTCGGCCACGCTGCCCTTGAAGCGCGCCGCCATCAGCAGCGCCGTCATGAACGACAGCACCGCCGCGACAGCCGCCGCGCCCAGGTTTTTCAGGATGTCGACCCACATGCGCGTTTGCGAGCGCTCGATCAGCACGGTGCCGGCCAGCGCGTCGCGGCCGCGCACGTCGCGCAGCAGGCGCATGGCCGGCGCCCAGGGCGGGCCGGTGCGTTCGCTGCGCACCTCCGGCCCGGTCAAGGGGATATCGAGCAGGGGCGGCGCTTGCTGTGCGTCGGGCAGATCGTCCGACGCGTAGCGCGCCAGCAACTTGCCGTCGCCGTCGTACAGCGCCGCCTGCAGGATGTCGTCCTCGGCCACCAGGGTCGCCAGCGTCTGCTCAGCTTGCTTGCGGTCGCCGCGCGATAGCGCGATCATGCTGTTGTTGCCGATCACGCCGGCCAGCGACGCCAGTTGCTTGCGCTCGTCGTCGGTGTGGCTGAGTACGGATGTGACGGCGAAGGCAATGAATACCAGCATCAAGGCACTGCCCGTCGACAGCACGGAAATGATGGTCAGTTTCTGGCTCAGGCCGGAACGTTCGAAATTGAACATCGCGTGGCGGTTCCCAACGATACAGTGGGCGCCGAATGCGTCGACGCGGGCGGTGCGCGGCACACGATTCCTGAGTGCCACTAGGAAAAATATATGTATGTGGCAAGGGCGATGTTGATCTAGGTCTAAGGCAGCACGTTTGCGCATTCTCAAACGCTTTCCGATACCACACTTCAAGCTGGCGATATGGAACCTAAGAAGATCTTGTTTATGGCCGAGGCCGTGACGTTGGCGCACGTGGCGCGCCCGCTGGCGCTGGCGGCGACGCTCGATCGCGGGCGTTACGACGTCCACATCGCCTGCGCGCCCGGCTATGAAATGTTCTTCAAGGGCAGCGACGTACGCAGCTGGGGCATCACCAGCATTTCCAGCGCGCGTTTCCTGGCCGCGTTGGCCGCCGGCAAGCCGGTGTACGACGCGGCGACCCTGCGCCGCTATGTCGAGGACGACCTGCGCGTGTTGAAGGCGGTGCGGCCCGATGTGGTGATCGGCGATTTCCGCCTGTCGCTGTCGATCAGCGCGCGACTGGCCGGGGTGCCGTATGTGGGCTTGATCAACGCCTACTGGAGTCCCTACGTGCGACAGCATTACAGCGTGCCGGCGATCGGCCTGTCGCGCGTGTTGCCGATCGCTATCGCCGACCGGATGTTCAAGCTGGCGCGCCCGCTGGCGTTCGCCTTGCACAGCGTGCCGCTCAACCAGGTGCGCCGCGCGTACGGCCTGCCGCCGCTGGGCCACGATTTGCGCCGCGTCTACACCGACGCCGACCACGTGCTGTACGCCGACATTCCGGAGATGTTTCCGGCAACGAGTATGCCTTCCACACATTGTTATCTGGGACCGGTGACGTGGTCGCCGCCCACGGAGTTGCCGCACTGGTGGGATGCTTTGCCGGCGGGCAGGCCGATCGTTTATGTGACACTGGGTAGTTCGGGGCAGGGGGCGTTGTTGCCGCGCGTGTTGCAGGCGTTGGCGCCGTTGCCGGTCAGCGTGATCGCGGCGACCGCCGGCAACGTGGGCATGGGCGCGATGGGTGCCATGGGAGCGGTCCCGCCCAACGCGTACGTGGCGGCTTACCTGCCGGGCATCGAGGCGGCCCGCCGCTCCAGTCTGGTTATTTGCAATGGCGGCAGTCCGACCAGCCAGCAGGCCCTGAGCGCCTGCGTGCCGGTGCTGGGCATCGCCGGCAATCTCGACCAGTATCTGAACATGCACGGCGTGGTGGCCAGCGGCGCCGGCGCCTTGCTGCGCTCGGACCGCTTGAGCGGGGACGCCTTGCGCCGCGCCGCCGTCGACTTGCTCGAACAACCCGGCGCCAAGGCGTCCGCGCGCAAGGTGGCCGAGCAGTTCGTCCGCTACGACGCCGGCGCCCGGCTGTCGGGTCTGCTGCTCAAGCTGCTGCCGTTGTGACGGAGCGTCGCGCCAACCCGTACGCTTTCGCCGATACGCATGCGTTACCGCTTAGGGGTCGTACCCCTTGGGGTACGACCCCGGCGGCCCGGGTGGCCGTGCGGGTAGAACAGGCGAAAAAAAACGGACCGAGGTACGCCGCCAGGGTCCGCCAAAGTTAGACAGCCGAGGTGTCAGGATTTGTTCTCGGTTTTGACTTTCCGGCGGCTGCCCATTGCCAGGCCGGCGAAGCCCAGGCCCATGATGGCCAGGGTGCCGGGTTCCGGTACGGCCTGCGCGCCGAAGGTTTGCGACGAGTCCACTTTCAGGAACGGTACCGTGGTGGGGGTGGTGCCGTCCCACATCATCGTCGGCGAGAAGAACGAGGGCACGTTGGTGGTGCCGGTGACCTTGTCCTGGAAGATGGAGCCGGTGACGATGTCCAGGTAGGCCGGGTCGACGTAATCGATCATGAAGCGCGAATCGAACGAGCCGGTGCCGACCGCGCCGCTGGCGGTGAAGCTGGCGTCGTTGAACACCAGGTGGCCCGACAGGATGATGATGCCGTCGCCGTCGGTGTCGCCGGGCGAGGTGCCGCAGCCGGTCGAGGTCGAACCGGTGCCGTAGCAGCGCACGGTGTCGCCGCCGTTGCCCGGCACGGCGCGGCTGCTGCCGGGGCCGTTGGTGATCTGGTCGAAGTAGATGGCGATGTTCTGCACGCCGGCGCGCAGCGGATCGACGTCCATCGCGGCCGACTGCGATGGCGGCAAGGTGAAGTGGGCGGTGGTCGGCGTCTGGAAGTCGACCAGTTCCTGGAAGCGCACCACCTTGCTGATCTCGAAGGTGGTGTTCAGGCCGCCTGGCGTGACGATGGCGGGCGTGTTGCTGTTCGACATAGTGCCGATGACCATCTGCGAACGCAGCTCGGTCAGGTAGGGCGCGGCGGCGCCGGGGCCGACGGTGATGCCGGGAATGAAGCCGGTGGCCAGGCCGGTGTCGGTGACGTTGGTCCACAGGTCGGCATAGGTGCTGTAGGCGCCGCTGCCGGTGACATCGAGGCCCACAGTGGGGCCGGCGCTGGCGGTGAGCGGCGCGGCCAGGGCGGTAGCGATCGCGGCGGCGGCCAATGCGGGTTTGATGATGTTCATGTGTGTGCTCCCTGGAGTTGACGGAACCCGGAAATCGGGATCGTATGGCCTATAGAGCAAAACCCTTGCCAAGCAAGGTGAACCGTAAGGAATCAAGCACTTGCGCGGAGTCCAGCCTACGCTTTTGCAACTATTGTAAAAAAAGCCGTCAATAAAAAAACGGACCTCGGGCATGGCGCCGGGTCCGTTGAAAAAGAGCGGAAGAGCTCGCTGTCGCTGCTGTAACAGCAAACAGTGGATCAGCAAGGAGCGCTGGTTTTACGACGCTTGCTCAGTGCCAGCCCGGCCAGGCCCACCCCGATGATGGCCACGGTGCCGGGTTCCGGCACGGCGGCGAAGGACTGGGAGGAGTCCACTTTCAGGAAGGGCACGGTGGTTGGCGTGGCGCCGTCCCACATGGAGGTCGGTGTAAAGAATGACGGCACGTTGGTGGTGCCGGTGAAGCGGTCCAGGAACACCGAGCCGGTGACGATGTCCAGGTAGGCGGGATCGACATAGTCGATGACGAAGCGGGTGTCGAACGAACCGGTGCCGACGGCCCCGCTGGCGGTGAAGCTGGCGGTGTTGAAGACCAGGTGGCCCGACAGGATCATGACGCCGTCGCCGTCCGGGTCGGCCGCGCCGCCGCCGCAACCGTTGGCGGCGCCGCCGGTGACGCCGGTGCCATAGCAGCGCACCGTGTCGACGCCGTTGCCGGGCACGGCCTGGCTGGCGCCGCCGGGCGTGATCTGGTCGAAGAACACGGCGAAGTTCTGCACGCCGGCGCGGGTGGGATCGACGTCCATCGCCGCCGACTGGCTGGGCGCCAGCCCGAAGGTGGCGGTGGTGGCGTTTTGCGACGTGACCAGTTCCTCGAAGCGCACGACCTTGGTCAGCTCGAAGCTGGTGTTGAGGCCGGCCGGCGTGACGATGGCGCCAACATTGCTGTTGCTCATGGTGCCGATGACGGTTTGCGTGTGCAGCGAGGTCAGGTAGGGCGCGATGCCGCCGGGACCGCCAACGGTGGCGCCCGGCACGAAGCCGGTGACCACGGCGGTGTCGGTGATGTTGGTCCACAGGTCGGCGTAGGTGGTGTAGGTGCCGGTGCCGGTGGGATCGAGGCCCACCACGGGGGCGGCGAGCGCGGCGAACGGTGTTGCCAGCGCGGCGGCGAGGATAGAGGCGGCGGCGGGTTTGTAATAGTTCATAGCTGTTCCCCAAGAAATAGAAGACCCTGGAAATCAAGGTCGCTCCACCTCTTCAGCAAAACCCCTGCCAGCTTGGACGAAGCCTGTGGATTCAAGGGCTTGCGTCGCGCCGTGTGTTGCATGTCGAACAGTGCGTAAAAAATTCCGGCATTTGTTTGATTTAGTTCAGCTCGCTTGCCTTTACTGTCGAGGCCGCTTTGATTTTGCGTGCCGGAATGCCGCCCCAGATTTCGCCGGCGCCGATGTGGGTGTCCTTGGTGACGACCGCGCCAGCCGAGACGATGGCGTTGTCGCCGATGCGCACACCCGCCATCACCACCGCCTTGGCGCCAATGGTGACGGTGTCGCCGATGACGACAGCTTTGAGCTCCAGCCGGCTGCCCTCGATCACGTGCGCGAAGATCACCGCGTCATGGCCGATGATGGTGTTGCTGCCGATGCGCGTGAGCGGCGGGTCGAGCAGGGCGCCGGCGCTATAGGTGTTGGCGCCCAGCTTGGCGCCCAGCGCCAGGTAGATCAGCCGCACGATCGGCACCGGAATGAAGTGCGTGCGGATCAGCGAATTGAACAGCAGCAGGTAGAACAGGATGTTGACGTTGGCCGCCAGTTCGTGGCGCGAGTTCTCCGCCACCTCGCCCTCGCGCAGCGGCATGACGAACAGGAAGCAGCGGTACACGGCGAACGCCGCCAGATAGGTCAGCAGCACGGCCGCCAGCAGCAGCGCCACGCCGCGAAAATCGCCCAGCGGCAGGCCGCCCAGCAGCAGCGCGGTGGCGCCTATGCCCAGCGCCAGGATCACCGTCAGCAAGCCCAGGAACACGGCGATCTGCAACGGCTTGATGGCGCGCATCAGCGGCCCCCCGCCGGCGGACCGACCAGCAGTTCGTTCAGCGGCTTGCGGATCGAGCGCGCCGCCGCCGGCTCGCCGGCGCCGATGCGGCCCATGAACACGGCGGTCTCCCATACCCGCTTGCCGACCAGCAGCTCGCCCTGTTGCGACAGGTCGGCCGCGCGCTGCTGCATGCCTTGTGTGCCGGAAAACACGCGGCCCTCGCGCACGTAGCGGGAAAAGATCAGCGGCGTCAGCTCCGGCTGCAATTGCAGGCCCAGCGCCGTGGCCGTCAGCCAGAAGCGCTGCATGGCCCGGCCCGCCGCGACATAGTCGTCGATGCGCTGCGGGCGGTGCTCGGCCGTCAGCACGAAGTGGGCGGCGCAGGCCAGGCCGGGGATCAGGTCCATCTGCAGGCGCGGCGCCACCGTGCCGGCCAGCCAGGTGTTGAAGAATTCCACGCGGCGCCAGTCGCGCATGATCCCGCGCATCAGTTTAGCGGTCATCGCGTCCACGCCCAGCGCCTGGTCGGGCATGCGGTCCTCGCTGTAGCGGGCGTTCCATTCGATGACGGCCTGGTGCACCTGGTGGGCCTCCGGCATCGTCAGGCGCAGCTTGGCGTTGCGGTACATCAAACGCGCCGCCGCCACGCGCTGGCGGCCTTCGAGCCACGTCACGCGGAATCCCGGCGGCAGGGTGGCGGTCAGCGCCGTCTTCTCGGCCGGGGTCAGCGGGCGCCGGCTCAGCGGCCGGCGCTGCACGCTGCGCGGCAGGATGAAGTCGGCCAGCGGATCGGCGTCGAGTTGCGGTGCCGGGACGAAGTCGACGATGAACGTGGGACGTGTCTCGGGCGCTTCCGGCCGCCGCGTGACTTGCGTCTCCAGTCCGAAGGTGCTGGCGGCGACGGCCATCGTTTCCAGCAACGCGCCCAGCGATATCTGGCTGGGGTGGCCGTCGAGGTCGTAGACGCAGTGGTCGCGCGTGTCGCGGCCGTGCACGATCAGGCGGCGCGAGTCGAGGATCTCGAAGCGCCACGGCTGGGTGTTGTCGCCGCTGGGCGCCCAGCGCGCCAGCTCGAGGATCTGTTCCAGCGTGGAATCCAGATGTTGTTCCATCTTGCTCATGATTCGTCTCCAGGACGGCGCCGCTTGGCCAGCATCATCGCCAGCCGTTGCAGCGGATGGCGGTGGCCGCCGGGACGCCAGGTGCGTACCAGCTTGTTGCGATAGCCGTCGTATTGATAGCCGCGCGGCGCGGCCAATATCTCGCCGCGGTTGAGCATGATCTTGAGCGCCTCGGTGGCGGCGGCACCGGCACACAACTCGCAGCCCATGATGGTGGAGGGGCCGCGCTTCTCCTTCAAATTGATGCTGGACGGATCGACCAGATAGCGCCCGTGCAGTCCCGCCGGCGCCAGCCCGACCAGGAAGCGCAGCGCCTTCTCGTCGTCGGGCAGGTCGCCCCAGCCGAAGTACTGCTCGAACGTCATTTCCCCCGGCATGAAATTGAGCACGGCCGTACCCATGCCCAGCGGCGCCGCCGTGATCGCCGGAATGCCAAGCTTGGCGCAGGCGGCGAACGTGGCCTGGCGCGCGCCGAAGGCGAAGAAATCCAGGCCGTCGACGTACAGGTCCACGCCCTTGAAGAACTGGCGCATGTTGACGCCGTCCACGCCGGTCGGAAAGCTGGTGATCTGCAATTCCGGATTGATATCGCGCGCCATCGCCTCCAGCACCTCCACCTTGGGCAAGCCCAGGGTGGACATGTTGGCGCCGATCTGGCGGTTAAAGTTGGCGATATCGAAGGTGTCGAAATCGGCGATGTGGAATGCGCCCACGCCCAGCCGCGCCAAGGTCAGCAGATGAAAGCCACCGACACCGCCCAGTCCGGCGATGGCGATGCGCTTTTCCTTGAGCAGGGATTGTTCGGCCGGCGTCACCCAGCCGAGGTTGCGCGCGAAGGCGTGGTGGTAAGAGAAGGTCTGCGCCATGTGTCTCCCGGGGAACTGCCGCCGTGCGGCTGAAGGAGTTTGGACAGATGACTTAGATCAAAAGTTCCGCAGGTATCGAAAAAAAAAGTGGAGGAACCGAGCGAACCCCCCATCGGCTTTTGCCACGACGCCAGCTTCGCCGCTTGGGGGTCGTACCCCAAGGGGTACGACCCCGGGTGGCAGTGCGGGTTGGCTGCAGGCGAAAAAAAAGCCGGTTCAAAAGAACCGGCCCTCTCAGCACATCAGCAACAACCGCCGCGCTTGCCGGCGCCGCCGTAGCGCGCCTCCTGACGTTCGCGGAAGAACTCCTCGTACGTCATCATCGGCTCATCGGGATGGGTGGCCTCCCGATGGCTGACATAGGTGTCGTAGTCCGGCAGGCCCATCATCAGGCGCATGCTCTGCCCGAGATAGCGGCCCGCCTTGGCGATGTCGCCCAACATCATTGCACCTTGGGCGCCAGCACCATCGGGCTTTCCATGGCGGTCGGCTTGCTGTTGGCGCGCGCCACCATCACGGTGCGGATGCCGAACACCAGCACGCTGAGCACGACGATGACGAAGAAGCCGGCCAGCGACGCGTCGAGGTAATCGTTGAACACGATCTGGTGCATCTGCGCCACCGACTTGGCCGGTGCCAGCAGCTTGCCCTCGTCGAGCGCGCCCTGGTACTTGGACGCGTGCGCCAGGAAACCGATTTTCGGATCGGCATGGAAGATCTTCTGCCAGCCGGCCGTCAGGGTGCACAGCAGCAGCCAGATGGTCGGCACGATGGTGACCCAGGCGAACTTGCCGCGCTTCATCTTGAACAGCACGCAGGTGCCCAGCATCAGCGCGATCGCCGCCAGCATCTGGTTGGCGATGCCGAACAGCGGCCACAAGGTGTTGATGCCGCCCAGCGGATCGACCACGCCCTGGTACAGGAAGTAGCCCCAGGCCGCCACGCACAGCGCGGTCGCGGTCAGGTTGGCGAACACGTTCTCGGTCTTTTTCATCGAAGGCACGAAGGCGCCCAGCAGATCCTGCAGCATGAAGCGGCCGGCGCGGGTGCCGGCGTCGACGGCGGTCAGGATGAACAGCGCCTCGAACAGGATGGCGAAGTGGTACCAGAAGGCCATCATGGCCTGGCCGCCGATCACGTTCGACAGGATGTGGGCCATGCCGACCGCCAGGGTCGGGGCGCCGCCGGCGCGCGAGATGATGCTGTGCTCGCCGACATCCTTGGCGGTCTGGGTCAGCATTTCCGGCGTGACATAGAAGCCCCACTGCGAGATCGCCGCAGCGGCGGACTCGGCCGTGGTGCCGATCAGCGCGGCGGGAGAGTTCATGGCGAAGTAGATGCCGGGCTCGATGGTCGAGGCGGCCACCAGCGCCATGATGGCGACGAACGATTCCATTAGCATGGCGCCGTAGCCGATGAAGCGGGCGTGGCTTTCATTCTCGATCATCTTGGGCGTGGTGCCCGACGAGATCAGCGCGTGGAAGCCGGACACGGCGCCGCAGGCGATGGTGATGAACAGGAACGGGAACATCGAACCCGACCAGACCGGGCCGGTGCCGTCGATAAATTTCGTGATCGCCGGCATTTTCAGGTAAGGCGCGACGAACAGGATGCCCAGCGCCAGGCCGACGATGGTGCCGATTTTCAGGAAGGTCGACAGGTAGTCGCGCGGCGCCAGCAGCAGCCACACCGGCAGCACCGAGGCGACGAAGCCGTAGCCGATCAGCATCCAGGTCAGCTCGGTGCCGGTGTAGTTGAACATCGGCGCCAGCGCCGGATTTTCCTGCACGTACTGGCCGCCGAAGATGGCCGCCATCAACAGCACGAAGCCGATGATCGACACCTCGCCGATGCGGCCGACGCGGATATAGCGCGAATACACGCCCATGAACAGCGCGATCGGGATCGTCATCATGACGGTGAAGCTGCCCCACGGCGAGCCGGTCAGCGCCTTGACCACGATCAGCGCCAGCACCGCCAGGATGATGACCATGATCATGAAGGTGCCCAAGAGCGCGATCATGCCGGGGATTTGGCCCAGCTCCGATTTGATCAGGTCGCCCAGCGAGCGGCCGTCGCGGCGCATCGAGATGAACAGCACGATGAAGTCCTGCACGGCGCCGGCGAACACCACGCCGGCCAGAATCCACAGCATGCCCGGCAGATAGCCCATCTGCGCGGCCAGCACCGGCCCGACCAGCGGACCGGCGCCGGCGATGGCGGCGAAGTGGTGGCCGAACAGCACGTATTTATTCGTCGGCACGTAGTCGAGGCCATCGTTCATCTTGGCGGCCGGCGTCATGCGTTTGTCGTCGAGCCCCAGCACCTTGTCGGCGATGTACAGGCTGTAGTAGCGGTAGGCGATCAGATAGACGCACACGGCGGCGATGACGATCCAGATCGCGCTGACGGACTCGCCGCGCTTGAGGGCCACCACGCCCAGGGCGGCGGCGCCGCACAGGGCCAGCGCCGCCCAGCCGAGCTTGCTGGCCAGGGTCTGGGGTGTTCTAGTGGGTAGTGTATTCATGCTTCCTCCAAGGTAGTTCTTGCACTTCGTCTAGTGCTGCCTTGGCCTTGTTAATCCGGCATCGTGGCAGCTTATGGCGAGTATTCACGAAGCTGATAATCGGCGCAAGCGCAGCACTACGCAGTCGCGTTAGGTAGTACTACGTACGGCCGGGGACGCGCGGGGGCGTAAAATCGCGGAAACTGGAAAATTTGGATAATTGGATGGGCGGTCTCTCATGAAGTTGCGGCAAAAAGTCATATTCCTGGCCATCACGCCGCTGATTCTGGCGCTGTGCGCGATCGCGCTGGCGGTGCGCCACCAGTCGGTGTTGCTGGCCCAGCAGCAGCGCGACACCATCCAGCAAGCGTATCTCAGTAGCAAGGAGGCCGAGCTCAAGCACTACGTCGCGCTGGCCTCGCATTCGATCTCGCACCTGTACAATTCCGGCCGCAACGATCCGGCGACCCTGGAGGAGGCCAAGCGCATCCTGTCGTCGCTGAGCTACGGCGACGATGGTTATTTCTTTCTGTACGACATGAACGGCAATACCCTGATGCATCCGCGCCAGCCGGAGCTGGTGGGCCGCAACCTGTTCGAGCTGCGCGACGCGCTGGGCCGGCCGACGATCCAGAACCTGCTGCAGCGCGCGCGCGCCGGCGGCGGGCTGGAGCGCTACATGTGGATCAAACCGTCGACCCGCAAGCCGGTCGCCAAGCTCGGCTATGTGATCGCGATGCCGAACTGGGGCTGGATGATGGGCACCGGCATTTATCTCGACGATGTCGACCGCGCGCTGGCCAAGATCGACATCCAGCAATCGGGCAACATCCACAACACCATGCTGTGGATCGCCGCCATCGCCATCGCCGCCTCGGTGACGGTGGCCAGCACCGGGCTGGCGCTCAACATCAGCGAATTCCGCGTCGCCGACGCCAAGCTCAAAGTGCTGGCCCAGCGGGTGGTGGAATCGCAGGAGGAGGAGCGGGCGCGGCTCTCGCGCGACTTGCACGACGGTATCAGCCAGTGGCTGGTGTCGATCAAGCTGCAGATCGAGGCGGGGATGATCAGGCTGTCGTCGGACAAGCCGGAGCAGCGGCAGGCCGCGCACGCGGTGTTCGAGCACGCGGCCGGGCAACTGAGCAATGTGATGGGCGAGGTGCGGCGCATTTCGCACAACCTGCGCCCGGCCATCCTCGACGACCTGGGGTTGGCGGCGGCGCTGCACCACCTCGGGCAGGAATACACGCTCAGCAGCGGTACGCCGGTGCGCTTCGAAGCCGGCGGCATCACCGACGGCTTGGCCGATGTCGCCAACACGGTGCTGTTCCGCATCGCGCAGGAGGCGCTGACCAATATCGAGCGCCACGCCGGCGCCAGCGCCATCGAGATCGCCCTGACCGGCGACGGCAAGGGCGTGAACTTGCGCATCAGCGACGACGGCGTCGGCTTCGACGCCGAAGGCATCGCGCTGCATCCCAAGCATGGCATCGGATTGCGCAATATGATGGAGCGGATGGACGCCATCGGCGGCCGGTTCGAGATCGTCTCCTCGTCGGACGGCACGGTGTTGACCGCCTACGCCGCCAACAATAGCTGAACAAAGCCAGCACAAGGGCTAATATGAATCATCGCAGCATCAAAATAGTACCGGGAACGCCATGACCTCTACAATCAAAATTCTGCTGGTCGACGACCACCCCCTGGTGCGGGACGGCCTGCGCGCGCGGCTGGAGGCGATGCCGCAGTTCGAGGTCGTGGCCGAGGCGGGCGGCGCGGCCGAGGCGCTGGAGCAGGCGGGCCAGTGCACGGTCGACCTGGTGCTCATGGATATCAATATGCGCGGCACCAACGGCATCGAGGCGACCGCCCAGTTCAAGCAGGCGTTCCCCCGCATCGCGGTGCTGATCCTGTCGATGCACGACAAGCTCGAATACGTGTCGCAGGCGATCCAGGCCGGCGCGCGCGGCTACGTCCTCAAGGACGCGCCCGGCAAGGACATCGTCGTCGCCATCGAGACCGTCATGTCCGGCGGCATTTATTACAGCGCCGCGCTGGCGCGCCAGCTGGCGCAGCCACAGAACCAGGACAACCAGTTGACCTCGCGCGAGCACGAGGTGTTGCGCCACATCGCCAACGGCGAATCGAACAAGCAGATCGCCCGCGCGCTCGACCTCAGCGTGCGCACCGTCGAGACGCACCGGCTCAACATCAAGCGCAAGCTAGGTATCGAAGGGCAGGCCGAATTGATCCGTTTTGCGGTGCAACACGCGCAATGACATAACTTTCACCATGATTCTTTGTTTGGATGCAACAAAATCGCGTCGAAGCTGTAATACTGTTGAGCAATTTCTAATATTTCGTGTTTGTCCGGCAATATCTGATATATTCTAACTGCTTAGAAAATTGCAATTGTGTAAAAAGAAAAATGTTTTTGTGTGCAGTCAGTTGTTCCTATACTGGTCATATTGCAAATTACTCTACTGCCCCATGGCACTGGTTTGCACCGTCATAGTCGAACGATCGCTGCGCGTACAACCCTCGATGAGAAATTGATGTCCGCGCCAGATACTAGCCCGTTCCCCCTCGTGGAATTCCAAGCGGTGTCCAACGCTCGCAACGAGTGGGTGGCACTGACTTTCGAATTGTCCGCCGACGCGGGCGACGCCTTCCAGTCCACGCTGACCTTGTTCAGAACCCCCGACGTCTTCGCCGCGCTGGCCCCGCTCGACTGCATCGTGCCGGTGCCCGATCCGGCGTCGCTGGAACTGTCGCAACTATCGACCCTGCCGTCCAGCCGCGTCATCCTGCGCGTGCCGGCCGCGCCGTGCGCGGACGTGCCGGTGCAAAAGAAACTCGCCTCCATCGCCGAGGCCGGCTATCGCATCATGATCGAAGGTCTCACCGCCGGCTCGACCGCCACCATGTGCGGCGCCACGGCGTTGATGGTTGACGCCTCGACCAAGCTGCCGCCGGTGCTCGCGCTCATCGGCCAGCCCGGCCCGCACCTGGCCGCCGGCATGCACAGCGAGCTGCGCATCGCCGAATGCGCGCAGGCCGGCTTCCACTGGTTCAGCGGCGACTACGCGCTGCATCCGTCGCAAGAGCACGCCGGCGACGGCACCTCGCGCAAGCGCCTGCTGGCGCTGCTCGGCATGCTGGCGCGCGACGCCGACTCGCGCGAGCTCGAAGTGCTGCTCAAGCAAGACCCGGCGCTGTCCTACCACCTGTTAAAACTGGTCAACTCGGCCGCCTTCGCGCTCAGTTCGCCGATCCACAGCTTCGGCCAGGCCATCAACGTGCTGGGGCGGCGCCAGCTGCAACGCTGGCTGCAATTGCTGCTCTACGCGCGACAGCAGGACGACGGCCTGGCCAATCCGCTGCTGCCGCTGGCGGCGGTGCGCGCGGCCCATATGGAAGCGCTCAGCAAGTCGCTCGGCTGGGACCGCGACCAGCAGGACATGGCCTTCGTCGCCGGCGTGTTCTCGCTGCTCGACGTGCTGCTGGGCATGTCGATGACGGAAATTGTCGCCGCGCTCAGCCTGGATCTGGATGTCGTCATGGCGCTGCTGGACCGGGGCGGGCCGCTGGGTGAATTGCTCAGCCTGGTCGAACACCACGACCGCGACGCGCTCGACAAGGCCGGCATCGACGCCGACACCTACTGGCAAGCGCAGCTGCAGGCCTACCACTGGGCCATCCAGGTCAGCAGGAATCTATAAGCCATGGCCGACCATCCCGTCTCCGACTTCCTCAACCACAGCGCCGCCGTCTGCGACGCCGTGCTGCGCCTGCGCGGCAGCGCCATGGCCGAGGAACTGGGACGCATCGTCCGCAGCGTCACCAACAGCCCGCTGGGCGAATACATGCCGGCCGACGCCGTCTCGCTGCTGGTGCCGCCGCCGGTGGAAGAAATCCTGGCCGCCAACGACGCCGCCGTCCCCAGCCTGACGCAGGACATCTGGTTCGAGGACCGTTATTTCGGCCGCTTCATCGTCTCCGGCCGGCTCGGCTACAGCGAGGCCGACCGCCAGCACCTGGCCAGCCTCGCCACGCTGGCCGGCAGCGTGCTGCAAGTGCACTCGCTGGCGCAGCGCAGCACCCACGCCTACGTGCAGGTCGAATCGCAATTGCAGCACCAGGCGCAGATCCTCGACCATATCCACGAATCGGTGGTCACGATGGACATGAACGGCTTCATCCTCAGCTGGAACAAGGGCGCGGAGCGACTGTTCGGCTACACCTCGGTGGAAGCGGTGGGGCGCAACATCCTGTTCCTGTACGACGATGAAGACATCGACGCCCACGACCCGTTCCTGGAGCAGGGCGGACGCCTGATGGAAGTGCGGCGCAAGAAAAAATCGGGCGAGGTGTTCTGGGCCAGCCTCTCGCTGTCGCCGCTGTGCGACCTCAACAAGCGCTCGATGGGGCTGATCGCCTACCTCACCGACATCACCGAGCGCAAGCTGGCCGAAGAGCGCATCCACCACCTCGCGTACTACGACGCGCTCACCAACCTGCCGAACCGCACCTTGCTGACCAAGCTGGTGGACCAGGCCTTGATGGTCGCGCAGCGCGGCAAGGCGCAAGGCTGCGTCCTGTTCATCGACCTCAACCGCTTCAAGATGATCAACGACACGCTCGGGCGCAAAGTCGGCGACGAATTGCTGTGCGAAGTGGCGCGCCGCTTCCGCACGGTGCTGCGCGACCAGGACCTGGTGGCGCGGCTGGGCGGAGACGAATTCGCCATCGGCCTGTTCGATCTCGGCCAGCACTTCGAAGCGAGCATGGTCGCGCAAAAGCTGCTGGCCACGCTCAACAGCCCGATCATGATCGACGGCCACGATTTACGGGTGGGCGGTAGCATCGGCATCAGCGTCTATCCACAGGACGGCGACGACGCCGAAACCCTGCTGCGGCTGGCCGACATCGCCATGTACCGCGCCAAGCAGGAGGGCGGCGTCAACGGCGACCACGTCGCCTTTTACAGCCAGGACATGAATCAGGGCATGCAGGAGCGCATGCGCATCGAAACCGGGCTGCGCTACGCGCTCGGCAACGGCGAGCTGCTGCTGCACTACCAGCCCAAGTTCTCCATCGACACCGGCAAGATCATCGGCGCCGAAGCGCTGGTGCGCTGGCGCCATCCGGAGCGCGGCCTGGTGCCGCCGGTCGAGTTCATCCCGCTGGCCGAGGCGACCGGGCTGGTGGTGCAGGTGGGCGAGTGGGTGCTGGAGGCGGCCTGTTCGCAGGCCAAGCAGTGGAAGGACGCAGGATTGCCGCCGATACGGCTGGCGGTCAACGTATCGGCGCGCGAGTTCACCGCGTCGCTGCCGGGGCGGGTGATGGATACGCTGAACCGGTACGGGCTGGAGCCGTCGTGGCTGGAGCTGGAGATCACCGAAAGCACGCTGATGCACAACATCGACCGCGTGATCGGCATCATGGACCGGATCACGGCGCTGGGCGTGACGTTGTCGCTGGATGACTTCGGGACAGGGTATTCGAGCTTGTCGTATCTGAAGCGGTTCCCGATCGACACGTTGAAGATTGACCGGTCGTTCACGATCGGCATACCGAGCGACGCGAACGATTGCGCGATTGCGAATACGATCATCAGCATCGCGCAGCAGTTGAAGCACAAGGTGATCGCCGAGGGCGTGGAGACGGTGGAGCAGCTGGCGTTTTTGAAGAATTCGGGCTGTGACGAGGTGCAGGGGTATCTGTTCTCGCAGCCGCTGGAGGCGGCGGCCTTCGAGCTGGCGCTGCGCGAGAACTGGACGCCTGGGCAGGCCAGCAGAGCCGCCTGATGCGCTTCTGACCGCATGTGCCCAGTGCGCCGAGTGTCACGGATGTAACGTAGGGCGGATTAGGCGGGACGCCGTAATCGGCCATGAGCCGCCAAGGCCTCATTTTCGACCAGCGAAGCGCGATTACCCATCAACGGGTTGAATTCTGTATAATGCTGCGCCATAGGAAGCGTGGCCGAGTGGTTGAAGGCAGCAGTCTTGAAAACTGCCGACGGTGTGAGCCGTTCGTGAGTTCGAATCTCACCGCTTCCGCCAAGAAATAAGAAAAACCGGCTATATGCCGGTTTTTTTATTGTCGGGCGGAATTTTCTTCGCCGTGACGGCCTTGCCCCGTCCGGCGTGCATAAAGTAACTCGTAATTACATCGTGCGATCAGGTAATTCCAATGTGAGTGGGTGGAAGGGGAAATATTCTTGCGTGATTGACGGCGCTTGGTTATTTCACGAGCCTGTGATTTGATCTGCGTATTTGACTGCATCAGCAAACTGTTGTCCCAAAGCAGCAACACTATAGGCATTGTAGCTGTGTGCGCCACCGACGGTGACAACAAGGCTGGTCATTAATCCTGATGAGGTTAGTCGTTGTTGCCAGGAACTCTCTTCGGGTCTCGCAACTAACTCTAGAAAAATTTGCAAGTCAATTAGATGGCTTTGGTCGATCGCATGGCCTAGCATAAAAAAAATCGGCGCGTCGATTTTTTCATCCAAATACGCTGCAAAGATCTTAGCTAGAAGCTCCGGTTTTTTCATATCCGTAACTTTTTCGATTATCAAGAAGAGGGTGGCGCCTATGTCCTGAGCTTGGTTGTCGTTGTTTAGTCTTGCACGAATTAGCCGTGCATCCCTAGAGCTACGCAGACTCGGCTCAGCCAAGAATTTTTCCAATTTTGCTTGAAAAATTCGTGCTCGCAGGTCGTAGCTGCCCTTTGCCAATTTCAGGGCAGTACCTACAAAAGGAATGTCTTTTAGCAGTGGGTTTGTAATTAGTTGGTCGAATCCTGCTTCCACAACCTCTGCCGCAGCTTCAAGAATATTTCGATCTTTATTTTTGCTCATTTATTTGCATTCGATGAAAGGGGGCGACGACATCTTTAGCGACTGCCCACCGGTTGACGCCTAGCCTTATTTCAATTAAAAATATATACCGAATATCGGGTTAACATAAGGTTTGGCGCAAACTTGGCCAGGATTCCGTTCTCAGCATAGCCTTAGGACTGCGGTGAGTTTTTTCTAAGCGGTGCAGCGCATAATAGCGTTGGACAGCTGGGAGTCGGATGTAAATTACTTTATAAAGATTGGAATAATGGTTTGCGGCAATGTGTTACCAGATTCGTCTTTGATTAGGGTGTCGGGATGGCTGCGACCAATATGGATCTCGTAACTATACAGTCCGTCGTTAATGTTGGCATATTGCGATAAAATATTAAATACAGGGTCAGACATTCGATAAATTAATTGTTTATTTCCATTGGCATAACGAATGCCGCCAGAACTATCTAGCTGATAAAAGCTATTTTCATGGGGGTTGAAAATTCCGATAAAACAAGCGGTGGATCGGTCAACAGGATTGTTGAAATCGAATATTATATTTCTGATATCGGTTAGTGAAATAGGGAGTTCAAAGTTTGGTGTCGCCTTAGTCAATAAAAATTTCATCTCATTTTTGGAAGAGCTCGTTTTTTCAATGGTCTTTGCTGGTTTTGAAATAGCGTCACCTCGCACCCATCCGATAAGGTCATTTTGCCACACTAAATCTGGAATGGATTGCATAATTCCCAACCTGATGTCCTTGCAATCATTAGCTATATTGCACATGCGGCTCAATACTTTTTTTCGGAATAATTCTAATTTTCTCGGCTCATTGCGTTCAATCATCTCAGAACCGTGTTTTTTCACTTTTTCTTCTATACTTTCTTCTGAAAGTACTACCGAAAACATTGGTTTTCCATTTTCTACTGCATAATCAAATTCTATCTCGGTGTAGCTCAGTCCAGTTTTTTTTTCAATAGTTCCGTATCTCCCACCGAGTATGAGTATGTAAATGTCTGACTCATCAATCCATCTCTTAATAACTTCAAGCTGGGATTCATTGCCGGCACTAAATAACTCCATCCCTGCTGGGATGTGGTGGCATTTTAAGATGGCCTCGACAGCTGCTTGCCGTTCCAGCTTGAGGTCGTCAAAAGTAGATGAGATAAATACTTGAAATTTCTTATTCATTTTTATGTAATTTTACTTGATAGTTGATTGTCGAAATGAACAGAATCTTTTGACTGGTCGAAAGGGTGTTGTTCTGATAGTAACATTTTTCGTCTGCTAACGTCCGCGCCAGCAGCTACTCGACCCATTGAATATTTTTTTGGAAGAATGTTTGAGGAACTATTTTTACCAGCGATCCAGCCATGTTAGCATTTATGCGGCGTCCTGGCTGTGGTTTAGCTGGTACCGATCAGTGCCGTGTGGGCTCAACTCTCGCGACTGTCCAGTTTATCGTACTCGTTCGAATATTCATCTTTGCCGCCACTGTTGACGGTAGCTGTGTGGAGTACCGTCCGCCTCTCATCCCTTTATCACTCTCCAAAGATCTGCTCGATGCTGTAAAACTTCGCTGTTCTGGGAGCGCATTTGATTCTGTAACCAATCTCGAGAAGTGTTTAGTGGGTGATAGCCGAGAATTCCGAGAACAAATCGCTCGAGCCATACCTGCATATGGTCGTTTGCCAGTACAACTGCGCCGCCGCCTTCTCCAGCCAGTATTCGACCGTGCGCTAGGTGATTTCTAATGCTGACAAGACCGACCAAGTCTGGGGTATCAAAAAGTGGCCAAATCATGCCGTAGGCTGCAGGGAAGCGCGCTAGTAATCGTTCTAACTTGGATCTTAAAGTTCCGTCGCCGCCTCCCCACAATTTCGCAAGCCCCTCGAGAGCAAAAAACATAGCAACGAAGCGCGCCTCGATCGTGGTCTCCATCAGCGGGTGTATTGAAAATACGGCGGAACGTAGTGCATTTTTTTCGCCGGGTTGCATCACCTTCCAGTTATCTGCTATCGCGCGGAAATAATTTTCCACTTCGTCTTCGCTGACTAACAGCCCTTCAGCACCTTCCATGTGCACCGCGCGGTTCCTTTTGAGTGGATTTCGCCACTCACGCTCAACGTGTGCGCCGATTCCGACGACAGATCCATGCACTACAACACGGTGGCGCCCGGCAAGCGAAAGGAACAGACAAGCGTCGTCGGCCAGCCTTACTAACTGCTCGGTCGGAATCTTGCGCAATCGGTCAGGGCGCTGGAGGTTGAGTACCGGGGTGCTTGTTGCGGAAATAAAGTCCTTCTCATTCTTCCGCCAAGCCCAATGCCGCTCTAGGGAAAATTCCACCGAAACATCGCCTTCGAGGACGCGTAACAGTCGCGGGTCTTCTTTGAAGACCCTTCGATCCCCTGTATATTTAACGGTGGAATTTTCAGCACGGATTGCATAATCAAGATCGCTCAATGTGAACTGGACATGATTCCGAATCTGCGGTCCGACCTTTTCGGACATAGGCAGGCTGCGTTCAATTAATCTGCCAACATGTCCGATCGTCAGACGTGTTCCACCGGCGAGCCGGTGGCCGCGATAGCTACTTTGCCGCACCAGCACCTCATGAGCCTCGAAGCGACAAAGTGCGTCTTCTGAAGCCTCTACGCTTTTCAGTTGGGCCAATCCCTCCGGGTGCGCTGTGTCTGCGTCTACCCCTATCGCCACGACCTCAATTCGCGCGTCATCGGACGGTAACTGGGGAAACCAAATCCGAACGTCGCAAAGGATTTTGTTCTCCATTCCATGGGCCAAGTAGGCGTCAACTTCTAAGTCTGGGGTATCCATCGTGCTTTCGATTCAATGTTTGGATTCAATGCTACGCTGGCAACCATTGTAGTCTTGACGCCAGAGACAGCGTGGCATTTGAAAAATTGTGTGGAAATAGACCATGGGATGAAATTAACCGGGCCTGCTCCCGCACACAAGAACAAGCTGAGCAGGTTCGGAGAATGGTTTAGCTAAAAAGCGTGAGTTGCGTTTATTCGTTGACGTACGATGGTTTCTAATGCGCAGGTTAAGCAGCCAATCATCTTCAAATGTACATGTATCGCCACAAGTCAGCCGACGTCGTGTAGCTAGTTATGGCTCTATTCTGCGCCAAATATGGATCCTGTGGCGGAAAACAGCCCTGGTCGACCCTTATTGTCATCGACAGCAATTAGGTAGGCGCTACGATAATTCTGGAAACTACCGCTTTGTCCAAGGACGCCAAACGGGAAGCTGACGCATAGATAGCTCCCGCTTTTGTCGTCGACAGTTGCCCAGTCTGCGGAGAATGGGTTTAGTTTTGTAGGGGGCACATTAAAGCCTGGAAGCATACGAGCCTGCACAATTGGGAAGATGTGGTCACCGTAAATGATCGCTTTCTCCTCCCCGCGCTCCGCGTAGCCAACCTGCTTTCCGTCAGAGATGACGTAGTAGGTAGCGTCGAAGCCGTCCTTGTAATCTTCTTCTGTGTAGATCTTGTCAGTTGCGATCGGTCGCCACTTCACTGAAGGAGACATTGCCTGCGCTGCAAGGCAACTAAGGATGACCATTTTGGAAGGCGTCTTGGCGTGCACATTGAAGGCAATGAGGCCACTCAAAAGCAGCAAGCATAAGCGTTTCATTTGTACTCCCATCCTTTTGTAACCTTCAGAAACTCCGGATTCAATTTCCAGAATATAGTGCCCCCGTGCGCCGCCGTCGAATCGTACTGGTGATCGTACCGTCCGACTTCTTCGGTCACCTTCGAGATCTTCCCAGTCGTGCGATCTCTGATCTTGGTGGTCTTGTATATGATTTTGATTTTGCTGGACTCTGGGATGCCGTAGATGTTGTGAGACGGCTCTGTGAACTTGATACCGCCCCTCACCTTGAAGTGCCCCGCGTAATTTGTTTTGATATCCGCGCCGTCCCAGAAGTATGCGCCGTTGGATTTGTCTTCGCCGCCATTCAAGGCGTTGACAGCAGCCGCAACCGCAGCCTTCATGCCGGGATGCTTCTCGATTTCCTGTTCCGACGATTTCATCAGTTTTGCAAATCGAGGATTGCCATCGATGGCGGCGAAAGCGAACGTTTTTTCCTTCGCTGCAAAACTGGAGATTTCTTTGTAGCCGCGCGCGTCGCGCTGGCGAACCAATACGCTTGCTAGCGCAAACATCTCGTCTGCATTATTTTGAGTGGACGATTCGCCGAACGTGATCGCAGCAAGCAATCTCACCTCGGCATCGAGAGGCGGCAGTTTCTTTTTGGTTGCTTCAACCATGGCGGCTGGCCCCGTCGATGTTAAACCAGGTGACCAGTGACAGGTTGGCGCTGTCTCCAAGAACGGCTATGGTATTTCCGCTCTCATACCCAGAAGCTTTCGCATGGATCGTGCCATTCACGTAGAGGTCATACCGAAACCCCTCTACCGCAAGGCCGCGCTCGTCCAGCAGCGAGAAGAACTGTTCTATAACCTCATGATCGTCACCTACGGAAACCGCCGACTGCTCATGTGTGGACATAACGGCAGGAGTGACGTTGTCTATTACCTGGCACTTCAGGCTCTGACTTGGCTTTAGTTTGGGTGGAGGTGCGCAGCCACAAATGCAAAGGTCGTCTTCAAGGGCAACTTGCTTACCATTCCAACTCTCCGGGATCCGAGGTGGGATGCATGCGATTTTTCCTGTTGCCTTACATGCGGGGCATGTGATCGTGTCACCTTCCAGCGCAATTCGGACGCCGTTTATGCTGCCGTGGCTGCTGGCCGAAGTCACCTTGCCTCCTGCCGTGGTCGAGGCCCCCAACGTGATGTGGTAGCGGCGCATGCCTGTTTCCTACAATATTGGATTGAGACTAAACAGCATAGGTGGCGCGAACGGCTAGGGATTGATCTGCCTCAGTACTACTTGTTAAAACGTAGTAGTGAAACCGCGCTGTGTTCGCAATACGACGCTGTTGTTGGGTGGGGCATTAATTCCAACTCACAGCTTTCGCGGCATCGGTTGGAAGAAGGGTGGGAGGTTTGACAAGCGCGTCGAACCGCCTGATGATGGCATATGGACGCCACCATCAGCAAAGAAGTAAACGTTGCAAGGTTCGATACCGCTGAAATCAGGATGGAAGGTCATCTCGTGACTCTGGAAGTTAAGATCGATGGAAAGCTCTTCCTCTTGGATTGATGCCCATTTCGCAAGAATTGATGCTCACTTCGCCCGGGTCGACGCCCATTTCGCCTGAGTCGATGCCGAGTTCGCCGAGCTTCGTACCGAAATGCAAAAGGGCTTCGCCGACATGATTAAGTGCATTGTGGGCACCGCTATTGGCGTTGCCGCAGTGACCATCACAATCATGACTTTCGTCCTCAACAACACAGTCCAGTAGGTGCACGCAGCCGCATTGTCGCAACCGGCGCCGATCGTCGGAGATGCGCAGCCAGCGCCGCCTGCACCGGTTGCGCGTCAACCCATACCCAAAAGCCAGCCAAAGTAAATCTTGTCAGCCGCGATGGATTGCTCTTCGCGTCCGCAGTCCACCATCAGTGATTGATTTCGCTTATTATCGGGAGGTCTCTCAACCTTTTGGTACAAATGACCGGCGCAAATTCCAATCACATGGCGCTGTCGGCGAAAGAAGTCGATACGCTATGAACCTCCACCGCCTCGACCTGGTCTCCCTTTCCTTGTTTTCCCTCGTTGCGCGCACTGGCAGCATTAGCAAAGGTGGCGCGCTGGCCAACCTTGCCATTGGCGCGGCAAGCAAACGCATTTCCGACCTCGAGGCGATGACCGGGACGGCCCTGCTTGAACGACATTCACGGGGCGTTGTTCTGACCGCTGCCGGACAGGCGCTCTATCGCCATGCCCAGCTCATATTGCGTGATGTCGACTCATTGGCGGCCGATCTGTCGGATTACGCCTCCGGCCTGGTCGGCGTCGTGCGCTTGTGGGCGAATACGTCGGCCGTGACGCAGTTTTTACCCCACGACCTTGCGGCTTTTACATCCGCCAATCCTGGAATCAGGATCGAATTCGAAGAGAAAGACAGCAGCGAAATCGTGATGGCAGTCATCGATGGCCGGGCCGACCTTGGTATTTTTGCGGACCGGACGCCAGCGTTTGGTTTACACCAGGTCGATTACAAAAAGGACCGCCTGGTGCTCGTCGTGCCCCAGGGCCACGTCTTGGCCAACCAGCCGTCGCTCAGTTTCAACGAAGTTCTGGAGTACGACTTCGTCAGCCTTTCCGAAGGCACCTCCCTTGCGCAGCGACTGCAAGAGGAAACCGAGGCACTTGGACGCAAACTCAAGCTGCGCATCCGGGTGCGCAGCTTTGATGCGATGTGCAAAATGGTCGCAGCCGGGATGGGCATCGCGGTGTTGCCGGCCGAAGCCGTCAAAGAGCTGATCGGGTCGCTCAATCTGCGGCAAATTGCGTTAACCGATCCCTGGGCCGAGCGCAGTTTGCTGATTGGCCTGCGCAATCCCAAGGCCGTTTCACGCCACGTGCGGCTGCTGCTCGACCATCTGGCGCAGGCGACCACGCCTCCATAACCCCCCTCGGCATTCGCTTGCCCCGGCCAGCTTTCGCGGTTCGCGAAAGCTGGCTTCTTTCCTTTTGGCTTCTACGAACAAAAAAAGGGGAACAGAATGCCCCTATGCGCCGTGAAGAGCGCATGTCACAACGTGGCGCCGATACCTGGACATACAGGTGCGTTCGCTAAGACATTTCATCAGCAGGAGACACGCATGTCGAAGTCATCATCTATTCCCATGGGATCAACCGTTCCAGCCTCGACGATCGAGGAGGCGCGCATCGTGCGCAAGGTGGCCTGGCACATCATGCCGCTCATCATGGTTTGCTACCTGTTCGCCTTTTTCGATCGCATCAACGTCAGCTTTGCCAAGTTCGCACTGCAAACCGATCTCGGGCTGAGCGATACCGCTTACGGTTTCGGCGCCGGCCTGTTCGTGGTCGGCTATGTCCTGTTTGAGGTGCCCAGCAACCTCATGCTCTACAAGGTTGGGGCCAGGCGCTGGATTGCCCGGATCATGGTGTCGTGGGGGATCGCCACCGCACTGATGGCGTTTGTCGACGCCGAGTGGCAATTTTATGTATTGCGCTTCCTGATCGGCGCGATGGAGGCGGGCTTTGCGCCGGGCGTGCTGTATTACCTGACGCTCTGGTTTCCAACCGCTTACCGCGGCCGCATCACGTCGACCCTGTTTTTGGCATCGGCTTTTGCCGGGTTGCTTGGGGCGCCCGCCGCAGGGCTGGTGCTGTCGCATATGGACGGTTTGCTGACCCTGCGCGGCTGGCACTGGTTGTTCCTGGTGGGCGGCATTCCATGCGTGTTTCTTGGCTATCTAGTCTTCAAGGTGTTGAAGGACCGGATCGAAGATGCCGGCTGGCTTACCCGTGAAGAGCAGGCAGTGCTGTCGGCGCGCATCGCCGAACAGAACCGCTCGATCGGCGGCCATGGCCATTCATTGCTCGGCGCGTTGAAAACCCCGGGGTTTTTGACCCTGGGCCTGGTGTACTTCCTGATTCAGATGAGTTCCTACGGACTCAATTTTTGGGCGCCGCATCTGATTCGTACATCTGGCATCACCAATCCGACGACTATCGGCTTTCTGACGGCGATCCCGTATCTCTGCGGTGCGGTCACCATGGTGGTGGTCGGCCGCCTGTCGGACGGCTCCGGCGAGCGGCGCAAATTTGTCATGGGCCTGATGCTGCTCGCGGCAGGCGGGTTTTTCAGCGCCGGCATCTTCGACAAGCACACTGGCTTGTTGATTGTCTCGCTGGCCGTTATGGGGGCGGGTGTGATTGCGTCGATCCCTGCGTTTTGGGCACTGCCGCCCAAAATCGTGACGGGCGTCGGCGCGGCGGGCGGTATCGCATTGATCAATACCCTTGGCCAGCTGGGCGGCATTGTCAGCCCGGTGCTTGTGGGCCGGATCAAGGACGTCACTGGCAGTACCACGCCCGCCTTGTACGTCATCGGCTGCCTGTGTCTTGCCTGCGTCGCCGTGTTGATGTTCGCGTTGCCCGAAAAACTGCGTGAAAAGGAAGCGCCGCTGGACCGGCGCGCCGCCTGAGTCGCTGCGGGCGCTGCGGCGTCTTTTCAAAAATAGGATGAAAGGTCTGTCATGAATAAAGAACTAGCTATCCCTGCGGGTGCGTTGCGAGGGGTTCGCGTGATTGAAATGGGTCAACTGATCGCCGGCCCGTTTGCCGGCAAGACGCTGGGGGAATTTGGCGCCGACGTGATCAAGATCGAGGCGCCTGGCGCTGGCGATCCGCTGCGTAACTGGCGCATGATCAAGGAGGGCACTTCGGTATGGTGGCAGGTCCAATCGCGTAACAAACGTTCGATTGCGCTTGACCTGCGCAGCGCCGAAGGCCAGGACATCGCGCGCAAGTTGATTGCTGAAGCCGATGTGCTGATCGAGAATTTCCGGCCCGGTACGCTGGAGGCGTGGGGGATGGACTGGGAAGCATTGTCCGCGCTCAATCCGGGACTTGTCATGCTGCGCATTTCCGGCTACGGCCAGACCGGCCCCTACCGCGATTTGCCGGGCTTCGGCGCCATTGGGGAAGCTCTCGGCGGGCTGCGCCACCTGACGGGGGAACCGGATCGGGTTCCGGTACGCTGCGGCATCTCGATTGGCGACACCCTTGCGGCGCTGCACGGCACCATCGGCATCCTCACCGCGCTCTACCATCGCAAGGTCAATGGCGGCATGGGCCAAGTGATCGATGTGGCCTTGCATGAAGCCGTGTTCAACGTGATGGAGAGCCTGATTCCCGAATACAGTGCCTTCGGCTTGGCGCGTGAAGCGGCCGGCAGTGCGCTGCCTGGCATTGCGCCCTCGAACGCCTATCGCTGCAGCGATGGCTTTGTGCTCATCGCCGGTAACGGCGACAGCATCTTCAAGCGTCTGATGCACGAAATAGGCCGCGCCGACCTGGCGGACGACCCGGCGCTGGCAAACAACGCCGGCCGTGTCGCGCGGGTCGCCGAACTCGATGCCGCCATTGGTGCCTGGACTGCAACGCGCTTGGTCGCCGATGTGCTCGCCGTCCTCGGGCGGGCAGGCGTCCCGGCGGGCAAAGTCTACGACGCTAAGGATATCGCCGAAGATCCGCATTACCGGGCCCGCGATATGATCCTTTCCCAAACGACGCGCGAGGGGTATGAGTTGGAGGTTCCGGGCATCGTTCCCAAGTTGCTGGGCACGCCGGGAACCGTGCGCTCGGCGGCGCCGCGTCTCGGCGAGGACACCGACGGTGTACTCCGGGAACTTGGATTAACTGAGCAGGATGTCGCCGTCTTGCGCGGCAAAGGAGTGGTGGCATGAGTGCCTGGAACGGCGCAGGGCGCCGCATCTACATGCAGGAAGTGGGCACGCGCGACGGTTTGCAAGCGGAAGCGGTGTTCGTACCCACGGATGAGAAAATCGCACTGGTCAATTGCCTTTCCCGCACCGGGGTGGCCAAGATCGAAGTCACCGCGTTCGTGTCACCGAAAGCCATTCCGGCACTGGGCGACGCACAGCAGGTGATGCAGGGAATCGAGCGGGTTCCAGGCGTGATTTACAGCGCGCTGGTGCCAAACGTTCGCGGCGCGGAGCGCGCCATTGAAAGCGGCGCCGATGAACTCAATCTCGTTATGTCGGCCAGCGAAAGCCACAACCTGTCGAATCTTCGGATGACGCGGGAACAGTCGTTTGCGGCGTTGAGCGAAGTCGCCGGCCTCGCCAGAACAGCCTCATCGGCCGTCAATATTTCGCTCTCCTGTGCTTTTGGTTGCCCGATCGAGGGAGACGTGCCCGAGGACGTGGTGATGGACTGGTGCGCGCGCTTCGTAGACGAGGCCGGCGCCAAAGGTATCACCTTGTGCGACACAACCGGCATGGCTTACCCAAGCCAGGTGGCATCGCTCACCCGGCGCTTCCGTGCCACATGGCCTGATATTGCGCTCAGCCTGCATTTCCATAATACCCGTGGCATGGGGTTGGCAAATGTGCTGGCCGGAATTGACGCTGGTGCGGACCGGTTCGACGCCTCGCTGGGCGGTATCGGTGGCTGCCCGTATGCGCCTGGCGCCTCGGGTAATGTGTGCACGGAAGATATCGTTCATGCCTTGCAGCTGATGGAATATGACACCGGTATCGATCTTCAGGCGCTGATCGCCGTCTCGAAACGCTTGCCCGGGCTGATCGGTCACAATACCCCAAGCCAGGTTATCAAGGCAGGGAGTCGGCTCGATCTGCACCCACCACCGAAGGATTTCGAGATGATAAAACTACGCGCGCATGAGAGGGGGTGCGGGAGCGTGTAACGCGGCGATCGCGGTACGCACGGGTGAGGGCCGGTGATCAATTCAGACTGTCCTGCGCAAGGCGGGACAGTGCCACAAGCGGCCGGTGATGGCACCATCTTTCGTGACGGACAGGCGGCGTTGCTGCCTGTCTCAGTCTTTCCGCAACGGCGAACGAACGCCACATCCACCAAGGAGTCTCACATGCCCAAGACCGGCCTTCCCGCACTGCTACGCCCCGAAGACAGCATCGTTGTGCTCATCGACCACCAGCCTTACCAATTCGCGAACCTGCACAGCCACGAGCCGACGATGATCGTCAACAACGTCGTCGGCCTGGCCAAGGGCGCGAAGGTGTTCGGCGTCCCCACCATCCTCACCACGGTGATCGAAGACCGTGGCGGCAACCTGATCAAGGGACTGCAGGACGTGTTCCCCGACCAGAAGCCGATCAACCGCACCTTCATCAACACCTGGCAAGACCCCAATGTCTCCGACCTCGTGAAAAAGAGCGGCCGCAAACAGCTCATCCTGGCGGCGCTGTGGACCGAGATCTGCCTGGCGATGCCGGCGATCCAGGCGTTGGGCGAAGGCTACGACGTCTTCATCGTGACCGACGCGTCGGGCGGCGTCTCGGCCGAAGCGCACGACATGGCGGTGCGCCGGATGGTGCAGGCCGGCGCCGTGCCGATCACCTGGATGGCGGTAATCTCCGAGTGGCAGCGTGACTGGGCGCGCGTGGAATCGGCCACCGAGCTCTCTAGCGTCGTGCTGGAGCACGGCGGCGCGAGCGGCGTCGCGCTGGCTTGGGAACTGCAACTGCTGCAATCGGCCCGGGCCTGAACGCCGCACCGGACCTGCGCGGCGCATCCGCCTAGCTGAGGCGATCCCTGCGCCAGGCTGACGGGGTCGCGCCCGTCAGCTTGCGAAAGGTCCGGCCGAAATGGACGGCGTCCGCGAAGCCGGTCGCTTCGGCCACGTCTTCGAGCGAACCACAAGTGTCGAGCAGCAGCGCCTTGGCGCGTTCGATGCGCGCCTGCAACTGCCATTTGTAGGGCGCCAGGCCGGTGGAGGCCTTGAAGGCCCGGTGGTAGTGGGATTGGGACAGGCCGGCAAGGTTCGCCAGCGTCGCCAGCTCCACCCTGGAGGGAAGGTTCGTTTCCAGGAAGCCCAACGCATCGCTCAATTGCAATGGCGACAGTTTGGCCGGACCCTTGACGGGCGCCTGGTCGCCGCGAAACAGCCGGATCGCAATCGCGGTCACGAGCGCGTCGCCGTACAACTGCGAGGACGGATCCGGATCGCGCACCGCATCGGCAAGCAAGTTGATGAGCGCGCCGGTTCCATCGTCGGTGAACCGCAGCCGTGGCGTGTTCCGGAGGTCGTGCCGTCCCTCGATGGCGCAGCGCTCGCCCAGCGCGCCGATATCGAAGCACAGGTTGATGTCACGGGCATAGCGCACGTCGTCGCTGTATCCCCACAGTTCCATCCCTGCGGGTGTGAAGTGGAGTTGACGCGGCTTGTAGTCGATCGGGCAGGGCGTATTTCGGCGCAGCCGTGGCTCTGCGCGGCCTTCGCCGACTTCGTCCAGCATCATGCCAAGCCGCGACTGCTCATCGTGCGCCAGCTGATGCAGCACCCGGCCCGTGCCGATAAACTCGGTGATGACGACATCCGTGCCATTCCAGGTGCGGCTCACGCTCGTCACGTCGATCAGGTTCTCCGGAAGAGCGCTTGGGTTTGCCATGACAAGGACTAAGAGGTGGATGAATACCAATTGTAGGCGCGTTTTTGGCAGGAGTGCAAATACGCGCTAGCATGGGGTTCAGGTTACCAGCCGCTCGGGCTGGGCCGACTGAAGTCTGACGTTAGAGCGTGCCGGCTGCACCGGCAACCACTGGACTACGCCCCAAAGCAGCTCCGGCACAATGAACAGCCAGAGCAGCGGTTGGCCGGTCGCTTGCAGCGCCCATAACATCCAGATGGTAAATAGAAAACGGGCCACGCCGTCGTAGCGTCCGAAGCGTTGCTGAGGATCGGTGATGCGCAGCACCGACCAAATTAGCACCACGCTACCCAGCAGACAGGCGAACAGCACGTGAAACGGCGCGAACGCCGGCAGAGCACCACCGCCCAACGCCTGATTGACCGCGCTGAGCTGCTCATGCGCGAGGTTGAACGTCCACGGCGTGACAAAGGGTGCCGTCACGATCAGATCGTAGACGGCGCTGGCGCGCACGATGCGGCGAAAAGTGTTTGTCGAGAAATGCATTGGGCTCTCCTGGTATGTCGTTAGCGATGTGACATGCTAAAGCCTGGAGTACACTCAAAGGTCAAGTGACGATGAGGGGAAGTTGATGCAAATCGGAGAGATAGCAAACGCCACCGGCCTGAGCCGCGACACCCTGCGCTTTTACGAGAAGCGCGGCCTGCTGCGCGCGCGGCGCAGTCCCAATGGCTACCGCGACTATCCACCCGAGGCGGTGGAATTGCTGCGCTACCTTCGGTTGGCGCAGTCGCTGGGCTTTACTCTGGCCGAGATCGAGGCCGACCTGCCATTGCTGGCCGCGCCCGACGCGTCGGCAGGGCAACTGCGCGTCGCACTGGAACGCAAGCTGGCCGATATCGACCAGCGCATCGACGGTTTGCAGTCGTTGCGCGGCGAACTGGCGCGCCGGCTAGGGCAGGAGATGGCGCCATGTCCACTGCAAGCTGGTGATCAGACGTAACCGTTAACTGGCAGCGCTTGATAGAAACACAAAGCGATTGCCCGGCATAGGCCATTCACCCGATACCGCCTTACCAACATTCTCCCTACACTGGTCTCACTTATCCAACACACCAGACGGAGAATGCCATGACCACCATCAAAACCTCGCTGCGCCTGCTCGCCATCGCAACCGCCTTCGCCGCAACGGGCACCCAAGCCAGCGCGGCCGCCGGCGATACCAGCGCCAAGCCCTCCGTCGTCATCGTGCACGGCGCCTTCGCCGACGGTTCCGACTGGGCCAAGGTGATCCCGCTGCTGCAGGCCAAAGGGATCAAAGTCACCGCCGTCCAGAACCCGCTCACCTCGCTGGCCGACGACGTTGCCGCAACGCGCCGCGCCATAGCCGCCCAGCCGGGCAAAGTCGTGTTGGTGGGCCATTCGTGGGGCGGTACGGTCATCACCGACGCGGGCCAGCACGACAAGGTGCGCAGCCTGGTGTACGTCGCCGCCTTCGCGCCCGACGCCGGCAAGTCGACCGCTGAAACCGGCGAAGGCTATCCCGCAGCCCCTGGCACCAAACGCTTCGTCGCCGATGGCGAAGGCTTCCTGAGCTTGCCGGAAGCTGCGATGCGCGAAGACTTCGCCCAGGATGTAACGCCGGCCCAGGCCGCCGTCATGACCGCGACCCAGGGCCCGATCCAGGCCAAGGCCTTCGCCGACAAGGTGACCGCCGCCGCGTGGACCAGCAAACCGTCGTGGTTCATCGTCAGCGCGCGCGACCGCATGATCGATCCAGGCTTGCAGCACGCGATGGCCAAGAAGATCGGCGCCAAGACCACCGAGCTGGCGGCCAGCCATGTGCCACAGCAGTCGCGTCCCGCCGAGGTGGCGAAGGTGATCCTCGACGCCGTCGCGGCGACCAAGTAAGCAGTCGCCGCTAGCGCGCGCAGCTGACATCCAGCGCGCCTTCGTCGGCAAGCCGGGACACCTGCTCGATCAGCGCGCGCATCTTGGGCTGGTTCTGGGTGCGCATGGGGAAGTAGAGGAACAGTCCCGATGTTTCGGGCACGAATTCCGTCAACACCCGTACCAGTCGTCCACGCCGCACGTCCTCGTCGATTTCAAGGTCGGGCAGGTAGGCGATGCCCATGCCCTGGCGTGCCCACTCGGCAAGCATTTGCGTATCGTTGGCGGTCAGGGCCGCGTCGGTGTCGAGCAGCAGTTCGCCGTCGTCGCCGGTCAAGCGCCACGGCGGCAAGCGGCTGGAGGTGGAGAATCGATAGCGCAGCGTTTGATGCGCCAGCAGATCTCGTGGCCGCTCGGGAGTGCCGCATCGCTTGAAGTAGCTGGGCGACGACACGAGCGACCACGACAGCGGCCGGCTAAGTTTGATGGCCACCATGTCCTGCGCGATCGCCTGCCCGAGCCGGATGCCGGCGTCGTAGCCCGCCGTCACCAGGTCGACCAGGCCGTCGTCGAGCGACAGGTCGAAGGTGATGTCGGGGTAGGCGGCGCGCATGCGCGGCACCAGGAACCGGGCGACGAGGAACCCGAAGGCGCGCGGGGCGGTGAGCCGCAAATGGCCCGACGGTCGGCTCTGGAAGCGCGACAACTCGTCGAAGGCCTCATCGATCTGGCCGACCGCAGGCTTGAGCGCGGCCAGCAGGCCCGTTCCGGCATCGGTCAGCGAGACGCTGCGGGTGGTCCTGACGAACAGCGGCACGCCGTGCTTTTTCTCAAGCGCGCGCACGCCTTTGCTCACCGCCGTCGGTGTGATGTTCAACCGCCTGGCCGCCTGCGTGAAGCTACGTTCGTCCGCCACCGCGAGGAAGAGCCGAATCAAATCGAGCGAACTCATTGCGGCCGATTTTGAACCATTGGTTCATAGCGCATGTCCATTGGGGTCCTTTTTCTTCATGATGCGCGAATATACACTGGCTTCACACTTTTAGGAGAATGACATGAACAAATTGCCGCAAACCATAAACGAGTACATCGAGGCCGCCAACGCGCAGGCGCCCCAGCGCGCCGCCGCGTGCTTCCACGCCGACGCCACCGTCCATGACGAGGGCAGCACCCTCCACGGCCGTGAAGAAATCGCCGCATGGGTCGCCGAGACCGGCGAGAAATACCGGGCCACGATCGAACCGGCCGGCCTGGAGGAATCCGATGGCCGTCACATCCTGCGGGCGATCGTCCGGGGCAACTTTCCAGGCAGCCCCGTCACCCTGAATTTCAACTTCCTGCTGCGCTCCGGAAGCATCCAGTCGCTGGAGATCAAGCCATGAACCGCTATCTCTTCGAAGGCAAGCACGCGCTGGTTACCGGCGGCACCAAGGGGATGGGGGAGGCCATCGTCCGCAAACTGGTGGAGGGAGGCGCGACAGTCATCGCCCCGGCGCGCCACTTGCCGCAGGAGCCTTTGGCCGGGGTCCGCTACCTTGAGGCGGACGTCTCCAGCGCCGAAGGTGCTGCTCACGTCGCCGACAGCGTCAAGCGCGAGTTCGGCCACCTCGATTTCCTCGTCAACAATGTGGGCGGCTCGTCGGCGCCCAGCGGCGGCGCGCTGGCGCTGACTGACGACATGTGGGACGCCGCGCTCCAGGTCAACCTGATGGCGGCCGTGCGGCTCGACCGCGCCTTCCTTCCGGCCATGCTGGAACGGCGCGCCGGCGCCATCGTCCACATCACGTCGATCCAGCGGCGGCTGCCGTTGTTCGAATCGACCGTGGCGTACGCCGCCGCCAAGGCCGCCCTTGCCAACTACAGCAAATCGCTGGCCAACGAATTCGGCCAGCGCGGAATCCGCGTCAACAGCGTCTCGCCCGGCTTCATTGAAACCACCGCCGCGCAAGCCCTGATCACGCGCATGGCGGCGCACAGGCAAGGCACAGAGGACCAGGCGAGGGAGGAGCTCATGTCGTCGCTGGGTGGCATACCCATCGGCCGCCCCGGCAGGCCGCACGAGGTCGCGGAGTTGATCGCGTTCCTTCTGTCGCCGCTGGCAGCGTCGGTCCATGGCGCCGAATTCGTCATCGACGGCGGAACGACGCCGACGGTCTAGTAGCTTTTACACGCGCCGTCGCTCGGTTAGGGCGGCATCTTTCACTTAACCATTGAATTCCACCATGAACAGTTCTGCATCCACCGAAGTCGATTTCGCACTAGCGGTGCTCCGCAACCAATCCACGCTCAACGCTGCGCTCAAAACCCACTACGACTTTATTGTCTGCGGTGCGGGCTCGTCGGGCTCGGTCGTCGCCGCGCGGCTGGCCGAGAATCCCGCGGTCAACGTGCTGTTGCTGGAGGCAGGCGGCAGCGACGAAGTCGACAGCGTCATCGATCCGGCGCAATGGCCGCTCAACCTGGGTTCGGAGCGCGACTGGGGCTTCATGGCGGAGCCGAACGCGCACCTCAACGGACGGTCGATTCCGATGAACATGGGCAAAGTGCTGGGCGGCGGCTCGAGCATCAATGTCATGCTGTGGGCGCGCGGGCACCGCAGCGACTGGAACCACTTCGCCGCCGAGGCCGGCGACGACGCCTGGAACTACGAATCGGTACTGAAGATCTACCGCCGCATCGAGGACTGGCACGGTCCGGCCGATCCTGAGCGGCGCGGGCAGGGCGGTCCGGTCTACGTCGCGCCCGCCCACCAACCCCAGCCAGCGGCAACGCTGATGCTAGAGGCGGCGCGCTCGCTCGGCATTCCTACCTTCGACAGCCCCAACGGCGCGATGATGGAAGGCGACGGCGGCGCCGCGATCAACGATCTGCGTATCCGTGACGGCAAGCGGCTCTCCGTCTTCCGCTCGTACACGTACCAGAAGATGGCGCAGCCCAACCTGACGGTGCTCACCGGCGCGCTGGTGTCGCGGCTCACGTTCGAGGGCAGCGAGGTGACCGGTGTCGAGGTCATCGTCGATGGCCACAAGCGCTTGTTCGGCGCCACGCGGGAAGTGATCCTGTCCCTGGGCGCGGTCAACACACCCAAGGTATTGATGCAATCCGGCATCGGCCCTGAACATGAACTGAAACGCCACGGCATCGCCGTGCGCCAGCACCTGCCTGGTGTCGGCCAGAACCATCAGGACCACGTATCCTTCGGCTGCATTTGGGAGTATGCGCAGCCGCAGCAGGTGGGCAATGGCGGTTCCGAAGCGACGCTGTACTGGAAGAGCGATGCCAAGCTCGACGCGCCCGACATGCTGCATTGCCAGGTCGAGTTTCCCGTGCCGAGCGCGGAGAACGCGGCGCGCGGCGTACCCGCCCATGGCTGGACCATGTTCGCCGGCCTGGCCCATCCGAAGAGCCGTGGCGAGCTGCTGCTGTCGGGACCGAATGCGCACGATGCGATGATCATCCGCGCCAACACTCTGTCCGATCCGGACGACATGAAGGCGGCCGTCGCCAGCGTCCAGATGTGCCGCGAGCTGGGCAACGCCAGCGCGTTTGCACAGCTCGTCAAGGGAGAGAGCATGCCGGGCAAGCTGGGCCGCGAAGAAATGCAAGCCTACATCCGCAACGGCGCGGTCACCTATTGGCACCAGTCGTGTACCGCCAAGATGGGACGCGATGCGATGTCGGTGGTGAACGGAAATTTGCAGGTCTACGGCGTCGGCAATCTGCGCATCGCCGACGCCTCGATCATGCCGCACATCACCACGGGCAACACGATGGCGCCCTGTGTCGTCATCGGCGAGCGGGCGGCCGAAGTCATCAAGGCCAAGCACGGCATCTGATTGCCTTGGATAGGGTTTTCCACTACAGTACAAAAATGCAACTAGACCACACTGTCACCGTCGAGCAAGCCGTCCAACTGCTGGCCATGGTCGGCGACCTGAGCATGGGCCAGCCCACCGATCAATCGATACGCGCGGCCCGTCTGGCCGAGCGGCTGGCGCTGGCGGACGGCGCCGAGCCGGGGGCGTGCGGCCACGTGCGGCTGGTGACCTTGCTGCGCTGGTCCGGATGCACGGCGAACGCCAGCGGCTTTTCCTCGCTGCTGGGCGACGACGTCGCCGGACGCGACGCGATGCTGCTGGAAACCCTCCCGCCGGAAAAGCGGATGAGCTTTACCAGTGTGGCGCCGCTGGCCCGCATCCATTGCGAGGTGTCGGGCGCGATCGCACAGGTGATGGGTTTGCCGGAGGAGGTCGAGACCGGACTGCGGCGCTTCTGGGAGCACTACGATGGCGGCGGCATACCCGACCGCTTGTGCGCACCGCAGATTCCACGCATGGTGTACCACGCCAATCTGGCGGGGGATCTTGACCTCCTGACGCGTGCCCGGGGCGTGGACGAGGCGTTACGGTTGATCGCCACGCGCGCCGACAAAAAGTATCCGGCGGACCTGGTGCGTTTGCTGGCGGCGCATGCCGAGGACTGGCTTGAGGCGGCCGAGGCGCCGGTCTGTCCTACCGAGATCCCGGCCCTTGCCGAGCGGGTTCCGCTGACGATCGTAGCCGATACGATCGAGCTGAAATTACCGTGGCTGCTGGGCTATTCGCGCCGCGTCGCCGACCTTGCGGAACGCGCGGCGGCGTTGGCGGGCCTGCCGCCCGCACAGCAGCGTTGTCTGGGCCGCGCGGCGCTCATCCACGGCATCGGCCGCGCGGCGGTGCCCAACATCGTCTGGCAGCGCGCCGGCAAGCTCGGGATGGCGGACTGGGAAAAGGTGCGTCTGGTGCCGTACTGGACGGCGCGCGCCGGGGTGCAGATTCCCTCGGTGCGGGCGGAGGCGGTGCTGGCGTCCCACATCTACGAGCGGCTCGACGGGAGCGGCTACTACCGCGACCTCGATGCCGAGTCGCTCAACATGCCACAACGGATACTGGCGGCAGCCGGGGCGTATGCCGCGTTGTGCATGCCGCGTCCCTGGCGCGCTGCGTGCGCGTCGCAGGAGGCGGCGCGTATCCTGTCGGCGGATGCGGCGGCCGGGCGATTCGACATGCAGGCCGTGAACTTCGTGATCGCGGCCGCCGACGGCACTTGCGTCGAGCCGGTCGAACCTTCAGGGCCGCGCAGGAAGCTGCTGTCGGAGCGGGAGATCGCGGTGCTGCGCCGGCTCAGTCTTGGAGAGAGCAACAAGGAGGTGGCGCGCGAGCTGCAGATCAGCCCCTCGACGGTGGGCACCCATGTCGAGAGCATCTTCCGCAAACTCGAATGTTCAACCCGGACCGCCGCCACGCTGAAAGGGCTGACCCTCGGCTTGATCCCCGCGGAGTGATCAACGGCGGCGCGTCCGGCGTTACCTCGCCTCGGGCGGTATGGCTTTTATTTCAGCGGCGAAGGCGGCGTGCGTCGCGGCGTCCACCGGCTTGTGCTTGATCTCGGTCCTGGCCGGATCGTTGCCGAGGTAATTGTTATTCTTCCAGTTCTTCGACGGCCTGACCGGCCTTGGCGTGAAACCGCCGCCGCAGTTGGGGCAGACGTTCGACACGACGTTTTCGACGCAGTCGGCGCAAAAGGTGCACTCGTAGCTGCAGATGCGGGCATCCAAAGCATGCGGCGGCAGGGATTTGTCGCAGTGTTCACAGGTCGGTCTGAGTTGAAGCATGGGGCTTTCCTTTGGTTGGCTGTGCTGATTGCAAGTATAGCAACAACAGCACGACGAGTCGCCAAAGGGGCGGCCAAATTATTTTGCCTCTCAGTTGGCTTTGTCCGCTGCCGCTTCGGTGGTCACCGGAACCGGTGCTGTCAGCCCGTCCACATAAAAGTCGAAGAAGCGCCGGTTGTCGAAGCGTTGTATCACCGTCGCCGGTTGAAGTCCCGGCCGCGCCGTCGTGTAGCCGATCGAGCGGCCGTTGTTGGCGCCGACCGTGGTGTCGACATCGACCCAGCGCTGCGCGGAGCGCGTCACGTAGCTCGGATCGACCATGTAGGCGAGGGTGAGCGTGTCCCAGACGTCGGTGCGATAGGCGGGATTGGTTTCGAAGCCGTTTTTTCCGTCGTAGCCATAGCCGTTGAGCTGCTTGAATAATTTGGCGATGATGCCGTCCCTGGCCGTCCCGTAGACGATGCGGTCGTAGACCTGCTTGTCGATCTTCACGGTGTTGGTGACGTCGAGCGGGAATATGACGTGCCGCAGCGGCAGCCCCAAGACTTCGCGCGCGGCCTCCGGATCGAACCACCAGTTAAATTCCGCCGTCGGCGTGGTGTTGCCGGCGACGTCGAAGGCGCCGCCCATGTAGATGATCCGGCCGATCAGTGGCACGATGTCGGGGTGGCGCCGCACGGCTAGCGCGATATTGGTCAGCGGGCCGATGGCCAGTATCGTGACCTGTCGCGGATGGCGCCGGACACTGTCGGCGATGAAGTCGGCGGCCTGTTGGTCGCGTACCTTGGTGTGTTGCGCGGAACCGTCGGGTGGCGCCTTGATATCGGTGTCGGACTTGGGTTCGGGCCAGTTCCAAGCGCCCAGGTAGCCGTCGCCGCCCGGGTGCAGCCGCTGTTCTTCGCGGATGGTGGCAAGGTCGTGCGACAGCGCGAGGTTGGCGCCGGCGTAGACACCGACCTGCTTTTCGATGCCCAGGCGTTCGACGGCTTTGAGCGCGTCGCCCACTTCCTGGCGCAGCCATTTGTTCCCCGAGACGACCGTGAGGCCGAGTACCTCGATGCGGCCGCGCGCCTGGAGTTGGGCGGCGATGGCAAGTAGTTGGCCGTCGTCGTTGAGGGTGCCGAAGTCGCTGTCGATGATGATCTTGGGGATGGTCGTCGTTGCCACGGCGTTCTGCGTGCCGATCAGCGCAAACGCGCAGGCCATGATGATAATTGTTCGCCGCAATATGCTCTCCAGTCTGCGGTTGAGAAATCGGGAATCACGTAGGGCGGATTAGGCGGAACGCCGTAATCGGCCATGTATGAGCCGTCGATGCGCATGCATGGCCGATTACGCTGCGCTAATCCGCCCTACGTTGTCAAACACGATGCGGCATACGGCTTCGCATTTTGCCAGGTCGAAGCGGTTTTCCGTACGCACGCCGGATTCCATGTCTATCCAGTAGCTGGCGCCCGCCGCGATCTGGAACTTTAGCAGAGTGTCCCGAACCGTGTCCGGCCCAAGTCCTCCCGAATACCCGCAGAACGGCAGGCCCACCTTCACCGCCGGCCAGGTGGTCGGCCGCACCCCGGTCCCGAACGAGACGTCGTACAGCCAGTCCACTCGCGTGTCCGACGGGAAGTCGCCCTGGCATTGCAACGCGGCCCGCACGCCTTGCCGTGCGCCGAAGATGGCGCTGTTGCGAATCTCTCCGTCACTGCTGCCCGCGCGCCCATGGTTGATCTGAACCCTGGAAAACCCCGCCAGGTCGATCGCGGCGTCGCTGGTTTCGACGATGCTGCGCGCGGCGGCGCCGCAGATGTGGGCCGATAGCCGCAGCGGCGCGCTTTGCAAGACGCGCCGCACGCCGCAGGAGGGGAACAGCGGCGATCCCTCCTGCGCGACGTCAAGAAGCACGCCCCATTCGATGGGGTAGCGCTCCGAAAGCGCGAGCATGCCAGGTAGAAGATCGGCGCGGTCGATGCCGGTGAAGGTGATGTAGGCGGGTGGTGTGTAATCGGTTGTCATTTTGGCTTGGATGTTTGGTGGTACGTACCATGATTGCATCTATGCCGTAGAAACTCAACCTTAATTCGCTGTAAACGCAACAAATATCTAAAATTAAAAAATAAATTAACTTGAGGTCCGTACCACTATAGAATTTACTACGGACATAAAAGCTAATCGAATCAACGCGGGAGGAACTTGTATGCGGATGCTGAAAATTGAAGGTGCGGCCATGGTGGGTGTGGCCTTGGCCGTGGCGGCGGTGCCTGTCGCCGTGCGGGCGCAGGAGCAGGGGGCGGAACAAAAGACGGAACAAACCCGGTCGACGGCGACCGCAGGCCAGTTGCAGACCGTGACAGTAAGCGCCGAGCGGCGCGCGGAGAATGTTCGCAACGTGCCCGTCTCGGCGACCATCCTCGGCGAGGAGACACTGAACGCGCTTAACTCCGGCGGACAGGATATGCAGATGCTCGCGGGCCGCGCGCCCAGCCTCCAAGTGGAATCCTCGTTCGGCCGTGGGTTCCCGCGCTTTTATCTGCGCGGCTATGGCAACGTCGATTTTCACCAGAACGCGTCGCAGCCGGTCTCCCTGATCTACGACGACGTGGTGCAGGAGAGTGCGGTGCTGAAGGGCTTCCCGGCTTTCGATCTTGAGCGCATCGAGGTGCTGCGCGGGCCGCAAGGTTCCCTGTTCGGCCGCAACACGCCGGCAGGCGTGGTCAAATTCGATTCCGTGCGGCCGTCGCAAACGCCGGGTGGTTATCTCACCTTGTCCGGCGCCACCCACAACACCTCCAGCGTCGAGGGTGCGCTCAATCTGCCCTTGGGTGGCGACTGGGCGGCCCGGGTGTCGCTGCTCGGCCAGCACCGCGACGACTGGATCGGCAATTCGCGACAGGGCACGTCCGACCAGTATGGCGGCTACAACGACACCGCCGTCCGCGCCCAGTTGTTGTATAAGCCGAGCGGCGGCTTCGAGGCGCTGGCCAATCTGCACCAGCGCACGATGAACGGCAGCGCGTCGCTGTTCCGCGCCAATATCATCCAGAAGGGCAGCGACGCGCTGGTGCCGGGCTTCGACGTCGGCAGCGTCGCCACCGATGGGCAGAACGGCCAGTACCTGAAGAATTACGGCGGCAATCTGCGCCTGAAGTGGCGCCTGGGCGGCGTCACCCTGCATTCGGTGACCGGTTACGAAACGGTTCGCGTATTCAGTCGCGGCGACATCGACGGCGGTTACGGCGCGGTCTATGCGCCGCCGTCCGGTCCGGGCTTCATTCCGTTCGTGGTCGAATCGGCCGACGGCACCAAGGGCCATCACCAGTTCACCCAAGAGCTGCGCCTGGAGTCCGATGCCGGGCAGGCGCTCAAATGGCAGGCCGGTTTGTTCTACTTCGATGAGCGTTACCAGATCGACAGCTACAGCTACGATACGCTGGGCGGGGGTGCGCTCACGTCGGACATCCGCTCGCACCAGAAGAACGACGCCTACGCCATCTTCGGGTCGGCCAACTACGACGTCACGCCGCGCGTCAACCTGCGCGCCGGCGTGCGCTATACGCGCGACAACAAGGATCTGGCCACGGAGCCGAACAACAAACCCGGTGGGGGTTCCGACATCGACGCCTCGACCGGACTGGCCACCAGTACCGGCGTATCCAAGGTCAACTGGGATATGAGCGGCGTGTACAAGCTCACCGAGGCGGCCAACCTGTACGCGCGCGTCGCCACCGGTTTCCGGGGTGCGACCATCCAGCCGGCGGCCACGTTCAATCCGATGTCGGTTGCGCGGCCGGAAACCATCACGTCCTATGAGGTGGGCTTCAAGACGGACCTTTTCCAGCGCAAGGCGCGTCTGAGCTTCGACGTCTATAGCTACACGGTCAAGGACCTGCAACTGACGGCCGTCGGCGGTACCTCCAACTCGGCGATCCTGCTCAACGCCGACCGCAGCGCCGGCCGTGGCGCGGAACTGGACCTGGACGCCTACCTGGGCGAGAACCTGCTGTGGAGTTTCGGCGGCAGCTACAACCACACCAGGATCAAGGACCCAGGCCTGACGGTGGGCGCGTGCGCCGCCTGCACGGTGCTCAATCCCACGGTCGTCAAGGGCGGTTCCACCCTGGTTCTGATCGACGGCAATCCGCTGCCGCAGGCCCCGCGCTGGAGCGCCAACACGTCGCTGAAATACACCTACCCGGTGGCCAACGGCGAATTCTACGTCTACACCGACTGGGTGTATCGCAGCGCCGTCAACTTCACCTTGTATCGTTCCGCCGAATTCACCGGCAAGCCTTTGTTGACAGGGGGATTGCGGCTCGGGTACAAATGGGACAATGACCGCAACGAGGTGGCGCTGTTCGGCCGTAATATCACCAACCGGGTGCAACTGGTGGGTGGTATCGACTTCAATAATCTGACCGGCTTTGTCAACGATTCCAACCCGCGTATCTTCGGCGCGCAGTTCAGCCGGCGCTTTTGAGCGGAACGGTCTTTCAGGAATATGTGCATGCGCGATCTTTTCAGTTTTCCAGACGGCCGCCGTTTCGACCTGCTGGCCTTCGGCGACCCCAATATCGATCTGCTGTTCACGGTCGAACGGGCGCCCGCGGCCGACCAGAAGGTGCTGGGGCGGCGCCTGCCGCCGTTCGCCGGCGGCACGGTCGCCAACGTGGCTTGCGCGGCCAACCTGCTGGGCCGGCCGACCTTGGCCTACGGCCGCATCGCCGGCGATGCCGAGGGCGCGTTCCTGAGCCGCGAGTACGAACGCTTCGGCGTCGCGCTCGATCATGTGCGGGTGGTGCCCGGGGCGACGTCGCCGACGGCTTTGATCATCATCGAGGCCAGCGGCGAGAAGGCGCTGGTGTACTCGCCGATGCCGGGGCCGACCCTGCACGAGGAGACTTTCGCGGCGGCGCTGGCCCAGTGCCGCCTGTTGTACGCGATGCCCTACAACCTGCCCGAGTTCGAGCGACTGCACCAGCTGGCGCGCGAGGCGGGCGTGCCGCTGGCGATCGATATCGAGGCGGCGATGGTGGCCGGCCTCGATGAACTGCATCGTTTGCTGTCCATGGCCGACCTGGTGTTCATGAACGACAGCACCTACCGCACCGTCGTCGGCGCCGAGCCGGATGCCGCCGGCATGGCCGGCCTGCTGTCGCATGGACCGTGCATGCTGGTGGTGACCTGCGGCGCGCGCGGCGCCATGCTGTCGGCGCGCGATCCGGAGCTAGCCATCGCGCAGCAGGCTTTCCCCGCCCGCGTGGTCGACGCCACCGGCGCCGGCGACAGCTTCAACGGCGCCTTCCTCGCCGCGCTGCTGGAAGGGCAGGCACCGGCGAGCGCGTTGCGATACGCCTGCGCGGCCGGCAGCATCGCCGTCACCGCCACCGGCGCTCGTTCGGCGCTGCCGACGCGCGCGCAGATCCAGGCGCTGCTCGATCATGCATAGCCCGACCACCACCGAAGGACGCGCGATGAACCTCGGCGCGCGGGCCGACCGCTTCTTCCAACTAAGCGCGCGCGGCACCACGCCGGCGCGCGAGGCGATCGCCGGCTGCACCACCTTCGCCGCGATGAGTTACATCGTGGTCGTCAATCCGTTGATCCTGGCCGCCGCCGGCATGGACCGCAACGGCCTGTTTTTGGCCACCATCGTCTCGGCCGTGGCGGCCACGCTGGTGATGGCCTTGTGGGCCAACCTGCCGATCGCGCTGGCGCCGGGCATGGGCACCAACATCGTGTTCGCCCAGGTGGTGGTCGCGCAAATGGGCGTGCCTTGGCAAACCGGCCTGGCGATGGTGCTGCTCAACGCGCTGGTGTTCCTGGTGCTGTCGCTCACCAAATGGCGGGCGCGCATTGTGGCCGCCTTTCCGGAGCCGGTCAAAATCGGGATGCAATGCTCGATCGGCGTGTTCATCGCCTGGCTCGGGCTGCGCAGCGGCGGCCTGATGGTGGGTGACGCCGGCTCGCTGGTGGCCTTCTCGCGCCTGCACGACGGCGCGGCGTGGCTCACGCTGGGCGGCATCCTGTTCACCGCCATGCTGCTGGTGCGGCGCGTGCCGGGCGCGTTTTTGTTGACGATGCTGGTGGTGAGCGCGGTCGGCTTGTTCGTCGCCGATACGGAAGGGCGGCCGCTCACCCGGCTGCCGGATCACTGGTTTGGCGTGCCGACCTTCACAGGGGAACTGCTGTTCGCGCTCGACTTCCGTGGTTTTTTCTCGCACTTCATGTTGCTGCTGCCGGTGACGCTGTACTTCCTGCTGATCGAATTCTTCTCCGGCACCGCCACCATGTTCGGCGTGATCCGCAGCGCGGGGTTGTTGAAGCCTAACGGCGATTTGCCGAGCGCGCGGGCGGCCTTCGCATCCGACGCCTTGGGCAGTGTGATCGGCGCGGCCGCCGGCACTTCCACCGTCACCGCTTTTGTCGAATCGGTGGCCGGGGTGGAGGCGGGCGCGCGCACCGGTTTGAGCGGCGTGGTGGTGGCCGGGCTATTTGGATTGGCGCTGTTTTTCGGTCCTTTGCTGACGGCCGTTCCAGCCTGCGCCACGGCGCCGGTGCTGGTGATGGTGGGACTGTGCATGCTCGACGGCCTGCGCGACCTCGATACCAGCACGCCGGAGAATTACCTGCCGCCGTTGCTGATGTTGCTGGTCACCGCCTGCTGCGCGGACCTGATGGTTGCGCTGGCGCTGGGCTGCTTCGTTTACACGCTGATGCTGGCCGCGCGAGGCCGCTGGCCCGGCGCCATGGTGCTGGGGCTCGACGCGGTGTTCGTGCTGTACCTGGTGCTGCGCGGCGCCATCGTCTGAGCGTCAGGACGCGCTGCCCTTGCTGATGCGGGTTTTGTAGCGGTAGGGCGGCACGTACTTCATCTCGCAGTATTCGACCGGTTCGCGCCGGTCGGACAGCATCACGCGCTCGCACAGCAGCAGCGGGGTGCCGGCCTGCACGCCGAGCAGCGCCGCGTCTTCCGCGTGGGCGGCCACCGCGCCCACGCTCTCCAGGCTTTCCGATGGCTTGATGCCGAACTTGTCGATCAGGATGCGGTACAGCGAGCCGACTTGTTCCAGCTCCTTTTGCTCCAGCGTTGCGCCGGCCGGCAACCGCAAAAACGATTCCTGCAGCCCGATTGGTTTGCCGTCCATCAGGCGCACGCGTTTGATGCGCAGCAGCGGTTCGTCCGGCTGCATGTGCAGCAGGCTGGCCACGGCCATATTGGCCGCCACCGTTTCCATCGCCAGGATGGTTTGACCGGGCACGCCACCGCGTTTGACGGTGTCGTCGGTGAAGCTGTCCAGGAAGCGCGACATCTGGCGCACCGACTCCGGTGCGGCGAAGGTACCACGCCCATGGTCGCTATAGAGCAGGCCCTGTTCCTCGAGCAGGCGAATCGCCTTGCGAACGGTGTCGCGGCTGACCTGGTAGGTGATCGCCAGATCACGCTCGGCCGGCATCGGCTCGCGGGCACCGATTTTCCCCGACTCCATCAGCTGCTTCAAGGTTTCCGCCAACTGCTGGTACAGCGGTGCGGTCTTGGTGGTGGCTGCGGGAGTGTCGGTGGTTCGTGATCGCATTCAATGTACCTGCTGTCGAGTGAATGATGGATGGAAGCGTATTGTAACCAAATGGTTTGCGGCCCGGTGAAAGCGTGTAAAGAACCGTCTGGATTATGACAGTTCCGTTACATTGGTACGAACCTTTTGCAACATAACTTTGATAAGACTGGCAATACGCGGCATTTGCATTGCAAAGTGGTACGAACCACTATAACATTATCTTAAATTAAATGAGACCGCCGGGGACAGGTGGTCCGACACGATAAATTCGCCGTTGTCATACGGCGCTGAAACCACAATTAGGGGAATTCGATGTATGCACGACTAGGGATGTTCGCTGCCGGATCGGCGGCGGTGATGCAGTTGGGGGGGGCGCACGCGCAGCAGCCGGCCACGGAGGCGGCGGGGGAGGTGGCGCCGACGGTGGTGCAGGTCACCGGCCAGGCGCTGGGCAAGGGCGAGGCGCGCGCCAATAGCGTGATCGACCTGGCCGTGATCGCCGAGCAGCCGGCCGGTCTCGATCCGCTGAAGTTATTGGCGCGGGTACCGGGCATGCAGGTCAGCTCCAGCGACGCGCTGACGGGCAGCTTCTCGATGCGCCTGTCGATGCGCGGCTTTAACAAGGAGCAGATCGGCATCTCCATCGACGGCATCCCTAACGGCTCGACCTTGTCGAACGGCGGCACGATGCCCAACCGTTTGCTGGACCCGGCCAACCTGATACGCGTCGACGCCTCGCAGACGGCCGGCGACCTTGGCACGCCGTCGAATCAGGCACTGGGCGGCTACATCGACTTCAAAACGCGCGATCCGTCCAAGGAGCGCGGTGGCGAGATCGAACTGGCGACCGGCAGCTTCGGCTACCGGCGCGGTTTCGTGCGCGTCGACACCGGCAAATCGGCGGCCGGCACCAGCGCCTACCTGGACTACTCGCACGAATACGTGCGCACCTGGCCGGGCGACGAATCGGGCCGCAACAGCCGCCGCCACGCCGACCTGCGCGTGCTGCAGGACCTGGGCGGCGGCTCCAGCCTGCGCGGCACCGTCAGCTACAATAAATTCAGCGACAACGACTATGACGCAGTGGCGCTGCTGGCCGAGTCGTCCAGGTTCTACAAGGCCACGTTCTACGGCAATCCGACCACCGACGGCCTGACCGACCACTGGACCGGCAATCCCGCCATCGACCAGAATTATCGCGGCACGCGCGGCATCAACAGCGAGGATATCCTGGCGCATGTCGACTGGACCCAACGCTTCGGCCAGAGTGGCAAGTTGAGCGTCAAGCCTTACTGGCACAAGCAGGAGGGCAACGGCTGGTTCTATGTGCCTTATGTGCAGTTGCCGGCCAATGGCCAGGTGTACAGCGCCGTCGCGGCGGGCGCCAGGCCGACAGCCACGGTCCAGGAGTGCTACCAGAACCAATACCGGCGCGACGCCAACGGCGCCTTGATCCCGGTCGGCGCGGTGGCGATTCCGGCCGGCTCCAGCAGCGCGGCGCTGTCGTCGGCCGGTTGCCCGGCGGCCGCCCGGTACGCGATGAACCCCGTCAGCCAGTGGGGCGCGCGCGAAGCCAGCACGCGCCGCAGCGACAACGCCATCGACCGCAAGGGAACGTTGGCGGAAGTCTCGGACACCTTGGGCGAGCACCAGCGCATCCGCATCGGTGGCTGGATCGAGCGCACCAAGCGTGAGAAGGACCGCAACTGGTTCGCCGTCACCGATCCGAAGGTCAGCGGCGCCTTCGAGGAAAGCGCGCTGTATTCGATCACCCAGGACCGCCACTATTCGTCGGACACCGCCATGGTCTACGCGCAGGACAAGGTCAGCCTGCTCGACGACCGGCTGCTGCTGGACCTTGGCGCCACTTATCAGCGCTTCAAGGAGGACTACTCGTCGCCGGTGGAGTTCAGCGGGACGCGATCGCTGAAGGTGAGTTCGAAACTGCTGCCGAAGCTGGCCGCGTTGTATCGCGTGAACGACGACTGGGAAGTCTTCGTCAGCGGCTCGAAGAACTTCAGCGCGATACCCGACAGCGTGTTCGAGGGAACGGCGGCCGTGGATTCCAAAAATGGCATCAAGCCGGAAACTTCGGTCAATAAGGATGTCGGCGTGCGCTGGACCAGCGACAATGGTTACGGCGCCGCGCTGACCGCCTACAAGATCGCCTACCGCGATCGCATCTCGATCCAGAACGGCAATCCGAACGGCGACATCTTCTCGCGCGACGCCACCACCACGTTCGCCAATCAGGGCGGGATCAGTTCCGAAGGCTTGGAGCTGACTTTGCGCGCGATGGGAACCGCCTACGAGTTGTATGCCAACGCCTCGTATAACGACGCCCACTATTCGAGCGACACGCCGGCCGAGGGCATCAAGTCGGGTGACCCGGTGCTTGGCGCGCCGCGCCGCAGCGCCTTCGCCGAAGCGACCTGGAAGCCGACACCGGAATGGCGTCTGACGGCTAACGCACATTATGTGGGCGAGGCAGCGGGCACCTACGGCACGGTGAACAACACCGTCATCGCCGGCGGGCCTGCCGTTTATCCGCGCCAGTACATGCCGGCATACACACTGGTCGGCCTGAACTTAACATACAAGCCGCGTGGCAGCCTGTTTGGCTACGGCAGCCGCACCGAGTTCGCGCTCAACGTCGACAACCTGTTCGATCGCCACTACCTGGGCGGTGTCGGCTCCGAGCTGTCGAGCTCCAATCCACTTACCACGGGGCGTTATTTCCTGGGCAGCCCGCGCACCTTGTACGCATCGATGCGGGTTCGCTTCTGATGTCTAAATCGGCCGTGTTGGCAGATGCCTTTGTCGCTGCGGTATGCGCCGGCGTTTTGCTCGGCGGGTGTGCTGCGCGCAAGCCGGCGGGTGCGAATCCGGTGGCGGGGCTGCGCTTTATCGGCGAACAACGCATACCGCACCGTCAGGTCTTCCAGGGTACGCTGGTGGGTGGTCTGTCGAGCATCGACTATGACGCCCGCACCGGCACCTGGATCACGGCCAGCGACGACCGCTCCGAGCTGGGGCCCGCGCGTTTTTACACGGCGCGGCTTGATTACGACGCGCGTGGATTCAGGACGGTCAAGCTGGAGTCGGTGCATACGTTCCGGCAAGCCGACGGCGGCGCCTATCCGGCATTGAAGGAAGCCGCGACGCGTGGCGGCGAGGTGGCCGACATCGAAGCGATCCGCTTCGATCCGCAGGGTGACGGCATCTGGTATGCGAGCGAAGGCAGCGACGCTTTGGCCACGGGGCCGTTCGTCAAGCAGGCAGACGGAGAGGGCGCCTACCGTTCGACACTGCCATTGCCGGATATGTTCAAGTCCAGGCGTGACAGAACGGCCGGACCACGCGGCAATCTCAGTTTCGAGGCGCTGGCGTTCGCGCCGGACGGCCGGTCGCTGTGGGCGGGCATGGAGGCGCCGCTGTACCAGGACGGCGCGCTGGCAAGTCCGGAGCGCGGCGCGGTGAGCCGCTTTACGCGGTTCGACCGCAACGGCGAGGTGCTGGCGCAATACGCCTATCCGGTCGATCGCGTGCAAGGACGTCCGGCTCCGGGGCGCTTGGGCGACAACGGCGTGTCCGAGATGCTGGTGGTCGACAGCCGTCATCTGCTGGCGCTGGAGCGTTCGGGCGTGCAGGATGCGGCGGGACGCTTCGCTTTTTTCGTTCGCTTGTATCTGGTCGACCTGCAGGGCGCCACGGACATCGCGGCTTTTCCGTCGTTGGATGGCGCCACCTACGTGCCGCTCAAAAAGCACCTGCTGATGGACTTCAATCGCGCAGGATTGGACAAGGTCGACAACCTGGAGGGCATGAGCTGGGGGCCAGTGCTAGCCAACGGTAACCGCAGCCTGGTGCTGATCTCCGACGATAATTTCAGCGCCGACGAAGTGACACAGTTGCTGGCCTTTGAGGCGCTGCCCGGCAGAGGTTTCTAGCTCGCGTTAGGCGCACGCATCGTTCTGCTTTCCTGATAGCTCGGTAGATCACCGGGCCAATGCAGCGCATCGGCCACGAAGATCTCAGTCTGCGGCAGCGCCTTTTCCGGCGTGTCCAAGCTGCTCGTGGTGACGTCGATCTCGTCCGGACTATCGTCGTCGGCGAACGTGAGCTGCGTGCCGCAGTGCGGGCAGAACGTGCGCGTGGCGTGCGACGACGAGCGGAATTTGGCAGGCTCGCCGGCCGTGAAGCGGAAGTCGCCGGTCGCCACCGTGAACCACGCCACCGCCGGGGCGCCGGTGGTCCGCCGGCAGATGGTGCAATGGCATAGCGTTTGATTGCGGATGTGCTCGGCGGCTTCGTAACGGATGGCGCCGCAAAAACATTGTCCGGTCAGCATAGGGCCTCCTGATCGTATTCAGTGCGGAGCTTTACGATACCCTAAACGCGCAAGTCGCCTCGCCACCTTTCCCAGCGCCCATCAACAGCTGAGGCTGGTTCGCTTACCATGCGGCAAGTACATGCCGAATCGCTTCGTGCTATGCTTTTCCTCACTTTCGTAAGGAGGACATCATGCCCGCTTCCCACGACACCTACACCCGTCAGCAAGGGTTGAAAAACACCTATGACGTCGAATACACGGCGCTGCGCTACAGGATATCCCTGGACGGCAGAGTGCTGAAAGACATTCAACTCGATATCCACAACACGCCCGGACTCGATCCGGACGCGGCATGGTCGCGTGCCGTATCCGATATCGAATTCCTGCGCGGAATGCCCGAAGCCTAGCCGCTACAGCCCCACCGCCCGAATCACTGCCCGGCCACCACCGCGCCCGCCTGGGCGGCGAACCATGGCTGCATGCGGCGGATCGCCTCGGCGATTTCCGGCGTCGACACCGCAAAGCTGAAGCGGATGAAACGCTTGCCTTCGACCGGATCGAAATCGATGCCCGGCGCCGTCGCCACGCCCGTGTCGTTGAGCAGGCGCTTGCAAAGGTCCAGGCTGTCGTCGGTCAGGTGGGCGATGCTGGCATAGATGTAGAAGGCGCCGTCCGGCGGGGCGATGGCGTTCAGGCCCAGCCCCGGCAGCGCGTCCAGCAGCAGGCGGCGGTTCTCCGTGTACACCGTCAGGTGGCCTTCAAGCTCGTCGAGCGCGTCGAAGGCGGCCAGCGCCGCGTGCTGGCTCAGCGACGGCGCCGTCAGGAACATGTTGCCGCAATAGGTCCAAGTGCGGTCGATGTGTTCGGCCGGCACCAGCAGCCAGCCGAGCCGCCAGCCGGCCATGCTGAAGTATTTGGAGAAGCTGCTGACCACCAGCGCGTCCGGTGCGTAGGCGAGGATGGTTTGCGCCGGTTCGACGTAGCTCAGGCCGTGATAGATTTCATCCGAGATGATGCGGATGCCGCGCGCCCGGCAGACTTTGGCGATGGCCTCCAGCTCGTCTGCGGCGATGATGGTGCCGGTCGGATTGGCGGGGCTGGCGATGATCACGCCGGCCGGCGCCGGCTCGATCGCTTCGAGCGCGGCCGCGGTGAGCTGGTAGCGCACCTCGGCGCCGCAGGCAATCTCCACCGGCTCCATGTGCAATGCCTTGAGCGTGTTGCGGTAGGCGACGTAGCCCGGGCGCGCCAGCGCGATGCGGTCGCCCGGCGAGAACAGCGAGTTCAACGCCAGCACCAGCGCCGGCGAGGCGCCGCAGGTCATGACAAAGCGGCTGGCGTCGACCTTGATGCCGTAGCGCTCGTCGTAGAAGCGCGCCAGGCGTTCCTTCAGCGGCGTGCTTTCCCAATATCCCATGTTGTCGGCCTCAAGCACCTGGTGGGCTTTGGCGATGGCCGCCTTTGGCGCGCCGGTCGACGGCTGGCCGAATTCCATGTGGATGATGGAGCGGCCTTCCGCCTTCAATGCGTGGGCGAGGCGGCTGATGCCGACGGCGTGGAACGGGTCGAGTTGCGCTTGCATGGATGTCCGATGGTCAGGGAGGTCGCATAGTGTAAGGCAAAACCGGGAAACCACGGCGATGGCGGCGTGTTAAAAATAATTCAATGCCAGGCTTGTAATTTGTTTCGGATAGCCAAAGATGAGGTCGGTCAAATTCTTAAAAAGACCTTAAGATGAATCGTTATCCGCTGTGGAAGTACCTGGTGATCGTCATCGCGATTTTGCTGGGCGCGCTGTACACGGCGCCGAATTATTTCGGCGAGTCGCCGGCGCTGCAGGTGACCAGCGGGAAGGTGAGCGCGCGCCTGGACGGCGCCATGGTGGGGCGCGTGGCCGAGGTGCTGGAACAGGCGAAGATCCCCACGCGCGGCATCGTCTACGATGGCAGTTATTCCTCGGTGTTGGCGCGCTTTGCCGACACGGACACGCAGTTCCGCGCCAAGGCCGTGCTGGAGCGCGGGCTGAATGTTGACCCGGCAGACCCCGCCTATCTGGTGGCGCTAAACCTGCAGGCCGACACGCCGCAATGGATGCGTTCCCTGCACGCATTGCCGATGTACCTGGGCCTCGATCTGCGCGGCGGCGTGCACTTCCTGATGCAGGTCGACACCAGGGCGGCGCTGGCCAACAAGGTGCAAGGCATCCAGGCGGCGGCGCGCGGCCAGCTGCGCGATCAGAACGTGCGCCATCTCGGCATCGAGCGCGTCGGCGACAGCGTGGAAATCAAGTTTCGCGACGAGGCCGCGCGGCGCAAGGCCAGGGACGTGCTGTCCAGCCAAAACCCCGATCTGGTCTTTGCCGACAAAAGCGAGGGCGCCGAGCTTAAGACCGTGGTCTCGCTCAAGCCGGAAGCGCTCAAGCTGGCCATCCAGGAAGGCATCAAGCAGAATATCGCGACCTTGTCCAAGCGCGTCAACCAGCTGGGCGTGGCCGAGCCCATCATTCACCAGCAGGGCGCCGACCGCATCGTGGTGCAATTGCCCGGCGTGCAGGACGTGGCGCGGGCGCGCGCGGTGATCGGGCGCACGGCCACGCTGGAAGTGCATATGGTCGACGAGAGCGTGACGCGCGGCACCGAGCTGTCGGCGGCGATTCCGTTGAATTCGCGGCTGTACACGGCGGGGCGCGACGCGCCCGCCGTGCTCTACAAGGACGTGGTGCTGACCGGCGACTACATCACCAGCGCCACCGCCGGCCTGGACGAGAATCAGCAGCCGGCCGTGTTCATCGATTTGAGCAGCGAGGGCGGACGCAAGATGCGCGACGCCACCAGCGGACGCGTGGGCAAGCATATGGCCATCGTGCTGCTGGACAAGGGCAAGCCGGAAGTGATCTCGGTGGCGACGTTGACGAGCGAGTTGAGCAGCCATTTCCGCACCACCGGCGTGGGCAGCGCCGAGAACGCCGCCGAGCTGGCGCTGCTGCTGCGCGCCGGCGCGCTGTATGCGCCGATGGAGGTGATCGAAGAGCGCACCGTCGGACCGCAGCTGGGCGCCGAGAATATCGAGAAGGGTTTCAACTCGACCTTGTACGGCTTTGCCGCGATCGCCGTGTTCATGATCGCTTACTACATGCTGTTCGGGGTGTTCAGCGTGCTGGCGCTGGCCTGCAATGTGCTGCTGCTGGTGGCGCTGCTGTCGCGCATGCAGGCGACCTTGACGTTGCCGGGGATGGCCGCCATCGCGCTGGCGCTGGGCATGGCGATCGACGCCAACGTGTTGATCAACGAGCGCATCCGCGAGGAGCTGCGCGGCGGCGCCCCGCCGCAAAAGGCGATCGCCGTCGGCTTCGACCGCGCCTGGGCGACCATTCTCGATTCCAACATCACCACGTTGATTGTCGGGGCGGCCTTGTGGATATTCGGCTCCGGCCCGATACGCGGCTTCGCCGTGGTGCACTGCCTGGGAATATTGACGTCGATGTTCTCGGCCGTCTTTATCTCGCGCGGCGTGGTCAATCTCTGGTACGGCGGCAGGAAGAAACTCAAGTCGATCTCGATCGGCACGGTGTGGCGCGGCTAGCCGTGGTGCTGGGTGCCGCGCCGGCGGAACGCTGACTTTTTAGTCGTTGACTTCCACCACGCGGCCATTGGACGCCTGCACGGGACGGGCGTTCATCTTGTAGACATGGCCGAACTGGGCGATCTGCTGGGACGAGACCGGCACTGGGGTCTTCATCACGAACCACTTCACGCCTTCGCTGCATGGCGGCGTCGTCAGCGAGCCGTTGAAGGTGTAGTGGGCGTGGTTCTCCGGCAGCAGGGTGGCGATGTTGATGCTCACGCCGGGCACTTCCACTTCCTTCTCCTTTTGCAGCGGCAGGTTGTCGAAGATGGTCTTGATCATCGGGCGCTTGGCGCCCGGCTCCATCAGCACGCCGACGACGGCCAGTTCGCCCTCGGCGTTTTTGTGCACCAGGTGGGCGACCAGCGCGTAGCGCTTGCCGTCGATGCGTTCCTCGCTCGGCTTGTGGAAGTGGAATTGCAGCAGCTCGTAGCGCTTGCCGTCGACCGTCATGAAGCTGCCCGGTGCGTAGTTGACCTGGATCGTGTGTCCGTTGTCGATCAATTTGAGCGGGCTGGCCTGGTACTCGAACTTGAGCTCGGACAGCGCGGCATGCTTGGCGTCGGCGGTATGGATGTCGATCGGGGACTGCACCTTGCCTTGCGAGCAGGAGGTGAATTTGCTGTCGATTTCGCTCCACTTGCTCGGACCGGTGTGACCGCTGTACGACCAGTGCGGGTGCGCTTGCGGTTCGGCGCAGTGGCCGGCGATCGAGAGCAGGGCGAGGAAGCCACCGACAGCGGTGGTGCGCAAGGTGGCGCGGATTGCGGTTTTCATAAGGTCTCCAACGGATTTAACGACGGGGGCAAGGCGCTAAGATGATAGCAACTTTAATTTCCATTAGACATTAAATTTACAACTAGTCATACATTTGAGCACGGCGGAAACACTAAGAAATATAATTATGTTGTTTTTGGGAATGATTTTGATGTCCAGTAAGAAAGCCTTGCCCTTGCTATACTGTTACTTGTTGAACATAAATCACGGGAAGCAGTTTTGCGGGCGATGACGATACGATGGAAGCGGTGGGGTTTGGGCGTGGCTGGCGCGGTGGGAGTGTATGCGCTGGCGGGCGGCTGGGCGTTGCCGTGGTTGATCAAGAGTCAGGTCCCCAAATTTGTAGAAACAGAGTTGGAGCGCAAAGCCAGCATCGGCGACGTCAGTTTCAATCCGTTCACCTTGCGGCTGGAAGCGAAGGACGTGCGCTTGACCGAGGCCGACGGCGCGCCGCTGTTCGGCGTCGGCGCGCTGGCGGTGGAGATGCAATGGCGCTCGCTGTTGCGCCGGGCCTGGAGCCTGGCCGAGATCCGCGTCACCGCGCCGTCGCTGCGCCTGGCCATTTCGCCCGACGGCAAGTTCAACATCGCGCAGCTGATGGAGACGCTGGACAAGCGCAAGAAGGACGACAGCGACAGCGGCATGCCGCGCCTGATCATCGAACACTTCGCGCTCGAGCAAGGCAAGGTGGAGATGCATGATCGCCATGCCGGCTATAACGACACGTTCGCCCCCATCGCTTTCGAGCTGAACCATCTAAGCACGCTGCCGGACGAGAACGGCGACTACACCTTGAGCGCCGACGCCGGCCTGGGCGGCAAGCTGCGCTGGAAGGGCGCGGCCGCGCTCAATCCGATCGGCGGCAGCGGCATGCTGTCGCTGGAGAACGTGGCGTTGCCGGGCATGTCGACGTACCTGAAGTCGTTCATGCGGGTGGTTGTCGGCGACGGCCGTTTGTCGGCCAAGCTGCCCTATCGATTCTCCTACAAGGACGGCAAGCTGGACGCGAGCCTGGCCGGCGCCAGCCTGGCGTTGAACGACCTGGCGGTCCAGCATGCCGGCGTGGCGGCCCCGTTCGTCAAGCTGAAGTCGCTGGATGTGAGCGGCGTCGGCGTCGATCTGGGCCAGCGCTCGGTCGACGTTGGCGGGCTGAATTTGACCGGTGGCGCGCTGGCGATGCGGCGCGATGCCCAAGGCCGGATCGACCTGGCGAATTTGATGGTGCCGCCGTCCGCTTCGGCGCCCGCTCCCGCACCTGCGGCCAAGCCGGTGGCAAAGGAGGAGGGCGGCTGGAAAGTGCGATTCAAGCAGATCGGTCTGGACGATATTGCCGTCAACGCGCTCGACGAAACCGCCAGTCCCGCGCTGAAGATCAGCACCGACAAACTGAAGCTGAAGCTGCAATTGCAGCTGGAAACCGCCGCGAGCGGGCTCAAGCTCAACATCGACGATGCCGCGTTCTCGATGGACAATCTGGCGCTGGTCGGCGGCGCGATGACGCCGTTGAAGCTTGGACAGCTGGGCTTTGAGGACGGCGCGCTCGATCTGGCCGCGCGCCGGGTCAGCCTGGGCCGCCTGTACGCGGATGGCGGCTTGCTGGATCTGTCGCGCGACAGCGCCGGGCGCTTCCTGTTCCTGGACCGCCTGCCGGGCTCGGGCTCGGGCTCGGCCGCTACGCCGGCCCGAGACAAACCCGTTGAGCCTTTAGCGATGCGCTCGCCGGACCACATAGGGGTCGGACCCCGCCGGGGTCCGACCCCGTCCGGCCCTGCGGGTTTGCTATGGACAGCTTCCGTCAAAACGGTTGAGCTGAGTAAATTCGGCGCCCGCTATGACGACGCCAGCACCGGCATCAAAGCCACTCTGCAGGACTTCAATCTGAAGCTGACCGATGTCGGCAGCGACCTGAAAAAGCCGCTGGCGTTCCAGGGCGGCGTCGGCCTGCGCGAGGGCGGTCAGTTGACGGCCAAAGGCAAGGTGGTGCCGGCCACCGGCGCCGTCGATGCCGAGCTGAAGCTGACCAAGCTGGCGTTGGCGCCGGTGCAGCCGTTGCTCAGCAAATACGTCAAGCTCAAGCTGGCCGACGGCAGCGTTTCGGGCGAGGGCCGCCTGCGCACCGGCGCCGGTGGCAGCAAGGCCAATCCCGCCGTGCGCTACGATGGTTCGTTTGAAGTGGCCCAGCTGGCGCTTGACGAAGAAGACAACGACCACTTTGCGCGCTGGAAGTCGGTGCGCGCCGACAAGCTGGCGCTGAGCGTGTCGCCGAATTTGCTCGATGTGGCCGAGCTGCGCGTCATCGAACCGAACGCGATCCTGATCATCGAGAACGATCGTAGCTTGAATGCGCAGCGGCTGCTGGTGAAAAAACCCGAGCCCGCGCCGGCTTCAACGGCTTCGCCAACCGCGTCGGCCGCGCCCGCCGACAGCGAGCCGTTCCCGATGCGCATACGCCGCGTGCGCTTCCAGAACGCCAAGCTGGACTTCACCGACTTAAGCCTGCGCCCGCAATTCGGCGCAAAGATTTACGAGCTCAGCGGGCTGATCACCGGGCTGTCGTCGAAGGCCGACGCGCGCAGTCAGATCGAGCTCGACGGCCGCGTCGACGACTACGGTCTGGCGCGCATACGCGGCCAGTTGAATCCATTCGTCCCGGCGGACAACACCGACGTCAATGTCGTGTTTAAGAACGTCGACATGGTGTCGGCGTCGCCGTACTCGATGAAGTTTGCCGGCTACAAGATCGCCCAGGGAAAAATCTCGCTCGACCTCCAGTACAAGGTACGCAACAGCCAGCTGGAAGGTAACAACCAGATCGTGCTCGACAACCTGACACTGGGCGAACGCATCGACAGTCCGGACGCGATCAAGCTGCCGCTGGAGTTGGCGCTGGCCATCCTCAAGGACAGCAACGGCCGCATCGACCTGGGCGTGCCCGTGTCGGGCAATATGAGCGATCCGCAATTCAGCTACGGCTCGCTGGTGTGGAAAGCCATCGGCAACATCTTGAGCAAGGTTGCGCTGTCGCCGTTCCGCGCGCTGGGCAATCTGTTCGGCGTCAGCGGCGACAAGCTGGACGCGGTCGATTTCGATGCCGGCAGCGACACCGTGCTGCCGCCGGAGCGCGAGAAGCTGCGCCAGGTGGCGAAAATATTGGAAGCCAAACCGCAGTTGAAGCTGTCGGTGCCGGGCCAGTACAACGAGGCGGCCGATGGCGCCGCCTTGCGGACGCAGGCGTTGCGCCGTTTGGTTGTGACGCGGGCGGAGATCAAACTCGCGCCGGACGAACAGCCAGGGCCGCTTGATATCGGCCAGCGCAAAGTGCGCGGCGCCTTGCGTGACCTGTACGCCGAGCGCTTCGGCGCGGCCGAGCTGGACAAGCAGAAGAAGGCGGCAGAGGGCGCGGCTGGCGCCAAGCCTGCGGCGGCGGACGCTGAAGACGAGGCCAAGTCCGCCGATCCCGTCGCGCAGAAGAAGCTGCCGGTGCTGCAGCGCCTGGGCAAGATCGTCCAGGGTGAACCGCAGGTGGCCGACGCCGGCGCCTTCTACGGCAAGTTGCAGGAACGCCTGGAGCAAAACCAGCCGTTGCCGGAGGGCGCCTTGACGCAGCTGGGCGCCAAGCGTGCCGCCGCGATTGTGGCGGCCTTGAAAGAGGCTGGCGTCAACGCCGCAGCGATACAGACTGCCGCGCCGGAAAAGACCGATGCTGACATCGGCAAGCCGGTCGCGTTAAAGCTGGGATTGGCGGCGAAGTAGATGAGCGCTGAAAAATCCCCCGTCGGCGGCGGCGCGCTGCTGGCCGGATTCGCGCTGTTGTGCAGCCAGCTGTCGCTGAACGTCGGCGCGGCCGTCGCCAAGCATCTGTTTCCGTTGATCGGCGTCGAGGGTGTGACGGCTTACCGCGTGGGCTTTGCCGCGTTGCTGATGATGGCCGTGTTTCGGCCGTGGCGCACGCCGCTGACGTGGCCGCAGGCCTGCAATGTGGCTGTGTATGGCAGCGTGATCGGGCTGATGAATCTGATGATCTACCGCTCGTTCAATTTGATACCGCTGGGGATCGCGGTGGCGATCGAGGTGGCGGGGCCGCTGACGGTGGCGGTGCTGTCGTCGCGCCGGCCGCGCGATGTGGTGGCGATCGCGCTGGCGGTGGCCGGGCTGTATTTTCTGCTGCCGATACACGGCCATGTCGATCAGCTCGATCCTGTCGGCGTAGCCTACGCGGCCGGTGCGGCGGTGTGCTGGGCGTTGTACATTGTGTTCGGCAAGCGGGTCTCGGTCATGCATGGCGGACAGTCGGTGGCCTGGGGCATGACGGCGGCGTCGCTGTTCATCTTGCCGGTCGGCGCGTGGTACTCGGGTTCCGTGTTGTTGACGCCGTCGTACATGGCGATCGGGCTGGCGATCGCGGTGATGTCCAGCGCCTTGCCGTACACCTTGGAGATGCTATCGATGCGCAATCTGTCGTCGCGCACGTTCAGCATGTTCAGCAGCGCCGCGCCGGCGCTCAGCGCGCTGGCCGGCATGCTGCTGTTGGGCGAGCATCTGACGTTGACGCAGTGGCTGGCGATCGCCGCGATCGTGCTGGCGTCGGCGCTGACGACGTTGAAATAGTGGCTGCGGCCTGCTGGTGTTGCTTTTCATGCTAGATCGTGGCAGCATGGTCGCTTCATCCAGGAGAAGCCATGCAAGTCGCCCGCGCCCAACAACCGATCGCCGCCGCAGCCGTCACGCTGGTCATCTGGATCGGCTGCATCGCATCCTTTCTGCCGCCGCTCAGCAAGTACACGACGAGCTCGGTCCCGCTGATGATCCTGGCCGGCATTGGCATCGCCGTTAGCGCCATCCTGCACCTGATCTTTGTCGGTGTGGCCGCCAAACGGCTGGGTCGTTCGCCAGCGTTGTGGGTGGTGATCGCGTTGTGCGGCTTTCCGATCGCCTCGATCATCGGCCTGATCTTGTTCGAATGGTTCAGCGACGAGCAAAACCAGTCGCCCGCATAAGGGCTGGCCACGGGGCTTGCCAATGGGCTTGCCATAGCGTGAACTGATGGGCTAGTATGGATGCCGATGCAACATTGCATCGACGTCGCTCGGACGGTTCCGGGCGCTTACGTGAGACATTCCATGACTGACACCCAAACTCCGCGCAGATTTTCGCGCATCGATCGCCTGCCTCCCTACGTTTTCAATGTCACCGCCGAACTCAAGCTGGCGGCGCGTCGTCGCGGCGAAGACATCATCGATATGTCGATGGGCAATCCGGACGGCGCCACGCCGGCGCACATCGTCGACAAGCTGGTCGACACCGTCCGCCGTCCCGACACGCACGGCTACTCCGCCTCCAAAGGCATCCCCCGGCTGCGGCGCGCGATCACCAAGTGGTACAAGACCCGCTACGAGGTCGACTTCGATCCGGACTCGGAAGCGATCGTCACGATCGGCTCCAAGGAAGGCCTGGCGCACCTGATGCTGGCCACGCTGGACGCCGGCGACACCGTGCTGGTGCCCAACCCTAGCTATCCGATCCACATCTGGGGCGCGGTCATCGCCGGCGCCAACATCCGCTCGGTGCGGATGACGCCGGGTGTCGACTTCTTCGACGAACTGGAGCGCGCGGTGCGCGAAAGCTATCCGAAACCGAAGATGATGATCCTGGGCTTCCCGTCGAACCCGACCGCGCAGTGCGTGGAGCTGGAGTTTTTCGAGCGGGTGGTGGCGCTGGCCAAACAGCACGACATTCTGGTGGTGCACGACCTGGCCTACGCCGACATCACCTTCGACGGCTGGAAGGCACCGTCGATCATGCAAGTGCCGGGCGCGCGCGACGTGGCGGTGGAATTCTTCACCATGTCCAAGAGCTACAACATGGCCGGCTGGCGCATCGGTTTCATGGTCGGTAACAAGGAACTGGTCGCGGCGCTGGCGCGCATCAAGAGCTACCATGACTACGGCAGCTTCACGCCGGTGCAGGTGGCCGCGATCGCCGCGCTGGAAGGCGACCAGAGCAGCGTCAGCGAGATCTGCGCGATGTACCAGAGCCGCCGCGATGTCCTGCACAAAGGCTTGTGCGAAGCGGGCTGGCCGGTCGACAAGCCGAAGGCGTCGATGTACATCTGGGCGCGCATACCGGAGCCTTACCGCCATCTCGGTTCGCTGGAGTTTTCCAAGCTGCTGCTGTCCGAGGCCAAGGTGTGCGTGTCGCCGGGTATCGGCTTCGGCGACTACGGCGACGACTATGTTCGCTTCGCCTTGATCGAAAACGAGGCGCGCATACGCCAAGGATTGCGTGGTATCAAAGCCATGTTGCGCAAAGTGATGGAATAAATCTGCGCGCTCTTTAAGCCGCATCAAACGCATGGTCCGACGCGGCAGCTAATGTAGCTCCTGAACCAACCCAGGAGCTCCATTATGCCCCCACTGCCTATCGGCGACAGCACGCGGCGCCTGATCGCCGCCGTTAAAAAACTCGAGAACACCTTGAACACCGTCGGCCTGCCACGTTTTGTGGCGCGCCTGCCGGTGTGCTGGCTATGCTGGCACTACTGCCGCACGCTCGATCAGAAAATCGTGCGCATCCGCCGCATCGCCGGCAAGTTCGAGCAGTGGCTGCCGACGATACGCGACTTCGGCAAGGAAGGGCCGGCGCAGCTGGAGCTGATCGACGTCGACCACAGCATGCGCGACGATATTGAAGTGACCAAGAAGACCATGTGGGAGCTGCGCGGCTATTGCATCGACGTCGGCCGCATGTTCGAGCAGCTCGGCTACCAGTCGCAGGGACTGAAACGCCGCCAAGCGACCTTCCTGCAGGTGTTGGAGACGTCTTGCGTATCGGCCAGCACCATGCAGGAGGCGCTGGTGGCGCATGACAGCGCGGTGCTGGCCGTGCTGCGTGCCCAACAGACGCGCGAGCGCGCCGCCGCCGGGTCCACGTCGTAGGTTTTAAAACCCTTTAAAACCCTTCCAGCACGATCTTGCCCTTGGCGCGATTGCTCGCGAGCAGGGCGTGCGCCCGCTTCAGGTTGGCGGCATCGATCTTGCCGAAACGTTCCGCCAAGGTCGTTTTGACCACGCCGGTGTCGACCAGTTTCGCGACATCGTTCAGCAGGTCGTGCTGCTTCTGGATGTCGGCCGTGTTGAACATCGAGCGCGCGAACATGAATTCCCAGTGCAGCGAGGCGCTCTTGCGCTTGAGCTGGCGCACGTCGATCGCGGCCGGGTCGTCGATCACCGCGACCTTGCCTTGCGGCGCGAGCACTTCGACGATCGCGGTCCAATGGTCGTCGGTGTGGGTCAGGCTGGCGACATAGGTCACCGGCGGCAGGCCGAGACGGGCAATTTCCACGTTCAGCGGCTTGCTGTGGTCGATCACGTGGTGGGCGCCCAACTCCTTTACCCAGGCGGCCGTGTCAGGACGCGAGGCGGTGCCGATGATCGTCAGGCCCGTCAACTGGCGCGCCAGCTGCACCAGTATCGAACCGACGCCGCCGGCCGCGCCGGTCACCAGCAGCGATTGTCCTTGCACGCCTTTGTCCCGGCTCACTTCCAGGCGGTCGAACAGCAGCTCCCACGCGGTGATCGCGGTCAGCGGCAGCGCGGCGGCCTGGGCGAAGTCGATATTTTTCGGCTTATGGCCGACAATGCGCTCGTCCACCAGATGCAGCTCGCTGTTGGTGCCGGGACGGGTCAGGTCGCCGGCATACCAGACTTCGTCGCCGGGCTTGAACAGGGTCACGTCTGGACCCACCGCCTTGACGATTCCCGCCGCGTCCCAGCCGATCACCTTGTCCTCACCCTCCGCCGGTGCCACGTTGGCGCGAATCTTGACGTCGACCGGATTGACGGAAATGGCTTTGACTTCGACCAGCAGATCGCGGCCTTGGGCCTGCGGCGCGGGCAACTCGATGTCGATCAACGAGTCGGCATGGTCGATCGGGAGGGACTTGCGGTAGGCGACGGCTTTCATGAACTTCTCCTGAAAAATGGATGGGATGCGAATGGGGAGTATCATCATTTATTTCGTGGCGCGGAAAAAGAGGCGCTTCAACGAAACACTTTCAACAAAACGAAGAAAATGCTGCGACTCGATGATTTGACTGTTTTTGTCCGGACCGCCGACCGTGGCAGCCTTTCGGCGGCGGCGCGCGAATTGGAGATTTCCCCGGCGCTGGCCAGCGCCGGTGTCAAACGCCTGGAGCGCGAGTTGGGCTTGCGGCTGTTCGCCCGCACCACACGCTCGCTGCGATTGACAGAGGAGGGCGAACACTACCTGCGGCACGCGCGCGAGGCGCTGCGTCTGTTGAAGGATGGTCACGACGCGCTGATCCAGGGGCAGGAAAGCCTGGGCGGGACGCTGAAGATTTCGATGCCGTCGGATCTGGGGCGCAATATGCTGGTCGGCTGGCTGGACCAGTTCCAGGCGCTGTATCCGAAGGTTAGCTTCCAGCTCAGCATCAGCGACCGCGTCTCGGACATGTACCGGCAGCCGGTCGACATCGCCATCCGTTACGGCCGGCAGGAGGATTCCAGCCTGATCGCGCTGCCGCTGGCGCCCGACAACCGCCGCGTGCTGGTCGCCTCGCCGGATTACATCAAGCAGCACGGCCGGTTGACCGAGCTAAAAGATTTGGCGCGGCATAACTGCCTGCGCTTCATGCTGGAGGATGTGATACATGATCGTTGGAGTTTTTACCCGGGTGCCGATGACGATGCGGTGGCGATCCACGTCAACGGCAACCGCAGCGCCGACGACGCCGACGTGGTGCGGCGCTGGGCGGTGGCGGGACTGGGGGTGGCTTATAAATCGCGGCTCGATCTGCGCGAAGATATCCGCAGCGGGCGTTTGCACATCCTGATGCCGGACGTGCTGGGCGAATCGACGCCGCTGAATATGTTGTGCATGCACCGCTCGCAGATCACGCCGACGGTGCTGCAACTGCGGGATTTTCTCCGCGCGCAGTGCGAAAAAGCCTAGTGCCCACATCACAGCGTGCGCGGCCTGCGCTTAACAACTCGCTTAAAAAGTCATTAAAGCAACAGCGCGCGCACTTGCAGTGATGGCAAAACCCCTTAACATAGCTTCATGAGGCGCAATGTTGCTTGTCGTTGAACTGCACCTCGCCAGCTGGCTGGACGCGTTCGGCGGTGCTGCGGCAAGATGCATCTGTCTGATGACGGCCCGCCAGCTGCCAGATCCAGGTGAGGAGCGCGAGCGAGGTCGCGGCATCGGCCGGCCTGTCTTGCGACTGGATAGGGCAGCTGGCACCGGCAACCATTAGTGCGCCTTCGACAGGATCAGCAGCCAGCGGCGGCACAGCAGAACCTCCAGGTGACCGGCTTGCACGCCGGTGTCGCATTCGATGACCGGGTTGACCGCGTAGTAGCGCTTACGGAAATCACGGCAGACCAGCAATTCGCGTTTGCCCATGCGGACCAGGAAGGAAGTAGGCATATATTCCAGGCCGAAGCGGGAGCTGAAGCTGTTATTAACTGTTGTCATGACATTTTCCTTTTGGGAGAAGCGTTTAACGAGGAGTTCAGAATAGCATAAGTACTGTATGAATAAACAGGTACTGTGTAAATAAACAGTAAATTCGTTGTTTCGTAGTTTTTCCGCCAACTTCAACGGCCATCTATCCGGGAGCACCAAATTTTCAGCAAATCGAAGCGTTTCATCGGGGCAAGACTGTCGCCAGAGGGCGAATTCGGCCTGCACCTGACCATCGGCGTGCTGCTGATGGTGTTCGCCGTCGCCATCTTCGGCAACCTGGCTTCCGAGGTCATGGAGCAGGACGATCTCACCGTGCTCGACCTGCATATCGCCAACTGGTTCAACGCCAATCACTTCGAGCCGATGACGTCCATCATGATGGTGATCACGACCGTACACATGATGCCGGGCGTGATCCTGATGGCGTCCGCCTTCGGCTATTACTTGTGGAAGCGGGGGCAGGTCTACTGGATCTGGGCGCTGCTGCTCAGCGTGCCCGTCGGCATGCTGCTCAACGTGCTGCTCAAGTACACCTTCCAGCGCAGCCGTCCGGTGTTCGAGGAGCCCTTGGTCACGTTGACGACCTACAGCTTCCCCAGCGGGCACGCGTCGGCCGCGACCCTGTTCTACGGCTTGGTGGCGTGCTATGTGATGATCGCTCGCAAGGGCTGGAGTGTGCGTTTGGGCACAGCGGCAGCGTGTACGATGATGATACTGTTGGTGGCCTTCAGCCGCGTCTATCTTGGCGCGCACTATCTGAGCGATGTCCTCGCCGGCATGGCGGGCAGCGCGGCGTGGTTGACGATTTGCATCACGGGGATTTCCACGCTGCGCCGCCGGCGCGAGGCGAAAAGCTTGTCGAACGATTCCGGGGGAATGCTCTGAACAGTATTGTAGTCATCGTCAACGCCAGCGCCGGGCTGGGTTATTGCGGCGGCTGGTCCGCCGCGCTGGCGGAGAAATTCCGTGCGCAGGGTACCGAAGCCGACATCACCTTGGCCAAGAGCGGCGAGGAAATGATTGCCCGCGCCAAGCGCGCGGTGGCCGAAGGCGCACCCGTGGTGGTGGCCGGCGGCGGCGACGGCACCATCAACGCGGTCGCGTCCGCGCTGGTGGGCAGCCAGACCCGCCTGGGCGTGCTGCCGCTCGGTACCCTGAACCACTTCGCCAAGGATTTGAACATTCCGCTCGACCTGGACGCGGCCGTCGCCAATGCGGTGCACGGCAAGCCGGCGCAGGTCGACGTGGGCGAGGTCAATGGCCGCATCTTCCTCAACAACTCCAGCCTTGGCATCTACCCGGACATCGTGCGCGACCGTGAAAAGCAGCAAAAACATCTGGGGCGCGGCAAGTGGCACGCGTTCGCGCGCGCCGTGTTCGTCGCGGCGCGGCGTTTCCCGTTCATGAGCGTGCGGCTCAAGATCAATGGCAGCGAGCATTTGCGCCGCACGCCGTTCGTCTTCATCGGCAACAACGAATACATGCAAGGCTTGACCATGGGCGAGCGCGAGCGACTCGACAGCGGCAAGATGTATCTGTACGTCGCGCAAAAGCCCACCCGCCTGGGCCTGCTGATCTACGCCATCCACGCCTTGTTCGGCCGGCTATCGGAAGCCAAGGATTTCGACGTGCTTTCGTCGACCGATCTGGTGATCGAAACGCGCCACCGGGAAATAAGGGTCGCCACGGACGGTGAAGTGACCGTGATGACGCCGCCATTATGCTATCGTTCCAGAGCCAAGGCACTGAACGTGATAGTCCCTGTCGCGCCGGCCACGTAGGAGGGGGAGCATGCGAACCATCGTCCATTTATCGGACCTGCATTTTGGCAGGGTCGACCACGCCTTGCTGGCGCCATTGCAGGAACTGACCGCCAGGCTGGCGCCCGATGTCGTGGTCGTCTCCGGCGACCTGACGCAGCGCGCAAAGACCGAGGAGTTCAAGGCCGCGCGCGCCTTTCTGGACACGTTGCCGGGGCCGCAAATCGTGGTGCCGGGCAATCACGACATCCCCCTGTACAACGTCGCCACGCGCTTCCTGACGCCGCTGCGCAAGTACACGCGCTATGTCACCCTGGATCTGGCGCCGGAGTATATCGACGACGAGATCGCCATCCTCGGCATCAACACCGCGCGTTCGCTGACCTTCAAGGACGGGCGTATCAATGACGAGCAGGTTGCGCAGATGCGTCAGCGCATGAGCGCGGTTAATCCCAATCTCACGCGCATCATCGTCACGCACCATCCGTTCGATTTGCCGGAGACGTTCGACAAGGATGACCTGGTCGACCGCGCGCCGATGGCGATGCGGGCGTTTTCCGAATGCGGCGTGGATTTGCTGCTGGCGGGGCATTTGCATTCTAGCCACGCGGGCAATAGCGAGAAACGTTACAAGCTGAGCGGATACGCGGCGCTGGTGGTGCAGGCCGGCACGGCCACGTCAACGCGCGGGCGGGGGGAGTCGAACTCGTTCAATGTGATACGGGTGGACGCGGAGCAGATCGAGGTCGATCGTTACAGCTGGATCGACGGCACCGGCAGCTTCGAGCCGGTGATGACCGAGTGCTTCCGCCGCATCGGGGAAGCGTGGCATATGGCCGCGAAGGCCTGAGGCGGCGGAACGGGTCTTCTCGTTAAACGAGGAAACACGTAGGGCGGATTAGGCGGAACGCCGTAATCGGCCATGCAGGCGTCAACGAGGCGCATGCATGGCCGATTACGCTTCGCTAATCCGCCCTACGTGGTTTAGATGGACGCAGCGTGCGTGGCCGCCGCGCACATCATAGCCAGTATGTCGGCGTTTGAGGCCGCCGCACTTACAGCCAATAGTTCATCATCCGCGCGGCCCATTCCTTCATGCGGTCCGTGAACGGCCGGTTGCGCCAGTCCGCCAGCGTGATCTGCTTGGAGTCGCGCATATCCTCCTGGAACGCCTTCTCCATCTCGTTGCCGAACGCCGCCCCCAGCACCACCACATTGAGCTCGCTGTTGTGCAGGAAGCTGCGCATGTCGATGTTGGTCGAACCGACCGTCGACCAGGTGCCGTCGATGACCGCTGTCTTGGCGTGCAGCACGGCCAGCTTGAGGTGGTAGATCTTGATGCCGTTCGACAGCAGTTCGTCATACAGCGAGTGGCTGGCGTGGAACACCAGCCCGCTGTCCGACACCCCCGGCAGCACGATCTTGACGTCCACACCGCGCTTGGCGGCGGCGATCAGCGCGTCGATCGTCTGGCGGTCCGGCACGAAATACGCCGACGTCAAATGGATGCTCTTTTTCGCCCCCTGGATCGCCAGGCTGTAGGCCTTGAAAATTTCAAACTGTCCGCCGGGGTCGCTTGCCAGCACACGCACCACCTTGTCGCCCGCGATCACCTGTTGCGGGAAGTACTCCGCCTCCGGCAAATCGGTGCGGTCTTGCGTGGCCCATTGGCGCACGAACAGCCATTGGAAGGCATGCACCGCAGGCCCTTCGATCTTGATGTGGGTGTCGCGCCAGCCGACGTCATCCTTTTGCTTGGCCTGCTTGCCGCTGGAGCGGAACAGCGAGCCCTTGGAGTAGTCGGCGCTGATGTTGATGCCGCCGGTGAAGGCGGTCTTGCCGTCGACGATCAAGACCTTGCGGTGGTCGCGGTTGTTGACCTTCCAGTCGTCGCCCTTGACCTTGGCCGGATTGACCGGGTTGTACTCGAGCAGGTTGACGCCGGCCTTGCGCATGCGGTCGAAGAATTCGGCCGGCACGCCGATGGTGCCGACGCTGTCGTACAGGATGTTGACGGTCACGCCCGATTGCCGCTTGGCGATCAGCGCGTCGGCGAACTGTATGCCGAGTTCATCCTGGTCGAAGATGTAGGTTTCCAGATTGATGTTGTTCTTCGCGCCGTTGATGGCCTTGAGCATTTCGCTCATCGTCTGCGGACCGTCGAACAGCAAGGTGACCTTGTTGCCGTCGATCAGGGGAACGCCGGTGGCCGCTTCCTCCAGCACCGCCTGCTGTTTCAGGTCGAGCGAGCCCTTGGGCCAGCGCTTGGCCAGCAGCGCCTTGGTGCGCGCCGCGCCGAGATCGCCGTTCTTGCCCTTGACGCTGGGCGTGGCCGCCGCCGGTTCGAGCTTGTCGCCCATGGCGGCCACATCGGGCAGCGAGGCGCATGCGCCCAGCAGGCCCCAGCACATCAGGAACATGGGAAGCCAGATACGCATGCTTGAGGATTTCATCGGTTTGCCTTTTGCGGTGATTTCGATTCATCGGCCAACGCCAGCGGCGCGGCCTCTTCTGCGGAGGAGCCGAAAAAGAACGAGATCGGCCCCTGTATAAACCTGCGGCCCAGCACCTTCATCAGCTGCCAGCCGTGCTTGAAACGTACCTGGCGCGAGCGCAGCGCCACCCACAACGCCAGGCCGAAGCTGACCAGCAGATTCACCGTGCCGATCAACACGAAGCCGGCCACCGACGTCGCCACCAGCTGCCAGCTGACGTTGTAGTCGAGGCCGACCATGGCGGTGGCGAAGTTGGCCGAGGAGAACGTCACGTGGCGGATGTCGAGCGGCATGCCGAACAGGAAGCCCAGCAGCGGCATGACGCCGAGCAGGATGCCGAAGAAGAAGTTCCCCATCAGGCCGCCGAGGTTGTTTTCCATATAGACGCCGAAGCGGTCCAGGCGGTCCCGGCCCAGCAGCCAGCGCAGGCCGCGCAGTTGCGCGATGCGCTGCGCCCAGCGCGTGTACAGCGCCTTGTTGTCGTAATAGCCCGAGATCAGTCCGGCGACAAACAGGCAGACGCCGGCGATGGCGGCATACACCAGCGCCGGGCCGCCGAAGGGATCGATGTCGGCCAGCAGGTGCATGGCTTTCCCGGGCGTGACCAGATGATGGCCGGTCAGGTGGGGCCAGGCCATGGCGATCAGCCAGGCGGTGGGAATCGCGGTGGCCAGGTTGCCCAGCACCGCCATGTTCTGCGTGCGGATCACCTTGTTGCACAGCTCGGCCATGCTTTCGATGTCGATGTTGCGGCCGTCCCGGCTGTGCAGGCCGGCGGCGATGCGCGAGGCCGTCATCGCCGGCTGCTTGGTGGCGACCGTGAAGTGCAGCACGTGGATGAACATGAAGCCGAGCGAATAGTTCATGCTGAACAGGAAGGTCTCAACCAGCGGCGCGGCGCGCAGGTAGGACATCAGGATCTTGAACAGCGCCATGAAGCCGATGATGACGCCGGCGCCGGCCGACGACATGAACATGCTGCCGAGTTCCTTGCGGTGGTCGGCCACGTAGTGCTCGCCGGTGTGGCTGGCGTTCTCGGTGACGTTGCGCGCCAGCAGGTCGATATTGTCGCGCAGCAGATCGCTGACGGCGTACTTGTTGTTGTGCGCCTCGACCAGTTCCAGCGCCAGGCCGACGGCGGCCGCGCGGCGCGGGCTCGGCGGACCTTGCTGGCCGACCGGTTGCGGGTGTTGCGCCTGCAGCTCCGCCGGCGCGATCAGCAGTGCGGCCGGCGCGACGGCGTCGGCTTTCAATTCGCCGCTGACGTCGACCAGGAACAGCAGCTTGCGCAGCCGGGCGATGCTTTGCGTGAGCGCCACCAGCAGATAGGTCAGCGCGATGCTGGTGCCCTGGTGTAGCGCCTTCTTGCGGATCTTGCCGACCACGACGTCGCACTGGTCCAGCATCACCAGCAGGTGGCGCGCGTCCTCGACTTCGACATCCTCGCCGGCCAGGTTGCGCTGGTAATTGTCCAGATAGGCGTTGACCTCGAAATTCTGGCCCATGAACGGCGATTCGTAGGTCTCCATCTCGGTGTGGAAATTGGTCAGCTTCGGCTCGAGGCCGATCGCGCAGATGCGGTAGGACAGCGTCCGGATCGCTTCGAGCAGGCCGGGAAGCATGAGGTTGGGCGCGCAGCGGGTGGTGGCGTCGTTGCGGCTGGCTTCGCGCCGGTCGGGCGGATGGCAGATCACGTCGATCAACGCCAGCCAGTCGGGGGCGGGTACCGCGCCGATCCAGTTATGGTCGGTGCGCTTGTAGATCACCTGGTCGAGCGCCTCGCTCAGGTAGTCGTTGCCCAGCGCCGGCGGCAGGATGCGGAAGGCGATGCGGCGTTTGAGTTCGGTGAAAAAGCCGTCGTTCGACAGTACGCCGATTTCGGTGTACAGGCTGGAATGGCGGCGGCTGGACAGCAGGCTGCAGGCGTAGCCGCGCAACGCGAGCGCGTGCGCGGGACTGCCTTTCAACAGTTGGGCAAGGGTGCGCACATTGGCGGTGGCGCGGACGCCATCGTTGGGGCGCTGGGGACGCAGTGTATCGAACAGCTCGACCATGAGGCCGATGTCCGTGCTTTCCGCGTCTATACGTTGTAATATTTCGAGCATGCACAGGGCGGAATTACCGCAATTTTGACTAAAAAACGCAGTATATCCAGTCAGCATCCCCCGGTATGTACGCTGCCGTACATATTTCTATCTGTCAGGAAATTCCCCTGCTCAGCATAACAAGATTCTTTTTGCCGCCTCGCGCAATTCCGCTCGGAAATCCGGATGGGCGATGCCGATCAGCGCCTCGGCCCGCTGGCGCGCCGATTTGCCGCGCAACTGCGCCACGCCGTATTCGGTGACCACGTAGTTGACGTCGTTCTTGCCGGTGGTGACATGGGTGCCGAGCGTGAGCGTGGGCACGATGCGCGAGATCGCGCCTTCCTTGGCGGTCGAAGGCAGCACGATGAAGGCTTTGCCGCCGTTCGAGCGGTTGGCGGCGCGCACGAAGTCGACCTGGCCGCCGGTGCCGGAATAGGGCAGGTGGGCCAGGCTCTCGGAGCCGCATTGCCCCAGCAAATCGACCTGCAGGCTGGCGTTGATGGCGACCAGCTTGTCGTTCTGACCGGCCAGGTAGGGATCGTTGGTGAAGCTGACCGGATGCATTTCCAGCATCGGGTTCTGGTGCATGAAGTCGTACAGCTTGCGCGAGCCCAGCGCGAACGTCGCCACCATCTTGCCGGGCATGAAGGTCTTGCGGCTGTTGTTGACGGCGCCGCATTCGACCAGCTTGAGGATGCCGTCGCCGATCATTTCCGTATGCACGCCGAGGTCGCGCTTGGACGTCAGTTGCTGTACGACGGCGTCCGGAATGCCGCCGTAGCCGATCTGCAAGGTCGAGCCGTCCTCGATCATGTCCGCGACGTGCCTGCCGATGGCCTCCTGCACGGCGCCGATGGCCGGCAGGCCCACTTCGATCACCGGCTCGTCGCTTTCGACGATGGCCGTGACCTGCGACAGGTGGACGATGCATTCGCCATGGGCGACCGGCACGTTCGGATTGACCTCCAGCACCACCACGCGGGCCTTCCGTACCGCCGCCATCGTGTAATCGGCCGCCAGGCTGAGCGCGAAATTGCCATGCTCGTCCATCGGCGAGGCCATCGAAAACACCACGTCGGCCGGGATCAGGTCGCGCTGGATCAGGCCGGGCAGTTCGGAAAAGTAGGCCGGGATGAAATCGGCCCAGCCCGCTTGTCCCGCCGAGCGCGAGGCGCCGCCGAAGAACAGCGCGACGTGGCGCACATGGCTGACGGTGTCGCAGTCGAAATAGGCGTATTTGCGCATGGCAAGGATCTGCGCCACCCTGACGTCCTGGAAGCTGGTGCGCCTGGCAGACAGCGCGTGCAGCAGCGATGGCGGCTCGCCGGCGCCGGTCGGCACGATGATGGTGTCGCCGTTCCTCAACAATTCCAGGGCCTGGTCGGGCGAGCAACGTTTGCTGGCGTATTCAACATGCATGGCTTCTGCCTTTCACATAATGAAATCCCACTATAAACCAAGTCGCGAAGAATTTGACGTTAACGTGTTAAGGCGCACAGAGCGGTGACGAAGGGCGACCTATTATGAACCTAACAATTCACTAAAGTTCCCTGCTCATCATGAAACCGAACCTTCTCGTTACCGCGCTTTCCCTGATCGCGCCGCTGGCCGCGGGAGCGCAAGAGTCGTCCTCCGCCGAGGTGTATGGGTTGCTGGATGCCGGTGTTGTGGTGGAAAGCGGTTGCAAGACCAACTGCGCCCGGACCAAGGTCGACAGCGGTATCGCCTCCGGTTCCCGAATCGGCGTGCGCGGCCGTGAACAACTGGGGGGCGGCACGTCGGCCGTGTACACGCTGGAAGCCGGTGTGTTGAACGACACCGGCGCGTCGGAGCAAAACGGCAAGCTGTTCAACCGTCAGGCCTACGTCGGCATCGACGGACCGATGGGGATGGTGACCATGGGCCGTCAGTACAACCTGGTCTACGAGACCTTGACCGACGTGGCCGATCCTTTCCAGGGCGGCATGGCGGGTGCGGCGTCCAATCTGGTCGGCTACACCACCAAACGCTATGACAATGCCGTCAAGTACAAGACCAAGCGCGCTCGCAGCGGCCTGATCGGCGCGGTGCAGTACAGCTTTGGCGAATCGCCGTTCAACAGCAAGGTCAACCGCGCATACGGCGGCAGCCTGGGCTACGACAAGGGACCGGTCAAGATCGGCATCACCCACCAGCGCAAGGACAACCTGCTCGACGCCACGGGCACCACGCCGGCGGTCGACCAGTCGGCCCGCAACACGCTGGTGGCGGCCAACGTCGACTTTGGCCGCTTCATCGGCTATGCCGCATACGGCCAGAGCCGTGGCGAGGGCAGCTCGCACTGGGACATGTCCAATCCTTACGGTGCGGTCGCCCAGACCTTGCCGACCGACAAGAGCCGCGATGCGCTGTTCGGCGTGGCCGTGCCGCTGGGCGCGACCACCCTGCTGGCCTCGTTCATCCGCAAGGACGACCGCACCGTACTCGACCGTGACGCCGACCAGATCGCCATCGGCGCCAGCTACGCGCTCTCCAAACGCACCGATTTCTACGCTTCGCTGGCCAGGATCAAGAACCGCAACGGTGGCGGCTACACGGTCGGCAACGCCACCAGCCCGGGGCGTGGCGACAAAGCCTTTAACATCGGCATGCGCCATGCGTTCTGAGCGGTACGTTCCAGGCCGCATTTAAGGCCGTCCGCCCAAACGTGATAAATTGCTTGTTTCTCTGATTTCGGAACAAGCATGCATCTGACTTACTTCAACGGCGAATGGGCCGAGGGCAACACCCCACTGTTTGGCGCGATGGACCACAGCGTATGGCTGGGTTCGTCCGTATTCGACGGCGCGCGCGCGATACGCGGCCATCTGCCGGATCTGCGTCTGCACTTGCAGCGCGTTATCACCTCGGCCGAGCGGGTGGGGCTGGCATGTCCGTTGAGCGTCGATGACATGGAAAAGCTGGTGCGCGAGGGCGTGGCGAAGTTTCCGCCGGATGCTGAGCTTTACGTCCGCCCGCTGGTGTTCGGCACCGATGGCTTCCTGGTGCCGGTGCCCGAGAAGAGCGCTTTCGCGCTGACCCTGTTCGACGCGCCGATGCCGGCGTTCACCGGCTTTTCCGCCTGCCTGTCGGCGCAGCTGCGGCCGGACGCCCTGATGGCGCCGACCGACGCCAAGGCGTCCTCGCTCTATGTCAACACCGCCAAGGCCATCCGCGAAGCGCAGAAGCGCGGCTTCGACAACGCCGTCGTCTGCGACAGCACCGGCAAGGTGGCCGAGTTCGCATCGGCCAACCTGTTCTTCGTCACGCCGGACGCCAAGGTAGTGACGCCGGCCGCCAACGGCACTTTCCTGTCGGGCATCACCCGGGCGCGCGTGATCGCGCTGCTGGCGGAGGAGGGCATCATGGTCGAGCAGCGCGCCGTGTTGCCGGAGGAGTTGGAGGGCGCCGTCGAGATCTTCAACACCGGCAACTATGGCAAGGTGATGCCGTGCATCCGCTACGAAACACGCGATCTGGCGGTCGGTCCGATCGCCACCCTGGCGCGCGAGCGCTACATGGCGTTCTCGGACAGCCAGTAACGATCCATATCGCGATGGTCGACACCGTTGAAACGACAACGGTTCCACGTAGGGCGGATTAGCGCAGCGTAATCGGCCAATGCTTGCGCCGTCGGCGGCGCATAGATGGCGGATTACGCCTTCGGCTAATCCGCCCTACGTGTCTCCAAGTTAAATTCCAATGTTCAGCCCTTCGGCTTGGCCGGGCAACTTGCCGCGATCCATCGCCCGCTCGAATTGACCTTGACCTTTTGCGGCGCGCCGGTCGCCTCGGTGTTGACATCCATAATCATCGTGTAATGGCTGTCGTCGCTGAAGCGGATCTGGCCCTGGCCGCTGGAGGTCGGATTGGTGCAGCTGAACGACACGTCCAGCCCGCCCGCCGTGGGCGCCGTCTTCGAGGTGCAATTCCCCTTCTGGTTCAGCGGCAGTTCTTTCTTGGCCGCCATCTCCGGCGTCACGCACGCCGTCACCGTCATGCTGCCGTCGCCGCCGACCTTGGGCACCGACACGCCGTTTTGCGCCAGCATCGCCTCCATCTGCGCGCGCTGCGCGGGCGGCATGTTGGCCAGCTGCTGCATCGCCATCTGGATGGCGGCGTCGGTTTGTATGTCGCCGGTCTTGACCGTGTTATTCAGTTCCCACAAGCCGGGCTTAATTGTTGGCCCGGTTTGCGTGGTTTGCGCCTGCGCTTGCGCCGTGGCCAGGGACGACATGGCCAGCGCGATCAAAAAACGTTTCATAGTCACTCCATGGAAAAGCCAGCGCACAGCATAAACGAAAAAACGGCGCACCACCGCGAGGGTGGGGCGCCGCTTTGATCAGGTCGCGGTGTGCTACACGCCGCGTCCACTAATCAGGCGCAGCAGCACCATGATGATCGCAACGACCAGCAGTACGTGAATGAAGCCGCCAATGGTGTACGAGGTGACCAGGCCCAGCAGCCACAGGATAAGCAAAACTACAGCGATGGTATAGAGCATGATTCTCTCCTTAAGTTTTATTGCGACGTCCACTGTGGGCATCGAGGGCGATGTCGAACTGTTGTTCGTATCTTGGAATCTATTATCTTTAAAACCAGCTTAAGCTTCTGTACGGTGCCGTACGTACGAGCGATTTCCGCTGAATAATTTTACAGCCGGTATCAGTTCGCCAAGCGCAACTGGCCGTTCACCACGCGCACGGCGTCGCCCGAACCCCATGCGGGCTGCGCCGACTGGTTGAATGTACGGGTGGTGCCGTTGTCCATGCGAACCACGATGCGCCAGGTGCGCGTGGTCTTCATATGGGTCTCGACCTGGTTGCCGGCCACCGCGCCGCCGACGGCGCCCGCCACCGTCGCCAGTTGACGGCCATGACCGCCGCCGACCTGGTTGCCCAGCAAGCCGCCAAGGATGGCGCCGCCGGCCGCGCCGACGCCGCTACCTTGCGGGCGGTGCTCGATCGAACGCACCGACTCGATCACGCCGCAGCTCTTGCACACGGCCGCCGCTTGTTTGGCTTCCGGTTCCGGCGCGCGGTCGCGGTCGCGGCCGGGCGCGTCGTTGTAGGCGTTGCGGTCGGCGTTGCGGTCAGCGTTGCGGTCAGCGTCATTATTGGCCGCGAGACTGTTGGCGTTGCCGTTGTTGGCGCCGTTGTTATAGGCCGGGGCGGACTGCTGCTCCGCCGGCGGCACCGACGACAATTGGCCCGGCAGCGGCGCCGCGCCCGGCACGCTGCCGTTGGCGTTCGAGGTCGGCAGCCAGCCCATGATGGCGGCGGTGCCCACGCCGCAGAACAGCACCACCGCGACGGCGGCGATGATCATCAGCGGGTGCAAAGTCTGTTTGGTTGGGGTGTTCGGGGTAGTCATGAAGGTGTCCTTTTTTCGTGTTTGTACGCGTGTTCGCATGCTCTTCTCTTACGCGCGGAATTTTCCTATAGGACATGTTTAGCTTCCGTGCGTCAGCGTACATACATGCTAAATGATTACCTTTACGCTCAATTCATGCATACCCATCTCTTACACCTATCCGAAGAAGACAGGAGCCAGCCACGACCGGCAGTCAATCGCTTACTGTCGAGCTTGCCAGAGGAAGAACAAGGCCAGCTCGCCAGGCTCAGCGAACCCGTCAGAGTCGAAGTCGGCGACGTGTTATACGAACCCGGCCAGAGCATCCGTTACATCTATTTTCCCATCGACAGTTTGATCTCGCTGCTTGCCGTGGCCGAGGGCCGCATGACGCTGGAAGTGGGCGCCGTCGGCCGCGAAGGCATGATCGGCGCCTCGGTGGTGCTGGGCCACGAAATGGCGCAGGTGCGCGCGGTGGTGCAGCGCGCCGGCCGCGCCACGCGCATCGACGCCTCCGAGTTCGCCACCGAGTTCACGCGCATGGAGGCCCTGCAGCGCCTGCTGTACCGCTACACCGACACCTTGCTGGCGCAGGCGATCCAGATCGCCGTGTGCAGCCGCTTCCATGTGCTGGAGGCGCGGCTGGCGCGCTCGCTGCTGATCACGCGCGACCGTCTGCAATCGGAAAAATTCCATCTCACGCACGAGTTCCTGGCGCATGCGCTGGGTGTGCGCCGTGTCGGCGTGACCAAGGCGGCCAGCGCGCTGCAAAACCAGAAGCTGATTTCCTACAGCCGGGGCAATATCGAGATCCTCGATTCGGCGGGGCTCGAAGCGGTATCGTGCCGCTGCTACGAGCTGGTCAAGGACGACGGCGCCATCGGCATGGGCAACGTGTTTTTGTAGCAAACCCCACGTCAACGTTGTGCTAAACGCACAATCAATCATTTGCTTGATTTTATAGGCAACTGTATCTATTTTGCAATGTTTATGGAAGACATTACGGCTAGCATCGGCTTGCTGTAATGATTTTTCGACAAACACTGTGAGGAGATACACGTGAAAAACTATAACTATTTGGGGGCATTCCTGGTCGTTGGCGCAACCCTTGCCGGTTGCGGCGGCGGCGGTTCGGCCGACACGGCAGCCGGCGCCGCCGGTGCCATCAGCACTGCGGCGGAGGTAACCGTCAATGCGGCGGCAGCCGATCCTGTCTTGAACCAGACGGGCAATCCGGTCTACAAAGAGATCGAGCGTTATAAGAGCTGGCTCAGCACCAACAGCGACAGCGCGGCCGCACTGGCCGCCGACAAGACCAAGGCCACCAACATCGTTTCATGGCAGATGCCGCACGGCGGGTTCTACAAGCTGCCGGCCTGGTACAACGCGCCGTGGAACGGCTCGGCCTCGCGCTCCGAGTGGTTCGGCGCCAACGGTGTCGAGCTGGGCACCATCGACAATGACGGCACCGTCACCGAAATCATGTTCCTCGGCGATGTGTACGCGCGCACTGGAACGGTCACCTATCGCGACAGCGCGCGCAAGGCGATGGACTTCATCCTGAACATGCAATATTCGTCCGGCGGTCTTCCGCAGGTGTATCCGGCGCGCACCGGCACGCTGTATTCCAACCACGTCACCTTCAACGACAACGCAATGGTGCGCGCGCTGGTGTTGCTGGACCACGCGGTGAAACAGAAGGCACCGTTCACCGGTGATTTCTTCACCTCGGCGCAACGCACTCGCATGACGAACGCGCTCAATCTGGCGGTGGGCTACATCCTCAACGCGCAGATCGTGCAGAACGGCGTCAAGACGGTCTGGTGCGCGCAGCACGATCCCGTCAATTTCGCGCCGCGCGGCGCCCGTTCGTACGAGTTGCCGTCGAAGAGCGGCAAGGAGTCCGCGCAGATCGTGGCGTTCCTGATGACGCGTCCGCAATCGGCGGCCATCGCTGCGTCGGCCAAGGCGGCGATCGCGTGGTACAACAGCCCCCAGGTCAAGCTGGTGAACACGGCGTACGAGAAGACCAACTCCAAAGCGACCAACACCTCGCCGTTTATCGCCAAGGCGGGATCGACCACGTGGTATCGCTTTTACGATCTGAACGCCGATACCGGCTTCTTCAGCGGCCGCTTGCCGACCGATAATCCTCCCGGCGCCGGCAAGCAATACGACATCATGAACGTCGAGGCCGAACGCCGTTACGGTTACGAGTGGGGCGGCAGCTACGGCACCAGCCTGTTCGCCTACACCAGCACCGTCGGCTACTAGTCGGCTATAAATTCGCCGGCGCCAATGCAAAACCGCCCCATTCAAGCCGGCTTCGGCTTGAATGGGGCGGTTCGTTTGCCGCTAAAGTTTGCCGCTTAAGCTTGCCGCTTAAACGACGCGCCTGGAAATTAACGCGGTGGCTTGTTGACCTGGTTACCGATCACGCCGCCGACAGCCGCGCCGCCGACCGTGCCGACCGCGCTACCGCCGGTCAATACCGAGCCGGCCACCGCGCCCACGCCGGCGCCCACTGCCGTGCTTTTATCCTGCGAGGACATGCCGGCGCACGCGCTCAGGCCCAGGGTGGCGGCCAGGATTGCCGCGGTCGATGCGATACGTTTGATGTTCATAATCTTCTCCTTACGCTGTTAAGGCGCGGCGTCTTTCCCGCTCCAATGACGACAGAGTACGTCTGCGCGTCGCCAATTTCCGTACGACAGCGCACATTGAAACACCTTGTTACCCTTTAGGTTGCGGCTTAACGTTTTGGGCGTTTTTGCCGGGCTTTTCCCGCAAGGTCTGGCCCGGCGGCGGCGCCACCGGCTTGCCGCCGCCTTGCGCCAGCAGGGTTTCGCAGCCGGTCGTTTCCCCCGGGCCGGCGTTGATCAGCGGCAGGATCGCCGCGACCGGCGCCACCACCGCCAGCGCCAGGGCGCCGCCGGCGCGCATCGCCAGCACGCCCTTGTCGATGCTCACGTCAGGGTCCTTGAAGGTGCCGCGCACATAAATCGGCGCCCGCAGCGAGATCACGCGCACGCCCTTGGCGTCCGGCCGCAAGGTCAGGTTCAGCTTCTCGTTCTCGAGATTCACGGTGCCGGCCACGTCGATCTTGGCGTCGGAGGTGTCGACCACGAACAGGCGCGATTGCATCAGCCCGTTGGTGACGCTGAAGTCCGTCACCATGCAGTTGAGCTTGACCTGCTTGTCGCCGATCAGCTTGGTCAGCACGACATTGCCCAGGTTGAGTCCCATTTCCTCCAGCAGCAGCTTGCTGACGCTGCCCTCGTTGATCACGCCTTTGAGTTCGCCGTTCGACGAGCCCAGCAAACTTGCCACCGAGTTGCCCGTGGCCGACAGCGACATGTCCGCGTTGACCTGGCCGACGGTGGCCTGCATGCCGTCGATGGTGGGGAACAGCTGCTTGAGCTGCAGCTTGCGCGCGCCGGCCTTGAGCTCGGCCCGGATGGCGTTCGGATTGGTCTTGCCGCTGCCGTCGAGCATGATGTTGGACGTGAAGCGGCCGCCGGCGATGTCGAAGTTCATCGGCGTCAGCGAGAGCACGCCGTCCTTCATGTGGATCAGGGTGTCGAGGTTGTGGAGCGGCAGGCCGCCATCGCGCGTGATGCGCTGCGCCTTGAAGCTGACGTCGGCGTCGAGCGCGGTCCAGCGCTCGGTCTTGAAGGTCTCGACCGGCAGCACCCGGTTGCCCGGCTGGACGGCCTCAACGCCGCGCGCCTGCTTGCTGGCGTTGGAGTCGGCGCCGACCAGCGGCCCGAGGTCGGAGAACTGCAGCAGCTTCGATTCCACGGCGCCCGTCAGCACCGGACGCGGCTGGCCGGAACGGTAGTCGAGCTTGCCGTGGATGTCGCTGTTGCCGACGCGGCCGGTGAATTTGTCGTAGATCCAGTGGCTGGCGTTGGCGCCGATGTTGCCGGTCAGATGGCCCTCGGTGGCGAAGGCGGGCGTCTCCGGCAGCAGCACGCCGGTGATGCCGTACAGGCGCGCCATGCTGGGGCCGGAAATCTTCAGGCGCATGTCGAGCGCGGTCAGCGCGCTGGGCTTGGTCAGGGTGCCCTCGACGGCGATGCGGGTGCCGCCCACGTCCAGGCTGGCGGCGAGCGGGAAGGGCACGGTCTGCTGTTGCAGCGACAGCACCGCGCCGGACTTGCCGCTGCCGGTGATGGTTTGATTGTTCCATTTGCCGCGCAGCTTCCACGACACGCCGTAGGTCGGATCGGCGTTGATGGAGTCGACGGCGGCCGTGGCGTCCACATGGGTCACGGCGTCGATGTAGTGCACCGAACCTTTGGAGAAGACCACGCGCTGCAGGTCGAGCTTCCACGGCGAGGGCTTGTCGGCTTGCTTGAAGGTCCAGTTGTTCTTGCCGTCGGCATCGCGCTGCAGCAGCACGGTGGGATTATTGAAGCGCAGCACCGGGATTGAAATTTTGTGCTGCAGCAGCGGCAGTAGTTCGACGCCGAAGGCGAACTCCCCGACACTGGCCATTTCCTCCGGCGCCCGCATGCCGGCAGGATTGCCGACGTGGACGTCCTTGGCGACCAGGTGCGGCAGCGGCAGGTAGTCGCGCCAGGTGCGGTCCGCGCCGGACAGTCCCTGCTGTTGCCACGTCAGCGACAGGTCGCCGCGAATGTCGAACGGCCGGTCGATCGCTTCGCTGATCTTGTCGTTGAGCCAGGGACGCGCCTTGTTCCAGTCGTAGGTCGCCAGCACGATGGCCGCGACGACGGGAACTGCCACCACCACGCCGGCGACGGCAAGGCAAATGCGGGTGCGACTGGCAAGGCGGCGTGGGCTGGAAGTGGCGGGGGAGCTGCGGTTCTGGTCCTGCGGGGTCATCGGTTGGCCTTTCTTATTGGTAACGGCATTTTACACACCCTACGCGGCGCAAGCGGCCCCGGTTGTGCGCTGGCGCACCCTCTGTGGCCGCCCGGGCGGCTCCCCCTGTTCAATGTGCGGCAGCGTACTGAAGCGCCGCAGGCAACGGCCTATAACGTTACCTGTCCACACAAACTTTCAAGGAGAACAATAATGACGACGACCTTACACCAAAGACTGACCATGATTTGCGGCGCCGCAGTGCTGCTGGGCCTGACCGCTTGCGCTAGCAACAAAACCCCCGCCACCGCCGACGTCGCCGTATCGCGCGCCGCCGTGGCCAACGCCACCTCCGCCGGTGCGGCAGAGCTGGCCCCGGCCGAAATGCAATCGGCCCGTGAAAAAATGGCGCGCGCCAACCAGGCGCTGGCCAACAAGGATTACAAGACCGCCCAGGATCTGGCCGCGCAAGCCCAGGCCGACGCCCAGCTGGCGCAGAGCAAGGCTAATTCGACCAAGGCCACCGCCGCCGCCGACGAGCTGCAACAAAGCATCCGCGTGCTGCGCGAAGAGTTGAACCGCAATAGCACCACCACCCAATAATAGAGACGAAGGAATCATCATGAAACAACTGAACCTGAAAAAACTGAGCGTCATGCCAACCGTGCTGGCGATGTCGATCATGCTGGCAGCTTGCAGCTCCGCGCCGACCACCACCAGCCTGCTCGACCAGACCCGTGGCGACTTCTCGGCCGCACAAAGCAATCCATCGGTCGCGACCAACGCGCCGGTCGAGTTCAAGGCCGCCGCCGAGGCGCTGGACCGCGCCAACGCCGCCGCCGACAAGAAGGAAAGCGTGGAAGCGATCGACAAGCTGGCCTATCTGGCCAAGCAAAAGATCGCCGTCGCCCAGGAAGTGGCGAAGAGCAAGCAAGCCGAGTCCGACGTAGCGAACGCCGGCCGCCAGCGCGACGAAATCCGCCTGCAGCAGCGCACCCAGGAAGCCGACAAGGCCAAGATGAGCGCAGAGCAAGCCAAGGCAAGCGCGGACCAAGCCAAAGCGGACGCCGACGCAGCCCGCCGCCAGGCCGAGGCGGCCACCGCCAGCGTGCGTGAAGAACAATCGAAGAGCGCCGCGCTGCAACAGCAGCTGGCCGACCTGCAAGCCAAGCAAACCGAGCGCGGCCTGGTGATCACTTTGAGCGACGTGCTGTTCAATACCGACAAGGCCGAGCTCAGTGCCGAAGGCATGCGCACCGCGCAAAAGATGGCCGACGTGCTGTTGCAGGAACCACAGAGCGCCGTTTTGATCGAAGGGTTTACCGACTCCACCGGTTCGTCGGCGCACAACCTGCAGCTGTCGCAGCGCCGCGCCGAATCGGTGCGTAACGCGTTGATCGGCCTGGGCGTGAAAGCCGACAAGGTTTCCACCCGTGGCTATGGCGAAGCGTTCCCGGTCGCCAGCAACAACGATGCCGGCAGCCGCCAGCTGAACCGTCGCGTTGAAATCGTGCTGTCGCAAAACGGCGCGCCGATCGCTAACCGCCGTTAATGGCGGGAGCGCGGCCTCGGTCGCCGCCGCCGGTTAGCGCCGGCGTGGCGCCTGAAGGGGCCCGCTAGCAAGACTTTCTGTACTTTTTTAAGGAAAATATCATGGCTGAATCCAACCCCACCCAACCGGCAGGCATCGATAGAGAAGCCATCCGCGCCGCCGCCCGCAATCTCGAGGACGGTCCGGTAACCGCCGGCTACAAGGGTGACCGCACCGCCGTCATCAAGATGCTCAACGAGGCGCTGGCGACCGAACTGGTCTGCGTCCTGCGTTACAAGCGTCACTACTATACGGTCAGCGGTTTGCAGAACGGTCCGATCAAGGCCGAGTTCCTCGAGCACGCCCAGCAGGAGCAGGAACACGCCGATTCGCTGGCCGAACGCATCGTTCAGCTGAACGGCCAACCTGATTTCAATCCTGCAACATTGCTCGACCGTAGCCATGCCGAGTATGATGCTTCGGAAGACGTGCAAGCGATGATCCGCTCGAACCTGATCGCCGAGCGCGTGGCAATCGAATCGTACCGCCAGATGATCGAACAGATCGGCGATACCGATCCGACAACGCGCCATCTTTTGATCAGCATCATGGCTGTGGAAGAAGAACACGCCGATGATATGCGCGATTTGCTTGAATAACGACTAACATTCTGATTTTGCTGTAAAGTTTTCACACCTCACAACCATAATAGGAGCTCCATCATGCTGGAACAAAATATCTCTACCGTGAACAACGACGTGAAAACTCTGGTCAAAGATGCGCAAGCATTGTTTACCGCCGCCACCGCCCTGACCGGTGAGAAGGCAGAAGAATTGCGCGGCCGCGGCATGCGCGCGCTCGACACCGCGCTGGCCAAGGCCCACGACGCGCAAATCAGCGCCCTGGCCGCCAGCAAGGAAGCTGCCAAGCAGGCCGACGTTTACGTCAAAGAAAACCCATGGCGCTCGATCGCCGGCGCGGCAGCCGTGGGCCTGCTGATCGGTGTCATCATCGGCCGCAAGTAATCCATGGCGCAAGCTGACGAGTTGACACGTCCGCCAGGCTTGATCGCGTCGCTGGGCAACATCGCCCGCAACAGCATCGGCCTGCTGCTGACGCGGCTGGAACTGGCCGCGCTGGAACTGTCTCAGGTGCGCAATCACCTGATGCATCTGGTGCTGGCTTTCGCGCTGGCGGTGGTGGCGGGCTGTTTCGCGCTCGCCTATGCCACCGTCACGATTGCTTATCTGGCGTGGGATGCGCTGGGCTGGACGATCCTGCCCATTATGACCGGCGTCTTCCTGCTGCTCGCTATCGGCCTCATGGTGTACGCGCGCGGTTTGATCCGCAGCGGCAAGCTGGGCATGCCCGCCACCATGGCTGAACTGAAATCCGACCGCGACATGCTGTTGTAAGAGGAGCGCATATGACGAAAGACGCGGAAAGCGCGGCATTCGACGCTGACAAACAGCGGCTGATCCGCGAAGGCGAGTTGTATCGCATCAAGGTAGTGCACTCGAAGGCCCTCGTGGCCAACGCGCTGCATCCGGATGCGTTGTTTCATGGCGCGGTGGACCATGCCGTCGGACTGGCGCAAGCCCGTCTTGGCGGGCTGCTGCAGCCGGGCGGCCTCAGTGGTTTCAATTACAAGGCGCTGATGCCGTACGCGCTGACGGTGGGGTCGTTCATTGCCCGCAAGAAGCTGGTCAAGCCTGCGCTTGGCGTGGCCGCGGTGCTGGGGCTGGGCACTGCCTGGCTGATGCGCCGCAAGCGCGCCGCGGACTAGCGCCTTGAGTCCGACGTCCAACAAACTGAACCCCTCGGGCATGCGCATAGTGCTGGTGCTGCAAGGGGGCGGGGCGTTGGGCGCTTACCAAGCCGGCGTGTTCCAGGCCCTGCACGAGCATGGCCTGGCGCCCGACTGGATCGTCGGCACCTCGATCGGCGCCATCAATGGCGCCATTTTGGCCGGCAATCCGCACGAAACCCGGCTGGCGCGTCTGCGCCAGTTCTGGGAAGGTGTGTCGCACCGCGACCCCTTCGACATGGCGCGCCTGCCCGACGCGCAGCGCCGCTCCAATATTCTGATGCAAACCTGGGACACGTTGCTACGCGGCGTGCCCGGCTTCTTCAAGCCACGTCTGTTCAGCTCCTTTGCCGCCGGCATGGCCGTCGCGCCCGAGGAGGCCAGCTTCTACGATACCACCGAGCTGGGCGGGACGCTGAATTCCCTGATCGACTTCGATTACCTGAATGGCCCCGAAGGCATGCGCCTGACCGTCAACGCGCTCAAGGTGACGTGCGGCACCTTGCGCAGCTTCGACAACCGCGACCTCGACATCAACGTCGACCACGTCCGCGCCAGCGGCGCCTTGCCGCCCGGTTTCCCGGCGGTGCGCGTCGACGGCGAACTGTATTGGGACGGCGGCCTGTACTCCAACACGCCGCTCGAGACCGTGCTGGACGATCCCGCGCCGGTCGATACCCTGTGCTTCATGGTCGACCTGTGGAGCGCCGACGGCGAGGAACCCACCACACTGGACGAAGTGCAGACGAGGCAGAAAGATGTCACCTTCGCCTCGCGCTCCAAGCGCCATCTGGACGATTACGTGGCCCGCCACAAGATGCAGCAAAAGCTGCGCGGCCTGTACGCCGCGTTGCCCGGGCATGCGCAAACGGAGCAGGGCGAGCAGGACCTGGCCGAACTGGGCTGCGGCACCACGTTGCATGTGGTGCGTCTGGAATACGCGGGCCGGGATTGGAATATGGCGGCCAAGGACATCAATTTTTCCAAGGGCTCGACCGAGTGGCGCTGGGACCAGGGCTATCAGGACGGCATGCGTGCCGTCCAGGCGGCGGGCTGGCTGACCTTCGTGTCCGAGGACACGCCGCTGGTGGTGCACGAGCTGCCACCGCTGCCCGCCGCCAAGCCGGCCGGCGCACATGGAAAAGCCGCCTGATCGCTCAGGCGGCTCCGTGTACCGACTTCATTTCGACGACTACTGCCGTTTGTTCTCTGCGAGAACCTGCGGCACCTTCTCCATGTCGCGCTTGTAGGTCTCGCGCGCTTCGCGGATGCAGGCATCGCGTTCGCTCGCCGGGCCCTTCTTGCAGGCATTGGTGGATTCGGCCAGCGCGGCGCCGATTTCCTTGCGCAAGGTGCGCGACTGCTCGGCGCTGGTGGCGTCTTCCTTGTACCATCGCGCCGGATCGCCCTTGGCAATTTCCTGCTGTTGCAGCTGGACGTTCTGCGGCGGCGTGTTGTCCTGCGCCTGCGCAGTCATCGCCGCGCAAGCCATCGCCAGGCCGCACGCAATGTGATGAAAACGAGTCATCATGTCCTCCTTGTGCTTACAATCGGCCCGTCAGCAGCATGACCAGCAGGATCAGTACGATCAAGCCGGTGATACCGCTGGGCGCGTAGCCCCAGTTGCGGCTGTGCGGCCAGGTCGGCAGCGCGCCGATCAACGCCAGGACCAGAATAATCAGAATGATGGTGCCCATGGTGTTCCCCTTAATTAGTATAGTTAGTCTTAATTGCGCGTTTTAGGTGCGCTCTTGTCCAACCGGATTAGTAGCGGTACAGGCGGCCATCGACCAGGCGCACGCGGTTGCCGACGCGCAGGTCATACACGCTGTCCTGGTTCACCATGCGGTAGTCGCCGTTGTCCATGCGCACGCTGATCTGATATTCCTCTTTCGCTTCGTTGCGGTTGCCCTCGACGGTGTTGCCGACCACGGCGCCGCCGACGGCGCCGGCCACGGTGGCGGCGGCGCGGCCGCTGCCCGAGCCGACCTGGTTACCTAGCAACGCGCCCACCAGGCCGCCCGCGACCGCGCCGGCGCCGCTGGTGCCGGCCTTGGCCTGCTTGATCTGGATCGACTCGATGGTGCCGTAGCTGGCCGATTCGTTTTGATTCTGGTAAGAGACTTGTTGCGGCGCGTTGTTGGTGCTGGCGCAGCCGCTTAAGACGGCGGTGCCGGCGATCATCAATGCAGCCAGGGTTTTTGTGTGGTTCATGTTGTTCTCCTGAAAATGTGATTCCAGAATAGTCAGGCGGCATCGGTGGGTCTGTGCGGTCTCGCACGAAGGTTGCCAAGAGGGGAGTGGGGGCCGTGGAGCCTGTCCCGGGTCAAAATTTTATCTGTGTACGGTACCGTACAGATGTCCATTTGGAAACCACGTAAAACGTCTACATCGGTAGCAGAGATGTCCAAACGTCCCGCTGGCTGACAAACTCATTTAGTTAATAACTCCAAGGAGAACCGCCATGAAAATCGCACATAAAATCGCCACCGCCCTGTTCACCGTCTCGCTGCTGGCCACCGCTGGCTGCGCTTCGACGTCCACCAAAGAAGGCACCGGCGAGTTTGTTGACGATTCGGTCATCACCACCAAAGTGAAAGCCAGCATCTTTAACGAGCCGACCCTGAAGTCGACCGAAATCAATGTGGAAACCTTCAAGGGCACCGTGCAACTGAGCGGCTTCGTTGCCCAGCCAGCTGACATCGCCAAAGCAGGCGAAGTCGCCCGTGGCGTCAAAGGCGTGACTTCGGTCAAGAACGACATCCGCGTCAAGTAAGCGTTATCTTCCGGCGCGCCGTGCTCGTCCATTCGAGCATGCCGCGCCGGGATTTTTTTGTGAGTCATCATGAGCCAGCCGCCTGTAGAGATTTCCCTTCCTCCAACTCCGGCCAGCAATGTGGCCACCGGTACGTCCCCCGCGGCCGAACCCGATCTCAGTAATCTTCCCCGCATCCCCCTACATGTCAACGCCCGAGGCCTCGCGCTCGGCGTCATCGCCACGGTCGCCTTTGTCTACGCGCTGCAATGGTCGCGCGGCTTCCTGGTTCCCCTCCTGCTCGGCATTCTGATCAGTTACACGCTCAGTCCATTGATGGGCTGGCTGGAGCGCCGCCACATTCCGCGCATCGTTGGCGCCACACTCATCACTTTTGCCATGGTCGGCGGCTCGGCGCTGGTGGTCGACAAGCTGCACGGCCAGTTCGAAGCCATCGTCGAAGAGCTGCCCAGCGCCGGCCATAAATTGTCGCGCCTGGTCTCGGAGCGCTTGCATGGCGGCTCCAGTGCGCTGCAGCGCATCCAGGCGGTCGCCACCGAATTGCAGCAGGCCACCGCCGGCGCCCAGGAACGACGCGCCTCGCGCCGCGCCGCGCCGGCCCCGGCCTCGGATTTTCCGCTGATGGATTGGGTCTGGGCCGGATCGATGGGCTTGGTGGGTTTCCTGAGCCAGGCCACGATGGTGATCTTCCTGGTGTTTTTCCTGCTGCTGTCGGGCGATACGTTCAAGCGCAAGCTGGTGAAGTTGACCGGGCCGTCGCTGTCGAAGAAGAAGATCACCGTACACATTCTCGAGGATATCAACACCTCGATCCAGAAATACATGCTGATGCTTCTGGTGACCAACGGCCTGCTGGCGCTGCTGATGTGGGTGGCGCTGCGCTGGATCGGCCTTGAGAACGCCGGGGCCTGGGCCATCGTGGCCGGCTTGCTGCACTTGATGCCTTATTTCGGTCCCTTGTTGATCATGCTGGCCACGGGGATCGTCGCCTTCCTGCAATTCGAATCGCTGCAGATGAGTTTGCTGGTGATGGGGAGTTCGCTGGCTATCGCCACCCTGGTCGGGACGGTGATCACGACCTGGATGACGGGGCGTTTCGCGCGCATGAACGCGGCGGCGGTGTTCGTCAGCCTGCTGTTCTGGGGCTGGTTGTGGGGCGTCTGGGGTTTGCTGCTGGGCGTGCCGGTGATCGTGATCGTCAAGGTCGTCGCCGAGCGGGTCGAGGGGATGGAAGTGGTGGCGGAGTTGCTGGGCGAGTAGCCTGGCAGCCGAACATAGCGAAAGGCCGGCAATGCGCCGGCCTCTTTTTTTGCGGACACCGTTATGAACGATAACCCTGGCGCCGTCGCGGAAATACGTAGGGCGGATTAGCGCAGCGTAATCGGCCATGCATGCGTCGCGTGGACGCATGCATGGCCGATTACGGCGTTCCGCCTAATCCGCCCTACGTGGTTACTGTTTTGGTTTGCGGCGGTGGGCGGTGCCGCAAGCTACCCAACTGCAGCGCGTACTGCCGGGCGAACTCCGCACCCAGGAAGAAGATCTGCGCCGAGTAATACACCCACAGCAGCAGCGCGATCACCGAGCCCGCAGCGCCATAGCTGCTGGCCACGCCGCTGTTGCCGATGTAGGCGCCGATCGCATACTTCCCCAACGAGAACAAGGCCGCCGTGCCCAGCGCGCCGATGGTCACGTCGTGCCATGACAGCGTTACCCGCGGCAGCATCTTGAAGATCACGCCGAACAGCGCGGCGATCACGGTGAAGCTGATCGCGTAGTTAATGCCGGTTAGCAGATCGCCGGCGTTGACCCACACGCTGTGCACGTATTTCTCCAGCACCGTCAACACCGCGCTCACCACCAGCGACACCATCAGCAGGAACGCCAGCACCAGCACCATGCCGAACGACAGCAAGCGGGTGCGGACGACGTCCCACACCGTGCCGGTTTTGAGCGGCGGCACCTGCCAGATCGCGTCCAGGCTTGCCTTGAGTTCGGCGAACACGGTGGTGGCGCCAAACAGCAGCAGGGCGCCGGCGATCAAGGTGGCAAGGCGTCCTTCCTCCTTGCTGCGGGCGCCGGCCAGCACCAGCTGGATCGCCTCGGCGCCCTGGTTGCCGACCAGGCCGCGCAGCTGCGCGAACAGCTCGCCCTGGGCCGCCTGCGGGCCGTAGAACCAGCCGGCGATCGCCAGCACCAGCACCAGGATCGGGGCCAGCGAAAACAGCGTGTAGAAGGCCAGCGCCGCGCCCATGCTGCCGCCGCGATGGTCGAGCCATTCGTAGACGGTGCATTTCAGTACAGAGACTATGTTTTTGTTCATATAAAAAAAAAGCCCCGCAACTTTCGTCGCGGGGCTCCTCAATTAATTAATTAATTGACGCGGCGTTCGATCGTGATCTGTTCGACCTCGACGCGACGGTTAGGTTCCAGGCACTTGATCAGGTCAGCACGTTTCTTGTTGTCGCAGGTGACAACAGGATTGGCTTCGCCCTTGCCTTCGGCGACCAGGCGGTTGGCGGCGACGCCTTTACCGACCAGGTACTCCTTGACCGAGTTGGCACGCTTCTCGGACAGCTTCTGGTTGTACTTGTCGCTGCCCAGACGGTCGGCGTAGCCGGTGATGACGACGTTGTCGACGGTCGGGTTGGCGTTCAGCACGGTGGCGATCTCGTCCAGCTTAGGCTGGTTCGGGTTCAGCTTGGCGCTGTCGAAGGTGAACAGCTCGGTCGACGACATCGTCACTTTTTCGAAGCGTGCCGGCGGTGGTGGCGGTGGAGCGACCGGTGCTGGCGGCGGTGGCGGCTGCACGGCTTCCGGCGCAGGCGGCGGTGCCGGTGGAGCAGGGCGCGGTGGCGCGGCGAACGCGAAGTTCAGGCCGACGGTCAGGTAGACGTTGTCCGCTTTGCTAGGCGGGAAGGCATCGCCGCGCAGGAAGGCGTGCTGGTTGCGGATGTCCGCCTGGAAGCTGGTGCGCTCGTTCAGGTCGGCCTGGAAACCCAGGCCGGCGCTGACGTACGGCGAGTTCTTGGCGATTTCGCCGAAGGTGTTCAGGTTCGACTTGTCGCGCTCGACGCCGGCGCCGACCAGGATGAACGGACGGAACGATTTACGGGAGAACATATACAGGGCGTCCGCGCCCAGGCTCTGCTGCTGATAGCGCTCGCCGTTTTCCTTCGCGCGGGAATAGGTGCCGCCCAGCTGGACGTCCCAGTTCTGGTTCAGGGCTTTACCGAACTTCAGGCCGCCGCCGTAGCCCTTCTTGTCAACGCCGAATGCGTCGTTGTCAGGCTTCATGCCGTTGATGCTCGGCTGGACGTACCACGATGGATTGATGACCGCGTCTTGAGCGACGGCGGAGAACGACGCGCAGAGTGCTGCGACGGCGAGGACGATTTTCTTAGTTTTATTCAAAGTATGCTCCCGATTGATAAATATGGCGGTTTGTTGCTTCATCAGCAGCAGTGCAGTGTTTTACCGCTGTTGGACCGAAGAATAGGTAACTTTCATGATGTGGTCGGTTCGCTACCGCACAAAAGCTTGCGCTGTATCAAATCGTACACAAAAATTGAAACCTTTGCTTGATTACTACGGTCCGAAGACTAAAGGGCTGAAAGTCAGGACGTAAAAACGCACTGGGAATCAGTTCACAGTTCAATAAGTCTGACGTTCTGTCACTAATGTTCGTTGCCGCACAGACTGGTGCGCCACGAAAAGGCATTCTTGAGTCAGATGCAGAGACTGTGGCGTTTCACACCGTAGGCCACCCCCTCTCGCTGCCACTAATCTCGGCAAATTGTTATAAGGAGTGTTCAAATGCATGCAGTTAGACAACCTCAACATCTGGTTCAGAACGAGATGAAAGCTTCGCCGGAAATGCAGGCGACCACCAAGCTGATGCTGGTGGAACGTCCGGCCCCGGCCCCTCTGGACCGCAAACCGGCGCTGTCGATGGCGTCGATCGAGCGTGTGCGTTCGACCTCTGCGACCCTGCGTCGCATCGAAAATATGCAAAAACTGATCGGCGAGCTGTCCATGCACGAGATGCTCGCCGACGAAATCGCCTGGTTCCTCAAGTTCTCGCCGTCCGGCGCCCGCAAATACATCCGCGACCTGCGCGAAGCCGGCGTCATCGAGCTGGCCCGCTATGTCGAAGGCACCGCCACCTACCTGGGCAAGGCCGTCTACCAGCTGACCCCCGACCCGGAGCGCGTCGCCGCCTTCCTGGCCGCGATCGTCCAGCCGAAGCGCGAAGGCGCGCCGCCGCGCAAGGAACGCCCGGGCATCCGTGAGCAGGCCATGGCCGGCAGCGGCCGCCATTTCCACATCCTGGCCGACGACACGCACTACGCGATCCGCGTCAACCGCGGCCCGGTCATGCGCGATCCGCTGGTCGCAGCGCTGTTCGGTTCGGCCCCTTCGGAGCAAAAAGCCGCCGACTAAGCCGCAGGCCGCCGCAGGTGTATCATCGACAGCCGGGCATGCCCGGCTGTTTGCATATTGAAAAGCAGACAAGCCGCCCCACTTAGCCAGCAATGGATATCACACGGACGCGCGGCACATGGAAGCTTTAATCTGGATCGGCCTGACGGCGCTGGCGATAGCGCTGCCTTTTTATGTGCCCCGCTGGCGCCTGCAAAGGGTGCTGGCCAGGCCGTTGCCGGCCGAGGCGCAAGCCGTTTTACACCGCAACATTCCCGTCTACCGCCGCATGACACCGGATTTGCAGCAACAGCTGCAACGGCTGGTCGTGCAATTTTTGCATCAGAAAAAATTCGTCGGCTGCGAAGGCGTCGAGGTCACCGACGAGATGGCCGTCATCATCGCCGGCCAGGCATGCCTGCTGTTGCTCAACCGTCCGACCAAGGTCTACCCGGCGCTGCACACCATCCTGGTCTATCCGAGCGAGTTCGTGGCGCGCCGCGCCGAGGTCGGCCCGGGCGGCGTCGTCACGCCGGGGCACCAAAGCATGCTGGGCGAATCGTGGGACGACGGCCGCGTCGTGCTGTCGTGGGACAATGTGAGGCGCGGCGCCGACGACTGGACCGACGGCCACAACATCGTGCTGCACGAGTTCGCGCACCAGCTCGACAGCGAGTCCGGCCGCGCCAACGGCGCCCCCTACCTGGGCAGCCCGGACAGCTACAACGAGTGGGCCGAGGTCTTGTCGCGCAATTTCCAGAATCTGCGGCACAGCGCGATGTACCGCCAGCACAGCGTGATGGACCATTACGGCGCCACCAATCCGGCCGAGTTTTTCGCCGTGGCCACCGAAACCTTCTTTGAAAAGCCGTACCAGATGGCCGAGCACCACGGCGAGCTGTTCGCCGAGTTCCTCAAGTACTATCGCGTCGACCCGCGCGAGTGGCTGCCGCCCCCGCCGCCGCCCGAACCGCCGGCAGATCCCGCCTACGGCTGGACGCCGACCTGGTCCCATTAGCGGTCGATATTTGCGGAGACACGTAGGGCGGATTAGGCGGCACGCCGTAATCGGCCATGCACGCGTCAACGCGACGCGCGCATGGCCGATTACGCTTCGCTAATCCGCCCTACGTCATCATGGTTGAGGCATAATTGGTAATGAGCGACGCCAGTGAGGCTATCACCATGCAATTTGACGAGTTCGAATTATTTTCCTCCGACGCCAGCGCGCCCCGCGCCGCTCCGGCCGCCGCCGCCGAGGCGACGTCGCCCATTGTCCGGCTGCAGTACCTGGTCGACAACACCCCGGGCATCATCTATTGCACCGTGCCCAGCGGCGACTTCAAGATGACCTTCGTCAGCAACAACGCCTTCAATGTGCTGGGCTACCGTCCCGAGCAGATGGTGGCCGACCCCAATTTCTGGTTCGACCACATCCACCCCGACGACGCCCCCAATATCTTCTCCAGCCTGGCGCTGATCTTCACCGAGGGCCAGCGCGCCTATGAATACCGCTTCCGCATCCATGACGGCAGCTATCTGTGGATGCACGATTCGCTGCGCCTGATCCGCGACGAGAAGGGCGCGCCGTTGGAGGTGATCGGCTCGCTGACCGACATCACCCAGCGCAAGCTCATGGAGGAGGCGCTGCAGGCGCGCGGCGTCGAGCAGCAACAACTGATCGGCGAACTGCGCAGTGCCCACGAGCAGCTGCTGCAATCGGAGAAGATGGCGTCGATCGGCCAACTGGCCGCCGGCATCGCCCACGAGATCAACAATCCGGTCGGCTTCGTCAATTCCAATATGAGCTCGCTGAAGAACTATGTCGGCACCTTGCTCGGCGTGATCGACAAATACGAGCAGGCGGCCGCGCCCCATCCCAACCTGGCGGCCCAGCTGGCCGCGCTGCGCAGCCAGGCCGACCTGGAATTCCTCAAGGAGGACGTGACCGACCTGGTGCGCGAATCGATGGACGGCCTCAAGCGGGTCAAGGACATCGTCCAGGCGCTCAAGGATTTTTCGCACGTCGGCGAGACGGAGTGGCAGGTGGCCGATCTGCACCACGGCCTCGACAGCACGCTGACCATCGTCAGCAACGAGATCAAGTACAAGGCGCGGGTCGACAAGGCGTACGGCGTGCTGCCGCCGGTCACCTGCCTGGCCTCGCAACTGAACCAGGTGTTCATGAATTTGCTGGTCAACGCGGCGCACGCGCTGCGCGACCAGGGCGGCGTGATCACGATACGCACCGGCACGGAGGGCAGCGGCCCGGACGGCTGGGTATGGATCGAGGTCGGCGACAACGGCGTCGGCATCGAGCAGGCCAACCTCAATCGCATCTTCGAACCGTTCTTCACCACCAAGCCGGTCGGCAGCGGCACGGGCCTGGGGCTGTCGCTGTCCTACGGCATCGTCAACCGCCATGGCGGGCGCATCGACGTCGCCTCGGTGGTCGGCAAGGGCACGCGCTTCACGGTGCACCTGCCGGTGCGCCCGCCGCAATCGCTGGAGACGCCCGCGAAGGCATGACGGGCGTGGCCGTTGCCGGCCGCGCGCTCAATCAGCTTTCGGATTGCGCACCCAAATCGACAGCCGGCCGCCGCTCTTCGATTCGAAATCCTGCACCTGCTGGATCATGCGGGCGTCGAGCGTGTGGTCCACCGTCAGCAGCATCAAGCCGTCGCGGCTGATCAGGTCGCGCGCCAGCACCATGCCGGGCAACAGTTCGCCCGACAACACCTCGACCCCGACCACCGCCGCGCTCACGCCGCCGTCCATGATCTGGCGGAAGGCCGCCACCACGTTCGGATCGTAGCGCTTGCCGCTGGCGTCGAGGATCAGCGACTTGGCCTCGTCGGGGCGCAGGTGGCGCTGCACCATGCCGCCCTGTTGCAGGTTGTAATAGTCCACGGCCAGCGACAGGATGCGCGCGCCCAGCGGAATCGCCAGCCCGGCCAGGCCGTCGGGGAAGCCGTTGCCGTCGAAGCGTTCGAGCTGGGCGCGCAGGATGGCGGCGCTGCCGCGCAACTCCTCGAGCGGCATTAAGAGCTCGGCGGCGCGGATCGGATGCTTGCGGAACAGGCCCAGCGAGTCGCCGGTCAGCATCGTCAGCGGCGTCGACAGCATGTCGTCGCTGAAGCCGATCTTGCCGATGTCGTGCAGCAGCGCGGCGATGAACACGTCCTGGCTTTCCTTGGCGTCCAGTTCGAGCCGCACCGACAGCTGGCGCGCCAGGTCGGCCACCTGGCGCGCGTGGCCGGGCTGGTTGTGCGCGCGCAGCTCGATCATGGTCGAGAAGATCTTGATGGTGGTGACGAAATTGGTCTTGAGCTTGTTGTTGGCCGCCACCGTGGCCTCGTGCTCGACCTTGAGTAGCCTGGTGCGTGCCTCGACCTTGGCCTCCAGGCTCTGGTTGAGCAGCTTGAGCTCCTCGTTCTGGCGCAGCGCCAGCGCTTCCAGGCGCTGCTTGTCGATCTCGAGCTGGCGGCGCTCCAGCGCGTGGCGCACCAGCAATAGCATGTCGCTGTCTTCCCACGGCTTGGTGATGTAGCGGTAGATCTCGCCGCAATTGATGGCGTCCTGGATCGACTGGATGTCCGAATAGCCGGTCAGCAGGATGCGCACGGTGTCGGGCCAGCGCGTGCGCACCTGGGCCAGGAAGCGGGCGCCGTCCATCTCCGGCATGCGCATGTCGGAGATGACCAGGTCGACCGCCTCCTTCTCGAGCACCTCCAGCCCCAGCGCGCCGCCCTCGGCGGTGAGCACGCGGTAGCCGTTGGCGCGGAACAGGCGCCGCAGCGACGACAGGATGTTCGGTTCGTCGTCGACGCACAGCACGGTGGCCGGCGCGGCCGGGGCGTTGGGCGAGATGGAGGTGGGGAGCGCTTGATTCATGCTGGTGGGTCCTCGGTGGCGGCGCCATGGCGAATGGGTAGCCGCACGCGGAAACGGGTACCCTGGCCGAGCGCGGTATCGACGTCGATACTGCCGCTGTGTTTTTGTACGATGCCGTAGGCCAGCGACAGGCCGAGGCCGGTGCCCTTGCCGACGGCCTTGGTCGTGAAGAAGGGGTCGAAGATGCGCGAGACGGTCTCCGGCGCGATGCCGCTGCCGTTGTCGCCGATCTCCAGCCACACGTGGTCGTCGCCGTCGCGGCCGGTGCGCACGGTGATGCGTCCGCGCTGCTCGCCGATGGCGTGGGCGGCGTTGACGATCAGGTTCATCACCACCTGGTTGATTTGCAGCGGCAGGCATTGGATGTCGGGGATGTCGCCGTACTCCTTGACGACGTCGGCCTTGTATTTGACCTCGTTGCTGACGATGTTCAAGGTCGAATCGATGCCGCGGTGCAGGTCGGCCCAGACCCATTCCTGGTTGGCGTCCACCCGCGAGAAATCCTTCAGGTCCTGCACGATGTGGCGTACCCGCACGATGCCTTCGCCCGACTCGGCCATCAGGGTGGGGATGTCCTGGCGCAGGAAGTCGAGGTCGATGCGCTCGCGCATGGCGCGCAGGGTGGCGGCGTCGGGCGCCGACAGCGACGGCTCGGCGCGCTGGTAGGCGTCGAGCATGCCGAACAGCTGGTCCAGATAGTTTTGCAGCGTGCGGAAGTTCGAGAAGATATAGCCGATCGGATTGTTGATCTCGTGGGCCACGCCGGCGGCCAGCTGGCCGATCGAGGCCAGCTTGTCGGCCTGCAGCAATTGCTGCTGGGCGCGCGACAGTTGCTGGTTCAGCTCCGTCAATTCCAGGTTGCTGCGGCGCAGCTCGGCCTCGGCCAGCAGGCGCTGGGCGATGTCCTCCTGCAGCTTGGCGTTCATGTCGGCCAACTGGCCGGTGCGCTTCTCGACCACGTGTTCCAGGTTGTCGTGGGCGCGGCGCAGCGCGTTCTCCGCCACCCGCCGCTCGGTGACGTCGCGCAAGGTTTCGATGGCGCCGACCACGCGCCCGCCGCCGTCGCGCAGCGGGGCGGCGGTGAAATGCAGCCAGTGGCCGCTGGCGCCGATGTTGGGGAAAAACTCCTCGACCTCGTAGGCGTCCGGGATCAGCGGCGAGCGCCGGTGCTTGCCCGGATACAGCCGTTCGAGCTCGTTCTCGAGTTCGTCGGCGTCGCCGGCGATGACCACGTCCGCCAGCAAGGGCCTCGGTTTGGAGTAGAACGCCTGCCAGTGGTTGGCGGTGCCGACCATGTCGGTCTTGGCCCAGCCCAGCAACTGTTCGCAGGCGCGGTTCCAGTGGGTGACCACGTGCCGGGTGTCGATGGCGAAGGTGGCCACCGGGTGGCCGTCGAAGAACTCCGACAGCGCAATGTTGCCGGGGGCGTCGTGCTCGGCCGTCATGGAGGTGGTCGCGTGGTTCATGGCGTCAAGGTCTGGCACATGTCGTGGAACAGCTGCTCGGCCTCGGCGAACGCGCTGTCCCAGGCGCCGTCGTCCAGGTCCAGCGCCTGCCAGACCTCCAGCGATACCGGCGGCACCTGGTCGTCCTCCTGGCCGGACATGTCGAGCGCGTGGGCCAGGATGTTGGCCATGTAGATCACCGTGGTCAGGGTTGGGGCGGCGCGGCCGCGTCCCGTGGCCTGCGCGGCGGCCTCGTCGGCCAGGTGATGCCCGGCCACCGCCGCCTGGATCTGTTGCGGGAATTTCCAGTGGGCCGTCAGCGCGGCGCCGACGGCGGCGTGGTCGATGCCGAACACGGCCAGCTGGGCGGCCGAGGTGACGCAATCGTGTTCGCGCCGGTGGGCCGCCACGCGCCGGTAGTCGGCCGGAAACCGGGTGCACAGCACCAGGGTGCCGAGGTCGTGCAGCAGGCCGGCGGTGAAGGCGGTGTCCGGATTGACGCCGCAGCGCGGCGCCAGCACGCGCGCGCACACGGCGCTGCCGATGGCGTGGCGCCAGAACGCCTGGAAGTCGAACTCGACGTCCTTGTTGGGCGTGAAGCTGGCCGTCACCGAACAGGCCGTCACCAGGGTGCGGATGCTGTGGAAGCCGAGCACCGAGATGGCCTGCTGGATGGTGGTGACCTTGGATTGCAGGCCGTAGAACGAGGAGTTGGCCAGGCGCAGCGTTTTGGCCGTGAGCGCCTGGTCGAGCGCGATCTTGGCCGCCAGCACATGGGTGTCGATGTCCTCCTGCTCCATCGTGGCCAGCAGTTCGGCCACCACCGCCGGCAGCGATGGCAGATCGCGCACGCATTTGATGATATCGTCGGCCGCGATCACGCCGGGTCCTTGTGGCGGTAGGCGCGCAGCGCGCGCAGCAGCTGTTCGCCGCCGGCGTCGTCGCCGCTGTGGCGGAACAGCCGCTCCAGCCTTTGCATGCGCAATTCGCGCTCGCGCGCCAGTTGCGCCGGATCGATTTCCTCGGCGTCCTCGTCGGTCCATACCACGCAGCGCTCCACGCCGCGCCGGCGCAGCGACGCCAGCATGCTGTCGGTGAGCGCGGCGTCGCGCGGCAGCAGCACGCCGCCGTGGGCGTCGAGCAGGGCGCAGGCCAGGGTCATGCCGGCGGCGGCATGGTCGAGGTCGATCTCGGTCGATTTGGCGGCGTTCATGATGCTTCCCCCGTAAGGCTCAACGTGATCAGGCTGCCGCGCGAGGCCGAGCTCTCACCCATCGGGTACACCACCACCGCGTAGCGGCGGCCGTCGATGTCGGCCAGGTGGCGGGTCGGACTGGCGTGGCGCGGCGCTTCCTCGCCGCCGGCGGCATGGCCGGGATCGTCGGTCCCGGGCGGCGGAAACAACTGCGGCAGCACGCTGCCCGCTTCGTTGCCCAGCAGCGCGCCGCTGTGGCGGAACAAGCCCTCGGCGGCGCCGTTGATGAAGGCGATCATGCCGCTGTCGTCCATGCCGATCACCGGCAACGGCAGATGCTGCAGCACCTCGCGCGCCACGCTCAGGCTGACTTCGTCGCGGCTGATCTGCCGCTGCTTTTCCAGCAGCAGTTCTTCCAGCTGGCGGTTGGCGGCGGCCAGCTCCAGGTTGGCGCTGCGCACCTCCAGATGCAGGCGCTGGTTGTCGTCGGCGATTTCCTTGAGGCGGAACGCCTCGGCCACATGGCCGCGCAGCAGTTCGTCGTCCCACGGCTTGGTCAGGAATTTGTAGATCGCCCCCTCGTTGACGGCGTCGGTGACCGACTGCAGTTCGGTGTAGCCGGAGAGCATGATGCGTATGGTTTCCGGATATTGCTGCTTGGCCTTGCGCAGGAAATCGGCGCCCAGCATGCCGGGCATGCGCTGGTCGGAGATGATGACGTCGACCGGCTGCCGGGCCAGCAAATCCAGGCCTTGCTGGCCGTCGTTGGCGCTGTAGATTTCGTACTGGTCGGTGCGCAGCAGGCGCTTCAGCGCGGAGACGATGTTGGGCTCGTCGTCGACCAGCAGCAGGCGGCGCGGCGGCTTGTGCATGCGCCGCAGGTGCGGCGCCAGCGCGCGGCCGCTGGCCAGCAGGTGGCCGACCTCGTCGGCGGCGAGCGGCGGGGAAAAGAAATAGCCCTGGATCAAATCGCACATATTGCGCCGCAGGAAATCGCACTGGGCCTCGGTCTCGACGCCCTCGGCCACCACCTTCATGCCCAGGTGGTGCGCCATGGCGATCAGGGTCTTGCACATGGCCGCGTCGTGGCCGCTGGTGACGACGTCGCGGATGAAGTGGGCGTCGATCTTGAGCGCGTCGAACGGAAAGCGTTTGAGGTTGCTGAGCGAGGCGTAGCCGGTGCCGAAGTCGTCCAGGGTCAGGCTCAGCCCCGAGGCCTTGAAGCCGGCCAGCAGGGCGTCGCATTCCGCGCCCGCTTGCGTGAGCGCGCTCTCGGTCACTTCCAGGGTCAGCCTGTCGGGCGCGATATCGCAATCTTTCAGCATCGCGGCCACGGCGGCGCCCAGGGCCGGGTCGCGGAACTGGCTGGGGGCGACATTGATCGCTACCTTCAAGCCGCTCAGGCCGGCGGCGTGCCAGGCGTGCAGGTCGCGGCAGGCGCGGCCCAACACCCAATCGTCGATGGCGCCGGCCAGGCCGGCGGCGTCGGCCAGCGCCAGGAATTCGCGCGCGGCCAGCATGCCGTGTTCGGGATGGCGCCAGCGCACCAGCGCCTCCAGGCTGGCCACGGCCCCGGTCTGCAGATCGACCAGCGGCTGGTACAGCAGCACCAGCTCGTCGGACGCCAGCGCCTGCCGGAGGCCGGCGCCGAGGTCGGCGTGCTCGCCGGCCGGAGGCGACGCCAGCAGCGGCGCGCGCGCGGCGCTGCCGGTATCGTCGGCGACGGTGGCCGGCGCGAAAAGGGACCGCGGGAATCGGGCGGTAGTCATCGGCGTTCCTATTGAAATGCAAGCTGATTGCTGCAAAAAAACCTCTGCCGTCACCCGGTCGATTATACGGCGAAGCCAGCATTAGTTGTCATCCGGTACGAACGCGTTGCACGCATGGGACAGTCCCCGTCAGCGCACCGGGCCGGCGAAAACAGGCGTCCACAGTGCGCGAGCGCACGGAAACGCCGGCCGCGCGGGCGCATATTGCGCTGGTGGGCTTCGGCCGAAACCAGGGAGAAAAGCATGAGCAATATTATTGCGGGGCATTTCCAGTTGCAGGATGAGATCGCGGATGCGCGCATCGCCTTGCTGCGCGCCGGCTTCGCGGCCGAGCGCATCAGCGCGTTCTATGTCAACCCGGCCGGGCAGCACGATATGTACGAGCTCGGCGGCGACCATGACAAGTCGCCCGGCGCCAAGGAGACCGACGAGGGCGTGGTGCAGGGCGGCGCCACCGGCGCCGTGGCCGGCGCGGTGGCCGGCACCGCCGCGATTCCGGTGGCCGGCCCGTTGGGCCCGGTGGTGGGCGCGCTGGTCGGCGCCCACGTCGGTTCGCTGTTCAGTTTTTCGAAGATGAAGGACGCCGGCGAGGCCGAGGACGGCAGTTCGGAGAACATGCGCGCGCCGCGCAAGTCGGGCATGATGATCGCCGTCGAGGTGGTCGACAGCGGCCAGGAGCAAAAGGCCCTCGACGTGCTGCGCGGCCTGGGCGCCAAGGATGTCGAACGCGCCGAGGGCAGCATCAGCGGCGGCGATTGGCGCGACTTCAATCCGAACTCGCGGCCCGTGCCCGCGTAGGCCCGTCACGCCGTTGCGGCGATCCCCGGGGCCGGCGGCGTCATCGCCGTCGTTGCTCCATGCGCGTCTGGCAACCGATGCACAGGCGCGCCTCCGGCCGCGCGTCAAGCCGCGAGAAGCCGATTTCCTCGCCACAGTTTTCGCACAGTCCGTAGCTCTGGTCGTCGAACTTGGCGAGAGCCTGCCTGACCATGGACAACTGTTTGGTGGTGTGGGCCGCCGTCTCGTGGACGAGGGCGTTGAGCGTGCGCTGGCTGGCGTTGTCGGCGGGCGAGGCTTCGGCCTCGTGCGGCAGAGGCAGGCGCACGTCGGTGTTGCGGTCCAGATCGTCCGCGAGTTGGCTCAGCAGCGCCTTGCGGGCGCGCTCCAGCCGCGCCTGCAAGGTCTGCCATTGATGTTCTTCCAGTCCGTTCATGCCGCGCGCTCCTTACCCCATTGGACCGGTGATGGCGCGGTTTTGTTCGGCCCAGCGGGAAGCGGGCGTTGATGCGCTGCGATGCGGCGCGGCGTCAGCCAGGCGCGTCCATCGCCTCCAGATGGTGCTTGATGGTCTCGAACGGCTTGGCCAGTTTGTCGGGTTTGCCGGTGGCGATGGCCGCCGCCAGGCTCAGCAGTTCGCCGGTCAGCTGGATCAAATCCTTGGTGTGCTGGATCTTGCGGATTTTTTCCTGCGCGCGGTCGGTCACTTCCAGCAACTGTTTCTGGGCGCCGCCCAGTCCGCTCGCGGCCAGCACCGCCGCTTCCAGGTACAGGCTGTTGGCGCGTTGGCGCAGCGCGACTTCGTTTTCGAACAGCGCCTGCGCGACCGTCTGCTGGATGACGGGCGGTTTCTGGCGGATATCGCGCATCAGGCGGGTGTGCAGGGCGTCGGCGCTGGCGGACAGGCTGTCGGCCAGCGCTTCGAGGTCCAGTTGGATGGGATTGGTAGTCATCGCTGCTCCTGTGTGGGCTTAGTTGGGCGGGATCTGGTCGAGCAGCGCGCGGTGGCTCTGTTCGATCGCCGCCAGGTTTTTCTGCGCCAGGGTCTGGCGCTGGCCGATCAGGCGGTACTCGGCTTGTTTGTTCTGCTGCGCGCTTTTCGCCAGCGCCGTCAGCAGGCGGTCGCGGGTGGGGTCGAGGAAGGGAATCTCCGACTCCAGCATGCCGATGACGATGCGCTCCTCGTTCTCGCTGGACTTGTCGTACAGCCTCAGCAAAGTGCTCATCGCCTCGAGCAGATCGCGCACCGGCTGCTCGGCCTCGCGCATGACCTCGTTGACGGCGCGTTCCTGCGTTTTCGCCGTAATGGCGCGCGCGATCAGGGTCGTCAGCCGGGTGAAGGCGTTGACGTGTTTCTCTTCGATGCCGGAGTCGGGCCAGGCCTTGATGCCGCCGCCGATGGTCTTGAGCTGGTCGCGCAGCTCGTACTGCTCGTCGCCGGCCAGCACGCCGAGCGTCTGCATGTACGCCTGCACGCCGTATTGCAGCTTGACGAAATCGTCGCACGCCTGCCGGCGCTTGGCGTCGAGTTCGGCCTCGCGGGCGTCGGCGGCGGGGGTCAGGAAGGGCTGTTCGCGCTGGTAGGTTGTGCGGTAGCGCTCGGTCAATTCGTGATACGCGTTGAGCTTGGGCGCCTGGGCGGCGAAGGCGCGCACCTCGGCCATGCGCGGCGTGCTGCTGGCGCAACCGCCAAGCAGGGCCAGCAATCCGAGTAACAGGAAAAGACGCGGCAGTTTCATGGGTGCTCCTCTAGGGTTGGGACTATTGTTACGCTGGGTGTTTACGGCCGTTTTGAGAATGCGCAGTCTAGGGTGCCAAGGCGGATCGCCAGTCCAGGCCGGCGATGGTGTCGCCGGCGGGAATGTATTCGCAGCCCAGCCAGCCGGTGTAGCCGATCTCGTCGATGAAGGCGAACAGGTGGCGGTAATTGATCTCTCCGGTGCCCGGTTCGTGGCGGCCCGGGGTGTCGGCGATCTGCATGTGTTTGATCATCGGCAGGTTGGCGCGGATGGTGTTGCTCAGCTCGCCTTCCATGCGTTGCATGTGATAGATGTCGTACTGCAAAAACAGGTTGGGGCGGCCGGCCTCGGCGATGATATCCAGCGCCTGCGCGCTGCGGTTGAGGAAATAGCCGGGCATATCGAAGTGGTTGATAGGCTCGATCAGCAGATCGATACCGTGCGGCAGGGCCAGATCGGCGGCGTAGCGCAGGTTGTCGACATAGGTAGCGCGCGCCGCCTCCGGCGCCAGGCCGGCTGGCACCTTGCCGGCCATGCAGTGGAGCTGGGTCACGCCCAGCGCCAGCGCGTAATCCAGCGCCGGCCGCACGCCGGCGCGGAATTCCTCGACGCGCAGCGGGTCGCAGGCCATGCCGCGGTCGCCCGCATCCCACTCGCCGCAGGGCAGGTTGAACAGCACCAGTTGCAACTCGTGGCGGCGCAGGCGTTCCGCGATCTGTCCGGCCTCGTAGGCATAAGGAAAGAGAAATTCCACTGCATCAAAGCCGGCCTCGCGCGCCAACGCAAAACGGTCGAGGAAGGGCGTGTCGGTAAACAGCATCGACAGGTTGGCGGCGAAGCGGGGCATGGACGTTCCGATAAGCGTTAGCAATCCGATATCGTAAACGATATTTGCCCGACAAGACAAAAAAGCTTCAAACCCCGGGGGTCAGGTCCGACATTCGGACAAACCAGTCGGAGTGTGGAACCTTTTATCGTTAAAGAAGTTCCGCAATGTCCGAATGTCGGACCTGACCCCCGGGGTGGGGGCGAAAAAAATGCCGCTCAATTCGCATTGAGCGGCATTGCATTAGAGCGAGGTCGGCTTATCGGCCGCGACCGCCCGAGCGGTGCGGGGCCGCCGGGCGCGGGGCACTGGTGCCCGTGCGCGGACCGCCGCCGTTGCCGCCGGCCGAAGCGCCAGGCGCGCGTGGCTTGCTGCCGCCTCCGCCACTGCCGCCGGCCTTGGCGCCGCCACCGCCGCCGGGTTTGCCACGGCCTTGGCCGCCGCCGCCACCGCCGCTACGGCCGCCGCCTGGGCGGTGACCGGCGCTGCGCAGCTGCACAGGTTGGGCGCGCGCGTTCAGGTCCGGCTCGAAGCCAGGGATCACTTCGCGCGGCAGGGTTTGCTTGATGAGCTTTTCGATGTCTTTCAACATGTCGTGCTCGTCCACGCAGACCAGCGACACCGCTTCGCCGGTGGCGCCGGCGCGGCCGGTGCGGCCGATGCGGTGCACATAGTCTTCAGGAATGTTCGGCAGGTCGTAGTTGACCACGTGCGGCAGCTGGTCGATGTCGATGCCGCGCGCGGCGATGTCGGTGGCCACCAGCACTTGCAGCTTGTTGTCCTTGAACTCGGACAGCGCCTTGGTGCGCGCCGATTGGCTCTTGTTGCCGTGGATCGCCATGGCGCCGATGCCGTCCGCGCCCAGTTGTTCGACCAGCTTGTTGGCGCCGTGCTTGGTGCGCGTGAACACCAGCACCTGCGACCAGTCGTTCGACTTGATCAGGTGCGCCAGCATCGGGTGCTTCTTGTCGCGGTCGACCGGATGGATCTTTTGCGCGATCACTTCCACGGTCGAGTTGCGGCGCGCGACTTCGATCGTTGCCGGCTTGTTCAGCAGGCCGTCGGCCAGGGCCTTGATCTCGTCCGAGAAGGTGGCCGAGAACAGCAGGTTCTGGCGCTTGGCTGGCAACGCGGCCAGCACTTTCTTGATGTCGCGGATGAAGCCCATGTCCAGCATGCGGTCGGCTTCGTCCAGGATCAGGATCTCGACCTTCGACAGGTTGACGGTGCGCTGTTCCATGTGGTCGAGCAAACGGCCCGGCGTGGCGACCAGGATGTCGACGCCGTGCTTGAGCTGCTTGATCTGCGGGTTGATGCCGACGCCGCCGAAGATCACGGTCGAGTTCAGCTTGGTGTACTTGCCGTAGATGCGCACGCTTTCCTCGACCTGGGCCGCCAGTTCGCGGGTCGGGGTCAGGATCAGCGCGCGGATCGGACGCGTGGTGGTGTTGCTCGTCTGCGCCGCGCCGGCGGCGTCGGTCGACAGGCGTTGCAGCAGCGGCAGGGTGAAACCGGCGGTCTTGCCGGTGCCGGTTTGCGCGCCCGCCAGCAAATCGCCGCCGTTCAGGACTGCGGGGATCGCCTGCAGTTGGATCGGGGTCGGCGTGGTGTAACCGGTTTCGGTCACAGCACGGACAATAGCGTCGGACAAACCGAGGGAAGAGAATGACATGATAACTTTATATGGAGATCGGCCTGTCGCCTCTGAGGGCGCCAGTCGCAGGCAATCGGATTTTTGGATTGCGGCGCAAAGGACTGGTCAGATGCCGCAGCTATCAGTATAGCAGCTAAGTCCGCTTGATGTTTCAAATGGGAAATGAAAAAGGGAGCATACGCTCCCTTTTTTTGTAACAGATTGTCTATTTACGCCCCGTTATGGGGCAAATCGCGGCAGATCAGGCGAACGGGGTCAGCAGGCCGACCATCTGGCCGAAGATTTTCGGGCTGGCGGCGATGATGTCGCCCTTGTACAGGTAGTCCGACTCACCGTTGAATTCGCCGACGATACCGCCCGACTCGGTCACCATCAGCGAACCGGCGGCGATATCCCAAGGCTTCAGGCCCTTCTCGTAGAAACCGTCGAGGCGGCCGGCGGCCACGTAGGCCAGGTCCAGCGCGGCGCTGCCCGGACGGCGCACGCCGTGCGAGCGTTCGGCCATGATGCCGTACATCTTCAGGTATTCGTCCAGCGCCTTGGCGTTGCCGGCCTGGTAGCCGGTCGAGAGCAGGGCGTTGGCGATGCGGTCGAGCTTGGTCACGCGGATGCGCTTGTCGTTCAGGTAGGCGCCGGCGCCCTTGGTGGCGGTGAACAGGTCGTTGCGCACCGGGTCGTAGATGACGCCCTGGGTGATCACGCCGCGCTGCGACAGCGCGATCGAGATGCAGTATTGCGGGAAGCCGTGCATGAAGTTGGTGGTGCCATCGAGCGGGTCGATGATCCAGGTGTATTCAGTCTCGTCGTTGGCGTTCTTGGACGGACCCGATTCCTCGGCCAGGAAGGCGTGGTCGGGATAGGCTTTGGACAGCACCTCGATGATCGCCTGTTCGGCGGCCTGGTCGACGTCGGTGACGAAATCCTTGTGGTTTTTCTCGGTCACGATGACGCGATCGAGGTCGAACGAGGCGCGGTTGATGACGGCGGCGGCGCGGCGGGCGGCTTTGATCGCCGTGTTGAGCATTGGGTGCATGTAAGCTTTTCCGTTAAAAGAACGCTAACGCCCACCGGCGGACAGGGCCGCGGCGGCGCGCTAGAGAACAAGAGTGAATTAAAGAGCGGAGCGGCGCCGACAGGGTAAAATCCGGATTTGCGGGCTGGCTGTTGGCCGGGCCGCAAGGTTGAAGTTATTGTATCGATACCGCGCAATAGCGCTATTTTAAATGAACCTGCCCGAAATCAACACGAATCTTTTCACGCGACTGCGATTTATTCTGGTCGAAACCAGCCGGGCCGGCAATATCGGGGCCGTCGCGCGGGCCATGAAAACCATGGGATATAGCGATCTGGTGCTGGTCAGCCCCCGTTTCGAGAACGCCGCGCAGGATCCGGAGGCGGTCGCCTTCGCCAGTGGCGCGCAGGACATCCTGGCCGGCGCGCGGGTGGTCGGCAGCATGGCCGAGGCGCTCGACGGCATCAACTTCGCCGCGGCCGTCTCGGCGCGGCTGCGCGAATTCTCGCCGCCGGTGCTGACGCCGCGCCAGCTGTCCACGCAGTTGGTGGCGCAGCCAGAGCTGCACGCGGCCCTGATCTTCGGCAACGAGCGCTTCGGCCTGCCGAATGAGCTGGTCGAAAAATGCAATGTGCTGATCAACATCCCTGCCAATCCGGAGTATTCGTCGCTGAACTTGTCGCAGGCCGCGCAGGTGCTGGCCTACGAATGCCGGATGGCGGTGCTCGACGGCGCCGGCGTGACCCACACGCCGCGCCAGCCGGCCGGCGACGCCAGCGACATCGGCTTCCAGGGCGAGGCGGCCAGCCTGGCGCAGATCGAGGGCATGTACCAGCATCTGGAGCAGGCGCTGGTGGGGATCGGGTTTCTCGACGCGGACAACCCGCGCAAGCTGATGCCCAGGCTCAAGCGCTTATTCTCCCGCGCGCAGCTGGAGAAGGAAGAAGTGAACATCCTGCGCGGCATCGCAAGGCATATGACCGGCAAGCGGAAGGCGGACAAAGGCGGCTAACCATGACCACGGATTCAAATTGACCATGGAGACACGTAGGGCGGATTAGCGAAGCGTAATCCGCCATTGCGTGCGTCACGACGGCGCATGCAATGGCGGATTACGGCGTGCCGCCTAATCCGCCCTACGTGGAACACAGGCGGACCATAAGCAGCACAAAAAAATATAACAACCGGGTGGGGACCATGGATTCAAACCGCAGATCTTTTCTCAAGATAGGCGTGGCCGGGGCGCTCGCGCTCGCCGCCGGCGGCGCCGTTTATCGCCTGGCCTACGCGCCGACGCCGGGCCATCGTTTCGCACTTGACGGCCCTGCCAGAACGCTGCTCACGGCCGTGATCCCATCCATGCTCGGCCCGGTGCTGCCCACCGAACCCGCCGCCCGCGCCGCCGCCATCGGCCAAACCGTCGAACATGTCGCCGGCGCCATCGCCGGCCTGGCACCGGGCTCGCAAAAGCAACTGCAAGACCTGTTCGGCATGCTGTCGCTGGCGCCGGTGCGGCGCATGCTTGCCGGCGTCTCCGGCGGCTGGGCCCACGCCTCGCCGGACGCGGTGGACGCCTTCCTGCAAAACTGGCGCCACCACCGTCTGCAAACCCTGCAAACCGCCTACCTCGCGCTGCACGACCTGATCATCGGCGCCTGGTACGCGCAGCCGGCCAACTGGTCCGCGATCGGCTACCCCGGCCCGATCAAGGAGCTTGCATGACCAACACCAACATCCCCATCGTCGCCCAGAAAGGCCCGGTCTCCGATCCGATCCACGTCGGCCTGGCCGCCGGCTGGCGCGTGACCGACTGCGCACGGCTGGACGAAGACCTGGTCATGGAAGCGGACGTGGTCATCGTCGGCAGCGGCGCCGGGGGCGGCGTGACTGCCGAGATCCTGGCGCGGGCCGGCCTGCGCGTGCTGATCGTCGAGGAGGGCGCGCTGAAGTCGTCCACCGACTTCAAGATGCGCGAAGCCGACGCCTATCCGGCGCTGTACCAGGAATCGGCGGCGCGCAAGACGCGCGACAAGGGCATCAACATCCTGCAGGGACGCACCGTCGGCGGCAGCACCACGGTCAACTGGACCAGCAGCTTCCGCACGCCGCCCGGCACGCTGGCGTACTGGAACAGGCACTACGGCCTCGCCGACTACACGCCCGAATCGATGGCGCCATGGTTCGCCACGATGGAGCGCCGCCTCAACATCGCAGAATGGGCGCCGCCGCCGAACGAGAACAACGATGTGCTGCGGCGCGGGGCGGGCAAGCTGGGCATAGAGACCGGCATCATCCACCGCAACGTCAACGGCTGCTGGAACCTCGGCTATTGCGGCATGGGCTGCCCCACCAACGCCAAGCAGTCGATGCTGGTCACCACGATTCCGGCGGCGCTGGAACTGGGCGCGACCTTGCTCACGCGCGCCCGCGCCGAGCGGCTGGTGATCAAAGGCGGGGATGGCAACGACAGGGTGACGCAGCTCGATTGCGTTGCGCTCGATGCCGCCGGCCTGGCGCCGACCGGGCGCCGCATCACCTTGCGCGCCAAACACTTCGTGCTGTCCGGCGGCGCCATCAACACGCCGGCGCTGTTGCTGCGTTCCGTCGCGCCCGATCCGCACGGGCTGCTGGGCAAGCGCACCTTCCTGCATCCGACCCTGGTCTCGGCCGCCGTTTTCGAGCAGCGCGTGGAGGCCTACGCCGGCGCGCCGCAGTCGGTGTATTCCGATCACTTCCTGCATACGGACGCCATCGATGGCGCCATCGGCTACAAGCTCGAGGCGCCGCCGCTGCATCCGGTGCTGATGTCGACCACGATGGCCGGTTTCGGCGCGCAGCACGCGCGCATGATGGCGCGGTTCCCGCACGCGCAGGCGCTGCTGGCGCTGCTGCGCGACGGCTTCCACGCGGACGCGCCCGGCGGCAGCGTGGCGCTGTCCAGCGATGGCGCGGCGGTGCTCGATTATCCGATCGGCGACTACCTGTGGGACGGCGCCCGGCGCGCCTTGCTGAGCATGGCCGAGATCCAGTTCGCGGCCGGCGCGAAGACGGTGATGCCGGTGCACGAGGCGGCAGGCGAGTACACCAGCTGGCAACAGGCCAAGTCCGCGATCGCGGCGCTGCCTTTCAAATTGCTGGCCACGCGCGTGGTGTCGGCGCATGTGATGGGCGGCTGCGCGATGTCGGCCGACGAGCGTCTGGGCGTGACGGACGCGGGCGGCCGCTATCGCGGCCTGCGCAATGTGTCGGTGCACGACGGCTCGCTGTTCCCGACGTCGATCGGCGCCAATCCGCAGTTGTCGGTGTATGGCGTGACGGCCAGGTTGGCCAATACGCTCGCATCGGAAATGACGCGCAAATGAGACGCGCAAAATGACGCGGAAATACGTAGGGCGGATTAGCGCAGCGTAATCGGCCATGGTTGAACCGCCGACGGCGCATCGATGGCCGATTACGGCGTTCCGCCTAATCCGCCCTACGTGATCAACGTCGTCAGTGTCATCAACGTCCTCAGCAGTGCTCAGTTCGCTTGAACCGCTACCTCCGTCCGTATCGCGGGAGTATGATGAGACCATGATCAAACGTTTCCTTATCGTTCTATTAGCGGTCCAGATCGGCGCGGTGCTGGCGCTGTCCTTGTCGCTGTACCGCTGGTGGCATCCGGCGTGGCGCGCGGCTGTCGGCGCCCCCGTCGCGGCGCTCGTTTGCTTGGCGGTCGCGGCCGCCTTCGTGCTGCTGGTGCGCCTGCTCATCAACGCCAACAACTTCCGCCTGAGCCGGCGCGCGCGCAGCGCCACGCCCGCCGGCCACGCGCTCAATCCATTCACCGCGATCAAACTGTTCGCGCATGAATTTTTGTCATCGATGTTGACATCGTCTTATTACATGCTGCGGCCGGTGGGACTGCGCCTGCAGCCGCACGCGCGCGGCCTGCCGGTGCTGCTGATCCACGGCTACGCCTGCAACAGCGGTTACTGGCTTCCAATGAGCAAGCTGCTGACGCAAGCCCACGTGAGCCACTACGGCATCGACTTGGAGCCGCCCGGCGCGTCCATCGACGACTTCGTGCCGCAGGTGCGCGCGGCCGTCGAACGCCTGTGCGCCGAGACTGGCAGCAAGCAAGTCATCGTGCTCGCGCACAGCATGGGCGGGCTGGTGGCGCGCGCCTACCTGCGCCGGCATGGCCACGCCCACATCGCCCGCGTGATCACGCTCGGCACGCCGCACCACGGCACCACCCTGGCCGGCTTCGGCCCTGGAAGCAACGCCGTACAGATGCGGCGCGACAGCGCATGGCTGGCCTCGCTTGCGGGCACTGAGGCGGATTTGCAACGCAAATTATTTTCATCCATTTACTCCGTCCACGACAACATCGTCGCGCCCCAGGATTCCAGCGATTTGCCCGGGGCGCGCAATCTCGTGTTTGGTGCAATTGGCCATGTTGCGCTGGGCCGGCACCCGGAAATCATGCGTTGCGCGTTGTCAGAAATCAAAACCGCAACACCTGTGTGATTTTGTGTGATTTTTTGCGTGATTTGTTGCTGTATGGTTACTCGTATGAAGTACAGTAAACAGGTGGAGCGATGGCAACAGACTTCGGCACCCTTATCCTCGACCAGACCCCCGACGCGGTAGTGATCACGCGGCTCGACGGCGAGGTGGTGCACTGGACCAACGGCGCGCGGATGGTGTTCGGTTACAGCAGCGAAGAGGCGATGGGCCGCAAGTTGGCCGAGCTGATCGAGGTGCCGGGACTGGACGACGGCGGCGCGGTGGTGCGGCAGACGCTCGGCGCGGGCGCGGCCAGCTACGAGTCGGTGCGCCGCGCCAAGGACGGCGCGCTGGTCTACATCGACAGCACCAGCAAGCTGCTGCGCGACGCCGCCGGCGCGCCGGAATATATTTTGTGGAGCAAGAAGGACGTCACGACGCTCAAGGTGCTGCGCGACGCCAAGCTGGTCGAGGCGCGCTTCGACGGCATCCTGGAGCTGATGCCGGACGCGATCATCGTGGCCAACGCCAGCGGCCGCATCGTGCTGGCCACGCGCCAGGCCGAGACGATGTTCAAGTACGAGCACGGCGCGCTGCGCGGCGTGGTGCTCGAGATGCTGATGCCGGCGCGTTTCCGCCAGGCGCACCGGACGCACCGCAACGACTATGGCGCGCGCCCGGCGCTGCGGCCGATGGGCAGCGGCCGCGATCTGTACGGCTTGCGCAGCGACGGTGTCGAGTTCCCCGTCGAGATCAGCCTGAGCCCGATCGCGACGGAGGAGGGCACTTTGATCATGAGCGCGATCCGCGACGTCGGCGAGCGCAAGCGCATCGAGCTGGCGCTGCAGGAGAAGAATGTCGAACTGGCCAAGGCGGTCGCGGCCAAGGACCGCTTCCTCGGCGGCATGTCGCATGAGCTGCGTACGCCGTTGAACGCGATCATCGGTTTTACAGGTACTATGTTGATGAAGTTGCCTGGGCCCATTAATTCCGAACAGACCAAGCAATTGCGCATGGTGCAAAGCAGTGCGCGCGACCTGCTCTCCCTGATCAACGACCTGCTCGATTTGACCAGGATCGAGTCGGGCAAGGTGGAGCTCGATCTGGTGCCGCTGCCGTGCCGGCCCGTGATCGACGAGGTGCTGGCGCTGTTGCAGCCGCAGGCCCGCAATAAAGGGCTGGCGCTGGCGCTGGTGGGTTCCGAACAGGAAGTGACGGTCAAGGCCGACCGCCGCGCCCTGCAGCAGATTTTGATGAACCTGGTCGACAACGCGATCAAGTTCACCGACAGCGGCACCGTGCTGGTGCGGCTGGAGAAGGCGGAGGTGGACGGGCGCTCACGCGCCACCATCAGTATCAGCGATAGCGATTGCGGTGCCGACGTCGGTCAGGGCGGGCGGCACCAGGCGGTATCGCAGTTGCAAGCCAGTTCGATGCGCCAGTTCGAGGGCACGGGGCTGGGGCTGCATTTGAGCCAGAAGTTGGCGACCCTGCTACATGGGGAAATTTTGTTTGACAGCGAGTATGGCGTCGGCAGTATTTTTACACTGACGCTGCCGCTGGAGTCATGACAAGGGGAGTCACAAGGTGTCAGCACGTATACTGATTATTGAAGACAACGCCACCAACATGGAGTTGATGGTCTACCTGCTGCGCGCGTTCGGCTACACGCCGCTGTCGGCCGTCGATGGCGAGGCGGGTGTGGCGGCGGCGCTGCGCGAGCTGCCCGACCTGATCATCTGCGACGTCCACCTGCCCAAGCTCGACGGCTACGGCGTGGTTGCCGCGCTCAAGGGCGACGAGACGGTGCGCCACATTCCGACCCTGGCCGTGACGGCGCTGGCGATGGTGGGCGACCGCGAACGGCTGCTCGCGGCGGGCTTCGACGGCTACATCGGCAAGCCAATCGAGCCCGACACGTTCGTCACGCAAATCGAGTCTTTTTTGGACGGGGAGATGTCGACCCCGTCTAAAAACGACATCGCCACGATCCTGATCGTGGACGACCACGTGCTCAACCGCGAGTTCCTGATGACCCTGCTGGGCTACGGCGGCCACCGCCTGCTGGAGGCGTCCAACGGCGCCGAGGGCCTCAAAATGGTCTTGGCCGAGCGGCCCGACCTGGTCATCTCCGACATCCTCATGCCCAATATGGACGGCTACGAGTTCGTCACCCGCATGCACGGCAATCCGGAGACGGCCGACGTGCCGGTGATCTTTTACACCGCCACCTACCGCGAGCGCGAGGCGATGGCCGTGGCGCAGTCGTGCGGCGTACGCTGGGTGCTGCCCAAGCCGTCCGATCCGGACGTGATCCTGCGCACCGTGCACGAGGCGCTGGGGCTGGCCGTGGTCGGCGACGACGACGGCCACGACGTGCGCGACCTGCCGGCCTTCGCGCCGGAGCCGCCGCAGGAGGGGCGCTTCCATAACATCGACGACAAGGTGGCCGAGTACCTGGGCGAGCTCGAATCGAGCAGCCAGCTGATCTCGCAGTTCGCCAATGGCGCCACCGAGGCGGCCGACGGCGCGCCCGAGCACCTGTCGCTGATGACGCAGCGGCTGTCGAGCTCCCTGTCCAGCCTGCAGGCGGTGAGCCTGCGCCTGACCGCGCTGATCGAGCTGGGCATCGAGCTGGGCACCGAGCGCGACCCGCGCGCGCTCGTCGAGATCGGCTGCCGCGTGGCGCAGAACATCTGCGTGTCCAAATACGCCTGCATCGGCGTGCTCGAGGCCGGCGCGAACGAGCTCAGTTACTACGCCAGCTGCGGCGCCGGCGTGCCGATCCGCCAGATCGCCCAGTCGCCGCGCGCCGGCGTGCTGCGCGGCCTGCTGGACCAGCGCATGCCATGCCGCATCAACGACCTCGACGGCGACCCGGCCAACATCGGCCTGCCGGCCGGCCATCCGCCGGTGCACTCCTTCCTGGGCGTGCCGATCGCCTCGCGCGAGCGCACCCACGGCTGGCTCTACCTGGTCGACAAGCTCGGCGCCGACGGTTTCTCCGAGGTCGACGAGCGCGTCGCCGCCACCGTGGCCGCGCAGATCTCGGTGGCCTACGAGAACCTGCTGCTGTACGACGAGATCAAGCGCCACCATGCGCAGCTGACCCTGGACATGAACGCCCGCATCCGCCTCGACGAGGACCTGCGCCGCTTCCGCCTGGCCATGGACGCCACCGCCGACGCCATCTTCCTGGTCGACCGCGCCGGCATGTGCTTCGTCGACGTCAACGCCACCGCCTGCCGCATGCTCGGCTACGAGCGCGAGGACTTCCTCAAGATCGGCCCGGGCATGGCGGCCGAAGGCGACCTGCGCAAGCTCGAGGAACTGTACGAAAAACTGCTGTCGGGCGACCAGAGCGGCGCCATGACCGAGCTGCTGCTGCAATGCCGCGACGGCAAGCCGCTGGCGGTCGAGGTGCAGCGCCGCACCTTGCGCTCGGGCCCGAGCTGGATCCTGGTGGCGGTGGCGCGCGACATCACCGAACGCAAGGAGGCCGAACAGCGCCTGCTGAAGCTGGCGCACTTCGACACCCTGACCGGCCTGCCCAACCGCAGCCAGTTCTACGATTCGCTGACGCACTCGCTGCGCCAGGCGGGCGAGCACAAATGGTCGCTGGCGGTGCTGTTCCTCGACGTCGACCGGTTTAAAAACGTCAACGACACGCTGGGCCACACCATCGGCGACGAACTGCTGCGCCAGTTCTCCAGCCGCCTGGTCGACTGCCTGCGCGTGCGCGACACCATCGGCCGCTTCGGCGGCGACGAGTTCGCCGCCATCCTGATGCTGCCAGAGGGCGCGCAGAACGCCATCGCCGTGGTCGACAAGATCCGCGAGTCGATGCGCCGCCCGTTCGACCTCAAGGGGCACGAGGTCACCGTCACGGCCAGCATCGGCATCGCCGTGTTCCCCGACGACGGCACCGATCCGGACGTGCTGATCCAGTACGCCGACACCGCCATGTACCGCGCCAAGGAGGCCGGGCGCGACGCCTTCCGATTCTTCACGGCCGAGATGAACGCGCAGTCGCTGGCGCGCCTGGACCTGGAGAACGCGCTGCGGCGCGCCATCGACAACGAGGAATTCGTGCTGTACTTCCAGCCCAAGGTCAACATCTCCACCGGACGCATCAGCGGCGCCGAGGTGCTGATCCGCTGGAAGCGGCCCGGCCACGGCATGGTATCGCCGGCGCTGTTCATCCCGATCCTTGAAGAGACCGGCCTGATCGTGCGGGTCGGCTCGTGGGTGATCCACGAGGCCTGCCGCAAGATCGCCGAATGGCGCCGCGCCAACGGCTGGGCCGTGCACCTGTCGGTCAACGTCTCGGGCATCCAGTTCTTCGTCGGCGGCCTTGAGGAAGAGGTGCTCAAGGCCATCCGGGAGCACGACATCGCGCCCGAGCTGCTGGAGCTGGAGCTGACCGAAAGCTCGCTGATGTCGAACGCGGAAGAGACCATCACCGTGCTGCAGAACCTGAAGGCGCTGGGCATCAAGATCTCGATCGACGACTTCGGCACCGGCTACTCGTCACTGGCGTACCTGAAACGCTTCCCGATCGACAAATTGAAGATCGACATCGCCTTCGTGCGCGAGGTCACCAGCAACCCGGACGACGCCGCCATCGTGCTGGCCATCATCAACATGGCGCACAGCCTCAAGCTCGAAGTCATCGCCGAGGGCGTGGAGAAGGACGCGCAGCTGGCCTACCTGCGCCGGCACGGCTGCGACGAGCTGCAGGGCTACTTCTTCAGCCGTCCGCTGCCGGAACAGGAGTTCGAGCTGATGATGCGCGAAGGGCGCCACCTGCAGGCGCCGGTCGACGAGACGGTGCTCGACCAGCAAACCCTGCTCATCGTCGACGACGACGCCTTCATGCTCGACGTGCTGACCGACTTCCTGTCGCAGGACGGCTACCGCATCCTGACGGCGCAGACGGCGGCCGAGGGCTTCGACATCCTGGCCAAGCACCGGGTGCAGGTGATCCTGTGCGACCAGTGCATGCCCTTGATGAGCGGCACCGAGTTCATGGAGCGGGTCAAGAACCTGTGCCCGGACACCTTCCGCATCATGCTGTCGGCCTACGCCGACCTGACGCCGATCATGGCCGCCATCAACCACGGCGCCATCGACCGCTTCTACACCAAGCCGTGGAAGGGCGCGGTGCTGCGGGAAAACATCCGCGAAGGCTTCCGCCTGCACGCTCGCGCGCACGGCCCGCTGCGCATCGCCGACGCGGCCAAGGCCCCGGCTTGACCATGGCGTTGCGTCATGATGGTGGGCGCGGCGTCGCCGTGTGCAGCGTGCTGTCCAGCAGCGAACGCCGTCCGAGCACGCCGCTATCGGCCATCAGGCGCAGGCGTGCGGAACGCCATTCGGACACGCAGATAATGCGCTGTTCGCGGGCGTCGGCCAGCGCCGTCTGCGCCGCCAGGATCTCGACGATATCGCTGGCGCCGCGCTCGTATTTGCGCTGGTAGGTGCGCATCGATTCCTGCGCCGCTTCCATCAGCGTTTGCGAGGCCTGTAAATTGCGCAGCGCCGCCGTCGCGTCGGCGTGCACCTTGACCACTTCCGTCAGGATGCGATGTTCGGTGTCCGTCAGCGCCTGCTCTTTCTGCTCGGCCTGCGCCTCGGCGCCTTGTACCTTGTAGCGGTGGGCGTAGCCGTCGAACAGCGGAATATTGATGGTGACGCCCACGGTGCGCACTTGCGATGCGGTGGCCGAAATGCCCTGTCCCGGATAACCGTTCGTATACACATTGCCCGACAGCGCGACGCTGGGTTTGTTCTCGGCGCGGATGGCGGCGGTATGGCTCTGCGCGGCCGCCCATTCGGCCCGCGCCGCGCGTATGGCCGGATGTGCCTGCTGAGCGGTACGCAGCCATTGCTCCAGCCGGTCCAATTGCATCGCCAACGCCGGCTCGCCGTCGTCCTCGTCGTCTTCGACCAGCGGTAGATCGCTTCCCGGCGGCAGGCCCATGACATAGACCAGCAGCGCCGTCGCCTTGCGGTAGTTGCCGTCGGCGCGATTCTGGTCGAGCTGGGCGCGCGCCAACGCCGTGGCCGCCTGCAGACGGTCGCTGCGCGCCAGCACCCCGTTCGATTCGCGCCGCTGGGCGCTCGCCAGCGTGGCCGCCGCGGTGGTGGCGCCGAGCTGCCTGGCATGCCAGGTGGCGCGCGCGCTTTGGACGTCGAAATACGCCTGGATCGTATCGGCCAGGTTTTTCTGCAACGCCGCGTCGTTGCTGGCCAGCGCCGCCTGCAGCAAACTGTCGGCGGCGTGCTCGTTGGCCGCACGCTGGCCGAAGTCGTAGATCAGCCAGTTCAGCGAGCCGTACAAGGTGTTGCCGGTGACGGTGTCGGCCTGGCCGGCGGTATGGGTGTCCGTGCGCAAGCGGTTGACATTGACCGACAGCGTAGGCAGGTAGGCCGCGCGGGCCTCCCCGAGCGCGCCGGCCTGTTGTTTGACGATGGCCCACGCCGCGCGCAACTGGGGGTTGTTGCACATCGCCAGGTCGACTGCCTCGACCACGCCGATCGGCTGGCCCGGCGCGACGCCCGTCCCGCACGGGCGCGCCGATGTCTCGCCGGGCAACAACAAGCTGGGACGGGCCATGGCGACGCCGGCGCCCAGCGGATCGGCGCCCAGCGGAGAAAAGTCCATGCCGGCCGCCCACGCCAGGCATGGCAGCGCCAGCGCCAGCGCCGCCAGTTGCCGTCGGCCGCCACAACTAGCGTTCATGCAGCGCCTCGTGTTGGTGGCGCAGCAATGGCGACAGCACATATTCGATCAAGCGCCGCTCGCCGGTCTTGATGCCGACCTCCACGGCCATGCCCGGCGCCAGCGCCACCCGCCTGCCGTCGATGCCCAGTGCCGTGTCGCTCAAGGTCACTTTGACGGTGTAGACCAGCTCCTTCTTCTCGTTCTGCACCGCGTCGTGCGCCACGTGGGTCACGCTGGCGGCCACGGTGCCATATTTCGTGTAGTCGAAGGCGGTGATTTTCACGGCGGCCGGTTGGCCTTCGCGCACGAAGCCGACGTCGCGGTTCTCCAGTTCGGCCTCGACCTCCACCGCCTGGGCGTCGGGCACGATCTGCATCAGCGCCTGCGCCGCCGGCACCACGCCGCCGACCGTGTGGACTGCGAGTTGCTGCACCGTACCATCGACCGGCGCCGTCAGACTCAGCAGCTTGCTGTGCGCGGCCGACCGCAAGGCGTCCTGACGGCTGGAGGCGGCCAGCTTGGCGCCTTCGCTCAACTGGTCGTAGGCAACGCGGCGCGTCTCCTCCAACAGGGCGGTGCGCTGTTGCCGCGCATCGGCCAACTGTCCGGCCAGCTCCACCCTGGCCTGCTCCTTCTCCAGCCAGGCATGCCGGGCGACATCGTGCTCTTGCAGCAGCGCCTGATAATCGGCCGCGCGCCGCGTGGCCAGTCCCAGCGCCTCGTCGAGGTGCGCGATGGTGGCGTCGATCCGGCCGCGCCGCGCGAGGTAGTCGCGATATTGGCCGGCCAAATGCAGTTTTTCGGCCTGCCATTCGGCGTCGCCTAGCGCCGCGCCGCGTGCGCGCAACGTTGCCGCCGAAGGCAGGCGCGGTGGCTTGCCGTCGGCCAGCGCGGCGATCAGCGCCTGCGCCCGTGCCGCCTCCAGCGCCGCGACGTCATGGTCGCCCTGTGCCTTGTCGCGCTCGGCGTCGCTGGCGCTGGTGTCGAGTTCGACCAGTACCTGGCCGGCCTTGACCCGTTGCCCCTCGATCACGTGCAGCGCCTTGACGCTGGCCACTTCGACCGCGGCGATCGATTTGATGCGGTCGCTGGGAATGATCTTGCCGGCCGCGTTGACAACGATGTCGACATGCCCGAACACCGACCATGCAAGGAGCAGCGTCACGAGCGCGATCAGCACGGCGGCGGTGCGCCGCGCCGTCGACGAGACGGGGCTGGCCTGTAGCGACAGCGCGGCCGGCAAATAAGCGGCCTCGTGTTCACGCAGCAGGTAGGCGTTCACGGGCGGGCGCTGGCGCCATGCTTCGCGCCAGACTTCCATGTAGCGCTGCCACAAGGCGCGCCAGGCGCCGAGACGGTGCCGGTCCATCACGATGCGCGCCAGGACGCGGCGGCCGCCGGCATGCCCGGCGCCGCCGCGCGTAGTGCGGCCGGATGGCTGGTTTGCAGTTGGAACAGGTGGTGGTAAATCCCGCCGTTCTGCATCAATTCCTCGTGGCTGCCGAGTTCGGCGATCTCGCCGCGCTCCATCACCACGATGCGGTCGGCCTGGCGCACGGCGGACAAGCGGTGCGCGATGATGAGCACGGTGCGGCCCTGGCAAATGGCGTTCATATTGTCTTGGATGATGCGTTCGGACTCGTAGTCCAGCGCGCTGGTGGCCTCGTCGAAGATCAAGATGCGTGGATTGCCGATCAGCGCGCGGGCGATGGCGATGCGCTGGCGTTGACCGCCCGACAGGCCGGCGCCGTGCTCGCCGATCCTGGTGTCGTATCCCATGGGCAGCTCGCAGATGAAATCGTGCGCGCCGGCGAGCTTTGCGGCGGCGATCACGCTGTCCAGCGGCAGGGCGGGGTTGTGGACGGCGATGTTGTCACGGATGCTGCGCGAGAACAGCACGTTTTCCTGCAGCACCACGCCGATCTGGTGGCGCAGCGCGGCGATGTCGACGATCGCGATGTCATGGCCATCGATGAGCACCCGTCCGCGGTCCGGCAGGTACAGGCGCTGGGCCAGCTTGGTCAATGTGCTTTTGCCCGAGCCCGAGCGCCCGACGATGCCGATCACCTCGCCCGGCGCGATGGCCAGGTTGAGCCCGCGCAGGATGTCGGGCGTGTCCGGCCGGTAGCGGAAGGAGACATGGTCGAACGTGATGGCGCCGACCAGCGTCGGCATGCTCGCCGACTGCGCGGCGTTCTCGGTGCGCGTGTTGAGGATATCGCCCAGACGCGCCATCGAGATGCCGACCTGCTGGAAATCGTTCCACAGTTGCGCCAGCCTCAGCACCGGCGAGGCCAATTGACTGGCCAGCATGTTGAACGCCACCAACTCCCCCACCGACAGATGACCGTCGAGCACCTGCCCGGCGCCCAGCCACATGATGCCCGCCGTGACCAGCTTGCTGGTGAGGGTCACGCCGCCGCCGGCGAGCAGGCCGATGCTGGTGGCCGACATCCCCGCGCTGACGTAGGCGGCCAGCTGTTGCTCCCATTTTTGTTGCCAGCGCGGCTCGACCGCCAGCGCCTTGACGGTCTGGATGCCGCCGATGGTTTCGACCAGAAAGGACTGGTTCTCGGCGCTGCGGTTGAACTTCTCATCCAGGCGTGCGCGCAACATCGGCGTAAACACCAGCGACAAGATGAAGTAGACCGGAATGGACGCGGCCACGACCAGGGTCAACAGCGGGCTATAGAGCAGCATCACGCCGAGGAACACGAACGAGAACAGCACATCCATCAGCAAGGACATGGCATTGCTGGTTAGGAAAGCGCGGATGTTTTCCAGTTCGCGTACCCGCGCCACCGAGTCGCCCACGCGGCGCGCTTCGAAATAGGCGATCGGCAAGGCCAGCAAGTGCTGGAACAGCCGGGCGCCGAGCTCCACGTCGATTTTGCTGCTGGTCATCGCAAACACATAGGTCCGGATACCGTTCAGAACGGCCTCGAAAACCACCGCGCAGACCAGTCCGAGCGCGACGACATTGAGCGTCTGCAAGGCATGGTTGACCAGCACCTTGTCCATCACGACCTGGAAGAACAACGGCGTGGCCAGACCGATCAGCTGCAGCACCAGCGAGATCAACAGCACTTCGCCGAGCAGCCGGCGGTACTTGATCACAGCCGGAATAAACCAGCTGAAGTCGAACTTGGCCATCGCGCCAGCGTAACTGGCTTTGCTGGTGAGGAAAATGAGTTCACCGGTCCATTGCGCCAGCAATTCGGCGACGGAGCAGACCGCCGGCGCCGACCCGGCATGCTGCGTCAACACGGTGGCGGCGTGCTGATCGGCGCCGGCCTGGTAGCGCGCGACGATGAAAAACCGTCCGTCGCGATGGCGCGCGATCGCCGGCAGGGGAGCCTTGTCCAGGCGCGTCACGTCTTGCCGTACTAGCCCGGCCTTAAAGCCCAGGCTGCGCGCCGCCAGCAGGATGACTTGGGTGTCGACACAGGCGCCGAACTGATGCAACAAGGTGGCGGCATCGGCCGCGACGCCATGCAGGGCCGCCATGGTCAACAGCGCTTCGAGGCCGCTGTCGGCCGGGGCGGGCGCATCGTTGGCCGGGCGCGGATCGCCGATGGCCGGGGGTGTGGCGGTGAATGTGGAAGTCATGCGTTCTTAAACGGGAAGGGGCGCGAGGCGCGGGCCGCAATGCGCCCGCGCGCCGCCAATGCGGCAATCATGGCCGTTAAGCCACCATGCGGCCCGGATGGCGTCCTGCGGCCAGACCCATCTCGGCAGGGTGGATCGCGCCGGCGAGGCCGTGTTCCTGGTTGAGCGCGCCAGAGGGGGCGCCGAAGCTTGCCATGGACTGTATCAATTGGCTGGCGCGGCGCAGGCTCGGTGCCTGTAAGCCGGCAGGCGTCGACAGCGACGACGCGTTGGCGGTCGTCGTCAACCCGTTGCCGGTCGCGGCGTGGGCTTTGTCCAGCTTGGCGGTGTCCAGGCGGGCTGTCGGGTTGACGCTGTCTTCATTGATGGGGCCGAGATCATCGTCGCCGCCACCGCCACCGCCACCGCCACCGCCACCGCCACCGCCATCGCCGCCGCCACCGTCGTTGCCGCCTTCGCCACCGCCGTCGCCATCTGCGCCGCCGCCATCCCCGCCACCATCCGACGCCCCGCCCGAATCAACTGGCGTGCTACCGGAACCGCTCCAATCATCGCCGAAACCATCGGGCTGAGTGGAAGACTTGGTTTGACCGTCCGATCCTATTTCAATCCACTGGCCGCCGGCGGTATGTTCCGTGGGATTGTCCACCTGGACATAGCCTCCAGAATGATTCGTGCGTCCTTCCTCGCCAAGAGGGGTGACGATGGAATTGGTTCTCTCGATGGCCGTCTTGTCCGCAAGATTATCGTATTGAGGATCTGCTATTTGGACATCAAGCCACAGATAGGGATCGTTTGCATGAGACATCTCGTGGAACAAATTCGCAGCCGGCGATTCATAGTTGGAGATGTTGCCGTTGGCGTCGGTCACCGCGATCGCTGTATCGGGATCCCAGCTGATGGTCATATGCCCGTCCGAGTCTTGCACGGTTTGGTTGATGCCGTTATGGTTGATAACCAGGTCGGCATGCTGGGCGCTGGTATCGCTGATTAACTGGGTTCCTTGCGAATTCTGGCTCCCATAACTCAATGCACTTTGAAGTTTTTGCAGGTCCGCGTTGCTGGCGTTGGAAATGGAATTAAATACACCCGTGATTGGCATGGCCTCTCCAGATAGTTTTGATGAAAATTAGAAAATGCCGCAAGACTTCGGCGCATCCTTGTTCAGCTGCTCCGCCCCGGATTCTTTGACGGCAGCGTGAACTTCCTCCACGAGATCATTTCGCAGGTGTACAGGTTCTGAATTCCAGTTGCCCTTCAGGTAAGATTGGTTGAGGAATTTTTGACTAAATTCGACAGAAATATCATCGGTATTCTGGAAGTGAAGAACGATCCTGTTTCTGACTTCAAATTTTTGTTTGGGATCGACTTCGGCCTGCGATATATCACGTGCCGCACCGACCAATTTCAATAGTTTCGATGATGTTTCAGAGTTGCTTATGGAGTATGTGCAACCGATTTTCTGTAGAATCGCAGCGGTAATCTGTGTTCCAAAAGACAAACCGTTGCCAACGAAGGTCACATCCGCCGCTACCGGAAGCCTGGTGCTCTCGACCGACGAGCTATCCTCTCCAGCTTTGCACGGCGAATATATGCAGGCCGTTGAAAGCAAAATCGCCAATAATATTTTCATATTTATCCGGTAGTTCGGTTGATACGGTTACACCGGCACGCCGGAGTGGAATTCATCGCTGCCAAGTGTGAGTGCGATAGTATCCAGCAGCCGGGAACCGTCCGCGCCCGGAAGGGCACTACACCAGTGCTGCGACGAAGCGCGCCGGATGGCGGCCGCCGGACACGCCAATCTCGGCTGGATGAACCGTCCCGGCGAAGCCGTGATCCTGGTTCAGCGCGGCCGATTGGACGCCGAAACTGGCCATGGATTGTATTAATTGGCTCGCGCCGCGCAGGCTGGCCGTCTGCATGGCTACCGGCGTGGACAAGACCGAGACATTGGCGGACTTGACGTTCGCCGCCAGCGGGTGGCCGGCGACGGCATCGCTGCTGGTCGGTTTAACTTTGTCCACCCGCGATGTTTGAACGACCCGGTCTTCCTCAATCGGTCCAAGATCATCGTCACCGCCGCCGCCACCACCGCCACCGCCGTCACCACCGCCGTCGCCGCCACCATCATCCCCGCCGCCACCGCCCGTGCCATCGTCGCCGCCATCTCCATCACCCGTGCCGGGATCGGTCGTGCCACCACCGCTGTCGTCCAGATCGGGAGCCGGTCCGGGATAGGCGCCTCCGGACTGCACGCTGCCATCATCATTTTTTTGTGTCCACACACCGTTGCTGGTATGTTCCGTCGGATTGCTGACAACCACGGTTCCGCTAGTGCTTGTGTAGGTGGCCCGAATCGGCTCACCCAGTGCCTGGGCCACCGTTGTCTCCATCGAAGTGGCCTCCGCCTCCCGCTGATCAGGCGTCTCCCAGTCAAATCTCGGATCGGCTTTGTGCGCCATTTCATGATAAAGACCGACTGCGGGGGATTGCACGCCGCTTGTCCCGCCATTGTTAACAACCAGACCCGAGTCCGGGTCCCAATCGATGATGCCGGTACTGGCGTCGTACGCATCAATTCCCTGATGATTGATTCGGACCGTGGAGCCCTGCACTGTAGCCACGGTACCGGAGCTTTGAAACACCCCCTGGATATAGTTGAGTGCGCTCGCAAACTTCGCGTAATCACCGGCTTGTGCATTTGCCAAGGTAAAATCGTCTGCTGTCGGCATAAATCAGTTCCTATGAAAGTTGAAAGTGGCCAGGCTAATGACATCCAACAGGCCCGGATTGAACCTGAAGCTGATTTGAGATAATCCAGTTATGGAGATTGGGAATAAATTCGCCATCAATGGCGACGGACGTGCTGCCATCTTTGCTCTTAAGTGATCCGGATAGAACCTTTCCGCTCTGCGGCTCGCCGAACTGCAGGCTGGTGCCGCCCTCGGGCGAAGAAAAACGCACGAAATTTCGCAGGACGATCTCCTGCCCGTTGTCCGTGCCTATCTGAAGTTTCGATTCCCTTATTAATTTTGTCAGGCCGGCAATCGCTAACTTATCATTTGACCGATAGACGCATCCCACTTTCCGGATTGAGGTTTCATCCAGATTCTGTCGCGTCGCTACATCTTTCGGCATGACTATAATCTCGACACCGCTGATCTTTTCATAATCGATATGCGGCGTCGGTGAAGTCTGCGCTATCGCGGCGATATTAAATAGCAGACATGCGGCCATGCTTGTTGAAGCAAAAATATATAATCTCATAGCCATAGTTCTTTCTACGAATATAACCGAAAAAGCATTGATGAATAATTGACCTTCAGGCCTGACTCTGTCTTTACTAACGATTCGATATTAACCAGCGACCCGATTGGTGTCCAGTTTACTATTGTATCAACATTGTTTTTTATTTACATGTGGTTACATTGCGTTACGCTAGTACATAATGGGCCGGCGAGATATAAGGTGACGTGGGAATACCAATGAGGTCTGCTACTTATTGGTATTATTAAAAAAAGATTATTGGTTAATTCAAGCCGAATAATATGGGGCTATGGAAGGGGGCGCTAGCGAGGCATCATCGAGGAATTGTGATGCTGTGGCGAGGAATGGCGGGCTTCATCGCGTGCTACCACTGCGGGTGGGCGCGGCAGCGGCTATGGAAGAAGGGATCATGGGCGAAATGCGTTGCTGCATGCCCGCAGGCCGCCTTTCACCGAAGATCAGGCGCCTATCTTGCGACCATCCGCCATCATTTACGTTTAAACCGTCGCGGTGTTCTCACTTGGGGTGCATAGGTGTTATGCTTGCATGAGAATAAACAGAGATCCTCGCTATGCAACAAAAAGCACCCCGCCGCACCCGTGAACGCATACTGGAACTGTCCCTGCGCTTGTTTAACGAGTTCGGCGAACCCAACATCACCACCACGGTGATCGCCGAGGAGATGAATATCTCCCCTGGGAACCTGTATTACCATTTCCGCAATAAGGACGACATCGTCAACTCGATCTTCGTCCAGTTCGAGGCCGAGATCGAACGCATCCTCACCGTGCCCAACGGGCGCCGCTCGAACATCGACGACGTCTGGATGTATCTGCACCTGATGTTCGAGCTGATCTGGCGCTACCGCTTCTTCTACCGCGACCTCAACGATTTGCTGTCGCGTAACCGCAAGCTCGAGCTGCACTTCAAGCAGATCCTGGCGCACAAGATCAAGGTCGCCAAGCAGCTGTGCGAGGACTTGCGCAGCGAAAAATCGCTGGAGGCGTCCGACGCCGCCATCGACGCCATGGCCACCAACATGGTGGTGGTGGCGACGTACTGGCTGTCGTACGAGTACGTGCGCAACCCGCGCAAGTACAGCGAGCAGCAATCGATGGCCGACGCGCTGGCGCGCGGCTGTTACCAGGTGCTGTCGCAGATCGGGCCGTATCTGCGCAATGAGACCAGTTTGCTGTTCCAGAAACTGTCCGAAGAATATCTGAAGAAGCTCAAGTGAGCCGCGGAGACACCATGGCCTGGACCCCTTTCCCTTATCCCGATCCCGCCTACCGCTACACGCCGGAGGGCCTGAAGGCGGCCTGGCCGGCGCTGCACAGCGGCGACCTGGAGCCGTTCCCGGCCAATCCGGCGCTGCTGCAGGCCTGGATCGCCTTCCATGCCGGCGAGTTCGAGCGGGCCGCGCGGCTGGGGCTGGACGCCGGCGTGAACGGCTATTCGGTCGCCCACAAGGCGATCTGCATCTACGCCCAGTACCTGGAAACGAGCGTCAAGAAACGCATCGCCACCTTCGAGTGCGTGGCCGAGCGCTGCGAACGCCAGCAGCGCGAGCAGCCCGGCAACCCGGCCGGCTATTACTGGCATGCCTATGCGCTGGGCTATTATGCCGAGGGCATCTCGGTGGTCAAGGCGCTGGCCCAGGGACTCGGCCAGCGCGTGCGCGCCAGCCTCGAAAAAACCGTCCAGCTGGCGCCGGCGCGCGCCGACGCCCATGTGGGCCTGGGCGTGTACCACACGGAGATCGTCGACAAGGTGGGCGCCATGATCGGCGGCCTGACCTACGGCGTCAAGAAGGAGGAGGGCTACCGCCACTTCGAGACCGCGCTGCGGCTCGATCCCGATTCGGCGATCGCGCGCATCCAGTACGGCCACGCGCTGGCGATGCTCGACGGTAAAAAGAAAATGGCCGACGCCACGGCCCTGCTGGAACAGGCCGCGCGCCTGGCCCCGCGCGACGCGATGGAGCGGCTCGATGTCGAGGCCGCGCGACAGGAACTCATGGAGGAAAAGCAGCAGTGACGAAGACGATTTGTGTGTATTGCGGCGCCAACGCTGGCGTCAGCCCCGTTTACGCCGAGGCGGCGCGCGCGCTGGCGGCTGCGATGGTCGATCAAAACCTGGCGCTGGTGTACGGCGGCGGTAATGTCGGTTTGATGGGCATCATCGCCGACGAGGTGTTGCGACTCGGCGGCGAGGCCACCGGCGTGATCCCGACCGCGCTGGTCGAGCGCGAAGTGGGCCACACCGGCCTGACGCGCCAGTTCATCGTCAAGGACATGCACGAGCGCAAGGCGATGATGGCCAGCCTGTCGGACGGGTTTATCGCCATGCCCGGCGGCATGGGCACGCTGGAGGAGTTGTTCGAGATGCTGACCTGGTCGCAGCTGGGCATCCACGCCAAGCCGATCGGCCTGCTCAATGTCGACGGCTTCTACGACGGCTTGATCGGCTTCATCGCCCACGCCAGGGAGCAGGGCTTCATCCGTCCGCAGCATGCGGCGCTGATGATGTCCGAGAGCGATCCGCGGGCACTGCTTCAACTGCTGAAGGCCTAGGCCTTCCCCATATGGCCGGCGCGCGCCACATTCTCATCCTTGCGGCCGGCAGCGCCGGCGACGTCTATCCCTTTATCGTCATCGGCCAGGCCCTGCTGCGGCGCGGCTACGACGTCACCCTGGTCGCCTCCGACAATTTCAAGGAGCGGGTCGAGCGCGCGGGCATGGCCTTCGCCTCCGGCCTGAGCCAGGCCGAGCTCGACGAGCTGGTGCACGACCCCGACCTGTGGCATCCGCAGAAGGGGCTGTTCACGATCTGGAAGCATATGGCCAGGCATTTCGCCCCGTCGTATGCGCGGCAGCTGGCGCTGGTCGAAGCGCGGCCCACGGTGATCGTCGCCAGCACCCTGGCGATGACCGGCCGTATTCTGCAGGAAGCCAGGGGCGTGCCGCTGGCCACGGTCCATCTGGCGCCGGCGTGTTTCTTTTCCGCCTACGACCCGGCCGCGCGCGCCGGACTGGAGTGGCTGGCCGGGATGCCGCCGTGGGTCGTGCGCATCGTGCTCGGCCTGATCGACCGCCTGTTGATCGATCCCGCCGTTCGTCCCGGCGTCAATGACTTGCGCGCCTCGCTCGGCCTGGCGCCCGCGCGCCGCATACTGAGCTGGTGGCTGCATTCGCCGCAGCGCGTCATCTGTGCCTTTCCCGACTGGTTCGCCGCGCCGCAGGCCGACTGGCCGCCGAACACCGTCTGCACCGGCTTCCCGCGCATGCCGGCCGCGCCGGATGACGCCCTCGGCGAGGAGCTGCGGCGCTTCCTCGACGCCGGCCCCGCGCCGATCGCCGTCACGCCCGGTTCGGCGATGGCGCATGGCCGCGCCTTCATCGAACGCGCGATCGCGGCGGCCGCAGCCTTGCAACAGCGGGTGGTGGTGATCACGCCGTTCCGCGAACAGTTGCCGCCGGTGTTGCCGGCGTTTGTGCACCACGTGACGTATGCGCCGTTCGACGCGCTGGCGCCGCGCGTGGCGGTGTTCGTCCACCACGGCGGCGTCGGCACCAGCGCCACCGTGATGGCGGCGGGCAAACCGCAGTTGGTCGTGCCGTTTTCGTACGACCAGCCCGACAACGGCATGCGCCTGACGCGCCTGGGCGTAGGCGCGATGGTCAAGCCGGACGCGCCGCTCGACGCTTGGACCGCCGCGCTGTCGGGCCTGTTGAACCGGCCGGAGGTGGCCACCGCCTGCGCGGCATTGGCGGCGAAGCTGGCGTCCGAGCGCCCGCCGGCCGAACAGATCGCCGATCTGATCGAGTCGCTGGCGGCGAAATGAACGCGCGTTAACCCGCAACCCGGATGCCGGGGTCGGACCCCTCGGGGTCCGACCCCATGTGGCCGCAGTGCGGGTTGGCGGCAAGCTAAGAGTTGGCACTGCAAAAATCGCTAAAACAATAAGGGAGACGAAGTGACTAATCGACTGGGCAAGGTACTCATCGCCATCATCCTCGCGGGCTGCGCCTGCGTGACCGCAACGGCCGCGATGGCCGCCGAGCCGGCCCCGCTGGCCGCCGCGCGCGCTATCGACGGCCGCGAACGCATCAACATCGACAAGGATTGGCGCTTCGCCCACGGCCACCCGTACGATGCGCAAAAGGACTTTAAGCACGGCCTGCGGCCATTTTTCTTCGCCAAGGCCGGCTACGGCGACGGCCCGGCCGCCGTCGACTTCAGCGACGCCGCCTGGCGCAAGCTGGACCTGCCGCACGACTGGGCGGTCGAGTTGCCGTTCGATGCGCGCGCCAACACCAACCACGGCTCGCTGGCCATCGGCCGCAACTTCCCGGAAAACAGCGTCGGCTGGTATCGCAAGGTGATCCATATCCCGGCCGCCGACAAGGGGCGCCGCGTCTCGCTGGAGTTCGACGGCGTCTACCGCAACAGCGTGGTCTGGGTGAACGGCCACTACATCGGCACCGAGCCGAGTGGCTATTCGGGCTTCCGCTACGACATCACCGATTATTTGACTGTCGGCGGCGACAACGTCATCGCCGTGCGCGCCGACGCCACCGTGGAGGAGGGCTGGTTTTACGAGGGCGCCGGCATCTATCGCCACGTCTGGCTGACCAAGACCGATCCGCTGCACGTGGCGCAGTGGGGCACCTTCGTCAAAACCAAAGTGGACGGCGCGAAGGCGCGCATCGACGTCGACGTCACCGTGGTCAACGATGGCAAGAGCGCGCAAGCGTTCACCTTGCGCCAGCAGGTGTACGGACCCGACGGCAAGCTGGTGGCGCAGGCCGAGCAGGCCCGCCGCTCCGTGGGCGCCGTGCGCGATGGCGGGTTCAGCTCGGCGCTGACGGTGCCGCGTCCGCGCCTGTGGTCGCTCGAAGAGCCCAACCTGTACACCCTGAAAACCACGCTGCTGCAAGGCGCCCGGGTGGTCGACAGCTACGACACCCGCTTCGGCATCCGCACCGTGGTGTTCGATCCGGACAAGGGTTTCTCGCTGAACGGCAAACCGCTCAAGCTGCAGGGCACCAACAACCACCAGGACCACGCCGGCGTCGGCGTGGCGCTGCCGGACGGGCTGCAGACCTGGCGCCTGAAGCAGCTCAAGTCGTTCGGCGTCAATGCCTACCGCGCCTCGCACCATCCGCCGACGCCGGAACTGCTGGAAGAGGCCGACCGGTTGGGCATGCTCGTCATCGACGAGCACCGCATGATGGGCACCACGCCCGAGTTGCGCGGCCAGCTCGACCGCATGATACGGCGCGACCGCAACCATCCGAGCGTCATCATCTGGTCGGTGGGCAACGAGGAATGGGCGCTGGAGTGGAAGGACCCCGGTCCCCATCTGGCGCGCGAAATGGACGAGCATGTCAAGCGCATGGACCCGACGCGGCGCACCACGGTGGCCACCAGCGGATCGGGCAAGGGCGTGTCGCTGGGGGCGGACGTGATCGGCTTTAACTACGGCGCCCAGCACGACGTCGACCAGTTCCACCGCGACCATCCGGCCAAGCCGGCGATGATGTCGGAGGAGGGCTCGACCTTGACCACGCGCGGCGTCTACTTCGACGAGCCGGCGCGCTCCCATCTGAATGCCTACGACCGCCAAGGCCGCCCGGGCAGCAGCCTTAGCATCGAAGAGGGCTGGCGCCGCGTCCAGGAACGCGACTGGATGAGCGGCATGTTCGTCTGGACCGGCTTCGACTACCGGGGCGAGACCACGCCGTTCGGCTGGCCGGCCGTCGGCTCGCAGTTCGGCATGCTCGACACCACCGGCGTGTTGAAGGATACCGCCTACTACCTCAAGTCGGTGTGGACGCGCGAACCGATGGTGCACATCCTGCCGCACTGGAACTGGGCGGGCAGGGAGGGGCAGCCGATCAAGGTGCACGTCTACAGCAACGGCGACGCGGTCGAGCTGTTCCAGGACGGCCGCCCGCTGGGCCGCAAGACGATGGTCAAGGATGGGAAGCTGGAATGGATGGTGCCCTACCAGGCCGGTAAATTGACCGCGACGGCCTACCGCAAGGGCGAACCGGTGGCGACGGCGGAGGTGGCGACCACCGGCGCCGGCGCCCGCGTCGCGCTGAGCGCCGACAAGACCGTCCTCAAGCCCGACGGCACCGATATCGCCGTGGTGTGGGTCAACGTCGCCGACGCCGCCGGCAAGATCGTGCCGACCGCTGGCGACCTGGTTGGCTTCGACGCGTCCGGCCCGATCCGCATCATCGGCGTCGGCAACGGCGATCCGGGTTCGCACGAGGCCGACCGTCCGGCCGACCGCCACAGCTTCGTGCCGCTGTCCGGCTGGCGCACCCTCGCCGTCGATAGCGCCGACCAGCCGGCTGCGCTTGCCGCGACGGTCGATACGTCGTCGTGGCGCGATCCGGCTGCGTGGTTGCCGCCCACGGAGCAGCCGCCGCTGACGCGCTATCTGGTATTGCGTGGCGAGTTCCCCCCGCCGGCCCTGACGGCGGACGGCCGCGCCGCCCTGTTCATCGACCGGCTGCACGCCGACCAGGCGGTGTATGTGAACGGCCGCGCGGTCGAGGCGACGCCGGTCGACGGCGGCCTGATGATCGCGCTGGAGGGCGCGCAACTGAAGGACGCCAACAGCCTGGCCTATGTCCTGGCGACACCGAAGGACGGCGTGCAGGGCATGTTCGACCGCTCGGTGGGCACCAGCAAATGGGGCGTGCTGCGCGTCACCGCGCCGGCTGCGCCGTGGCAGCGGCGCGTGTTCAACGGCTGGGCACAGGTGATCGTGCAATCGACCGGGCAAGCCGGGGAAGCCAGCCTGACCGCCAAGTCGCCCGGCCTGGCGCCGGCGACGATCCGGTTCCAGACAGGGCAGGCCGCCCGTTAACGTTCGAGCCTATGCGGCCGCCGCATAGGGTCAGTTCCATATTGCATAACCTTGTGTCGTGGTGCGGATATTGTTGGTGCATGACTTCCACACAAACATGCATCGGCATCATTGGCGGCCTCGGCACATTGGCGGGCGCGGACGTGCACCGCAAGATGCTGCGTCGGGTGGCCCGCGACGCCTTTCCCGACCAGTACCGCATCCTGTACGAGCACCACCATTTCGACGGCGACGACAGCCAACCGGGCGGCGGCGCGCCGATGCTCGGTCGCCAGCTGTACGTCTACGACATGGCGCAGCGCTACGCGCGGGCTGGCGCTAGCAGCGTGATGCTGCCTTGCTTCATCAGCCACACCTTCCTGCACCAGCTACGCGCCGAACTGCGCCTGCCCGTCATCAGTCTGATGGACGCGGTGCTGGCCGCGCTGGAGCAGTGCGGCGGTCTCCGCACCCGTACCGTCGGCGTGCTCACGTCCGACTACGTGCTAGGCCAGCGTCTGTTCGAGCGCCACCTGGAACCGGCCGGTTACCGGCTGGTCTATCCGCAGCCGGAGATTCAGCGGTGCTGTGTCAGGGGAGCCGTCTATGGCGCCGGGGGATTGCAGGCCGGCGGCGCCACGCCGCGCGCGGAGGCGCTGCTGCTGGAGGCGTGCCGCGACCTGATGGCGCAGGGCGCCGATGTCATCGTACCCGGCGCGACGGACATCGCCATGGTCGCCGGCCCGCTGCGTGCCGCCGGCATGCCGGTATTGGACAGCAACCAGGCCTATGTCGATTTCGCGATGGCGCACCGGGGGCACCAGCGGCGTCAACCGCCGGGCGCTTTCAAGATCGGCATCGTCGGCGGCGTTGGTCCGGCGGCGACGGTGGATTTCATGGACAAGATCATCTCGAACACCGATGCCACGCGCGATCAGGACCATATCAAGCTTGTCGTCGACCACAATCCGCAGATCCCCGACCGCACGGCCAATCTGATCGGCGGCGGCGAGGACCCCACCTTGGCGATCTACGCCGCGTGCAAGCGGTTAGAGGCCAACCAGGCTGATCTGATCGCGATACCCTGCAACACCGCCCACGCCTATGTCGAGCGCATCCGCCGGCAGCTGACGATACCCATCGTCAACATGCTGCATGAAACAGTGCGGCATATCGGCCGGCACCATCCCGGACACCGCCGGGTCGGCCTGCTGGCGACCACCGGCACCATCGGCAGCCGGGTGTATCAGGAGGCCGCCGCCGGCGCGGAGTTCGAACTGCTGATGCCGGACCAGCCCCACCAGGCGCTGGTGATGCGCGCCATTTATGGCGAGCGCGGCGTCAAGGCCGGTTATCTGGACGGCGAATGCCGGGAGGACTTGATGCGGGCGCTAACGCATCTGGTCGACGCCGGCGCCACAGTGGTGATCTTGGGGTGCACCGAATTGCCGCTGCTGCTGCGGGAGGACGCGGCGTTCGCGATCGCCGGACGCGAGGTCGCGCTGCTCGACCCGACCGCGATCCTTGCGCGGCGTTGCGTGGCGCTGGCAAGGATGGAGGACGCGCAGAACGGCGCCTGCCGTCGCGCATCTGCTGAGGCTGCCAGGAAAATTACAGGCTGAGGACGAGAGCGATGCCAGCCACAATGGCAAAAAAGCCGACCGCACCCAAGGCTAACATTGTCTTCGCGAACTTCGCGTCATCCGCCACGATGGATTCCATGAATTTCAGCATTTTTATTCACCATAAGGTTGATTCTGGTTGTCTAACAAGACTGAGAAAATTTGAAGTGAATGATTGGGTAGAAGATGCACAGGCTGGTGGTCAGCACAATGGAGATGCCGATAACGTACCAGTTTGTAGTGCCGTCCTTCGCTGATCTTAGTGTACTAAATCCGACCAGCACCGTACAAATAAAACCTATCAGGATACAGAGCATGATCGTTCCGCCGACAGCTGCGTGCTGGTCCGGATGTGTGTCCCAAGCACCAATGGCATCATAGGCGATTGCCGCCACCATGGAGATCGCCGTCCAAAACAGTTGCCCCGTATCGACGGACTTCTTCAATAGTTTTCGCCAAGTCGTCGTTCCCCTGCTGCGGGCGCCTGGTGTCGCTTGGTCAATCGCTATCAATACCAGCATCAGATAGGGGAGCAATACGGGAACAGCGACATTGACGGAAAGCCAAAGCGCATTCGTCCGTAAAAAAATAAACCAGTCCGATTCGGAAAATAGCATCGACCGTCTCCGCCGTTGGCACACGAAGCTCCATCATCGTACAGCGGGATCGATCGCTATTGACCTTCGCCAAACGGGAGAGTGTGTCGTCCTGTAACGGTGGACTAAGCCCACAGCCGGCCGGCGCCGGTATCGAGATGGGTAAGGTACAGCCGCAGATCGAACTCGTACTGGTGGTAGTTCGGCTCCATGTACGTGCACAGCTTGTAGAACGCCTTGTCGTGCTGCTTTTCCTTCACGTGCGCCAATTCGTGCACGGCGATCATGCGCAGGAATTCCAGCGGCACTTCCTTGAACATGGTGGCGACGCGGATCTCGTGCTTGGCCTTGAGCTTGCCGCCCTGGACGCGCGAGATCGACGTATGCAAGCCCAGCGCGTGGTTGATCACATGGATCTTGCTGTCGTACTCGACCTTGTTGATCGGCTCGGCGTTGCGCAGATGTTCATCTTTCAATTCCTGCACGTAGTTGTACAGCGCCTTGTCGGTGCGCAGCTCGTGCGGCTTTTTGTAGCGCTTGAGCAGCACCTCGCCCAGCTGGTTCTTGGCCAGCAATTGGGTCACTTGCTGCTGCGTTTGCTCGGAATAGGCGCTGAGGTACTTCAGGGAGGACATGGCGTGGCGGCTGAAAGGATTCGAGGCGTGAATGTACCACAACCATGACAAAGGGCCCGGCGTCGAGTACGATGGCGCAAACTTCCCTGCGCTCATCCATGCTCGATATCCTCGCCATCACCAGCCCGATCTATATCATCGTCCTCGCCGGCTACCTCGCCACCCGCTTCGGCGTGTTCGAGCGGGCGGACATGCGGGTGTTCGGCAAGTTTGTACTGAACTTCGCGCTGCCGGCGCTGATCTTCAACGCGCTGGCGACGCGCCATATCCGCGAGGTGCTGCACCCGGCCTATTTTCTGGCCTACCTGGGCGGCTCGCTGGTGATGATGACGGTCGCCTACGTGGTCGGCCGGCGTCTGGGCGGCTTGAGCCGCATGCGCAGCACCTTCCTGGCGATGGGCGTGTCGTGCTCCAACAGCAGCTTCATGGGCTTTCCGATCCTGTTGCTGATGGTGGCGCCGGTGGCCGGCGTGGCGCTGGCGCTGAACGTGATGGTGGAGAATCTGGTGATGCTGCCACTGCTGCTGGCGATGGCGGAGAGTGCCCGGGGTGCCGGCGGGTCGTGGCGCCAGGTGCTCGGACAGTCGGTCAAGCGCCTGGCACGCAACCCGATGGTGCTGGCGGTCACCGCCGGCCTGATTGTCAGCCTGGCGGAAGTGTCGCTGCCGCAGCCGGTGCTGCGCAGCGTGACCTTGTTCTCGCAGGCCAGCGGCGGCGTGTCGCTGTTCGCCATCGGCGGCACCCTGGTGGGCTTGCCTTTGACCACCGGCTGGCAGCGCGTGCTGCCCATCGTGGCGGGCAAGCTGGTGGGGCATCCGTTGGCCGTGCTGATGATGATTGCGCTGTTGCCGCTGGTGGGCATCGCGCCGATGGAGCCGTCGCTGCGCGCGGCGGCGCTGCTGATGGCGGCGATGCCGATGTTGAGCATCTACCCGATCCTGGCGCAGGCGTACGGCGAGGCCGACCGCAGCGCGACGACACTGTTGATTTGCATGGTGGCGTCGTTCTTCACCTTGAGCGCTTGGATGTGGTTGGTGCGTTAGTCAGGCGACACTAAGTCATACCTTGATCCACGTAGGGAGTATGAGGCGGCACGCCGTAATCCGCCACGCTATGCGCCGCCGAGACGCATGCATGGCGGATTACGCTGCGCTAATCCGCCCTACGTGGAGCCGTGGTTAAGCGGACTTTCGCGACATCTTTTTCCGACACCGCCGCCGCTGTGTTGCCCCAACCCTGGCGCACGAAGGTCGCCAGCGCGGCCGCCTCGTTGTCGCTGAGCCGCTTGCCGAAGCCCGGCATCACCAGCACCGATGGCGCCTTGTCCGTTGATGGCGTGCGCGCCCCTGCCAGCATCACGTGCAGCAACGCGGTTGGATTCTCAGCGTTGACCACGGTGGCGCCGTCCAACTCGGGGAACACGCGCGTGGCCCCCTTGCCGGTGACGAAGTGGCAGGCCGAGCAGTTATCCAGATACAGCCGCTCACCCAACGTCAGGTTGACGGCGGCCGACAATTTCTTGACGGTGGCGTCGCGGCCCTGCGGCTTGACGGCGGCGTCGGACGCCGGTCCCGGCGGCAGGGCCTTCAGATAGGCGGCGATATCGTTCAAGTCGGCGGCGGTCATCTGCGAGGTGCTGTGCTGGACCACCGACGTCATCTCGCCGGCGACCGCCGAGTTCTTGTTGCGCCCGGTCTGCAGGTAATCGACGATGGCCGCCTGGTCCCAGCGCGGCAGGGCGCGCAGCGACGGCACCGGCCAGCCATTGAGCTCGCCGCCGGCAAGGAACTTGGCGTCGCCGCTGTTGCTGGCTTTTTCGTTGATGGCGAAGCCGCGCGGCGTGTGGCAGGTGCTGCAGTGGCCCAGCCCTTCGACCAGATAGGCGCCGTTGCGCACTTGCGGGCTCCAGCCCGGCTGCGGCTTGAATGGTTTGCCGTCTGCAAAGAAGAAATTCCAGAACACCATGCCCCAGCGCTGGTTGAACGGGAAGCCCATCGTCGATGCCGGCGGCGCGTAGGCGGACGCCTTGACGCCGCTCTGGAAATAGGCGTACAGCGCGGCGATGTCCTGGTCGCTGACCTTGGCGTAGCTGGTGTACGGCATGGCCGGATACAGATGGGTGCCGTCGGCGCGCACGCCCTTGCGCACGGCGTCGGCGAACTGCTGCTCGGTGTAGCGGCCGATGCCGTGTTCCTGGTCAGGCGTGATGTTGGTCGAATAGATGATGCCGTGGCCGCTGTCGATGGGCAGGCCGCCAGCGAAGGCCGGCTTGCCCGGCGCGCTGTGGCAGGCAATGCAGTCGCCGACTTTGGCCAGGTAGGCGCCCCGTTGCACCAGCGTTTGACCCGGCGGCGCCGATGCCGCCGCTGCTGCGATGGCGGTGGCCGAGGCCGCGCCGGCGACGCCAATCGCGCTGGCGCTCAAGAGGTAGGTAAGGTTTTTCATCGCGCGCTTGCTCATGCCTGCACCAACGGTCCGGGGTTTTTCAGATACTGCTGTTTGATCGCCTCGGCCGCGAACAAGGTGATGGCGCCGATCAGCGCGGTCGGATTGGCCTGGAAGTTTTGCGGGAACGCGTTGCCGCCCGGGACGAAGACGTTGTGCACGTCCCACGACTGGGTGTAGCGGTTGAGCGCCGAGTCGCGCGGCGAGGTGCCCATGATGGCGCCGCCGACGTTGTGGGTGGAGACATACTTGGTGATGTCCCAGTGCGAGTCCAGCCCGAGGAAATTTTCCGACATGGCGTCCGGCTTGAGTTCCTTGGCGATGTCGAGCACGATGCCGCGCAGGTGGCGCTGCAGTTTGAGCTCGTTCTGGCGCCAGTCGAACGTCATGCGCAGCAGCGGCTGGCCCCACGGGTCCTTGTAGTTCGGGTCGAGGTCCAGGTAGTGGCCGCGATAGGCCATGCAGCTGGTCGAGATGCTGACCTTCATCGCCCGCCCGTACCAGTCGACCATGCCTTCCTTCCAGCCCTTGCCCCAAGCCGGGGTGCCCGGCGGCAGGGCGGTGCCGATCGGCGCGCCGCTGGCCTGCGAGCTGTGGATCTTGGCCCCGCCGATGAAGCCGAGGCCAGGCCCGTCGAAGTTGCCCGGCGAGATGTCATTGAACATTTCGCCGGTGGCGCCGGCGGTGGCGAACGGGTTGAAGTGCTTGTCCTTGAAGAACAAGGTGGCATCGCCGACGCTGAGGAAGGCGTAGTTGCGGCCGATCACGCCCCGTTCGGTGATCGGGTTGTACGGCTCGCCGATGCCCGACAACAGCATCAAGCGCACGTTGGCGAACTGGAAGCTGCTGAGGATGACGATCTTGGCCGGCTGGAACACCTCGCGCTGCTGCTCGTCGATGTAGGTGACGCCCTTGGCGGTTTTCTTGTCGGCGTGCAGGTCGACGCGGATGACGTTGGCGCCGGTCTTGTAGTCGAAGTTGGGCATGCGCTTGACCACGTCGAGGATGGTGGTCTGCGGCGACGCCTTGGAGTAGTTCAGGCACGGGTACTTGCTGCAAAAGCCGCAGTAGTTGCACGGGGCCAGCTGGGCGCCGTAGGGATTGGTCCACGCCTGCGTGACGTTGGCCGACGGATTGGGGAAGGGGTGGTAGCCCATCTTCCTGGCGGTGGCGGCGAACAGCGAGCTGTTGAGCGTGTCGTGCAGCGCCGGCAGCGGATACGGATTCGAGCGCGGGCCTTCGAACGGATCGCCGCCCGGCTGGATCTGTCCGCCCAGGTTGCCGGTGGTGCCGGACAGGCCGCAGATCTTGTCGAACTTGTCCATGTGCGGCTCGATCTCCTCCCACGTGAACGGAAAGTCCTTGATGCGCATGTCGGGATCGAGCGCGCCGCGTTTGTAGGCCTGGTCGGCGTAGGTCTTGAGCTTGATGTCGGTCTGGGTCGGGCGGATCAGCACGCCGGTCCAGTGCAGGCCGGAGCCGCCGACACCATTGCCGGGCACGAAGGCGCCCCATTTGCGTGTGGGCAGCGCCGTCTCGCCGGTGTTATAGCGCACGGTCAGGGCGGCGTCGCGCGGCGTGACGAACACCTTGTTGCGGATCGCGTAGGCGTACTGGTCGGCCGGTTTCGGATAGGCGAAGTCTTCCGGTGGACGTTCCGGGCCGCGTTCGAGCGCGCGCACCTTCAAGCCTTCCTTGGCCAGTTCGATGGCCATGATGGAGCCGGCCCAGCCAAGGCCGACGATGACGACGTCGACCTCGTCGTTGGTGATGTTGGTCATAAGAGCTTAGTCATAAATTAGCTGGAGAATGGGGGAGAGGGGATGTTCAGGCGCGTTTGCCGCTCAGGCTCACCGGCCCCAGCGGATATTTGACGTCGTGCACATCGACCCATTCGGTGTAGGCGGCGCGCGCGCCGGGGAAGCCGATGGCGACCCACGCCTTCATGTCCTTGTTTCCGCCGTACATGGGATCGGCCAGGTAGCCGTTCTTGGTGTCGTCCAACAACTGGCCGAAGAATTGCGAGGCCTTCAGCGACGGCTCGCCCAGTTCGGTGAAATCGACGACGTTCTTTTCCAGCGCGCTGAGCAGCGCGTCCTTGTCGGCCGGGGCCAGTTGATCGAACGGCTTGCGGTGGATCCGCTCGCTGTATTGCGCTGCCAGCTTGATGCCGAG